>JANJXG010000081.1 GCA_024709145.1 Bacteroidales bacterium | reverse complement strand
GGCTGCCGTCAACAAATACGACCTAGCCGATAAAGTAAGCTATGTAAGCACCGGTGGCGGCGCCATGCTCGAATACATCGAGGGCAAAGAACTTCCGGGCGTAAAAGCCATTCAGGAAGGCATATAATTGAATGAACAAACCTTAACAGTTTAACCAATCATTGGTTAACAATTAACAACCCCTTTTCCAAAAGCCCTGCCCCGACAGCAGGGCTTTTTTGCTGATTGTTGGTGGGTTGACCCTATTGAACTACAAGTACTCACTGATCACTTTGTTCGCTGCTCACTGCTAACTTACCACACTTCACCTTCCGTTCGCCACATTCAGCGAAATGTTTACTTTTACCTTTTTTAATCAGGCAATCATATGTCAGAATCACGTCCAAAACTCTTCCTTCTCGATGCCATGGCATTGATATACAGGGCCTTTTTTGCCCTCAACAAAAACCCACGTATCAACTCCAAGGGATTCAACACCTCTGCCATACTGGGTTTTGCCAACACTTTGTATGAAGTGTTAAAAAAAGAAAAACCCACCCATATAGGAGTAGCTTTCGACACGATGGCACCAACGCAGCGCCATACCGATTTTGCTGATTACAAGGCCAACCGCGAAAAAATGCCCGACGATCTGGCTGTGTCGATTCCCTATATTGTTGAACTCATCAAAGCCTTCAACATTCCTTTGCTGATGCTCGATGGCTATGAAGCCGATGATGTGATCGGAACACTGGCCAAAGAGGCTGAAAAGCAGGGATTTCTAACCTATATGATGACTCCCGATAAAGATTTCGGTCAGTTGCTCACCGATAACATCCTGATGTACAAGCCTGCACGTGCAGGCGAGGATCCTGTTATTTGGGGTGTCTCCGAAGTGTGTGAGCGTTATGGTATACAACGCCCCACCCAGCTGATCGACATCCTGGGGCTGATGGGCGATGCCTCTGACAACATTCCAGGGGTGCCTGGTGTGGGCGAAAAAACTGCTTCCAAACTCATTGCCGACTACGATTCAATCGAAAACCTTCTTCAAAATATCCATGAACTGAAAGGCAAACTCCGCGAAAACATCGAAAACAATCAGGCTTCAGCCCTGCAATCAAAACAACTGGCCACCATCATCACCGATGTACCCATTGCCTTCGACCCCGTTGCGCTCAAACTGGTGCCACCCGACATGGAAAAGTTAAAAGTACTGTTTGATGAACTCGAATTCCGAACCTTTGCCAAACGCATGACCGACGATGCCAACCGGCAGGCAGCTGCTACAAAGGAAAATAAAAACTCAGCAAACTCTGACCTTTTCAGTATGCTAGACGATGAATCGGCTGCCTTGCTGCAACACAACAGCCATAAAACACTGGCCGATACCCCGCACGAATACCTCCTGGTGAAGGATGAAGCCGACATCAAAGAGTTAGCAGCATGGCTTCTCAAACAACAATCTGTTTGTTTCGACACTGAGACCACTGCCATCGATGCCCACACTGCAGAGCTTGTTGGCATGTCGTTTGCTACCGAGCCCGCCAAAGCCTGGTTTGTGCCCTTGCCAGAAAATTATCACGAATGTCAACAGATTTTATCCCACTTTAAACCATTCTTCGAAAACACAGGTATTTTGAAGATTGGCCAAAACATGAAATACGACATCTCGGTTCTGAGCTGGTATGATATTCAGGTGAAAGGACCCCTTTTTGATACCATGATCGCTCACTACCTACTGGAACCCGATCAGCGTCACAACATGGACGTCCTTGCAGAGAACTATTTGAACTACAGCCCTGTATCCATAGAAACTCTGATCGGAAAAAAAGGCAAAACCCAGGGTTCGATGCGTGATGCCGAGCCCGAAGCGCTGAAAGAGTACGCAGCCGAGGATGCTGATATTACGCTGCAACTGAAATTGGTTTTTGAACCCATGCTCGAAGCACTGCAGCTCAAGGAACTCTTTGAGAAAATTGAAATGCCTTTGGTCCCGGTTTTGGCAGGCATGGAAGCCGAAGGCGTGCGTATTGACACAGAAACCCTGCGACAGATTGGCAAAGGACTTGAGGCTGAAATCGTTCAGCTGGAAGAAGAAATCTATCAGCTTGCCGGAACAAATTTCAACATAGGATCGCCTAAACAACTGGGCGAAATACTGTTTGAAAGACTGGGACTGACAACAAACGCCAAAAAAACCAAAACCGGACAATATCCCACCGGTGAAGAAGTGTTGAGTAAGATGATTCACAGCCACCCCATCATTCAGCAAATACTCGATTACAGATCGCTTACAAAACTCAAATCAACCTATGTTGACACCCTCCCCGATCTGGTCAATCCGCGTGACGGCCGCATTCACACATCTTATAACCAGGCTGTGGCAGCCACAGGTCGCCTGAGTTCAAACAATCCCAACCTGCAAAATATCCCCATCCGAACCGAACGTGGAAGGGAAATCAGAAAGGCCTTTGTTCCAAGAAACAACCATTTTACACTCATGGCGGCCGATTACTCACAGATCGAACTGCGTATCATTGCCCACCTGAGCGGCGACAAAGGCATGATCGAAGCATTCAACCAAGGTCTTGATATCCATACTGCTACAGCTTCAAAGGTTTATAATGTTGATTTAAAAGATGTTACAAAAGAAATGCGTCGCAATGCCAAAATGGTCAATTTTGGTATCATCTATGGCATCTCAGCCTTTGGATTATCCGAACGCCTGGGCATCAGCCGCAGCGAAGCCTCTCAAATCATCAACAGCTACTTCAGGGAGTATCCGGGCATCAAATCGTATATGAACGAACAAATTGAACGTGCACGCAACCAGGGTTATGTTGAAACCATGCTTGGACGACGCAGGATGCTCCGCGACATCAACGTTTCGAACAGTGTGGTTCGGGGCTTTGCCGAACGCAACGCCATCAATGCACCTATTCAAGGTACTTCAGCCGATATGATCAAAATTGCGATGATCAGCATTCAACACGAAATTGAAGAGAAAAAGTTGCAGTCGAGGATGATTCTTCAGGTGCATGATGAGTTAGTTTTTGATGCCCGGCGCGATGAAATCGGCAAATTAAAAGAATTGGTATCCAGATGTATGCGTGATGCGCTTCCACTCTCGGTTGCAGTTGAAACCGAAATCAACACCGGTGAAAACTGGCTTGAAGCCCATTAAAACCATTGACAAGGGCATTGCCACAAAACCACAGCAGAAAGATAATCCCTACATTTGCTGCAAAATCGGTTTTTCATGACAGCAAAAAGACTCTTGCCGCTACTGATGTTGCTCCTGGTAATTGCATCCGTGATCAGTTTATGGCCAGAAAATAACACGGCCGACCGAAGGCACCAATTTGAAGCCTGGCTTCATTTATCAATGAAAAAAATCCCTGAACCGGGCGTCAGGCTCCAAGACATTCCCAAGGCCGACCGGCCCGATGTTGCTGCCATTCAAAACTATTTTCAAACCCTCGATCCGGCTTTGGGATATGTACCCCTGAAGCGGCAATACCAGGCCTATCAGCAAACCAGGAAACTTGAAGCAGCAGGCTTCCGGAATCCTTCGCTAAGCTGGAACGGAACCCGCGCTGATATGGGCGGTCGAAGCAGGGCGATCATGTTCGATCCCAACGACCCTCAACACAAAGCTGTTTTTGCTGCCGGCATCACCGGTGGCCTTTGGTATACCTTCGACATCACCAACACAGCTTCTGACTGGGAGCCTATTGGTGATTTGATGCCAAATCTGGCCATTAGCTCGCTGACTTACGATCCCAACGAACCGATGACCCTCTATGCCGGAACCGGTGAGGCGCAAACGGCAAGGGTGATCTATCGCGAATCTTCAGGACTGGGAATGGGCGTGATGAAAAGTACCGATGGCGGTTTTTCCTGGGAATTGCTACCCTCCACTGCCGACTTTTCCTATGTGACCGATGTGAAAGTGCGCAGCGAAAATGGTCAGAGTGTTCTTTATGCCGCTGTGGTTTCAGGCGAGTATCAGGGCAGTGTGCATCAAAGCCAGCCAAGCGATGGCCTCTACCGCTCAACCGATGGCGGTGACACCTGGCAGCAAGTGCTTCCCGAAATTCCGGGTTTGACAGGAAAACCTTATGCCCCTGCACAAATTGAAATCACGGCAGACAACCGTATCTTTGTCGGAACGATGGAAAACACCGACCTGAAGGGTGGTGCTGTTATCCTATGGTCCGATGCTGGGACTCCCGGCAGCTGGACTGCTTATACCTATTACAACAGTCTGATTCAATCGCAAAGCTATTACAACATTCCAGCCCGAACGCTGGTTGCTGCTTCTCCTTCAAACCCCTCGGTTGTTTATGCTCAGTTTGCCGCCGGTTACAACGATGGCTTCAACTACTACCGTGGCAGGTATATGGCCAAATCCATTGACGGCGGCCAAAACTGGACGTCTGTCAACATTCCGTCAAACAGCTGGAGTACCCTGGCATGGCATGCATTTGTGCTCAAAGTTGACCCCCTAAACCCAAATCACCTCTTTACAGGCGGGTTGGACCTTTGGAAGTCGACCAACGGTGGCCAAAACTGGACTCAAATTTCTGACTGGTCGCTTATGTATTCCGGCGGCGGTGATGCCTATGTTCATGCCGATCAGCACAATATTCAGTTCAGACCAGGAAATCCGCAGCAAGCCATTTTTTCGAGCGATGGCGGACTGTTTTATTCTGACAATGCACACCTTTCAATACCTACCTTCACCGAAAGAAACCAAGCCTTTAACAGCCTGCAGTTTTACAGCTGCGCCTTAAATCCCATTGCCGGCAGCGAACAGTTTGTCGGTGGACTGCAAGACAACGGCAGTCTGAAATTCACGGCCAACACACTTAGCATCAACGATATGATTAGCGGTGGTGATGGCGCCTATTGTTTTTGGGATCAAAATGAGCCCAACCTCTACATTACATCTGTGTATTATAACAGCTATTACGTCTTCAAAAACAACAGCAATTTTGATTACATTGATGCTGGTAATGGTACCTTTGTTTCACCTGCCGATTATGATTACCGCACCAATACCCTGTATGCCAATGCGGTTGGCTTTTCCGGCTCCAATGCAGGTAAGCTGGTCAGGATCAGTGGAATTGGAGGTGAATCGGGCTTGAGTGAGATCAACCTGGGCACAGCCAATACAGCGCCATTTTCGTTTGTAGGCTTTTCCCCCCATTCTCCGTCCGGCACAACCACACTGATTGTTGGCACTCAATCGGGCCGTTTGTACAAGGTTGAAAATGCCCATTCGCAACCAATCGTAACCGACATTGGCTCACCAGCTTTTCCCACTGCCAACATCTCATCGGTCGCTATCGGCCCAACTGACGACACTTTGCTGGTTACATTTTCCAACTATGGCGTTTCGTCCGTTTGGCAAACTTTCGACGGTGGTAACAACTGGTACGAATGCGAAGGCAATCTCCCTGATATGCCCATCCGCTGGGCTATTTATCATCCCCTAAATCCGGCTCAGGCCATGCTCGCAACCGAAACAGGCATCTGGACTACAAATATGCTTCATGAACCCTCCACCGAATGGATTCCTGCACCTGAAGGCATGGGGAACGTGCGAGTTGACATGCTTCGCCTGCGCGAAAACGACCTGACGGTAATCGCTGCCTCACATGGCAGAGGAATGTTTACAACAAACTGGGATGTAGATGTTTATACTTCACAAGAGGAAAATCAAACAGTGCTCGACATCCGTGTTTACCCCAATCCTGCCAAAGATTATTTAACGGTGGAAACAAGCTATGTTAAAGCTGAAACGCTTCATTGTACCATTTACAGTCAGGATGGCAAACTGATTGGAAAGTCGGTTATTGGCGGATTGAATCAAGGCAAGTTTCTTGTTCCGGTGTCGAATTTAAAGAATGGAAACTACATCCTTCAGCTGCAAAGCACTGGCATTAACCAGACTATCAGTTTCATAAAACAAGATTAACCTTCATCATTCAGAGCAAGATGACACTCAGTGTAAATTCCGATGAGCATTTCATGAAAGAGGCTCTAAAAGAAGCATCCCTGGCCTTCAAAGAGGATGAGGTCCCCGTTGGAGCGGTGGTTGTATGTGAAGGGAAAATAATTGCGCGGGCGCACAATCAAACAGAGGCTCTGCACGATGTAACAGCCCATGCCGAAATGTTGGCCATCACGTCAGCTTCAAATTTTTTAGGGGGTAAATACCTCGAAAACTGCACCATATATATAAGTCTGGAACCATGCCTGATGTGCGCTGCAGCTCTGAGTCATGCGCGGGTCAGCAAAGTGGTGTGGGCGACCGACGATCCCAAAATGGGTTTTTCTCGGATGGAAAAACAGGTATTACACCCCAAAACAACCATTATGCAAGGGTTGATGGCAGAAGAAAGCAGTCAGTTACTGAAGACTTTTTTTCAATCTAAAAGACAATAAAGCAGCACTATAGCGAAAGATATGTTTTGTTTTGAAGTACTGGAAGCACTTTAAAAAGGTCGGTTTGGAGGCAATAATCAACATCTTCGCGATACCCGATTGAAAGCAGGTAGTTGAGATGGTAGCAATTCCTTAACTTTTGAAACAGGCTACCAGGCTGCCTGGCAAAAGACTGCAATGTTAAACCCAGATCATCCACCTGTAATGGCTGAAACTGACTGATTGTGTCAATCAACATTCCTGCGCAGAGAGCATCATCCATTGAAAAAAGGTCATTGGTACCTGAACAGGCGATCAGAAGTTCATCCTGAAATTCAGCCAGCTTCATGGCTGCAAAACTGAGGTTTAGGAAAGAAACTATATAGAGTCTGGAAGCAGCATGACTTTGTTGAATGGCAACCGTTCCATTGGTCGTTGTCAGGATAATATTTTTCCCGGCAACAACATCCTTTGTAAATTCAAGGGGTGAATTTCCCAGGTCAAAGCCGGGTATTTTTCTTCCTTCCCTTTCGCCACAGCGAAATGCCCAACCAGGAGCAAATTTTTCAGCTAACCTACCGGCTTCCTCAGCAGAGGAAACAGGCCAGACAGCAGAAGCCCCGTTCATTAAAGCAGTGGTGATGACCGAGGTTGCTCGCAACACATCGATCACCACCACTGTTTTGTTTTCAGTCGGCACCGCCGAAAGTTGGCGTGCTGTAGCCACTACTTGAATTTTCATGGCCGAAAGATATTAAGGATTGTTAAGATCGATCCCCAATGAAATTCCCAGTCCGCTGGCTGTCTTCACGAGGGCATTGTCAAGTGTAACGAAATTGGGTTTTAGAATGGCATCTTTCAACGGTACTGACACGAAATAGGGATGACGGTATGAAACCATTTTTCCAAAATCGCCCTTCATCGCCATTTCAAAAGCTTTGACCCCAAATTGTGCTGAAAGGACCCGGTCATAGGCAATTGGCACACCTCCACGCTGCAAGTGACCAAGCACTGTTTCGCGCATATCCGGTTCAAAACCGGCATCTTTCAATTCTTTGATGAGCTGGCGTCCGATACCGCCAAGCTTAAGGTTTTCGTAACCTACCTCACTGCTTTTTTCAAAGACCATTTGTCCGTCTTTTCGGCGGGCGCCTTCAGAGGCCACCACAACAGCGAATCCACGTCCACGCGTAAAACGAGCCTCGAGTTTTTCCTTTACCAGATTCAGGTCATAAGGAAACTCTGGTATAAGGCACACTTCGGCGCCACCGGCCACAGCTGCATTCAAGGCAATCCAGCCGGCATAACGTCCCATAACCTCAACAACAAAAACACGGTTGTGACTCGCCGCTGTTGTTACAAGCTTATCAACAGCTTCGGTTGCAATTTCAACTGCGGTTTGAAAACCAAAGGTAGAGTCGGTTGAGGACAAATCATTGTCGATGGTTTTAGGCACCCCGATCACCGGAAGTCCTTTTTCGAACAAAGTTTGTGAAATACGTTGTGAGCCGTCTCCGCCGATGTTAATTACAGCATCGATGCCCATGTACTGTATTTTTCTGATCATTTCATCCGAACGATCGACCGCGCTCCAGCTGCCATCAGCATTTTTAACCGGCCAGGCAAACGGGCCGCCTTTATTGGTTGTCTCGATGATTGTACCACCTTGAAAATGAATTCCTTTTACCACTTCCGGTGTTAATAGTTTAATTTCACTGGGTTCCCAGAGCACGCCATTAAAAGCTTGAATGCTTCCCAAAACCTCCCAGTCTTTTTCCTGAGAGGCACGTTTCACAATGGCCCTGATCACAGCATTCAAGCCAGGGCAATCGCCGCCTCCCGTTACGATTAAGATTCTTTTCATATTACGTATTTAAATCATGTACAATATTGATAAGCAATGTTTTACGTACCTGGTAGTAATCACAGTAAAACACAGGGTAACGAACAAAAATGCTTTCACCACTACAAAGATAGTGCTAGTTGGTGAAAAAGTTGACACACGGGCAAAACCTTCAAAGAAACTTCATGTGCAAACGGTTGTAATTGGAATGATTCAACACAATAGCAGGATTTACACCAACAAAAAAAGCCTTCGGTTGAAGGCTTTTGATGTGGTACCACTCGGGATCGAACCAAGGACACACGGATTTTCAGTCCGTTGCTCTACCAGCTGAGCTATGGTACCATTGAAATGGGGCTGCAAATATACAACTTTTCTTAATGTTGGAAAATTTTTCAAAAAAAATCCTGTCACAGGAACAATCTAAGTAATTTTGCCGCCTGAAAAGAAAAAATCACACCGGATGCAACTTGCTGTGGATATTGGAAATAGCTATTCGAAGGCTGCGCTTTTCGACAAAGATACCCTGCTCGAGATCATTTATTTCGATGAAAACGAGCAAAAAGATCTTCAAAACCTGTTTATCAAAAGAGGCAAACCTTCGGCAGCCCTTGTCGCCAGTGTAAAGCCCCTTCCTGAATCCTTCATCCCCAATCTTTCATCGATTTGTCATACCGAGCTGTTGCATGCAGGCCTCAGCCTCCCCTTCCAGGTTGGTTACGCCAGCCCACAAACTCTTGGTCCTGACCGCCTTGCTGCAGTAGCTGCTGCCTTTAATCGATTTCCAGGCCGAAATGTTTTGGTGATTGATATCGGCACCTGCATCACCTACGACCTTTTACTCGCCGACGGACTATACAAAGGCGGAAGTATCAGCCCCGGACTCAGAATGCGGTTTATGGCAATGAACCAGTTTACCGGTAAGTTGCCGCTTGCAAGCCTTGAGGCGGATGTAGCACTCACCGGGATTGACACCACCACCTCACTCCAGGCTGGTGTTTATTGGGGTGTGAAAGCCGAAATGGAAGGTATAATTGGTGAATATCAGCATATTTACAAAGATTTAACAGTACTAATGGGTGGCGGAGACAATAAATATTTTGATAAAAAGTTTAGAATTAGCATCTTTGCAGCCTCAAATCTTGTCATCGAGGGCTTGAAAGTCATAATGGATTATAATCAGATTGGATAAATTGAGAAAACTAAGCCTGTTCATTGTTCTTTTATCACAACTTGGATTTGGAGCGCTGGCTCAATCCGGGATTGATTCACCTTATTCAAGATTTGGTATTGGCAACATTGCCACCCGATCACCCAATGCAAGGCAACAAGCCATGGGAGGTATCGGCAATGCCATTTCAAGCAATCGTTTTGTGAACCCCGCCAATCCGGCCACCTACGCCCGTTTTGACTCCCTATCCTTTTTGTTTAACGTGGGCTTCAATGCCACAGCAGTGACCTACACCACAGCAAGCCAAACTGAAAGTGGTAATACAGCAGGACTAACTTACTTTTCTGCCGGATTTCCTGTAACAAAATGGTGGAGAACCGGTATCGGACTCATTCCGGCCAGCCGTATCGGTTTTAACGTAGTTGTTCCGGGTGTTTCTGAGCAAGGCATTGCCTACAACAAAAGCTATGAAGGAAAAGGGGGGTTGAATCAGCTGTATTTTGGCAACGCATTCAAGGTTTCAAAAAATCTTTCGTTAGGGCTTAATTTCAATTACACCTTTGGAAAGAGTACCACAGCCTCCTTTCTATATTTCCCCGACTCAACACACATGGCCACCACCAAAGTTGAAAGCCGTGTGATGGCCAACGATTTCTCGCTCGACTACGGCCTGCTCTACAGTATTCCTTTTTCCGAAAAGAGTTACCTGCACCTGGGGGCAACATTTGGTCAGCAAATGAACCTGAATGTCAATCGCGAATACCTTGTTCAGTCGCAATTTGGCGGCTTAAACGGCGAGATTGAATATGTGCTCGACACGATTTTTTATTCTCCAAAGCAAGAGGGAACATTGTTACTCCCACCCAAAGCCGGCATCGGTATTGCCTACGAAAAAACAGATAAATGGTTGGCCGGCATCGACTTTAATTGGCAAAACTGGGAAAAATATGAACTCTTTAACCTGAAGGATTCGCTTATAAACAGTTGGAATATCGCAGCAGGAGGTCAATACACACCTAACCACACTTCGATTTCAGGCTATTGGAAACGAGTGACTTACCGTGCAGGCGCAAGATATAATCAAACCTATCTGAAAATCAACGGACACCCCATCAATGAGTTTGGCATAAGTTTTGGAATGGGATTACCATTACCACGTTCGTTGACAACCATTGATCTCAGCCTTGAGGTAGGTCGCAGGGGCACGCTGTCGGATAAACTGATCAGAGAAACCTTTGTGAATTTTACTTTTGGATTATCAATTTATGAAAGATGGTTTGTAAAGAGCAGGTACAATTAGTTTTTTAATCATATATATTTTTACGCATGAAATCAAAAGCCTTAACCAAAATTCTGCTGAGTTTGTTTGCAGTCATCCTGAGCCTGCCACTTTCAGTCAAAGCAGATGGCTTCAGCACCTTGCTTCCACAGGAAAAAGTTAGCAAATACGGCGAAGACAGTGTCACCTGTGTTATTAACATCAGTCTTTACCGCGAATTTCTGAAGCAGTGGAAAGCCAGTGATTATACCTCACCGGTTATCAAAGATATTATTGGACCCTGGAGATGGGTGTTTCAAAACTGTCCGATGGCCAGCGAAAACACTTATGTTGATGGTGTGAGGATCATGCAATATCGTATTGAAAACGAAAAAGTTGCTGCTGTCAGGGATAAACTTGTCGACACCCTCATGATGGTATATGACCAACGTTTGCAATACTTCCCTAACCATTTCAAAACAGGCAAATCGCAACAGGCAGCCATTTTAGGTCGCAAAGGCGTTGACCTTTCAACCTATGATCAGGAGCGGTATGAAGAAACCTACAACATCCTGAAGCAATCTGTCGAAATAGACGGAGATGATTCTGATGGCACAGTGTTGATCTATTATTTCAGGTCGGTTATCAAAATGGCTCGCAAAGCCAAGCTCGATAGTGCCATGATTGTGGATGTTTACGATCAGGTAATCGACATCCTGGATCATAACATCGTAAAGCTTAACAAAGCCGGCGACACCAAGTGGGTTGAAAACTACAAAAATTTCAAAGGAAATATTGATGCTACCTTTGAGCCATTTGCCTCATGTCCCGACCTTGTGCGGATTTACAGCAACAAAATGGCCAAGAATCCGGATGATACTGATTTACTCAAAAAGATTACCAACCTGCTCGATCGCAGAAGCTGCCAGGAAGACCCGCTCTACCTGAAAGCCAGTGTACAGCTTCACAAGCTGGAACCCAGTCCGGAATCAGCCTACAATATTGGTCGTTTACTTCTGAAGGAAGAAAAATACAGTGAGGCAATACCTTATTTCGAGGAAGCAACCAAATCGGAAGACCCGGACAAATCTCACAGTTCATACAAATTGCTGGCTGAAACGCTCAGGGCAGTTAAAAATTACCCAAGAGCACGGCAAATGGCTTTAAAGGCAATTGAGTTAAAACCTGCTGATGGCGCACCTTACATTACCATTGGAGATATGTATGCCGCCAGCGCCAAAGACTGCGGAAACAACGAATTTACCAGCCGTGTAGCCTATTGGGCAGCTGTTGATAAATACAACCAGGCAAAAAGGGCCGACGAATCACAAACAGAGGCTGCCAACAAGCGTATTTCAACCTATTCGGTATATTTTCCATCGCTCGAAACCATCTTTTTCCATGGTTATGAAGAAGGAAAATCCTACACGATCGAATGCTGGTTCAGGGAAGAAACCATTGTCAGGGCATCAAAATAATGTACTCAAAAACAGGAAGTTGTCCCTACCTGAATAAAATTTACAACATCATGCTGATGCTTTTCAGTATGATGTTGTTTGCTTGTGAGAACTCGCTCACCGTTGTAAAGGAAATCACGGCAGAAGACACCCTGGCTGCTGTAACAGCTAACGAAATCATTTATTACCGCAGCGACTCAGGAAAAGTGAGCATGAAATTGCAGGCACCCCTGATGTACAGGACTGAAGGCAGCGATCCTACGATAGAATTTCCGGAAGGTTTTGAAGCCTTTTTCTTTGATTCACTGCAACAACTTTCGTCGAGAATCAGTGCCCGCTATGGTATCAGCAAAGAAAGCAGTCAGCTGATGATTGCACGCGACTCAGTGGAAGTGGAGAACTTCAGGACTCTCGAAATGCTTCAAACCCAAACCCTTTTCTGGAACCAAAAAACAAGGAAAATTTATACCCGCGCTTTCGTAAAAATCACCTCACCCGAAAAAACTGTTTATGGCGACAGTCTTATTGCAACCGAAGATTTCGCCTCACGAACCATCCACAACATCAGAGCCACGATAGAAGTAGATGAAAACGAAGACTATTAAACCTTTGAATGCTGCTTTGCCGAAATTGCTGATTTGAATTCAATTACTGTATCTTTGCAGGCCGACGGCAACAAAAAAAGACCTCTGCACCCATGACTGACTGGCAATTAATTTCCATAACACTTCTGTTCTCAGCTTTTTTCTCGGGGATGGAAATTGCTTTTGTTAGTGCCAACAGACTCAAAGTTGAACTTGAAATTAAAAAAAACACTGCTTATTCAAGAGTTCTGAACCGTTTTTTCAAAAATCCCTCCCGGTTTATAGGAGCCATGTTGCTCGGAAATAACATCGCACTTGTTATCTATGGCATCGCAATGGCGGGATTATTGGAACCGAAAATCAAGGAATGGCTTCCTGTGATGGCCGAAAACAGTTTCATGGTCGTGCTAACGCAAACTCTTATCTCAACACTGCTTATCCTCATCGTAGCCGAATTTATTCCAAAAGTCATTTTCAGGATTAACCCCAACGGTTTGTTGAAAACCTTTTTTCTGCCGGTAGGATTACTCTACATTTTGTTGTATCCGTTGATTATCATTTATATCGGCATCTCAGAATTTTTACTCAGGCAGTTTTTCAGACTCAAGCTCGACCACGATGCTTACAAATTCAGCTCGATCGACCTTGACGAATACATCAAGGATTATTCGGCCAGTGAGGAGCAAAAGGAAGAAATCAGCCACGATGTTCAGATCCTCCAAAACGCGATGGAGTTCAGACACATTAAACTCAGAGAGTGTATGATTCCCCGAACCGAGATTGAAGCCATTCCGGTTGACGCAGAGCTCAGTGTGTTGTTGGCAAAATTCTCCGAAACAAAACATTCCAAGATATTGGTCTACCACGAAAGCATCGACAATATCATCGGTTATGTGCATTCCTATGATATGTTTAAACGTCCGGGAAGCATTGCAGAAGTTTTAAGAAAAATCGAGATCTACCCCGAAACCTTTGCTGCCAGCAGGTTGCTGAGCCGTTTCACTCAGTCGCGGCAAGGCATCGCAGTGGTGGTTGATGAGTTTGGCGGCACTTCAGGTATCGTTTCAATGGAAGACGTGATGGAAGAAATTTTTGGTGAAATCGAAGATGAATACGACGAAGAAGAAACCGTTGAGCAGCAGCTTAGTGAAACATCTTTTTTGTTTTCGAGCCGACTCGAGATCGATTACCTCAATGAAGCATACGAATTAGATATCCCTGAATCAGAGGACTATGAAACGCTGGCAGGTTTTATCATCCACCACCACGAAAGCATTCCCGCGCTTGGAGAAGAAATTCTGATTGAACCATACCGGTTTACAATTATCAAGGCTACAGGCAATAAGCTGCTTGAGGTAAAGCTCACACTGGAATCCTGAAGCTCTTTCAGGAATCAACATCCGTGGCGCTGAAACAAGCTCCGGCAAGGCAAAACTTATCAACACAGATCGTGCTTTGGTTCAATTGCTTAATTCCTTTATCAACAATTGCATTTAATGCATGTTTTATTTTCACAGATAAACTTTCTGTTGTACCTTTGCACCCTGTTTTTAAAAATTGGAAAAATTATGGCCGTAATTGGAAAAATCAGACAACGCTCAGGTTTATTGGTAGTGGTGATAGGTTTAGCGCTGGCTGCCTTCATTCTGGGTGACTTTGCCAAAGGAAATAAACGTCAGACAATCAATATTGGCGTCGTTAACGGAGAATCGATTAACATTCAGGACTTCAACCGCAAGTTTGAGGACAATGTTGAAGCAACGAGACAACAGCGTCAGACCGACCGTTTGCCGCAGGATGAATTGTTCAGAATCAGGGAAACAACCTGGAACCAAATGATTCAGGATCTCGTGATGCAGGAAGAATACGACCGTCTTGGTCTGACAGTAACCACCGAAGAGCTTTTCGATCAGATTCAGGGTTCTAACCCCCATCCGGCCGTGATCAGCAACTTCACCAACCCTGAAACCGGTGCCTTTGACAGGGATCTTGTGATGAACTACCTTCAAAACCTCGACAATATGCAGCAAGCTGCCAAAGACCAATGGCTGGTTTTTGAACGTTATATCAAAGAAGACAGGCTTCGTACCAAATATCAAAATCTCATTACCAAGAGCTATCACATGCCGAAAGCATTGGCCGAGCTTAGCTATCACGACAAAAACGATAAAGCACAGGTGTCACTTGCCGGCGTTCGTTATGCCACCATCTCTGATTCGCTTGTAAAGCTGACCGACGCTGACTACGAAGCGTTTTACGAAGAAAATAAAAAGAGCTTTGAACGTGAAGCCATGCGCGACATTGAGTATGTTGTGTTTGATATTGTTGCTTCACCCGAAGATAATCGCCAGGCTCAGAACACAATACAGTCACTGGTTGAAGAGTTCCGCAATACCACCAATGTGGCTGGTTTTGTGAATGCCAACTCCGAAACCAAGTATGACAGCAGCTGGCTTACCCGCGATGCAGTTCCCGTTAGTCTCGAAGGAGTGATGTTTGATCAGGAGCCGGGTTATGTTTACGGACCATATTTTGAAGAAGGAGCCTATAAAGTCACCCGTTTGGTTGATGTGAGCATGCGCAGCGACTCTCTCAAAGCCAACCATATCCTCATCGCTTACGAAGGTGCCATGCGCAGTGAAGCTAAACGTACCAAAGAACAAGCGCGGTCGATGGCCGACAGTTTGCTCAATGAAGTAAAAAAACGTCCTGCAAAAATTACTGAACTCGCTGGCAGTCTCAGCGATGACGGCAGTGCCAAGACCAACAATGGTGATCTTGGCTGGTTTAAAGACGGCCAAATGGTACCTGCATTCAATCAGTTTGTACTCGACAACAAAATTGGAAGCATCGGCCTTGTAGAAACTGACTTTGGGTTCCATGTAATCGAAGTTACCGGTAAAAAAGAACCTAAAAAGAACATCAGGCTGGCAACAATCACCTATCTGGTAACACCCAGCACCAAAACATATCAGGATATTTTTGCAAAGGCAAGTAAGTTTGCCACTGAAAATAAAACCGCTGAAGCCTTTAACAGAACCATTGAAGCCGATGGCCTGAACAAACGCGTTGCACCTGCTTTGCGTGAAATGAGTAACCGCATTCCTGGCATTGAAAATCCGCGTCAGGTGGTTCGCTGGGCCTTTGATGAAAACACCGGCGTGGGCGATGTTTCTACCATTTTCGACCTCGACAATGTTTTTGTAATCGCACTGCTTACAAAGAAAACAGATAAAGGCATCCCTGAACTTGCCGACCTGAAAGAAACTATTCAACCACAAGTTCTGAACAAGAAAAAAGGCGAATATGTAATAGAAAAAATGAAGTCATCGGGCGAAGACCTTAACCGGATTGCCTCCGATCTTAAAACTCAGGTTGAAAATGCTGACCTGACATTCGACAGCAGGATGTTGCTTAATTTTGGTCAGGAAAACAAGGTGATCGGAAAGATCTTTACGCTTCCTTCAGGTAGTTTTGCCACCATCGCCGGTTCAACAGCAGCCTTTGCGGTGAAGGTGAACAATGTTTCGGTAGCATCTTTGCCAACGCAACTTGATCAGGTGGTGAATGAAGGCAAAAACAGCTTTGAATCTGCCGTACGGAACAATGCCTATTTCAGAGCCCTGGAGAAAATTTCGACGATCGAAGACAACAGGAAACTGTTTTACTAGTCTTCGAGCAATAAAAAACAGAAAAGCTGCATCTCACGATGCGGCTTTTTTTATTTTCCTGTAGCACCCGCATTTGCTGCCGAAGCGCTCCGGGGACACCAGGAGGCCATACAATTGTTACATTTGACCTTTTATCCGAAGGGCTATTTTGCTGCGAATTTTGGATGTCATAACTTTATTTTGTCTGGTAGCTTCAATATTTCAACACTCCGTTTAGTATCCAGGGTTTATCTGCTATCAAAATGACCGCCTGATTCCACTGGCCTGTGAGCAAATAGCCTTCTTCTACATTCAAAACATGATCGTTTATGCCGTAGTTGAAAAGGAACAATTTGTGTTGGAAGAAACCCTCGACGAGATTGAAAAACGTCTCCCCATGCAGCTGTTTTTTCGGGCCAACAGGCAGTTTATCGTTCAGAAAAAGTTCATCTCAACAGCAGAGATCTATTTCAACAACCGATTACTGCTTCGTTTGAAGGTAAAAACGCCCGAAGACATCATCATCAGCCGCGAGAAAACGACACAGTTTAAGAGCTGGTTGGCAGGGATTTAGATATATAATTGCACGAAAAACAGCTTTAAATCCCGTTTAAGAAGTCATACAAATCCTCTTCGGGGCTTAGCTTCAGTTTTTTTCGCAAACGCGAACGGCTGATATAAGAACTTGATGGCTGAATGTTGAGCATATCAGCAATTTCCTTTGAGTTGAGACCAATTTTCAGATAAGCACACA
Organism: Bacteroidales bacterium; assembly: GCA_024709145.1. Taxonomy (GTDB): domain Bacteria; phylum Bacteroidota; class Bacteroidia; order Bacteroidales; family F082; genus JALNZU01. Next base: position 5,493 of record JANJXG010000081.1, on the reverse strand, counting down.
GCCTCAGGTCGTTGCCCGACAAATCAGGAAACCGTTGCTTCAGTTTTTTAAACAAATCCTGGTGAAGTTCATTCATCTGAAGATCAAACATATTGTCGTCCACTTTGAGGTGCGCATCAATGAGACGGTGCATCTCGCCCCAGTGCTGACCGGCAGCACCCTGACTGTTTTGTGCGCGTGTACATTTTTCTTTGAGCGTCAGCAGCAGTCGGTTTTTATCATCATTCTCCTTTGCCTTGCCGGCAAGATCGATTGTTTTGCTTTTGAGTTGTTTTTTAAGCTCTTCGTTTTCTGACAGCAGGCGTTCCTGTTCAAGTTTTCCGATCTCTTCGCGGTGTTTTTCGGCTTGCTCGCGCAAGGCCTGTTGTTTTTTAAGCAGCAGGAGTTTCTTTTGTTTGCGGAGGGTAAGTGATTGCCAATAGCGGAGAAAATAAATCAGGAGCACGAAAAGGGCAAAATAGGCCACCATGGCATACCAGCTGTAGTACCAGGGGGCGGAAATGCGGAAGGTGATGATCTGGCCGGGAATTGCATTGCCTTCAACTGAAGCCTGAACCTGCAATTTGTAGCGCCCATGTTTCAGATTCAAAAATTCAAAGGTATTATCGGGGCTCCATTTACTCCATTCAGCAGCATCGTTGAGGCGATATTGATACAATACATGCTCCTGATTGGGGACAATGCATTCGATACGAAGATTGTTGAGCCGGTAAGGTATGGTAGCATCATCCTGATAATGTTCGCTTTCGCTGTTGTTGAGTGCCTGAATCGCTTTCAGTACAAGTTGCACGCCCTGATAGCCGGCTTGTGGTTCGAGGTGGTTGGCCTGAAGGGCGAAGCCATTGTGGATTGGGAAAAAGGCATATTCTCCCTGCAATGGTTTTGGTTGATAAATTCCAGGCAGCAGACCAGCTGCTGACGGCTTTAGCGTTGGCTTATCGCGTTTGTTAAACGTCTGTTCCAAGGCATCAAAAGTGTAGTGAAACATATTGGTAAGCACATGAATTCCTTCATTGTCACTGCTCAAATAAACTTCATCACCCTCAAAGGAGTTTTCAGGAAAGATGGTGCGATTTGCAGGAAAGAGATTTGCATCCAGCTTTGCACGAATCACACCAAAGTTTGGGATATTTACCCAAAGCATGCTGTCAGGCTGAACGATCAGCTGATTACACGAACCGGCGATGAGTTCCATTTTTCTCCAAAAGCTCCATTGAGCATCTTTTTTTTGAAAAACAGAAATGCCATTGTAGTTTCCAAAAAGAAGGTAATCTCCAAACAAAGCGGCATTCCAAAACCCGCGCTCCTCGCTGAGTTGGTTCAATTTTCCGTCTTTTAGCACAAACAAACCACGATCATGGCCAATAAACACTTCATCCTGAATGTTTTCTACCATCCAAACCTGCCCGGCAGTGCCAGGTATCAGCGAAAAACTATAATACTCTTTGTCATTGTTCAGCTGTTGCCATCCTGCCTGATACAATCCCTGATTGGTTCCGAGGTAAAAAACATCCTCTTTCAGCAGGGCAGTATAGCCTGTTCCAAAGTCGCCTCTGAAATCATACACATAATTGATCCTGTGCTGCATATCCATTACAGCGATGCCGTAGTCGAGGCCAATCCATAGCTTACCGCCTTCGGAATAATGCAGCGTGAGGATGGTGTTACTCAGCAAACCCTTGTATTTGTTGATGTGATGAACGATATGACCCTGTTTATCAGTGATGTACAAGCCTTTGATGACTGTTCCAAAGGCCAGATACTCTTCGTCCAGGCTGGTGAAACTAAATACTTTGGCCTGCCTCATCAGTTCCGACAAGTTGTTGTTCAATTGAACAGGTTTGCCGTTTTTAATTTTAAAAATACCCGCATCTTTCGATACCACCATCAGGGTATCATGCGCTTTATAAAGGCCTTTGATTTCGAAATTCATTCCTTCAGGATAAGCAAAAACCAGTTTCAGATCCAGTCCTTCAAAGAGGAAAAGGCCTTTTCCTTCGTCAACAACGTACAGTTTGTTGTCCGCGGTAAAACTGCTGCTGAACCTGTTTGGGGCGCTTAACCGGGTTAGCTGGCTGTTTTTGTAAATGTAAAGGTTCTTTGATGAGATAAAAACTGCTTTGTCGTCGAGGTAATAAGTTCCCCAAAACTCCTCATTCACTTCCTGCACCTCATCCTTGAAAGGATAGAGCGAAGTATAATGCAGAACATGGTCTTCTGAGGTACGCCAAACCCCGAAATCCATATCTGAACCAGTAAAAATCAGGGTGTCGCTCACAGCATGCAACGAGCGGGTGAAACCGATACTGCCAGGATAGCTGTTCCAGTTTTTACCATCAAAAGTCAGTAAGCCTCTGTCTGCCGCCATCAACACAATCCCGTTGCTGAGCGAATGAATATCCCATACTTTGCCCTTATTGCCGTATTGAGCCGGCACAAAATGACGGAGTAAAGGCACCCCTTTTTCAGAGATTTTTTTTGCACCGGCAGGGTGGCACAAAAGAAGTAAAATCAGCAGGAAAAATAAATTTTTGCTCAATGGTATCGATACTATGTTTACATCTTTACGAAATTAATAAAAATGAGTCGTCTTTTTACGGACGACTCATCTAAATCGGAAATATTATTGAATCATAAGCTTTTGGAGCTGAATGCCACCATCAGAGGTGAGAATTCGGAGGGTGTAAATGCCTTGTTTCAGCATATCGGTATTCAAACTAGACTTTGAAGAACGATTAACAAGCTTTCCATTCATGTCGATCACCTCAACACTACTTACCTCCTTGCTGAAATGAACCGTTTTTCCGGCCACAACAGGATTTGGAAAGATTAGCACCTTTTCATCCGCAACAAGTTCAGCACTGCCAACCGGGTCGCCTGAATAGAAGTAGATATTATCGAGATAGATTGTGGACGATCCATTGCCTCCATCGAATTTGAACTGGATAAGATCGGCCATGTTGACACCTGTAAAAGTTGTCAAAGGAATATCGTAGCTTACCCACTGACCGGCTGTGATAGGTAAGGCAAAAGCAGTTTCCACCGGACCGGTGCTAATGCAGAAAACGTTCACACTGGTGGCATTGGCTGTCCACATATCAAGGTGCAGGGTTTCCATAGCAGTAACGTTGAGCGGACTGGCAAACTGTGTTCCCTGATAGTTGAAGTTGGCATATTTCATCGCCTCGTTGCCTTCGATGGTAACAAAGCTAACAGCTGTTGTCTGGCCCCAGTTTGGATTGAACTCAGTACCTTGAATTTGGGCGTATGCGTGGCTGTATACCGACATTACATCATCCGGATTGCGCAAAGGCGGTGCAGGAGCTGCCACAGCAGGCTCGTTGCCCGGGCCTCCCGAAGCGTTGAAGGTGACGTTGTCAAAATAAACGACATTGTTTTGGGTTCTGCCGGCAAGGTTGAAGTCAGGAAAGATGATAAGCTGATCGAGCTGGCCTTCGCTTGCCGGAGGATTCACGAAATCCGAAAAATTGAAAGTAAGCTCTTCCCATTGGTTCACAAGGGTGTTGGCAACCTTTTTTTCGCCCTGTGACCAGCCTGTTGGTGAGGCGAACTTAATGCCCACATCGCTGATAACAGATTTCCAAACCATTATTTTCACAATCGAATTGGATGGGCCCAACACAAAAGCACCGAGGTCGGCCCCATGCGCAGTTTCGCATCCTGCCCATGGCTGGCCTGTCTGAAGTGCAGTAAATTTGGCTACCGTCGCTGATGTGTTGCCTCCGGTGGCGTCGGGGTTAGCGATAATCTCGACCGGCGGATTGGCATCATTTTCAAAAACTGTCCAGGTCCAGGCAGCGCCATTTCCACCCTGTTCAAAGTTGACAGGAGCATTTTGAGCCCAGCCTGCCGCTGCGATTAGCAATGAAAGAATTAAAAGTGTAACATTTTTCATGATGAGAGTGATTAGTTTGATAATTGTTTAAAATCAGGTCTTAACAACGAGAAAAGACCTTTATGTAGTTAAAGTGCTTCATTAGGTTTTACAGCCAATTTTGGTGTGCGGTCAATTTTAAAGAGTCCCCAGTGTTTTTCCGGCTCGAAGGGTTCGGGCGATCCTTTCCAGTATTCGTCGAAGGCCTCAAAGAAAAAAGTAAGCACCTGTTCCTTGTCAGCCCATTGCATCAGCTTGTCGAAATAGGTTTTCTGGTAATCTTCGTTCACATTTTCGGGGTTGATTCCTCTTCCGTTGGAATTGGTAGCCCAGCCGGCTTCTGTTATTACCACCGGCTTACCGGGGAATTTTCTTGCCACAGCTTCATAGTTCTCCTTGGTATAATCCAGCGATTCGGAAATGTGCTTGTATTCCCATACGGGATAAGTATGAATTGAAATGAAATCAACTTCACCGGCCAGCTTATCGAGCTTAAAGAGCCATGGCAGGTAATTCTCGCAAAAAGTCACGGGCTGTTTTGCCCCTTTTTTTACCCGCTTCACATATTCAACCACTTTGTTCTCGGGCACATAATGATCAGTCCATTCCACGCAGGCTTCGTTGCCGACTGAGAGGGCAAAAATGATGTCGGGGTGCTGATTGGCAAGCACGATGAGCTTATCAATTCTGTCGAGGTTCTCCTTCTTATTCTTTTCCAGTTGTTCTTCAGAATACACCCCACCGTTCCACGGGCAGTTGAAGTTGTTCATTTCGGCAGTGATATAAGCGCCGAGCAGCACTTTGAAATCAAGGTTCTCTTGCCGGATCACCTCGATCACTGTTTGGGCATGAAGGTCGCAGTCGAACAGCCGAAGGTATTTCCAGTGCCCGCTGAGCAGCAGAAGGTCTTCCTTGATTTCGGCATAGGAAGGATAAGTTCCGCCGGGATTCTGACCTTCTCTAAAGCCTGAATAGCAGATGGCACGACCCTTGCCGATGTTTAACTGTTTAAAGGTATCCATTGCCATATTTGAGTTTTTCCCTGCTGTCCCACAACCCCCAGTAAGCCCCCACTTCGCCTTCGGCCCCAACTTTCCATGATTCATCAAAGGAAGAAAAATAAAAGACTTCGATGCCTTCATCCAGGGCCCATAACTGGGTGTTGATGAAGTATTTGAGCGCATTCAGATAAGATGGGACAGCCTTTCCAAGGCTTTCTCCTTTGCTTGGCCAACCCGTTTCGGTGATGATGACCCGTTTTCCGGGTGCTGCAGAAGCTGCCTGCTGATACATCATTTGCATGTGTACGAGGGAGTAATCAAAGTCAGTTCCTTCCCAGAAGGGATAGCAATTGGCAAGAATCACATCACAAACCTCAGTGACAGCTGGTCGTTTTGCAAATTCATAATAAGCATCCACATAGCCAACCGGAACACCGGGAATGGCAGCTTTCACCATTTTAATCCGTTCGATCAGCTGCTCCTCGCTGAGATCTTTGCGGTAAAGCACCTCGTTACCAACAGCAGCAATGTCGACATATCCATCTTTGGCAAGTTTGATAAGTCCTTCAATTTCTTCCTGATTTTTTTCCTCATCCT
>JANJXG010000074.1 GCA_024709145.1 Bacteroidales bacterium | reverse complement strand
GCCGGATGTGATGCAGGACCGGCCAACCCGAACGGCGACTGGATCTCCACCGACGGAGCAGCCTGGGATCACCTGGCAGGCTTTGGTCTGAACTACAACTGGAACATCCGCGCGCTGATCAACGGCGACAGCTACACCTGGCTCACACTGGGTACCACCAGTGGCACGGTAGCCCCCGGAGCCACACAAGTGGTTACAGCCACAGCCAATGCAGCAGGTCTTTCCGTAGGCAGCTACTATGCCAACGTACGCATTGCCAGCAACGACCCTGACACCCCTATGAAAGTAGTGCCAGTAGATATGATCATTACAGTTGGATTGGAAGAAACAGGCATGGAAGCCATCAAGATATACCCTGTGCCGGCCAACAGCCAGCTCACGGTAGACCTTATTGAAGGAGTGAAGACGATCCGCATGTTTAACTACATGGGACAGTCGGTTCTTGAAAGCGATGTTACAGGCAAGATGACCACCAGCTTCAACCTGCAAGGACTGCGCGCCGGTGCCTACACCCTGCAGTTTGTCAACAGTAACGGGGAGTTCTATAACAGAACAATTCTAATCGAATAAGAGTTTTTGTTTTGGTTAATACGAAAAGGCCGTCCTTTAAGGGCGGTCTTTTTTTTATTCTTTCTTCCTCTAATGCATCATTTCTGAAAAAAATGAGTCAAATTGTTGCGGTACCAAACGAAATATTATACGAAGAAAGTAAAATGACGTACAATTTTCAAATGAGCCTAATCCTAACAAAATAAGTTTTTTAGCGCATCGTTGTGTTTCCTCATCTGCAAAAAACAAGGAAAATCAGGCTTTCAAAATGATATCAGCAATTTTTTTTAATTTAAAAATGGTAGATATCTCAAACTAAAGGTTAATTTTACAGGTGCTTGTATTAATTTTTAAGTGTTAACCAAAAAAAGTTTCATGATGAAAAAAGCTACCCTTCTGGTTGTATTGCTTGCGCCCTGGCTGTTATGGGCTCAGACGCAGGTAACCCGTGCCTATCTGGGCAATGACGGTGAGGTGTTGACAGAAAACTTTTGGTCAAATGATCAAAATCTGACTAACCGACAACCGTCGGACATCACACAAATGAGTGGATTCCCCAAAAAGGTTCCCGTACATCCTAACTTCAAAAACTTCAGAAATGTAACCCTTGCTGACCTGAATGGTGATGGAAAAGAAGAAATTCTGATTCCTTCAATGAACCACCTCAGGGTTTTCAGCTATACAGGTGAGCTGCTTTGGACAAAACAACTCACCGGAACACCCATCTACCCACCTTCTGTGGCTGTGATGGATGCATCCGGAACTCTTGGCATTGTTCAGGTTACCGGTGGCGTTCCAAACAATGGTCGGGTTTACTACCTCGATGTAAACGGAAATGATATGACAGGTTATCCGATGACCTTCACAAACCACTGGATAATTTGCGGTCCTGCAATCGCAGATATGAATGGTGATGGAACAAAGGAAATCATTGTTCAAACAAGGACTTCGAATAACCTCCATGTTCTTAAAACAGACGGAACGATACTCTGGACTGCCAATTTAGGCGGAACACCTGCTGTAACCCCATCTATTGGAGATCTTGAAGGTGATGGAATCCTTGATATCGTTACTGCAACTTCCAATGGAATCTTGCATGCCTATTCAGCTGATGGCACCATAAAAAATGGCTATCCAGTTCCCGCTGAAAGCAACAGCTTTTCATATCAATCACCATTATTGGTTGATCTGGATGGGAACGGATTATTAAGTATTGTCGGCTCTTCACATGGTGATGCTCCTAAGTTTTTTGTGAGAAATGCCGACGGAACCTACAGAACAGGCTGGCCGATTGCTATTCCGGACAACAGCTGGACATATGCCCCTCCAACAGTTGTTGATCCTTCCGGTGAAAATAATTTCAATATTTTCATGAGCAAACCGATTGGCGAGGAGGTTGCTCCCATGCTTTTTGGATTTAACCCTGATGGAAGTCCATTGAGCAATTTTCCAATTTCCAAATCCGGTGGTCTTGAAAGCTTTATCAGCGTTGCCGACATTACCAATGACGGAAACCATGACCTTATCTTTGGTAGCAATCTGATGGTTGACGGACAGGGTTTTATTCATGCCTATAAGACTGATGGCTCGGGGCAGATTGATGGATTCCCGCTCCGTCCGACTGGATTCACCTTTATGAATGGAGCCACGCTCGGTGATGTGAATGGTGATGGAATGCTGGACCTCGTTTCATTTTCCTATGAACTAACTTTCACCCCTGCCGACTCGGCCTATGTGAATGTTTATGAACTGATGGTTCCGGTTGAGCAAGCTGACGTGCTTTTTGGGACCTATAAAGGAAGTAATGACAGAACAGGTTTTGTTCCCCGCTCTGTTCCAGTTACGAACCCACTCCTCTTAGAAGACAATTTTGATTATGCTATGGGTTCATTGCTTACCGATAACGGCTGGATTGCACACAGTGGCACTGGAACACAGTCAATTGACGTTGTAGCCGGTTTGAATTTTCCCGGCTATATTGGTTCAGATATTGGAGGGGCTGCCAACCTTGATAACAACGGTGAAGATGTTCATAAATCATTTGAACCTCAGGCTACAGGAGATATCTATGCTGCATTTGTCGTTAAAACCGAACCTACAAACGCTGCTGGCTATTTCTTTCATTTTGGAATTGACCCCTGGAGTACAACCTATTTTTCCCGTGTTTGGGTTAATGCTACCGGTGATGGAATTGGTATTGGTACAACACCCGAAGCTTATGTTCCGATTGTTCCCGGCACACCAACCCTGGTCGTTGCAAAATATAACATGGAAACAAAAGTTTCTAGCCTTTATGTGTTCAACGAATTTCCTCAATCAGAACCTTCTACTCCTCATGCCTCTTTTACTGAAACATCTACTGCAATTGTCAATGTCGGTGGGGTTGGCCTGAGACAATACAATGCTGCCGAACGTGTTGTTGTTGATGGCATTCGTGTTGCCACCAGTTGGGAAGAAGCCGTTAAGGCCGGAGTTGTGATCCTTCCTCCGGTAATTGGTGTAAACCCTGCTTCTTTAACGGAATCACTGGAAATTGGTGGATCGTCTACTCAAGCACTTGCAATTAGCAATACAGGTGCGTCAGCACTTGAATACAACGCAACAGTTCAGTATTCCTCCAAGGGTCTTCTTCCGTTAAATAATGCACCTGAAGGTAATAAGGTTTCACAAATCCAGATGAATCTCAGTCAGGCACATGCCGCACCCGGAGGTTCACCGGAGTTGCGCAACCGCGAAATAGTTACTTTCAATTACGATGGCCCTAATTTTGATGCCATTGGTTTAACAGGCGGAGGATCGTTTAGTGTTGCTTCGCGTTTCCCCGCCTCAATGACTGCACCTTATACCGGCTATGATTTTAAATCGGTTCAGGTGTATATCAATGATATTCCATCGAATGCAACCTTAAAAATCTGGGCTACTGGAACCACAACCACTCCTGGACCTCTTTTGGTTGAACAGGTATTTACACCCACTGCAGATTCATGGATCACCATTGAGCTTACACAGCCTTTTGCAAATGATGGAACCGATATCTGGGTTGGTTATTCGGTTACCCACGGTGCTGATCAATTCCCCGCCGGAACCGATATCGGACCGGCTAACCCGAACGGTGACTGGATTTCTCTTGATGGCGTTGAATGGGCACACCTTGCCGGCTTTGGACTCAATTACAACTGGAATATCCGCCTCCAACTTGAAGGTACAGGTGGTGGTCAGGTTAACTGGCTGACATTAAACCCTGTAGCTGGTGTGGTTGAACCCGGCGGTTCTGCAAATCTGGACGTTTTATTTAATTCGACAAGTCTTAATCCTGGAAATTATACCGCCAACATCGAAATCAGCAGTAACGACCCGGTAATGCCAGTTGTAAACGTACCTGTTGATCTCACAGTAAACAACCCAAGTATATTTCCACTTTCCGAGGATTTTGAAAATCCGATTTTTCCATCTAATGGTTGGACTGAGTATAACCTTGATGGACTGCTCCCTTATTGGGTAAGCACAACAGCATATAATCACACTCCTGGTGGCACACGTTCTGCCTGGCACACTTTTGGTGCAGCCTCACAGACAGATGATGGATGGTTGGTTACCCCAGCTGTTCAATTACCATCTGAAGCTGCAACACTCACTTTCTGGGATTATAACCGGTTCCCAACCTGGTATGGCAAAAACAGTGTCTTAATCAGTACCGGAAGTGGAAATCCACTGAGTGGCGATTTCGTTGAGGTATGGTCACCCGCTTCAGTAACAGAAGCATGGATAGAAAACACTTTCGACCTGAGCGCCTATGCCGGACAAACCATTTATGTAGCTTTCCGTTATGAAGGCAGCGATGCCCATGGCTGGTATGTTGACGATGTAACGATTGACGTGGCACAAGCCAATGATCCGGTGATCGCCGTTGACCCCACAA
>JANJXG010000019.1 GCA_024709145.1 Bacteroidales bacterium | reverse complement strand
GGCAACTGTGAGCGGCGTTCCGGCATCTACGTCAATGAAGGGAGTTGCGGTGCGGAAAGCAAAGTTTTCAATTTCCTTGCTGTCGTTGATCCACACATCCACCGTAGCAGCGGCGGCATCAGCTGCGTTGTGTATGACCTGAATCCTGGCTGTCTGAGCCACAAGATTAACACCGGCAAAGCTTAATAAAACCAGTAATAGTGAGTAAAGAAAAGATGATTTCATAGCGTTTAAAGAGTTTAGTGAGTAAATTGAGTGATTTATGAGTAGAGAAGAAAAGAAATCCCTGAGAGAAGTGGAAGTATTTGTTTAATCTTTCTTGTTCGTGATTAAACAACGTAGAAAGGAAGATTTTGTTCTAGGCTGGTTGGTATTCGCGCAGATTTTCCATGAGTTTCTTGCGGCTGTAAAAAATCCTGCTCTTTACCGTTCCAATGGTGAGGTTAAGTTCGTCGGCAATCTCCTTGTATTTGTAGCCTTCGTTGTACATATCAAATGCTCTTCTGAATTCCTTGTCGAGTGCCTCAATACCTTTTGTCAATTCCCTTGTGGCAATGATCGATTCAGGATTGAATTCCGTGTCGTTGGAAACCGAGTTGATGTGAAACAAATTATCAGACTGGTCAATGAAAGTCCTTGACTTCTTGGCTCTGCGGTAATTGTTGATGAAAATGTTTTTCATGATGGTATACACCCAGGCCTTAAAGTTGTTTTGATTCACATATTTGTCACGGTTTACCAAAGCCTTGAGGAATGTCTCCTGTAAAAGGTCTTTCGCATCATCTTCATTGCCGGTAAGTTGTTTGGCAAATACTTCAAGATACTGCTGCATTGCAGTGAGGTTATAGTTGAATTCGAGAGCTGTCATTTTTTATTTTTGTTTAATGTTTATGAGGCAAAGTTAAACAAAGAAAAAGTTTTGTCAAGTCTTTTTCGATAATTCTTAAACAAAATTACGTAAATAAGTAAGTTAATACTGATTTATAACCACTTAGCCAATGTTAATTTTCTTTAAACAGCTCAGAAACAAGCGGAAAAAGTCAACAAAAAGCAGGTTTTGTTGAACTTAAGCACAGAAAAAACAGGTAAAACTTTAACAAAAGAGGTCGGTTTTACCGACATCCTGTTAAACAAAAAAAGCAATTTCAGATTTTGTTTAACGATTGAACAGGGATTCTATGACTTTCAAATTGTGACTGCTTTGATTTTTGGATCCTTCGGAGCGATAAACCGCCTCAACGGGTTGCTTATAGGCTTCCAGCACCTTGTGCCTGACCATTTTGAGGGTTGAATTAATCATCAGGTTTTGCTCGGTAAAGGGTTCAGAAGCTAATACAAAAGCTCGTGGAATCCACATTTCGGGAAACTGTCCTTTGTAAGCCTCATGCATTGTAAATTTTTGCAGATCTTCTTCAATGGCAAAAAGAAGACTTTCTTTATCAAGGTTTTGCTGTGAAATAAGGCGACGCACCTTTTCGTCGGCAATCACCACCACTGCCACCGTAAATGGCTTCATATCGTTGTAAACCATCACCTGACTGATTAGGCTGGCAGTATTCACAATGGCCTCTTCGATACCTTCGGGTGAATACTTTTCGCCGTTGGCCGATATGAGCAAAGCTTTTTCACGACCGACGACAACAAGAAATCCATCTTCATCAAAATAGCCCAGGTCGCCTGTAAACAGCCAATTGTCTCTGACAGCCTGCCGGCTTGCTTCTTCATTTCGGTAATAACCTTTCATCACATTGTTTCCCCTGATCACAATCTGCCCTTTGGTTCCAACAGGAAGGTCGTTGTCATCGGCATCAACGATCCTGCATTCAAGATTGGGAATCACCTTGCCGGAAGTACCATATTTATGCACTGCAGGATTGTTGGCCGAAATGATCGGAGCAGCTTCTGTGAGGCCGTATCCCTGGAAAACAGGCACCCCGATGGCAGCAAAAAATTGTTGCTGCGAAAGGTCCAGTAAAGCTCCTCCACCCACGCAGAAACGGATGCTGTTGCCAAAAACTCCCTGTAACTTCTTAAATATAAGTTGGTAAGCCAGTTTATAAATTAGCTTCTTCTTCAACGAAACACCTTTTGCTTTGTTAAATCCATTGCCATTGATCTCAATTCCGGCCTCCAGACCGGCCTCGAAGAGTTTTTGAATCACACCACCTTTGGCTGCAACACCATCTTTCATCTTTGTCATAAAGTTGCCGGTGAGGGCAGGTACAGTCAGGATAAAATGTGGATTGGCCTCTTTGAGATTGATGGGGATGTTTTTCAAGGCATTTTTGCTTCCGCCGCGGGCGTCAACAAAATAAATGGATAAACCTTTTACGGCACTGGCATAAATACCTACTGTATGTGCAAACGAATGGTCGAGTGGCAGAATAATCAGCAGCCGGTCGCCCTTGTTCACGTCAAAATACTTCATGGCATCGGTGCTGTTGGCATAATAATTCAGGTGACTGAGCATGATGCCTTTGGGATTGCCGGTGGTTCCGGAGGTATATGAAATGGTAACAATCTGATCTTCTTTGATTTCAGCTTCAATTGCATCAAGTTGTGCGGCATTTGTTTCCATTTTGTTTTTACCCAGCTCAACGAGATCGGACAGCATGAGCACCTGTGAAAGCGACAAACCGGCTGATTGAAGCATGGCTTCATAAGGACCAAGGTCCCTGTCAAGGAAAATCAGCAATACTTCGTGCAAATCGGCATGATTAAGTCCTTGTATGGCTTTTTCAATGGTGTTGGCTGAAACAACAATAGCCTTGCAACGGGCATGTTCGAGCCTGAAATGAATTTCTTCGGGGAGTAATTTAATCGAAAGGGGAACGTTGACGCATCCAACCATCAGGATGCCGTATTCGGTAATCACCCAATCATTGCGTCCTTCTGCCAGGATAGCAACTTTGTCGTTGATGCTGAATCCATGTTCCAGCAAAGCTGAGGCGATCATCCTGGCCCGGTCATAAACTTCGTCAAATGATTGACTAAACCAGCCCTGATCCGACTTCTCATGAAGGTAAGGGGCACCTGGAAAATGTTGCTTCGCATTTCTCAGCAATTGAATCACAGTACGTTGCATATACAGTCCTCCGTTTAGGGGCTGCAATTTAATGAAAAAGGACGTTGGCACGTCCTTCTCTCAAAATTATGTCAATATGTTAGTAAAAATCGGGTTTTCAATGGGCGTAAGCTTTAAGCAGGCGCTTGAATTCCATAGCCGACGACACCGTCCGCACACCCTCAGGCAGGGTAAAATTGATATTGGCAGCCTGAATGCCGCTGACAAAAATCGGTTTGCCTGAAAAATGCTCTGCCAGCATTCCAATGTATTTATTCATCTCGGGCAATCCGACAGCAGATACAAAATAGGTTGCAATCATATCGGGCTCAACGGTTTGTGCCACCGAGAACAAATCGAGAATCGGCACATTCTGTCCCAGATAAATTACCTTGAATCCATGTTTGCGGCTCAGGTAATAATAGGTGAGCAAGCCGATTTCGTGAAGTTCCCATTCGGGCAGGAAAAGAATGATCTTGCGGGCATGTGGATCATGAACAGCAGGCAGACTGTCGACAGCCACACACAGCTTCATGCGTATCAGGTTGGAAATGAAGTGCTCCTGGGCAGGATTGATGGTACCTGTCTGCCATAAAATTCCAATTTTCTCAAAAAACGGGTAGATCACATGATAAAGACTTTCCTCGAAACCGATCTTCATAATGCTTTGGTTCAGAATGCGCTCAAACCTGTCTTCGTTCAACTCGATCATGGCAACAACCAGACTTTCGATCTGGCTAAGGTAGTCCGATTCAGGCCTGATGACCTCCATGATTTTTTGGTTCAACTCCTGATTGCTCATGCCGGCGATCTTCGAAATCTTGATGCCGTGCCGGTTCAGGATCGAAATATTCAACAGCCGCTTGAGATCCTCGTCCGTGTAGAAACGAATATTCGTGTCTGAACGGTCAGGATCTACAATGGCATACCGCTTTTCCCACATCCTGATGGTGTGGGCTTTCACATTTGTAAGCCTTTCTAAATCTTTTATCGAATACGTTGACATAGTAGTGTAGTAAGCAAGTTCAGCAATAAACAGCCTTTTTGTCTGATTGTTCACAACAGCCTGTGAATTGTTAAATTTTTGTTAGATAAAGCCACTTTTATCTATTCCGGTCTGCAACCGGCATCAGCAATTCCGCGTCTTTTACTGAAAACAATTTCCCGGATGAAAAAGCTTTTTACGACTGTCCTTGTTTTTATTCCGATCTTTTACCTGGCTGCACAAACCAAACCAACGAACGAAATCGGCATCCATGCTGCCACATCTTCGGCCATTCCTGTTTATTTTCAGTCGCTTGTGGGTGCTGGTTCTTACCACCATCTGGGGAGCTATGGTTTTGGCCTGAGTCTGCTGCTCCAAAAGAAAAAAGCGGGTTTCCTCACCGGATTGGACTTTTCGCACTACCGCTTCAGTTCAAGTTGGATCGACGGGAACGGACAAGAGCAACACAGTGCTCATGACATCATCGTCGAAATCCTAACCATTCCCCTCAACATCAACCTCGACTTGACCCACGGATTTCATTTCGGCGGCGGGCCTTTTGCTGCCATCGAACTCAGGCAGCACAAAAATGGCTTCGACAGTCAAAACGGGCTGGGCATGAATGTCTTCATTCAAAAACGTATCCGCTTCAATCCTTCACTTTCGGTAGGCATCAGTCCCGAAATCAAAATCCACGCACTGCTGCCCACTGCATTGGACGGCTACCACCGCCGGCTGCTCGAAGCAAGGCTGAAATTGTCGCTTCACCTGAAAACAGAGAAAATTGCAGCTGTTCTAAAACCTTGAACACAATAAAATAAAGGCAGGGCGATGCCAGAAAAGCGCTGTCGGCCCGTTCAACCGGCTGTGAATCAAGAGTAAGTGTCTTTAAAGGTCCTGATCCGATCACAATGGCTGTTAAAGCAGTTTATCGCGAAGTGAATCTTCAAGACGCTCAAAATGAAATTTAAAGCCCTCATTTAATAGACGTACCGGCATGGCTTTGGTTCCACGAAGCAAGAGTTCATCGCCCATCTCACCCAGCATGAGTTTGACAGCAAAAGATGGCAAAGGCAGCAATGAAGGTCTCGACAGCACCCTGCCCAGTGTATTTGCAAAATCGCGCTGACGAACAGGCCCGGGTGAAACAAGGTTGTAAACCCCTTCGGCCTTGCTGCTGCTGAGCAAAAAGAGGATGGCTTCCACCTCGTCTTCCAGGTCGATCCACGAAAGCCATTGCCGGCCATGTCCGATGTGGCCGCCGGCAAAAAAGCGGAATGGCAAAACCATCTTTGGCAATGCACCACCTTCTTTGGCAAGGACAATGCCCGAACGAATCACCACCAGTCGTTTCGTGACCTCCTGTAAACCACGGGCAGCCAACTCCCATTTGTAACTCACCTCAGCCAGGAAACCTGTCCCAACTTCATCACTTTCATCAAATGACTTATCCTCACTGAAGCCATAATAACCTATTGCCGAGGCCTGTATGATAAGATCAAGTTTCACTTCGCAGGCTTTCAACAATCGGTGAAGGGTCTCCACAGTCTGTACCCTGCTCCACAACAAGGCTTCTTTTCGCCTGAGCGTCCATCGTTGGTCGCCGATACCTGCCCCTGCCAGATTGATCAGCACCTGACTTCCATCGATGAGCGCCGCCAGATGGGAAGGAGGCTGATGCCAGTCGGCAAAATGAATCCCTGCACCCTGAAATTTTTTCCGGGCCGCAGGTACATTGCGCGTGAAAACAACCAGCTCATGCTTGCCGGTCAGGCGTTTTACCAGGGCCTCTCCGATGAGTCCTGTCGCTCCGGCGATGATAATCTTCATAAATTTTTTCTTTTACTTATTAACAGTTAAGGGTTCAATTTGTTTTTCCTTCGTTTCACCTCCGCATAAATTCAGCCTCGAAAATGCTGTCGGCCGGCTTTCTCTCATCAATGATTTGCATTTCCATCCCTATTGCCACTTTCAACGATTCAAATTCACTTCCTGCATGCTACCATGCTGCAAACCGGTCTTAGGCTAAACCGACCAAAAAATGAAAATATATCCGTGAATGAAATAATTTAGGATAATTTGGTCTTATTTACCGAATTCTATTAAATTTGCGCCATAATCGAGAAAGACATGAACTACAACGAAGAAAATATCTCAACAATCGTGACCCGCGATTTCCGTGCGTCCGACATTTTCAGAAAACACGGCATCGATTTTTGTTGCGGCGGAATGCAGCCGCTCCGTCAGGTTTGCAAAGAAAAAAAGTTGGATACCGAACAGATCATTTCAGAGCTGAAACAATTAGAGATCAGCCGGAATGGCACTGAAATGGTATACGATACCTGGGAAATTGATTTCCTGGCCGACTTCATCCTCAACACCCACCACCGTTTCGCCAAGAGTGAGCTCCCGGTTTTGCAGTCGCTGCTCACTCAATTGTGTCATGCCCACGGGCACCACCATCCCGAATTGTTTGAAGTGAAACAATTGCTCGATGCCTCCGCAGCTGCCTTGATGAAACACATGGAAAAAGAAGAAGTAATCCTTTTTCCCTACATCAAAGAGCTGCTTACTTTCCAAAAATCTCCGCTTCAGCTCGAATACCCTGTTATCGAACCCAGCGACAATCCCCTGAATGAGATGATGGAGGAGCACGTCACCGAAGGAGAACGTTTCAGTGAAATGGCCAGGCTCACCCATCAGTATGAGGTGCCTGCCGACGGCTGCAACACTTACCTGGTTGCGATGAAGAAGCTCGACACCTTTGAAAAAGACCTTCACCGGCACATCCACCTCGAAAACAATATTTTATTTCCTAAGACACTGGCACTGGAATCGTTCATTGCGCAACATTTCCTGCATAAAAATTAATCTGTCATTAATTCTGCATAAAGATGAAAAATCTACCCTTTTTCCCGGCCGCATTCCGCAATTTTGCCGGACTGCTTTTATTGATTTTCCTCGCTGCTTCCTGCCGACAGGAGCAGCAGAACCAAGGTGAGGCAACACCCGGAGCCTTTGAAGGTGAGGTTACAGCACAACTCACCGACGCACCGGAGGTACCGCCACACATCGACCTCCGACACAACACCAAAGTGATCGTTCAGCTCGAAGTCATTGAAAAAACCATGCGCCTTTCCGATGGTGTTGACTATACATTCTGGACTTTCGGCGGACGGGTTCCCGGAAAGTTTATCCGGGTTCGTCAGGGCGACCTGGTTGAATTTCACCTGCACAACCACCCCGACAATATGCTCCCGCACAACATCGACCTTCATGCCGTGACCGGCCCGGGTGGCGGTGCTGAAGCCTCCCTGATTGCCCCCGGCAAGAGTACCCAGTTCAGCTTCAGGGCCCTGAATCAGGGATTGTATGTCTATCACTGTGCCACAGCACCGGTGGGCATGCACATCGCCAATGGCATGTATGGCCTCATCCTCGTTGAACCACTCGAAGGATTGCCTCCTGTGGACCACGAATTTTATGTGATGCAAAGCGAATTCTATACCTCCGGAAAAAATGGCGAAAAAGGTCATCAGGATTTCGACATGCAGAAGGCACTGGATGAAAATCCGGCTTATGTGGTTATGAACGGTTCGGTTGGTGCCAATGCAGGTGCCAATGCCATGACAGTGAAGGTTGGCGAAACCGTGCGTCTTTTCCTGGGCAACGGCGGCCCCAACCTCGTTTCGTCCTTTCATGTGATCGGCGAAATCTTCGACAAAGTATGGGTCGAAGGCGGAAGCCTCATCAATACCGATGTGCAAACGACCCTCATTCCAGCCGGCGGATCGGCCATCGCCGAATTTAAATGTGAGGTGCCCGGAACCCTCCACCTCGTTGACCACAGCATCTTCAGGGCTTTTAACAAAGGCGCACTGGCACAGATCAAAGTGACGGGCGAAGAAAATCACGACATCTTCAGCGGCAAACAAAAGGAGGAGGTCTATCTGCCCGAAGGTGCATCGATCCAGACCATTCACAGCGGAAAATCGGCACAGCCAACGGAAACAATACCCGAGAAAAACCTCGGGGAACGCATGATAGCCGGAAAGACGCTGTATGCCCACAACTGCATGGCCTGCCACATGGAACAGGGAACAGGTATAGCCGGCACCTTCCCGCCCCTTGTCAAAAGCGACTTCCTGATGTCGCGTGCCGACAAAGGCGCCGGCATTATTATCCACGGCCTGCAAGGCGAAATCACCGTCAACGGAGTAAAATACAACAACATCATGCCGGCTGTGAGCCTCAACGACGATGAAGTGGCGAGTATCCTCACCTTCGTTCACAACCATTTCAACCAGCAGAATATCCTCATCAAAGCTTCGGATGTCGGGCAGTGGAGGGAAAAATAAACAGATGAAAACGGTGATCAGGCTCCTTGTACTGCTCCTGACAGCAACACCTGCCCTGGCTCAGGATATGAAGGTGGTGCCGGCAGCTGTGTTCAAACCTTTTTTCAAAGGCGACAGCACAACTACCGCAGTGAAGGCCTTTGCCATGGACACCAAAGCCGTAACCAACGCTGCCTTCCTGAAATTTGTCAGCGACAACCCGCAATGGTCGGCCCAAAACATCCAAAGGCTTTTTGCAGAAGCTGAATACCTGTCACACTGGACGCCTGCCTTTACCGAAGGTCTTGACCTAAAGCTTGCCAACCAGCCCGTGGTAAATGTTTCGTGGTTTGCAGCACGTGCCTACTGTCAGAGCCAGGGCAAGCGGCTTCCTTCAATGGCCGAATGGGAAACAGCTGCACTGTCGGAACCTGTCGACAGTCGCTACCAGGACACGGAAGACATCATCCTCGACTGGTACAGCCGCAAAATGCCCGAAGGTGCCCCTGTGGGTTCTGTCTACCGCAATAAATACGGGATCTGCGACCTCTTCGGTCTGGTGTGGGAATGGACCGAAGACTTCGACCGGGTGAATTTCAGCGACGACTCCCGCAACAGCGCCGAAGTGCCGGCCGGACTGTTCTGCGGCAGCGCTTCCATCGATGCCGCTGATGCCTCCGACTATGCCACTTTCATCAGATACGCCTTCCGGGCCAGTCTCAAAGGAAATTATACCAGCCGAAAACTTGGATTCAGATGCGTTAAATCACTTTAAATCAATTGCCATGTTCAAAAGCTTTCCACTCCTTGTCCTGCTCATCGTGCTGGCAGGCTGTGCCTCAAAAAAAGAAGAAAAAACTGCCTGCTGTACCCCGAAAAAAGGGAAAGAGATCCAGGCAAAAAACGAGATCCCTGGCTTATCGGTCTATCAGCTTGACATGACCTGGAAAAACCAGCAGGACAACGAAATGCGGTTGTCGTCACTTGCCGGGAAGCCTGTGTTAATGACCATGATTTACACCCACTGCGCTTATGCCTGTCCGTTGATGGTCAGCGATCTGAAGAAAACAGAAGCCTTGTTCACTGAGACCGAGCGCGAACAGTTTCGCATCGTGCTGGTGAGCTTCGACCCCGACAGGGATCATCCTGAACGACTGAATACCTATGCCGAAAGCCAGCAACTTGGCTCCAACTGGACCTTGCTGCAAGGCAGTCACGAGCAAACAAAAGCACTTTCGGTGGCGCTTCAGATCAGCTACGAGCTACTCCCCGACAGCAGCATCGATCACGCCAACAGTAAGGTTGTACTCAACAAACAAGGTGAAATCGTGTACCGCCTCAACGGGCTTTCCACTGATCCGGCAGCTGTTGCAGCAGCTTTGAGGCAGGAGATGGAGGATTGAAACTTAAACAAACCGAGCAAGGCCAACCTCAGGCTTTTGCATGCTTAGCATCTGTCATTACGGAAAAAATAAAGCAGCGTGTGAGCAATTGCAATCGTTTTGTCGAATGCAGAAGACAATTTTGACCTGATTTTGTCGAGTGCAGACGACAATTTGAAGGTAATTCACGCAATGATTCCTTAGTCAATGAAATTTAATCTGGCTCATCTTCTCCTTAGGTAGTACGTAAATGCGCCGCTTCACCCCGAAAAATGATGCTGTGAATTGCTTTTAGATTGTATCTTTGATTTACTGAGCACAACGAGAAATTGCTGCAAATAATACAGTTTTCGGTTGTGAATTGCTTTTAGATTGTATCTTTGATTTACTGAGCACAACCAATTACGAAACAGGTACATTCACGGCTCCGTTGTGAATTGCTTTTAGATTGTATCTTTGATTTACTGAGCACAACGGAGGCATCAACATTCGACTGTATTAAGTGTTGTGAATTGCTTTTAGATTGTATCTTTGATTTACTGAGCACAACGCA
>JANJXG010000017.1 GCA_024709145.1 Bacteroidales bacterium | reverse complement strand
GGATTCTGGGGTCGTCGCTACAGGGCTTTCGATAAGCAATACAAGCAGACCGGAACGGAGTCTTAAAATCAGCTGTGGGATCACAGTTTGCAAGACCTGCTGAAAAACCATTACTTAAATCTATATCAATAAATAAAAACCGGATTTTGCATTATTTGTGTATGCATTTTCATCTGTTTAGCCAAAAAAGCTTGCATCTCTATTGAAATTCGAAGCCCGGATTGATTGAAAAAGCTCCCGTAGCTTTCTTTTTTTAACCGCAGAGGTTCACTAAGTAGGCGCAAAAGGCGAAGAGAAATCAATGATTTCTAACCACTTTGTTCGACAACCTTAAATGACAAGGTGCCAGCCATCCGATAACTTACGGGACGGCCTTGGTGACTACTTGGCGATTTCCGGGGTCGACTCTGATCAAAATGATGACAAGAGGAATTTTTTTCTTTTCACATAAAATGCCAGGAGAGGTCTCAGAATATCTGTAAATATATCAATAAAACTTAAAGAAAAATATAAGTTACTCAGGCAGCGCCACTACCGGCAAGAAATTTGAGGAGTTCGTATACCAGAAAAGCAGGCCAAACCATCGCCTTCAGCAAACCAACAACACCTGCCCAAAAGCCTGCAGCAGTCGATATGTAATAAATTGCAGCGCCGATAAGACCCAGCCCGTAAACAGCACCCTGTGAAGCATTTTTGTTGAGATTTTCTTTCATTACCAGATATGTATTAATACCATGACAAAGCTAAGTGATTTCCAGTCATTACCACAAAGAAAAACACGGACTCAATGTTAAGTCTGACAGAAAAAAACAATGAATATGTCACTTTTTTATGACATGTTTCTCCGAAAGATGTCTTACATCAACCATCAGCTTGCCTGACGGCACGAAATAACAGCAAACAACTATTGGATACTGTAGACCGACTTGCCTTCTTTGAAGTTTTTGACGCCCTGCTCAAGAAAAGCCACAAACTCATCCACATTCAGATTATAAGCCCTGGGCTGAACGAGTACCTCGTTGTTGTGACCCATCAGCACATAAAAAGGTTGTGCGTTCACATTGAATTTGGTGATCTGAAAATCGGCGTATTTTCGTCCGATTGTTTTCTTGACCTTATTGTCATAAGTTGATGTTACCCATTCATTTTGAGGTAATTCAGTCTTATCATCCACATAAAGTGCAATTATCAGGTATTCCTCCTGCAGGATTCGCAACACCCTGGGATCGCTCCATACATTGGCTTCCATCTCGCGGCAGTTAACACAGCCATGACCTGTAAAATCGATAAAAATAGGTTTGTTGATAGCTTTGGCACAGGCAAGTCCCTGCTCATAATCGAAATAGCCCTGCAAACCATGCGGCAGGTGCAGTTTCTCATGAAACTTAGGTGTTTCACACAACTCATTTTCCTGGTTGGTGTGCCCGAAATTTCCTGTTGCCAGACTGCTGTTGTCACGGATCATTTTATTGAGATCGAAGTCGTGGGTATGCATGGGCGGCATATAGCCTGACAAGGCCTTGAGCGGCGCGCCAAACATTCCCGGAACGAGATAAACAACAAAAGAGAAGGTAATGATGGCCAAAACAAGCCGTGGTACGCTGAGGTAAGGAACATCATCGTCGTGGGCAAACTTCAGCTTTCCGAGCAGATACATGCCCATAAGGAAGAAGATCACGATCCAGAGCGCGAGATAGACTTCCCTGTCGAGGATTCCCCAATGGTAGGTTTGATCAGCCACGCTGAGGAATTTTAATCCGAGTGCAAGCTCCAGGAAGCCCAGTACCACTTTCACCGAATTGAGCCATCCGCCCGATTTTGGCAAATTGCTCAGCCAGCCGGGAAAGAAAGCAAACAGCGTAAATGGCAACGCAAAGGCGAGGGAGAAACCAAACATCCCGATAATGGGTTTGAGTACCTGTCCGCCGGCTGATTCAACCAAAATGGTTCCAACGATGGGCCCTGTGCAACTGAATGACACCAAAACGAGCGTCAATGCCATGAAAACCGAACCCATTATGCCACCCTGGTCGGCTTTGGCGTCGGATTTGTTGACGATCCAATGAGGCATCGTGATTTCAAACATTCCAAAGAATGATGCCGCAAACACGACAAAAATCAGGAAAAACAAAATATTCGGAATCCAATGTGTACTGAGCCAGTTGGCAATATCAGGACCAGCCACCACTGCAAGAATCGACCCAATAAGGGTGTAAATCGCGATGATGCTGATTCCATAGACAATGGCCTGCAGCCTGCCTTTAAGTTTATTTTCCTTGTCTTTCATGAAGAATGAAACCGTCATCGGAATCATTGGAAACACACAAGGTGTGAGAATGGCAGCCAAACCGCCCAGAAATGCCAGCAGGAAAAATCCCCACAATGAAGCATTGGCACCGGTGATATCGGTTTGGGGTACCTCAGACTGAGTCAGACTACCTTGCCGGCTTTCGGATGCTAAGCTGTTGTTGTTCACCGGAATTGAAAAATCGTGATACAAGGCTACGCAGCCCTGATCGTTGCAAACCATATAAGCAATTTCACCACTGACAGTGTAAGTTGTCTCATTAGAACGCATCTGCTGTCGAAATTCGGCAACACCTTCAAAGTAAGTGATCTCCATTTTAAAGATTTCATCAAAAGCCTTGGTGCCGTTGTTGCCTTCGGTCGGTTTACCAAGGGTGGTATATGCAGCCGATTCACTGAAAGTGAACTCGGTAGGCAAGGGTCCGTCCTCAGGTATCTGCAACGAATAAAGATGGAATCCTTTGTCGATGGCTGCCTTGAAAACCAGATCATAGTTGTTGCCATCCACCTTTTCGATGGCATAAGTCCATTTAACCGGGTCAAGCGGTCCTTGCGCAGCACCGGGTCCCGAAAACGGACTCCCGGCTGAGCCTGACGATTGCAAGCTGAAGGAGAACGACTCTTCTGCCGGCGGCAGGCAGCGGGTGTCGTCACAGCTCATAAACTCCACATTTCCTTTGACGACGACAGACTGTCCCTGCACCAGCTTTACCTTTTGTTTAAAAGTAGCTTCCTGTGAAAAAAACTTCAGGGTCATCTCAAAGTTGGGATCGTACTGCTCAACCGACTTTGATTCGGTAACTTTCCCGATCAGCTCATAACCTTCAGATTTCTCAAAAGTAAAGGTTGTCGCAGGAGGCGACATGGGTATGTCCTGCGAATAGAGATGCCAGCGGGGTTCGATCTCGGCTATAAAAACAAGGTTAAACTCATCGTTACCAAGGTTTTCGGTCGTAAACCGCCATTTTACGGGTTCAAGTACCTGCGATTTAACAGCGACAGAAAACAACAAAAGGGCCATCAGGCCAAAACGTAACAAAAAATGTTTCATGCTCATGTGTGTCAGTGTGCGGACAAAATTAAGCTTAATGATCGACTCAGCCTTCATCTGCTGCCCCGATTATGAAATATTAAGTTAATCCAAGACAACGGCAGCCCCTCAGCGGTTGCGCAGAGGCAGTAATTTAGAAATATTTCTAAATAGTGCTCGTCTTAATATTACAATGGCTTCGTTATATTTGTCATTCATGCCTCGCCCCCAAACGATAAGGCTCAAGCACCAGACAAAAGGATGGATGTCATCTGTTTAGGGTAGCCTTCCATACTTTTATTGTTTCAGGACCGACAGCGAAGCGACCATCGATTCTGAAACCCACAAGCCAAACGATCGATCCATCAGCATTTTCCAACACAAAAACCCTCTCCTTTTCAGCCCGTGACAATTTCCGGTCGGTTAGAAAATCGCTCACCAGCCTGCTGCCTTTCATTCCAAAAGGTTGAAACCTGTCGCCCCTGCTTACCGGCCGCAGGCACAACGGAAAATGCAACAATGAAAAGTCGAGCAGAGCAAACTCAGGAGGCTGATGAAGACTTCCAATACATTGAAGATCAATTACCTCAAATGTCAGATTCAAGGGATGACCGATTTGCAAAACAGCGTGTTCGATGTAAACAGGCTGTCGGGTGCATAGATCAGTCAAACGTTGGATCAAAAGACCATCACGCTCACAGCTAAGCCGGTGAGAAGATGAAAAAAACCGGGCCCCGGCAGTGTTTTTCACTGATTGAAGGATTTCGTTGATGGCAGCGCCTTTAAAGCCAAAGGGACCGATCAGCGCATACAGCATGGCATTGGCTGAATCAGCTTCCATCCACGAATCTCTGCGGATATGCCAGTCCTCACCCAGCCTGTTCAATAACCTGCTGCATTCACGTTCCAGTAATTCAGTGTGAAGGACAGCATCCTGATGAAGGAGCCCAATACTTGTGTACATGCCTTCTTTGGCTCCGTCAGTCAGCCCGGCAATGGCAGGGATGATCTGGTGGCGGATTTTATTGCGCAGGTATTTTGTGTCGGCATTGGAGCTGTCATCTTTGGCTTGAAGCTGATGCTGTTGCAGATAGGCCTCGATCTCAGCTCTTCGGAAACCCAGCAACGGCCTGACGACATACCCGTTTCGGGCCTTCATTCCCTTGAGTCCCTGCAAGCCAGAACCTCTGATCAAATTCAGAAAAAAAGTCTCGAGCTGATCATCCGCATGATGCGCCACTGCAATGGCGGTGCAATGCTGCGAGACCCGCAGCTTCTCAAACCAGTCATAGCGTAGTTCCCTGGCTGCCATTTGGATTGAAATATTTTTGTAAGCAGCAAAAGCTGAAGTTTCAAAGCGCATCACAAAAAGTTCGATTCCAAGTTCGGAACAAAAGGACTCCACAAATGCCTGTTCGTTGTCAGACTCAGCCGCACGCAGCTGAAAGTTGCAGTGGGCAGCAATTACTTGAAATCCGGCCTGATGCAGTAAATGTGTCAGGACAACAGAATCGGTACCGCCACTTAAACCAACAATTACTTTTGAACCAGGTTTGAGATGACAGTTTTTAGTAATATACCGCTGAAATGACTGCAACATCCTGCAAAAATAGACAATTAAGGTAAACAGGCCCGAAACAGATTCTCTCAGGGAAATGGAAAGAAAACATTGGTTGGCATGGTTGCCAGTGTTTACACAAGACTTATTTTTGCAGAAAACCCTATTATGCATAAAGTCACGGGCATCATTCTGGCAGGTGGAAAAAGCAGTCGTTTCGGCAGCAACAAAGCCCTGGCCGTTCTGCATGGTAAAACCCTGATCAGCTATAGTCTGGAAGCACTTCATCCCCTGTGTGAACAGATGGTCGTCAGTGCCTCAGACCCTGACTTTGCCCGATTCGGTTTTCCGGTGATTCCCGACAACTTTGCGCAGGCAGGTCCGCTTTCAGGTCTCGAAGCCTGCATAAAGGCCTTTCCCTCCGAGAAGTATCTGGTAACAGGCTGCGACACACCATTGGCAGGAACCCTGATCTTTCAACAGCTGCTCGAAGCTTTAGGTGACCATGATGCAGCAGTGATGTCAACCACCGATGGCCGTGCTGAGCCCCTGATTGCCTGTTACAGCAACAGGGTTTATCCCTGGATCCTGAAACTCCTAACAGAAGGCCAATACAAAGCAAGTGAGTTACTCCAGCACATTGACTGCAAATATCTTCTGCCGGAAAACCAGGATAGCCTTCATAACATCAATACCTTAGCAGACATGGAAAAGCAGGTTCAGAAATATCCTTTTCCGCGCCCCAAAGCACCAAAACTGCTGATGATTACCGGCACCGGCCGGGATTGTGGCAAGACCTGGCTGGGCTGTGAAATCATCCGGATTGCTGCAAAAAAGGAAGCAGTCACGGCGCTTAAAGTTTCCCCACATTTTCACCCCTTGAATGAGGGGATGAAGATACTGATTGAAAATGAGTTTTTTATCCTTTCGCAGGAAACAACCATGAGCGAAAAAGACAGCGGACGGTTCCTGCAAGCAGGCGCCCAGACATCCCTTTACCTCCAACTCAGGCCAGGCTTTGAAGCTCTAGCTTATCAGGCCATTAAACCCTTGCTGAACGACCATTTTGTTGTATGCGAATCGGGCGGACTCTTCAAAGCTGCGGAACCTGAATTATTGATACTGGTAAAAAGGGGAGAAATTCCTGCCAACAAAAAACATATTCTCACCTATTCACCGCTTATCGTCGAAAGCCCCGACGGGAGACCGGCAGCTTCTGCTATGTGGATTGAGGATTGGCTGAAAGAAGTCTGATCCCGGAAGTGGACACCCTGATCCAGAAATAGATGCAGGAACTCTTAATGTTTGCGCCAACAGGCGTTTATACCTAAAACTTGTTACTCATCAAATTGTAAACAACCTTATTTGTTACAGTCCGACTTGAAAGTC
>JANJXG010000143.1 GCA_024709145.1 Bacteroidales bacterium | reverse complement strand
CTCAGCACCGTTACGCTTAACAAGGTGATCAGCGCCATCGGCGAAACCATCAACCTGCATCAGGCCGGTGATTCATTACACTTTTTGAACAGAACACGAAAGTGATTTAACGAAGGCATTGAATGACGGATTCTGAAGCCTGATTTGTGCAGCTCAGGTTACAGTAAATACTGTTTCGATTGACCTGAACCGGTCTAAAACCTGTAAATTTCAAGCTTTTCTACCTGAATAGCGTTGCAACTGAATGCTTTTTCAACTGATCATTCAGCAAGCTTGTTTGTAATTTAGCGCAATCCTTTGCAGAAACAGCCTTATCAGATCAAAATTTCACCCTGATTTTATCAAAAATTTCATCTTTTTCAATCATATAGGCATTGAAATCATGATTTTAATGCCTTTTTTTTCCATTGCAGCGCAAATTGCCTAACTACAATTTATATACAGCTCTCAAATTAACAGTTTTTTAACTTTTACTTCAATTGTTTATAAATAATTGATTTAGAATATTTTAAACCTAATAGTACCCGACACCGGGAGGCTTTTTGAGTGTCGTGTATATAGCAAGTATATAACACGAAATCAGTCAATTTCAATCAATTTCTGATACTACCTGCCTAATTTTAGTGAGGCTTTTAGCCCATTATGATATGGAGTTTTTGAGCTCAAAAAGACTAAAATTAAAAAGTGTATGAGAAAGACTATTTTTTTACTGGTTTTTTTATGTTTTTCACAGTCACTGCTTGCACAGGCAGATAAAGTACAGATAGAAAACTACAAAAACGGGATGAAACTTCTTGTAAATGGTGAGGAGTTCATGGTCAACGGGATGAACTGGGACTACTTTCCCATTGGTACCAATTATTCTTACAGTCTTTGGGATCAGCCCGATGCCTTTATCAAAAAGGCACTCGACGATGAGATGTCGCTCTTGCGTAACATGGGAGTGAATACCATCCGTGTTTACGCAGGTATTCAACCCAAATGGATTCAATACATTTATGAGAACTACGGCATTTATACGATGCTGAATCATTCATTTGGACGTTATGGACTAACACTTGATGGTGTCTGGGAAGCCAATACCGAATACAATGATCCACGCGTTAAGGAATTGTTGATAAAAGAGGTTAACGAAATTGCCTCTACCTATAAAAGTACGCCGGGGCTACTGTTATACCTTTTAGGTAACGAAAACAACTACGGTCTTTTTTGGGATGGAGCTGAAACCGAAGACATCCCGGTCGAAGACAGGGAATCAACACACAGGGCAAGACACCTTTATAAGCTTTTTAACGAGGCAGCTGTATCGGTGAAAAGCATTGACAGTAACCATCCGGTTTCCATTTGCAACGGCGATTTATTATTTATCGACATTATTAATGAAGAATGTAAGGATGTCGACATTCTTGGAATCAATGTTTATCGCGGTGTTTCCTTTACCGACCTCTTTGAAAGGGCCAGAAAATCATACAACAAAGCAGTATTACTCACTGAGTTTGGTTCGGATGCTTTTAATGTTACCACCAATCAGGAAGACCAGCAATCGCAGGCCATGTATAACCTTGCCAACTGGAAGGAGATATACGAAAACGCCGCTGGAATCGGAAAAGCAGGAAATTCCATCGGAGGTTTCACCTTTCAGTTCAGCGACGGATGGTGGAAATACGGACAAACCAAAAACCTTGACGTACATGACACACATGCGTCCTGGTCCAATGGAGGTTATCAGTTTGATTTTAAACCCGGGGTCAACAATATGAATGAGGAGTGGTTTGGTATTTGTGCCAAAGGCCCTTCCGATGAAAATGGTTTTTACCAGCTTTACCCCAGGGCATCCTATTATGTGCTCAAAGAAGCGCATAAACTGAACCCCTATGAAAAAGGAGTTAGCCTGGCAGTGCTTGAAAAACATTTCGATCAGATTTTGGTTGCTGATGCGGTTTTGAAAGCCAGAGGCGACAAGGCAGCGCTCTCAGGTGAACTTAGTGGTAAAATCCGGCTAAGCAGGTTTACCACCGAGCTCACTACCTTCAACACCGGTGGCGACTTAATCACAACCCCAAAAGATCCTGTTCAGGGAAATCCACTCTATCCCAATCAACAGGGCTTCGATCATATGCAATCATTTTACGTAGGTGTTGAAGCCAATCCGGCCTCAAATTTCAGGGCCAATGTTGAATTCAATGTGCTTGGAAATGTGGCACTCAATCCCATCGATCAGATTTTTTATGAGAACAGAGGCCGACCTGTTGTTTTAAACAGCGGAACTGATGAAGTTAAATTGGAATCCAACAACCGGGTTCAGGTTTACCGGGCCAGCTATCAATGGGATCATAAATGGTTCAATCTTAACGGGTTTTATCGTACTGGCCATTATCACTGGGGATATGAGGGCGATTTCTTTGGCTTGTACCCCGAAGCAAACTATGGTCCGCAGATCGACATCTACAATGGTATCGCTCCTTTTGGTTTTGAATTCGAGGGCAAACAACAGCTCGAGGGCTTGAAAATTGCTTTTGGTCCACAACTTTGGTGGGGCGCCAACGCAGCCGTGCTCTTAAAATACAGCAAGGAAGTCGGCAAATTCAAGCTGACAGGTATCTTTCACGAAGACCTCGATCAACTTGGACTCACCGAAAGTTCGTTTGCAATCCCGCAACCACAAACACGCCGGCTCACCCTGCAT
>JANJXG010000140.1 GCA_024709145.1 Bacteroidales bacterium | reverse complement strand
GTAAAGGTGAAAACAAAAACGCCGACATCGAATTCAGCACCTATGTGGGGGTGCAACAAGCCTGGAAACAGCTTGAACTTACCAATGCTGCCGAGTATGCCACACTTCGCCTTGAAGCTTATGCCAACGACGGTGTTGAACCATCAGAGGACCTCAAGGAAAGACTTCAGTTTGTGAAGGATGGCAATTATGTTGGAACCGACTGGCAGAATGTCGTTTTTCGGCCTGCAACCATCCAAAGCTATGCCCTGACTGTCAGAGGTGGCGACGAGAGAAACCGCTACCTTATTAATGGTGCATATTTCGATCAGGACGGTATTGTTGAAAACAGCAATCTGAGGAAAATTTTCCTTCGTTTCAACACCGAGAACGAATTCACATCCTTCCTTCGTGGTGGTGTGAACGCCTCCTACACCAATGCCAACACCACCAATTACAATGGTGACCTCTACAGCGGTGTATTGCCAAGCGCCCTCAGAGCCGACCCTGTGACTCCGGCCTGGGATAAAATTACCAACAACTACGGCAGAGCCGACCTTTCTTATATCCAAAACCCAAAACGCATCATCGACGAGTCGAGGCTGAGCAAATCATTTGACAACCGATTTTTCAACACCATCTTTGGTGAGGTGGACCTTATCAAAGGTTTGTCCTTCCGGTCGCAGTTTGGTTTCGATTTCAGAAGCTTTAAGCATACACGCTATCTGCCAGAATTCTTCATCACCACCGATGAAAGCCGCACCCGCAGCGACTATTACGAAAAACGTGCTGAAGGCAAGAGCTGGGTATGGTCCAATTTCTTCAACTACAACCGCACTTTTGGCAATCACAGCGTAGGAGCAATGCTTGGTACCGAATCGCAATACAACGAATGGAAAGAGATGTGGGTGAATGCTTTTGACGTGCCCTTGGATGAAGCACAGCATTACCTGTCAGCCAGCCAGGATTTGGTGCCTTTGTTTGGCAGTTATCAGTCGGAAGGAAGCATCGTTTCTTATTTTGGCAGGGTAAACTATGCCTTCAAGAACCGCTATTTGTTCACAGGAACAATCCGCCGCGATGGTTCATCCAAATTCACCGATGAATTCCGCTGGGGTGTATTTCCTTCCTTCTCTCTCGGCTGGAATATCAAGGAAGAAGCCTTTATGAAACAACTTGATTGGCTGACTACCCTCAAAATCAGAGCCAGTTATGGTAAGGTGGGTAACGAATCCAGTGTTGGCAATTATGCCTATGTGACCACCGTTACAGCTGGTAACTACTACACTTTCAATGGTGTTCCTGTTCCCGGTTCGATTCCAACGGCTCTCAGCAATCCTGAGATTCAGTGGGAAACAACCACCAGTACCAACTTCGGTTTTGATGCTTTGGCTTTGGATGGTCGTGTTTCATTGTCGTTCGACTATTTCATCAAAAACACCACCGACATGCTGCTTCGTGTGCCGATTCCCAATTACGTAGGTGCTGAAGGTCCTTATGTGAATGCCGGTGAAATGAGCAATAAAGGGATTGAAATTGCCTTGGGATACAGGAATTTCGACCATGAATTCAAATACGACTTTGGTGCCAACTTCACCATGATCAGGAATGAAGTTACCAGTCTAGCCGGTGGCGAACCCATCGAGAGCGGCAACATAAGCAAAGTTGGTAACGCAACACGAACCGAAGAAGGGTATGAGCTTGCCTACTTCTATGGTTTACGTACAGATGGTATCTTCAACACCCAGGAGGAAGTGGATGCCCATGTGAATGCCGATGGCGGATTGATTCAACCTTCAGCGCAACCCGGCGATGTGAAATACCTCGATTTGAACGGAGATGGTTTGATTTCTGACAAAGACCGCACCTACCTAGGCAGTGCCACGCCTGATTTTACTTATGGTGCAAGTGCCAATTTTGAATACAAAAACTTTGACCTGCGTCTTTTCCTGCAAGGCAGCTATGGCAACGAGATTGTAAATGCAATGACACGTTTTCTCCAATCTTCGAGTGGATGGGAAAATTCTCTTGCAACACGCCTCGATCGCTGGACGCTTGAGAATCCGGGTGCCAACGAACCCAGGATGACCGACAAAGACCTGAACAAAAACATTGAAAGATTCTCTGATCGTTATGTCGAGAACGGCAGCTACCTCAGAGTGAAAAATATCCAGCTCGGTTATACCCTTCCCAAAACCTGGGCTAGTAAGGCAGGTGTTAAAAACCTTCGGGTATATGTTTCGGCTGACAACCTGCTCACTTTCACCAAATATACCGGATTTGACCCTGAAATCGGTGATTATTACTACAATCCCTTGTATTATGGTATCGATGTGGGAAACTATCCGGTTGCCCGGACCATTATGGGTGGCCTTAACATCAACCTTTAATCCTTAAAATCTAAAGCAATGAAATATATGAAATCGACTAAATATTTTCTGGTTGCGGCAATGGCAATGCTCTTTGCACTCAGCGGCTGCAAAAAAGAGTTCCTCGACAGAGAACCCCTCGGACAACAGACCGACCAGAATTTTTACAACATCGAAAGCAATGCTGTGTTGGCTGTAAATGCCTGCTACGACCCGCTTTCGTGGGATGAAGGCCCGGGTGCCAACCACAATTATGAATTTATGATTGGCGATATACTCTCCGATGACGCTGAAAAAGGCAGTATGCCCAGCGATTTCCCCGAATTGACAGAAATGAAGGAGTGGCGAACCACCGCTACCAACAGCGTTACTTCTTCCATCTGGAATAATATGTATAAAGGCATCTTCCGCTGCAACGCAGTGTTGCTTAACCTGCCTGAAGCCACCATCAATGAAGACATCAAAGCCCGTTTGATCGGTGAGGCCAGTTTCCTTCGTGCCTATTATTATTTCTACCTTGTAAGGGTATTCGGAGGTGTGCCTTTGTTCGACAAACCGGTGAGCCCTTCACAGTTTGGAACAACCCCAAGAGCCAGTATCAGTGATGTTTACAAACTAATTGAGGCCGACCTGACCACCGCAGCCGAATTGCTTCCAAACAAATCACAGTACAGCCTCGAAGACCTCGGTCGTGCCACCAAAGGATCAGCCCTGGCCTATAAAGCCCGTGCTATCATGTATCAGATAGGCACTGACAACACGAATGGTCATGGATGGCAGGAAGTGTTCGACCTCACAACACAGATTATCAGTTCGGGCGAATACAGCCTTGTTCAAAACTATGCCACCATTTTTGAAATGGAAGGCGAAAACAATGCTGAGTCTGTATTTGAAATTCAATGTGCTTCCAACAACACAGGCTGGGGTCCCGGCAAAACCGGTACGACTTCCATCGTTTTCCAGGGGCCACGTACCTCTTACGGCTGGGGATTCAACAACCCGACACAGCATTTGTGGGACAGCTTTGAAGACAATGACCCACGTCGTGCCTGTGCAATCTATGGCGATGGCGACATCGTTCATGGTGAAACAATCACCATAGACCTTGCCGAAAACCAAACCGGCTATCTCAATCGCAAAGCCCACCTCGAAGCCGCTTTCCGCCCGTCTGACTCCAAGGATAGTCCGGTCAATCTCCGAAAATTCCGCTTTGCTGATGTGCTTCTGATGAATGCCGAGGCTGCTTTTTATCTTGGAAATGAGTCGCAAGCACGGGATATGGTCAACCAGGTGAGGGCACGCGCCAAACAATCGTCCAAACCAAAAGGATCAACTGAAGGCGGGTCATCTTACGAACCTGTTGCTCCTGATTTGCTCGATGGCATCCTCGATCCGGTAACAGCCAGCGGCAACACATTGCTTCAGGCCATCTGGAACGAAAGAAGGTGGGAACTGGCGATGGAATCACTCCGTTTCTGGGATCTTGTACGTACAGGTCAATACATCAACAGCCTGCCTGAAGGCATCAGAGCAGCTTGTCAGTCGCATGTAATCGCCGGCGTGAATCCAATTCCGGTTTTGCCCATCCCCCTGAATGAAGCCCAAACTTGGAGTCTGGAGCAAAATCCAGGTTATTAATCACCTGTCGGTTATTGAAATAAACTTAAAGACATTAACAATGAGAAATAATAGACATCAATTTTTCAGACTGCTGACCTTTTTACTTGGTTTGGCGATGGTCTGGACTTCCTGCAAAAAGGAAGAAAAAGAGTACGATATCAACTGGATTGTTCCAACGGTTGAAAATTTTGAACCCAAAACTGCTGACATTGGCAGCGTTGTTACTATCACAGGGAAAGATTTCATCAAGATCAGCCGTGTGACAATAGGCGGCGTTACCTGCGCGATAGAAAGCTACACCGAAAACCAATTGCTTGTTCGTTTGCCAAGGGTAGCCAAAGCGGGTAAAATCGAAGTTACCAATGTGTATAAAAAATCAGCCATGAGTGCGGCAGGTCTTTCCATTTCGTATCCGGCCACCGTGATAACCGAATGGCCCGAAAAAATCTTCCGCGATCAGCCTTTCTTCCTTAGGGGCGAAAACGTTGACCTCATCACGAGCCTGAAGCTGGCTGATACAGTCCTGACAATCGATGGTTCGACTGCCACCCCCGAAGAATTGAAAATTGTGACAAAAGGCTTGAACCTTGGCGCTGAAGTGGCCATCACCAATATCAAAACCCTTGGCACAACTCCTGTTGCCGATTCACCAGTAATTCCTGTTGAAGATGTAGTGATTTCACCTCCGGGCTCAAATCCTATTCTTTTACTCGATTTTGAAGATGGTACAGATCGTTACACGGCATGGACCGGTAGTCCGATGAACGGACAGGAACAACATGGCATTAACATGACCAACATCGGTGCTTACCCACATGGTGGCGGCACGTATTACCAATCAGTGAAAGTGCCTTCCGTTCCTTCTGACTGGACCTATTTCGGTGAAGTAGCATACGGCGATAAAACAGGAAACGAAGGTTGGGCCGCGATTGACCTGTCTAACTTCAAAGATCCGCACATCAGCATGCTTGTCAACACCGGTGCAAATAAAGCGCGTGTAATGTATGAAGTGTATGAAAGCGAAAAATTTGCCAACCATGTGGATGTGATCCAAACCAATGGTGAATGGATGTGGGTCTCGATTCCAATCGGAAAAGAGGTAACCTTCCAAAACTGGGGCAACAACGGCTGGGCAGGTGAAAACCCTGATGGCGTACTCGACTACAGTGCTGTGCGTTACATTCAGATTGGCATGGGCACCGGCGACGTTGGAACAGGCACAACTTGGGAAATTAATATGGACAACCTGCAGATAACGGATGGCCCGGTGAACTCACCTAATATCAACAGCCCTGCCTTATACACCTTCTGGGATTTTGAAGATGGCAACGATCCGTTCGTGCATGGCTCGTGGCAAACCAATGTCAGCAGTACCAGTGCCATTAATGGTGGCGGACATACTGCTCCTCAGGGCGCCAATTACCTTCAGGTTAAAGCGACAGTGCTTACCGAAGGATGGACCTGGTATGGCGATCTGGAAGTATTTGGGCTGAATGTTGACCTCACCGAAGTGCAAAGTCCTCACATGAGTTTCTGGGTCAACACCGAAGGAAAAGAACTGACCTTTGAGTGTGAGATCGGCGACTACAACGGGGGCAAGTGGGGAACCAATTTTGCTACCGCTGCAATAGATGGCTGGCAAATCATCACCCTCAACATGAATACTGCCGGTTGGGGCAACTGGGGCGCTACCACCGATAAACCTGACCTTGCCGGTCTGACCCACATCAAACTTGGGTTCAATGCCAACAACCAGTCAGGTACTTATAATGTAAACGTTGACAATGTGATTCTCACCGACGGACCATACATTCGCAAATAACATCAGCTTTCACAGCCCTGCCAGACGACAGGGCTGTGAAACTTTTTTATCTTTATTGCTATGAAAATCATCATCAAATTACTGGTCCTCAATTGTCTTTTACTTACAGGACTGCATGCTGCACAGGCTGCAGTAATCATTGTCGACAATTTTGATAACAACAGTATTCACGAAGGCTGGCAGGTGGAAGGCAGCACTTTTACACTTTCTGCCGAATCTATGGCCATGCGGGTAGATTATAACCGCACAGCGAGTAGCTGGGAATGGGATCAGTTCCACCTTAACCTGGATGCATCCTGGGATTTGTATCAGTATCAGTTGATTTTCAATCTAAAAAGCAATGTGGCAATCCAGATGGCTGTGAAACCTGTCTATACCGACGGCAGCAGCGACTGGCTCACCAAAGACATCGCGGTTGGTGATAACTATCAAACCCATACTTTTTCAGTTGCCTCGACGCAGCTGAAAGTGATTCAGACACTATATATTTATTTTGACGGAGGCAGCACCACACCCAAGAGTGGCGTCATCATGATTGACGATATCAGTTTACAAACCACCACTTCGTCCATGCTGAATCAGTCAGTGGCAGATGCTACCGTCTATCATCAGCAAGCAGTAGAAGGGCAGCTGGAGGGTCAGTTTGCCAGCGGAAGCAAGCCGGTTTTTCATCAGGCCATTGTCCAGGCTCAGCAAATTCTAGACAACCCGCAGGCTACACAGCAACAAATTGACGCGCAATTGGCTCAGCTCCAGCTGGCTTATACCATTTTTGAAGCATCCCGGGTAAGGTCGGGGAAATTGGCCGACTTACAACTGGCCAACGAACATGCCAGCTTTGAAACACAGAATATGTATTTTAACCTGCGGCAGATTGCCAGATACAACACCCTTTTCGGTATGCAGGATGCCACCGGATATGGGGTAGGCTGGACTGGCAATAACTTTCGCTCCGATGTTGAAGATGTCTGTGGATCGCTGCCGGCTGTTTGTTCGTGGTCGGTAAAAAGCGTTGCTTCGGGGCAGGGCTTTGAGGATCTGGCGCAGCGGATTGGTTACATCTACTCGCTGGGCGGCATCAATACCCTCGAATGGCACATGGACAATCCCTATGGTGGTGATTTCTACTGGGAAAATAATCCCTATCCCGATTCCAATGTAGTTCGTTCGATTCTTCCAGGAGGTATCAATCACATTGCCTGGCGCAATCAGCTTGACAACATTGCCCTCTTTTTAAACACCCTCAAAGGCGCATCTGGTGAGGCTATTCCGGTTATTTTCAGGCCCTGGCATGAGCACACCGGCGATTGGTTCTGGTGGGGAAATGCCCATTGCAGCATCGACGAATACAAAATGCTTTGGCAGTTTACGGTCAATTACCTGGTGGATGAAAAAAAAGTGATCAATGTTCTCTTTGCCTATTCACCCGATCGTTTTTATACCAAAGCCAAATACCTGCAACGCTATCCGGGAGATAACTACATCGATGTGTTTGGTTTTGATGATTATGGCGATGTTTCAAGTCCATCTGGTATCAACAATCTGATAACCCAATTGCGTTATCTTGTGGAGATGGCCGAGCAACGCGACAAAATTCCGGCACTCACCGAAACCGGTTTGGAACGAATTACCAATCCAACCTGGTTCACGCAGTTTATGCTCGATCCGATCAAGAATGATGCAATTGCCAGCCGCATTGCGTATCAGGCAGTCTGGCGTAATGCCAGCACCTCGCACCATTATGCGCCTTATCCAGGCCACAGCAGTGTACCGGATTTTCTTGATTTTTTTGACGATCCGTTTACGATCTTCCTGAACGACCTGCCAAATATTTATGAGAACGCCAAAACCATCAATGCGCCTTTGGCACTGGATGATCTGGAAGCGTCGGATGACGTCATGCTGGTGAGTCCAAACCCTGCTCAGGACGAGTTGATGATACATACCTTCGGTAAGTCGGGACGCCTCAGCGTATTCGACCTCAGGGGTGTATGCGTTCATCGTTCTGATATCGTTACTGCCACCGAAACTATAAGGATTCGTCTCGACGGATTCGATCCCGGCTTGTATCTGGTGAGTTTTGTAACCTCCGGCCAACAAGCCTGCAGCCAAAAAGTTATCATCAGGTAAGACTTTTTGCTTCCTTATTTATCCTGAACTGTCAGCATTTTAATTCTTGATAATGCATCCATCAACCGGTAAATGAACCGGTCAGGAATTGTTTTGTCAACGCAAAGAAGAAAAATATGAAATCAAACACGATAGTTAAAAGATTGATCCTGGCCTTGATAATGTTAGGCTTAGGCATTGGTTTGCAGCTTCATGCGCAAAGCATCAAACCTCGTTACAGATATTTTATTACCCGTCAGGCCGATAAGCTGATGGAAGGTGAAAAAGAGTTTCGCTTTTTCGGTTTGGCAGCACCCAATATTCAGCAAAATGAATCCCAAATCAGGGCCGATCGAAGCAACAGGTTTCCTGATGAATACGAAATCAGGGATATCTTCAGCGGGATTCAACGTACAGGCGGTTTGGCAACCCGCACCTTTTCATTATCAGTCTATTCGCCTGATGACAAGGAAATGCCTGTATATATCACTGCCAGAAGAACATACAATGAAGAAGCTTTTCGCTGCCTCGACCGGGTGATCGCCCTGGCACATGAATACGACATCCGGCTGATCATTCCGTTCATTGCCTCTCAGTCGTTTGGAGGTATTCGCGGCGTTGACGAGTTTTCAACCTTATCAGGCAAACCCAAGGGTTCTTTTTGGACTGATGAAGAGGTGAAGGCTGATTTCAGACACTTTTTAAGTTTTGTACTCAACCGTAAAAACACTGTCAATGGTCTGCTTTACAAAGAAGATCCGGCTATCCTTTGCTGGCAGATGGGCAATGAATTCGGGAGCTATCCCGGCGACAGAGGTCTTGATTACCAGACATGGAGTCCGCTTATCCAGGCCTGGACCATCGAAATGGCTGCCTACATCAAGCAAATTGACTCCAATCACCTGTTGATGGAGGCCGGTGGTGTTGACAGAAAAGCCATGCTCGACGATCCCAACATCGACCTTATCAGCGACCATTTGTATGAATACTGGAACCGTATGGGTGGCCGCGACTGGTGGCTTGCCCCGATTGCCAAAGCAGCACGCGCCGAATGCAAAGGGATCAAACCGCTGCTGATTGATGAGTTTGGCCTCGGATCAACCGAGAACCTCAGTGAATTGATGAAAACCATCCGTGAAGAGGGCATCGCAGGCGGACTCATATGGAGTATCCGCAGCCACCGGCGCGATGGCGGATGGTACTATCACAACGAAGGCGGTACTCCGGTCAATTCATTCCATGTTCCGGGCTTTTCAGTGGGTTTCGCCTATGATGAAACACGGTTGCTTGACATCCTCACACGTGAATCTTATCTCATCCGGGGCATTGACCCGTTGCCTGTTACGAAACCAGCGCCGACACCCGTGCTGATGAAGCAAGGCAGCGGCTTCACATGGCGTGGTTCGGCAGGAGCGGCCTTTTACACGATCGAAAGATCGGAAAGCACGGAAGGACCCTGGAAGGTGGTGGCTACCGGACTCGAAGATTCGGTGATTGCCGATGTCACAAACTTTGAATATACAGCCGCAGCATCTGAACCTCTGATGCTTTATTGCGATGAATCAGCACAGCCGGATCGGGGATATTACTACCGAATCAAGGCAGTGAATGCCGGAGGTGAGACGGACTGGTCAGCGACAATCTTCCGCAAAAACACCAAACCCTGAGAAGTTTAGGTATTTTGTAATGAATTTGTAAACCTTTGACCCTGGAAAGTAAAAAGATAAAATTCTTCAACAATGAATGAAACTTACCTTGCCACTGCAGGCAGATATGACAACATGACCTACCGCCGATGCGGGAACAGCGGACTACAGCTGCCGTTGATTTCGCTGGGACTTTGGCAAAACTTCAGCGACAACGACCCCTTTAGCCGCAGCAGAGCCATACTACGCGCTGCCTTTGATGCCGGCATTACCCATTTTGATCTGGCTAATAACTACGGACCACCACCGGGATCAGCGGAGGAGAATTTCGGCAAGATCTTTCAGAAGGATTTCAAACCTTACCGGGATGAAATGATCATTGCCACCAAAGCCGGCTATGATATGTGGCCCGGCCCTTATGGCGACCATGGTTCCAGAAAGTATATGCTTGCGAGTCTCGATCAGAGTCTTCTGCGCATGAGCCTGGATTATGTAGATATTTTCTACTCGCATCGTCCTGATCCGCTGACACCTGTGGAAGAAACCATGCTTGCACTCGATCATGCTGTCCGACAAGGTAAGGCACTATACGCCGGTATTTCAAATTATAACGCGCAACAGTCAAAAGAAGCCATAGCAGTTCTGAAGCAGTTGAACACCCCATTTGTCATCCATCAGGCTAAGTATTCGATGTTTGAACGCTGGGTTGAGGATGGATTGCTGAATGTTTTAGAAGAAAGCGGCGCTGGCTGCATTGCTTTTTCGCCGCTTGCGCAGGGTCTGCTTACCGATAAATACCTTCATGGAATACCCGAAGGCTCAAGGGCCTCTAAGACCAATACCAGTCTGCGCCCTGACCTTCTCACAGCCCGGCGGTTGGAGATGGTTAACAGACTGAATCAACTGGCAAGTCATCGCGGCCAAAAACTGTCGCAAATGGCTCTGGCCTGGTTGCTGAAAGACCGGCGTGTCACTTCGGTGCTCATCGGTGCCAGCGGCATCACCCAACTTACCGACAATCTGAAGGCACTGGATTCGGTACCATTTTCTGATGAGGAAATTCAGCAGATTGATAATATTCTAAATGCATAAGAAATGAAGAGATTGAGATATATGCTCCTGATTTTGCTTCTTTTGTCCGGCCTGCTGTATCCGTTGCAGCAAACCACTGCCCAGCTCGTTAATCCCAATGCAACAGCAGAGGCGCTGGCATTGAAGCATTTACTCGACTCTTTATACGGACAAAAAATCATTGCAGGGCAATGTGACGACCAATACCTGAGCTATATCGAAAATGCCAGCGGAGGTCGTGCCCCTGCCTTGATGGGTTATGATTTCAATGGGATTTGTCCTTCACAGGGAGGAAACAACGATGCCATGAAGGCCATTCGCTGGGTGAAAGACCGTCATGGCATTGCCCAGTTTCAGTGGCACTGGATTTCACCCAATGCCGATGGCGACTGGTCATCCCCCAATTTCAACCTGGCAGAGGCGCTGGCTGACACCAGTAGTGATTCGTATCATCACATGATCCGTGATATAGATCTTGTGGCATCTGCATTTAAACAGCTGCAGGACAGTGCTGTTCCGGCATTGTGGCGTCCCTTGCATGAAGCCGAAGGTGCCTGGTTTTGGTGGGGTTTTTCCGGAAAGGATGCCTGTATCGAACTTTATCGCCTGATGTATGACAGAATGGTGAACCACCATCAGCTCA
The DNA here is from genome assembly GCA_024709145.1 of Bacteroidales bacterium. Lineage (GTDB taxonomy): Bacteria > Bacteroidota > Bacteroidia > Bacteroidales > F082 > JALNZU01. The sequence goes on along the minus strand of JANJXG010000140.1, from coordinate 8,551 downwards.
ATAACCTCATCTGGGTGTGGAATAGCTATGGTTATGACAAACCCAACTGGTATCCCGGCGATGATGTGGTGGATATCATTGCCTGGGATTATCCCAGATACACCGGCACTAATCATTCCTGGCATCAGTATCAGCAGATATTTCCTGACAATGACAAGCTCTTTGGAATTGGAGAAGACGGTCATCTTTTTGATCCTGAATTGTTTGTAGAACAACCTTGGTTATATTTCATGACATGGGCTTATATGATTGAGGACAATAATACCCCGCAATGGATCAACCAGGTTTACAACGATCCCCGTGTTTTTACACTCGATGATCTGAATCCAGGTCCCAAAGCCAGAGCCGGAACAAGCCGTATTTTGTTTGATTACGATGGAAACGGCCTGGAAGCTACCACCCTTGACGGTAGTGCCAGCACAACCAACCAGGGTACGATAACTCAGTTTGTTTGGTCGGAAAATGGCATTCAGTTGGCCGAAGGTGTCGAAGCATTCATCGAGCTGCCTCTTGGTATTCATGTCATTACCCTCAGCATCACGACTTCCACGGGCGAAACAGCCAATGGCAGCGTAGTCATCACAGTGAAGAAGCCAAGCCTTTCGCTGCTGCGGCCGCATGAGGTTTCATCCACCGAGGCCAATCTGGGGAATATTTCTTCTAATGCCCTCGACGGAGACGAAAGCACACGCTGGTCGAGCACGTATTCCGATCCACAATGGTTCGAAATTGATCTTGGGGAATCATTTCTGATTCAGGAAGTGGTGCTGAAGTGGGAAGTTGCTTCGGCAAAGTCATTCAAAATCGAAGTTTCCGACAATGGCTCAGCATGGACAAGCCTGGTCAACAAAAGCAATATGCCCTCAGGAGCCCGTACGGATCATTTCACGGGACTCAACGGCACGGGGCGCTACATCAGGATGTATGGCATGCAGCGCAATACCAACTACGGCTATTCGCTCTATGAATTTGAGGTTTATGGGGTTGCAGCCAATGGGATTGTTGAGGAGCGTTTGCCTGTCCTGAATATTCATCCCACTGTTCTGGAAGGTGGTATTCTTCACCTCACAACAGACCGACAACTGCGCAATGCACGCTTCTCCATCACTGATTGCTTAGGCAGGGAGGTTTACCGCGATGATTATGAAGGCAAGCAAAAGGAAATCTATCTTCAGGGCCTCCTCAGGCAAGGTGTTTATGTTCTCAGCATTCTGGCGCCCGATTTCCGGCAATCGGCCCGGTTTATCGTACCCTGACATATTATGCTGCATACCCGCCACATACCTTCTCCGTCAGGCCGAAAAAGGACCCTGTTGCTGCTGATCTGGTTTTTGTTTTCGGCTTCGCTGGCAGCACAAAACCCGCTCTCATGGCGAAAAGCTGCCTGGCATTCGGCTGCCATTGACTATGATCAAACAGCCCAAATGGCTGTAGATGGCGATCCCTCAACAGCATGGGTAAGCCCGGTCGGCGATCACCACTGGATTTACGTTGATTTGGGCGCGGTCTTTCATATTCATTCAATCCGGATTTTGTGGCGTGAAAACTATGCTGTTGATTACATTTTGCAGACCGACAGCACTCAGGGGGGAAGACCTGGCAACTGGCGCACAGAGCAGCACATTGCCGCTGGAAAAGGCGGACTGGAGACCTATCAACTTGAAACGAGGGCGCGCTATGTGAGGCTGTTGATCAACAAAACCTCAGGGAGCCGGGGAGTGAAGTTAGCTGAACTGGAAGTTTTTGGCGAGAAAAAGGCGGAAATGACCAGCCTGCAGAATGAACAGCCCGTTCGGGAAAATCATTACTCACTGACAGGAAAAGGATGGCAGATCGAAAGATGTGCAGCTGTTGCAGATGACGGGACGATGGTTTCAAAACCATCCTATACCACAAACGGGTGGTTGCCGGCGAAGGTGCCTACGACCAGTTTTGCAGCCTTTGTTGCCGGAGGAGCCGTGCCGGACCCAGTTTATGCCGATGATCAATTGCAGGCTTCAGAGGCTTATTTCAATGACGATTTCTGGTACAGAAAGACTTTCTGGTTGCCGGAAGCTTTCGATGGAAAACGGGTTTGGGTTCATTTTCAGGGAATTAACTGGAAAGCTGCTGTCTTTTTCAACGGCAATTTTCTGGGTGATATCCAGGGGGCTTTCGTCAGAAAACAATTTGATATTACCCCTTTTCTTTCTGAAGAACGAGACAATTGCCTCGCAGTCCTGATCAGGATGAACGATCATCCCGGACAAGCCACCGAGCAACATTTAGGTGATCCTGACCCCAACGGAGGAATCATCGGACGCGACAGTCCAACCTATGTTTCAGCCATTGGTTGGAATTGGATGCCAACTGTCAGGGGCAGAAACACAGGGATTACGGATGAAGTTTTCCTCACGGCCGTCGATCGAATTCAGCTGAGCGACCCTCAGCTGCAAGCAACCATGGTTGGCCGGGATACAACCAGGGCAGAAATAACACTCGGCATCGACCTCGCAAATCCGGGATCTGAGCCTGTCAGCGGGATATTGAAGGCAAGATCGTCCTACTTCAGCATAGAGAAAATCCTGACGCTTGAAGCAAAAGAGCAACGAAGGGTGGTGCTGAATAAACGTGAATTCTCCGGATTGATGATCAATCATCCAAAACTATGGTGGCCAAACGGTTATGGAGCTCAGCAGCTCGATAGTCTTCACTTTGAATTTGAGGTGGATGGTCGTATCAGCGATTCACTTAGTATCGTTTACGGAATCAGACAGCTCAGTTATCAGGTTCAAAACGGGAACCTATGTTTGCTGGTGAATGGTTTTCCCATCATCGTCAGGGGAGGCAACTGGGGACTTCCAGAGTTGCTTCTACGTTGTGATGATGATTGCTATGACCTTTTGGTGCGGTATCACCGCGACATGAACCTCAATATGATCCGCAACTGGGTTGGACAGACAGCCAGCGATGCTTTTTACGAAGCCTGCGACAGGTACGGACTGTTGATCTGGGATGATTTCTGGCTTGCCAATCCTGTGGATGGTCCTGATCCGGATGATGAAAACACGTTCTTAGTCAATGCTGCAGATAAGATAAAACGATGGCGCAATCATCCTTCAGTGGCACTTTGGGTCGGTCGGAACGAAGGATTTCCAACACCAAGGCTCGATGCGGCCCTGCGTAAACTCGTGAATGACCTCGACCCTTCGCGGTACTACATTCCAAACTCGGCAGAAAGCCCTGTGACAGGTCTGGGGCCTTATGAAAATATGTCACCGGAATGGTATTTTGAACACCGCGGTTCGACTTTTCATTCGGAGCAAGGCATCGTTGCCTTTCCTTCGCTGGAGAGTTTGCGCGCAATGATGCCCGACAGCCTCCTTTGGCCTGTGAACGATATGTGGGGAATGCATGACTGGACACAAGACCGCGTGAAAATTTATACTGATGATATAAACCGAACGCTGGGAGTTCCTTCCACAATCCATGATTTTATTCGTAAAGCACAATGGATCAATATGGAACGATCGAAGGCCATGATAGAATCATGGCAAATGAACCGGGGGTCGGGTGTTCTCGTCTGGATGACACATCCTGCATGGCCTTCGCTTATTTGTCAGACTTATGATTATTTCCGTGAGCCGACAGCGGCCTATTTCGGAATTAAAAAAGGGAGCGAACCGCTGCATGTTTTTCTAAATCCATTGAATCATTCTGTTCAGCTGAGCAACAACAGGCTGTATACACTTTTGAACCATCGGGTGGTTGCCAGGTATTATAAATTGACAGGGGAACTGCTGTGGCAGCACCAAAAGGTGGTCAGCCTTCCATCCAACAGCGTGGCAGAAATTGTATCATTACCAAATGAGTTAAGGATTGAAAAAGCCGGATATCTGCAACTCGAACTTCATGATGCAAACGAAAAGAAAGTATCGTCCAACTTTTATCCAATGTCAGCTTCTGAGGCTGATCAGCTTTTGTTTGCCTCCATGCCTGAAGTGATTCCCACGATAAAAGCCCGTGCTGAAAAGCAGCTTGATGGGCTGCTGATTACCATTGAACTTCATAACGCAAGTCAGCACATAGCGCACCTGCTCCGGCTGATGCCCAAAGAAAGTGGTACCGAACAAAGGTTGCTTCCGGCTTTCTGGAGCGACCAATACTTTTCTTTGACACCCGGAGAAAGCAAAACAGTGCGCATCAGCATCGAAAACTTTGAAGGAGATCAGGTGGATTTGGTTGTAAGTGGATGGAATACACCCTCTGACAAAATTCAATTGACCGTAGAAAATAACAGCAGATGAAAAATTTCCTGATACTTTTTATTTTTATTCTGATTGCTAAACCTAACCTGATGGCGCAGTTACCGCTTGGTTATCAGGGTAAGCCATACAAAGGCGATTTTTATCCGGGCGGACCGCAGTTGATTCCGGGCAGGCTTGAGCTTGCCTTCTATGATGAAGGGGGTGAAGGTGTAGCCTACCACGACAGCGATGCCACCAACAACGGCAGCATCCTGAACAGAAGCGAAGGTCACTGCAGACCCGGCATCGATGAACGGATTTGCTTTTTCAGAGAAGACGAAGGTGTCGACATCTCATACACCAAAGACTGGGCAGATTTCAATCACCCCAACAAGGTTGATCCAAAGGTCAATCAACTCTACATCGGTTGGCAGGAGGACGGAGAATGGACGAATTACACCATTGATATCCGTGCCAGTGGAAGGTATAAAATAATTACGGTATATGGCAATCGCGACAACAGCGCTACCTTGTGGCTCAACGGGCAGCTGACCGCTAAGCTCCGCCTGGGTGAAGACACCGGAAACTGGCATTACTGGGATCAGGCTACTGTGGCTGAAGTGGACTTTCACCATGCAGGCATCCAGCTCCTTACATTGAAATACAATCAGGGTGCCAACCTGGCTTACCTCGATTTTGTCCTCATACAAGCATTCAAAGACCAATAAATATGCATGCAATAAACTTTAAACGGGTGAACAGGCATCGTGGCCGACTTGCCTTTTTTGGTATCGTCACTGCCTTCCTGCTCACAGGAACAAGAGCTTCGGCCCAGCTGTCATTAATTTCCCCGGCAGATGGTTCAACCTTGCAAACCAATATGCCCCTGCTCAGCTGGAAAGCCGTTTCGTGCGATCACTACCTGGTTTATGTGAATGAAATCCGGATGGATCAGGTGGCGGCAACACAAAATAGTTACACCCCTTTTCCGCTTTCTTTTGGCGAAAACCATTGGAAGATCGTGGCTGTGAGAAACGGTAAGGCTGTTGATTCAGCTTCAGCGACATTTTCGGTGGATGACAAACCCTTGCAGCAATTGCCAGTCAACAGCCTGTTGCTTCGTCACGACTGGCGCATTCAATCGGCCTTGCTCACCCCTTTTCAAGGACAAGCCTTAAGCAGCGGAGAAGTTGATATGCACAATTGGAATGTCAGCTCAGTTCCTGCAACCGCCCTTACAGTGCTGGTTCGCAACGGCATTTATCCCAACCCCTATACGTTTATGAACAACAGGCTGATTCCTGACCTCAACGACAGCCTCAATGCGCGCGAAGACCTGCTGAAATACAGTCATATTCCGGGGAAAAATCCCTGGAAATCACCTTACTGGTATGTGAAGTCTTTTGTGATGAACTCAACAGAGTCAGGTAAAAAAGCCTGGCTCACCCTGAATGAAATCAATTACAGAGCCGAAATCTGGCTGAATGGCCACTTAGTGGCCGACACCTCCATGGTGGTTGGAATGGAACGCAGTTTCCGCTTTGAAGTAGGTCGTCTGTTGAAAGCAGAGGGTAAGAACCACCTGGCCATTGCCATTTTTCCACCCGATCATCCGGGCTTGCCTGTAGCCGACCCGTTGACGCCGCTGGCTGATCCCGGACAAAATATGGCTGACGGCATGATCAGCCGTGATTACACCAAGTGGGATGTTTTGGGATGGGATTGGCAACCACCTGTCAGAGATCGGGATATGGGCATCACCGAGGATGTCTTTATTTCGTTCTCAAATGGACTGGAAATTGATAATTTGTATGTTACAAGCGATTTGCCTCTGCCCGATACAAACAGTGCCGGCCTTACCGCTTCGTTCGACATCGTGAATGATGCTGCAACAAGCAAAAACGGAATGTGTCGCCTGCTCCTGAGTGGCCATGGCGAAAATAAAACGATCGAACTGCCATTCGACCTTCAGCCTGGCGAAACAAGACAGATACTGCTCGATCCAGACAATTACCCGGCTTTGTTGTTCCTTCAACCTGCATTGTGGTGGCCGGCTGGTCATGGAAAGGCAAACCTGTACGATCTTCAGCTTGAGTTAGTTACCGATGATGGAACAGAAGCTGTTATACGCAGGCAATTTGGCATTCGGGAGTTGGGAACTTACATTGGGAAGCGTTCAAGGGTTTTTTGCGTCAACGGAAAAGATATTTTCTGCAAGGCAGGCAATTGGGTAATCGATATGATGCTCAACTGGAATGCACGCCGTTATGAGGATGAGATCTTGCTCAGCAAACAAGCCGGGCTAAACCTCCTGCGCGTTTGGGGTCCAACAGGTGCACCGCCTCAGGCATTATACGATGCTGCCGACAGGCATGGGATCATGATCTGGCAGGATTTTCTGAACGATTTTTGGGGCACTTTCAAAAATACACCCGGTTATCAGCCTGAAGCCGGACTTTTTGAAGCGGCAAGCACTGCCATCATCAAAAAGTATAGAAATCATCCTTCTCTGGTGATCTGGTGTGGCGGAAATGAAGGTGTCAATCCCCGGGAGGATTTGCTTGTCAGGACACTTCTCCCACGCTATGATGGTCGGGGTCAGCGGCATTACCTCACTGCCTCGGATGGTGATGGTCTTCATGGAGGAGGTCCTTATCACACCCTGGCTCCGGAAGCTTATTTTGAACACCATAAGTTACAGGGCTTCAGCAGTGAGATCGGCCCCAGCGGCATCCCTGTGGCCGAAAGCATCGGGAAATTTATGCCCCTGGTGCCCGAAAGTTGGGCTGCTGGTCGGTTTCCGCTTGATGGCTTTTGGGCCTTCCATGATGCCAACAACTGGCCGGGTGAAGATACCAGGAAGTTTTCGGCCTACGACGACCTTGTCAGGCAACGTTACGGTGTAACCGACTCTGCCGGTGTGGATGATGTTTTAACCTACCTCGATCAATGTCAGCTTGTTAACTATGAAGTCTATAAGGCCTCCATAGAAGCAGTGAACCGCCAGATGTGGACCAACGCAAGCGGCATTGCCCTCTGGAAATCTAATTCCAGCTGGCCTAGTCTGGTTTGGCAGGTGTACGACTGGTACCTTCAGGCACATGCCGGCAACTTTGCCGCTGCCAGTGCCAACGAAGCAGTGCATGTTCAATATAACCGCGACAGCCGTCAGGTAGTGATGGTCAACAACGCACTTCATTCTCTGAAAAGTGTCAGGGTTTCAGCCAGACTCTTCGATATCGACTTGAATCCGGTTTGGCAAAATGAGTTTGAAACCGATTTGGCTGCCAATACCTTGTCGGAAACAACCATCATAGTCCCTGTCTCAGATCAGATTCGGTTTCTGGTGTTGCAGGCAACAGGCCCGGATGGAGCCCTGCTGAGCAGAAATTTTTACTGGCTTTACCAGAACGCTCCCGGAAAGGCACTCGACAATTTGCCAACGCCCATGCTGACAGCAGAGGTGAAAGCTTTGAAGATCAATGAAAAAGTAGCTTTTGAGCTGACGCTGACCAATGATGGGTCATCCCTGGCTTTTATGGTTGCTTTAAGCCTGAGGGGGGTGGAATCAGGAATGGAGATCCTGCCGGCTTTTTGGTCGGATAACTACCTGAATATTTTGCCTGGCGAGACTCAAACGTTGACTGTTTGGGTGCATGCTTCCGATGTACACGAAAAAACACTGATTCAGTACCGTCCCTACAAATCTGTTCCAACCTCAGTCAGCTGTGATTAAAAACGTAAATAATTCAATTAAATAAAGATACCATGAGAATTTCACATCTAATCTGCCTTTTCCTCCTGGCATTCGGGCCCTTTGCAAGGGCGCAGGCGCCGCTTCAACATTTCATAACCCGCGACGGACACCGTTTGATGGACGGGGAAGAAGAATTCAGATTTTTGTCCATCAATATGCCGACATTGAACTACAACGAGGACGTCTTCGATTTCAGGGCTTCCCAGCCTTTCAGTCTGCCCGACGAATTTGAAATACGTGATGCTTTCGAAACCTATAAACAATTGGGTGGCAGGGTGGTACGTATGTATACCATCCCGGTGAGGATGCAGATGGAACCGGTTGATGTTCCCACTTATGTGGAAGCTCCGGGCGTGTTCAACGAAGAGGCTTTCCGCACGATGGACATGGTTCTTGCCTATGCCAATGCCTATCATATCCGATTGATTTTTCCACTTGTCAACAACTGGGATGCTTTTGGTGGCAAGCCGCAGTATGCACACTTCAGAAATTTGCCTCAGGACGAGTTTTGGACCAATCGCCAGCTGATTGAGGACTTCAAAAAAACCATAGACTATGTCCTCAATCG
>JANJXG010000043.1 GCA_024709145.1 Bacteroidales bacterium | reverse complement strand
CCACCATTCGCCTGAGGGATGGCGCAGGCGTTCTTTGATGAAGCCCCACACATCTTTGGCAGCATCGTAGTACATTTCGTCCCGGCAAATCTCAAAAGCATCAAGAAATCCGACAAAGGCTTCAGCCTGTGGCCACCAATGGCGGTTGGTGTCGGTCACACAGCCGCTGTGTCCTTCGTTGAGCAATGAGCCGTCTTTGGCAATGCCTTCATTCAGTGTAACTTTTGCCATGGCGCAGGCGCGGGTATTGGCTTCTTCAATCAGACTTTTCCGATCGAGCACCAGGGCTGCACGACGTATCAGCCATGCGCCTTCGATGTCGTGACCATAAGAATAGGCCGATGACTGTGCTTCCCATTCCATGTTGAAAAAGAGGTTGAAATGTTGGGAAGGGCCATGCAGGATGTGATCGAAATGGATTCGGACAAGGTTGACAAGCCGCGATTCGAGCTCCAGGTCTTTCCACACCTCATAGAGGTTGGTATATGCTTCAAGCACATGAAGGTGGGTGTTCATGCTCTTGGGTTCATTGGCATCCTTAGTGCTCAGGCGCAGGTCGGCAAGGGTCTCCCAGCTTCGTCCGAAGGCTTCGGTGTAGCCATTGAATTCCCTGTCGAAGGCATGCAATTCAATGAGGTTGTAGAGATCGATGGCAGCCATGATGGCCGTGGTGTCCTGACTGGCTTTAAAATATTCCGATAAGGCATACACGGCAAAGGCCTGTGCATAGATTTGCTTGCGGGTGTTGAGGGCTTTGCCGCGGTAATCCACCGACCAGTACACGCCGCCATGGGTGCTGTCGATGAAGTGACGTATGAAGTATTCATAGGCAAGTTTGGCCTGATGCAGGTATTCGTCGCGACCGGTGGCCTGATATGCTGCCGAAAAGGTCCAAAGGATGCGGGCATTCAGCACAGCACCTTTAGCCGCTGTTTTTACAACTGTGCCATCATTCAGGTATTGCCCGTAAAAACCACCGTGTTCATGGTCGCGCATTTGGTTCATCCAAAAGGGAAGGATGCGCTGATTGAGTTCGTCACCGAGCTCTGAATGGATTATTTTAAAGTCGTTGGGTGTTGCTGTCATGCTGCTGCGAATTGATGCATCACTGGTTTCTTTTTTCATTGAGTTCGCTTGTGATCACTTTCATTTTCTCTTCGTTGAGTGGATAAAGGGCGATGAAGATCACGGAAAGGACGGTACCGATAGCCGGAAAGATGCTGAGCATGAGACGTATTCCGGTCTGCACTTCTCCGGTTTGAACGGCATTGGCTTCAAAACCGTAATAACCCAGCAGCCAGCCTGTGAGTGCACCACCCAGGGTCCAGCCAAACTTCTGCGACATGGAAGAAGAGGAGAAAATGAGGCCGGTAGCCCTGCGGCCGGTCTTCCATTCGGAATAATCACTGATGTCGGCATACATCGACCACAAAAGCGGAAAGATGCTGCCGGCACACATGCTGATCAGGCTTTGAAGGATAAGAATGCCTGCTATGTTGCTGCTGCCCAGGAAGAAGAAGATAACGCTGAGTACCGAAGCAAGGGCCATGGCCCCGAGGTAGACTGATTTCTTGCCAAAACGGTTGGAGATGGGTGTCACAAAAATGATTCCCACGATATTAAAGGCCTGACCCAACACAAGATACAAGGTCGTCAGGGTGAGTGAGCCGCTCATGAAAGGGAGCTTAAAGGCTTCGGTTTCCTGAACATAATATTTAAAGTAATACACGGCAGCCCCGTCGCGGATTGAATTGAAGATGAGGGCAGCGATGCCGGCACCGAGCAAAATCCACCAGGGGTTGTTGCGGTAGAGGTCTTTGAAGTCATCTTTGAGCGAATCATGCCCCGTGGTGATGGGTTTGACGCGTTCTTTGGTGAGGAAGAAGCAGCCCAGAAAAAACACCACACAAAGCAAGGCGATGATCATCACCCCATAAGTCCAGCCGGCCTGGGGTGTGCCTGTGGCTGCGGTAAAGAACTCGACTAAGGGCTCAATAAGCAATAGGGCAATGAAACTGCCTAAAAAAGCGAAAACCATTCGGTATGAGCTCAATACATTGCGCTCTTTCACATCAGCCGACATCACTCCCAGCAGTGAGGCATAGGGCACATTGATGAGCGAATAAATCATCATCATCAGCGAGTAGGTGAGGTAGGCATATACGAGCTTACCGGTGGAACTAAAGTTGGGGGTGATAAACATCAGTGTTCCCATCACGCCGAAAGGGATGGCAAACCAAAGCAGGTAGGGCCTGAATTTGCCCCATTTGGTGCGTGTCCGGTCGCTGATAATACCCACTACCGGGTCGAAAAGTGTGTCCCAGATGCGGGTGATCAGAAACATGGTGCCTGCAGCTGCAGCAGGAAGTCCGTAAATGTCGGTATAGTAAAACAGGAGGTACATCCCGAAAATTTTCCAAAACATGGAAGAAGCCATATCGCCGAATCCATAGCCTGCTTTTTCTTTGAGTTTGAGTTGATCTGTCATCATTTTTTTCGGGATTGAATGTTGAATCTGATTGAAGATGAAGGATTTGCGTTTGCTTAAATTTTTCCGGTCTGTCTGTTTTTATTCACGAGCTGATGAATGGTTTCTACCGATTTGCCTGTTCTGAACCCATCAGGGGCGGTATGCAGGCAATAGTCGGTGAGGCGGTCGATGCTGCTTACCGCCACATGCAAACGGGTGTCGGAGGAGGCATAATAGATATAAACGGTGCCATCGGGATCAGCGATCCAGCCGTTGGAAAACAACACATTGGAGACATCACCTGTTCTCTCATCTTCCTCGGGAGCCATGAAATAGCCTGCAGGTTGTGCTATGGCTTTGGTGGGGTCTTCGAGGGAGGTCATATATAAATACAAAACGTAGCGAAGTCCGGCAGCACAGCCCCTGACACCATGGGCAAGGTGGAGCCATCCTTTATCGGTTTTTATAGGAGCAGGACCTTCACCGTTTTTTAACTCTTTGATGGTGTGATAGTAGCGGTGATCAATGATCTGCTCTTCTTTCACCACAGCCTGAGTCATATCATCGATAAGGCTCCAGCCAATGCCGCCGCCCGATCCGGTATCGATGAATCCATCCTGCGGACGGGTGTAGAGGGCATATTTGCCTCCGACAAATTCCGGATGAAGCACTACATTGCGTTGTTGACTTTTTGATTGCAGGTCGGGAAGCCGTTCCCAGTTGTAAGTATCTTTGGTTCTGACGATTCCAGCTGTGGCCGTGGCTGCGCTGAGGTCGCCGGGAGCTGCCTTTGGGTCTTTCCGCTCGCTGCAGAAGATGCCGTAAATCCAGCCGTCTTCATGTCGTGTCAGACGCATATCATACACATTGATGTCGGGGTCGGCGGTTTCGGGCAGCAGGATGGGAAATTCGCGGAAGCGGAATCCGTCAGTACCCCGCTCACTTTCGGCGATAGCGAAAAACGACTTTCTGTCGGTGCCTTCAACGCGGGCCACAAGGAGGTATTTCCCTTTCCAGTAGAGGGCACCGGCATTGAAGACAGCGTTCACACCGATGCGTTCCATCAGAAAAGGATTGGAAACAGGATCGAAATCATAGCGCCAGCACAGGGGCGCATGGGCCGCGGTGAGTACCGGAAATTGATAACGATCGCAGATGCCGTTCGACAATCCGGCGACTTTTTCATTCTTGCGGCTGAGCAGGGTTTCGTAGGCTTCCTGCAGTTTTTTCTGCCTTTCAACAAAATGCATGGTTCACAATTTTAGGTTACAAAGATGTAACGCAAATCAGGCGAACCAGCCTGCCAAACTTTCCAAATACCCTTGACAATTGTAACATTTTTGTCTGTTTTTACTACAGCATTGCTTCACATATTTCCTTAAGTTACATTGAATCAATAAGTAAAGATTGTATGGAAGATGCAGCTTAAGCCAAGCCTAATGGAGACCATCACATTCATTTTGATGATGAGAACGTGATCAAAGGCAAGATCGCAAAGGACTGACGCTTTGAAAAAATTTGTGGTTTTTATTGGGTTTCTCTGTGACCTTTGCGCCCCCGCCAGCTGTCGGGATGGCAGTCTGCGGTTAAAAAAAAGAACGGTACCGGAGCCGTTTTATTTAATCCCAGCTTCGAATTTCGATTGAGATGCAGTCTTTTTGAGCTGAACTTTGCAATTGCATGCACAATGAAACAGAAAGCCCGACTTTATTTATTGATATTAATGACCTTTGGGGTTTTTCAGCAGGTCAGCAGGCCCTAATTATTGATTTGCTTAAAGGTTTTCAGCAGACCTTGAGTAAATTACGAAATTAGACTAATGCTATTTTTTGTGGATTCAGGAAAAGTAGAATAATTTACTTGAATGTAAAATTCTTGACTATTTTTAGATTGAACTAAATAAATCACTAAAGCTTTTGTTATTTTAAATTATTGTATAACAAACATTTAGTTAATTTTTAAATCTCTTTTTTGTCGTTTTGTTTTTGCCTGAAATGACCTTTTCTGATTGATATTTTTCTTAACTATCCTCAGATTAGCTTTTAGTTTGTGATACTCCCTGAATAGTTGTTTAAGGTTATTATCTTTAAGCTCATTAGGTCCACCACGTTTTTCAACATATTCAATTGAATTGATGTCTATTTGATTTAGCTCAATAAATCTGTCAACAATCACAGAAAAGGTATTCGGTTGGCGATGATCCACACATAATTCTTCAAATTTTTTAAGTTCCATTGTTTCCTGACATCTAGCCATTCCATTATTTGAGTTAGCTTTAAAATATTCTAACTTGACTTTTCGTAAGTCAGACTGGACTGCCTCCCTACAAGCGTCACTAAATAAAGTCAAGTTTGGTTTTGGGCCATTAATCCTTTTTGTGTAAGAAAATATTTCTGAGGTACCATCAAGCTTGACTATTTCAAAAGATTTTGTGCCATATTTGGCTTTTGATACAACAATCTTCAAGATTCCTGATTCATATTTCATTTCATAATTTGAGTGAGTTTTTAATAAGGAAATTAATTCGTATAGATCTGTTTCACATAATTCCTGACCAAATTTATATGAGTTTAGAATACGTTTATAGTGTTCAAGGGCCTCTCTTTTGGAAGTAAATTTTCTTTCTCCAATTAGTAACATAGATTTCAGAAGTTGTAAAAAGTCTTCACTGTTGAGAAAACATAATTATAGAATCATTGCATCATATAAATTAACTATGTTGATTATTTTACAATCAACTTTTCTATTTCTGCTTTGTGTCCTGTTGAGAGCTGAAGCATCCAGTTGCCGGCTTTCAGCTTGCTGAAGCCAGCCAGATCGAAGCTGTGTTGGTTCAGTCCGTTGGAGGCACTTCCGCTGAATAAGGTAATCACCGGCCGCCCTGTCATATCCAGAATTTCGAGGCTGCAATGGCCTGCCTCGGGCATCTTCCAGCTGATGTGCAGGGCAGCATTCCGACTTACCGGGTTGGGATAAACATTGCTGATCAGTTTATTTTCGGCCGTTTTTTCTATTTCAGCATTTCCAACCACCTCGTCGAGATTGAGGCGGTAGGCCGAGTTGCCGTAGGTGCCGGCGACGAGGGTGCGTGTTGGCTGGTGCAGCTTTATGTCGGTCACCGGCACCGAAGCCATGCCTTCCATCAGGCTGCTCCATTCCTGTCCGCCGTTTTCGGTGTAAAACACCCCCACATCGGTGCCTACATAAAGCCATCCTTCACGACCGGGATCGGGTACGATCACGTTTACCGGCATAGAAGGGAGGTTGCCGCTGATGCCCTGCCAGCTCTGTCCCTGATTGGTGGATTTAAACACATAAGGATGGTCTTCGTCCCAACGAAAACCCGAGACGGTGGCATAGATGGTGTTTACATCAAAAGGATCGAAGGCCACGCGGGTGATCCAGCGCAGCGGCAAGCCTGCCGTGATGTCTGTCCAGAGAAGGCCTCCCGTGGTGCTGATGTGCACCCTGCCATCGTCGCTGCCGGCAAGAAGGTGGTTCGGATTGAGGTTGGAGATGGCCAGGGTGGAGATGGTGCTGAAGCCGCTCGCTGCCAGGTTGCGTGTGAGGTCGTTGCTGATGGGCGTCCAGCTGTTGCCGCGGTTGGTGGTTTTCCAAACCCTGTAAGTACCGAAGTAAAGCGTCTGCGGATCAGTGGGATGCATCACGAAAGGCGAGGACCAATTGGTGCGGTCGCTCCACTGGGCGATGTAATTGAAGTTGTTGCCACCATCGTCGGAGCGGGTGAGGTTGCCCCATTGCGACTCGGCATAAATGATGTTGCTGTTGGTATAGTCCACGAGGCAATACATGCCGTCGCCGCCCAGAATGCGTTCCCAGTCGTTGGTGGCCCCGGTCCAGGTGCGCACGGTGTTGTTGTCCTGTGTGCCGCCATAGATGCGTTGCGGGTTGAGGTAGTCCACCGCGATGGCGTAGAATTGTGTGAGCGGCAGGTTGTTGATCTTGTTCCAGTTGTTGCCAAAGTCATTGCTTTTATAGAGGCCGCCGTCGTTGCCATGCAGGATCATGCCGTTGGTGGGATGAATCCAGGTGGCATGGTTGTCCACATAAATCTCATCGATGTTGAAGTAGCCGCCGATTTGTGTGTAGCTCGATCCGCCATTGTCGCTCCGATAGAGGTCAACGCCCAGCACATAGATGCGGTTGTCGTTCTGCGGATCGACACGAATCTGACCAAAGTACCAGCCAAAGGTGCTGTACATATCCGACAGCTGACTGTCGTTGGTTTGCGTCCAGTTTTGACCGCCATTGGTGGTTTTGAAGACGGTGGCGTAGCTGGAGCCCCATTCGAGCCTGTCGATGGAAGCATACACGATTTCAGGATTGTTTTGGGCAATGGCCAGACCGATGCGTCCTTTCTGATCGCCTGCCGGGAGGCCGTTGGTGAGTAGTGTCCAGTTGGTGCCGCCATCGGTGGATTTGTAAATGCCCGAGGTCACCCCGTGTGAGCGTCGGTAGGTGAGTCCGCGCATGCGTTCCCACATGGCAGCATAGAGGATGTCAGGGTTGGTGGGATGTTGCACGATGTCGACACCGGCGGTGGAGTCGGAGACAAACAACACGCGCTCCCAGTCGTTGCCGCCATTGGTGCTGCGGTAAATGCCGCGCATCTCGTTGGGACTGAAAAGTGTGCCACAGGCAGCAGCAAACACACGCTCGCTGTTGCTGTGGTCGATGAGGATGCGGCCGAAATAGGCCGATTCTTCCAGTCCTTTGTGTTCCCAGTTTTGGCCCCCGTCGACGGATTTGTAGATGCCGTTGCCTACAAAGCTGAAACTGGAGGCATTGGCTTCGCCGGTGCCGGCAAAGAGCACATCGGGGTTGTTGATGTCGATGGCGAGGGCGCCGATGGAAACTACCGGCGAGCCATTGAACACCTGGAGCCAGCTCATTCCGCCATCAGTGCTTTTGAGGATGCCGCCTGAAGCTGCACCTACATATATTGTGGCAGCTTCGTCGGGATGCACGGCGATGTCGGTGATACGCCCGCCGATGTTGACCGGACCGGCCGCTTGCCATTCGGCACCGCGGTGGATGGCTTTGTCATGCAACGCCTGTGCCTCCCTCAGTCCCTGAAGGTAGTGCTGGTGGTTGAAGCCGCTGTGGGGGTAGAGTTTCTGTTTGGCAATCCAGTCGTTGGGCAGCATCTTGGGTTCTTTGGTTTCGGGCAGGGCCGGAAATACGACCTCATTGCCGTTATTGACAGGAATGGTCAGCAAGGCTGCACCAAAAGCAGACAGAATGATGAGTGCGGAGGCAAACCACAGGGTAAATTTCTGCATGAGCAAGGGGTTTTTAATTTTTGCAAACTTAAGGAAAAGATTTGTTGGTCTGGAAATTAGAGTCCAGAGGTCGGAGATTAGCAACGGAAGTCTTATTGTCATAATGTATTTTTTTTTGACATTCTTTCACACCATCAGATTGAACACAGTGGCAGCTGAGGTGTTATTACGGTGAATTCCGTCTTGGCTCAATGATTCGTATAGCTAAACGAAGCTTTTAAGATCAAAAGCAACCAGGGCACGGAGATCAATTAACCCGCTATATGAATTTATATGAAAAGCGCTTTTTGGACAGTGTCTTTCCTGATTTTAACCATCGCTGCTTCTGCTCAGAACAAGTATGAGCGGGAAGTTCGTGTCAGGGAGCAGGAGGTTCCTGCTTCTGCCAGGCAAATGCTTGAGCAGCTGAATCCGGACTCCAAAACCAAATGGTACAAGGAGTATGGAAAAGATCAAATCTCCTTTGAGGCCAAAACTACCAAAGCCGGTAAAAAAATCAGCATTGAGTTCAGTGCCGATGGTGCCTTTGAAGACATCGAGACCACCATCAAGGCACAAGAAGTGCCGGCTGCCGTTCTTCAGCCGATACAGGCGATGTTGCAGCAAACGTTCAACAAATATCGAATCGACAAAATTCAGGTTCAACATGGCGGCACGGTGGACGCAGTGATCGGGTTTGTCAGAAGTCAGACCGCATCGCCGGAGCTGGTTGTGCACTACGAATTGGTTGTGAGTGCAAAGGAGCAGGGTGCTTATGGGATGTTCGAATATCTGTTTGATGCCCGGGGTACATTTGTCCAGCGACAGAAAATTATGTTAACCAACACCGAAAACCTGGAGAACTGATGAGAAAAGGAATGTACCTGCTGTTTTTGCTCACAGCTCCGTGGATGGTTGTCAAGAGTCAGGAAGCAGTGTTGTGGGGGCTGATGCCGTCGGTCAACATCAGCAAGAAGCTTCCAAAAGATTGGTCGCTGCAGTCGAAGGCCGAATCCCGGATAAAGATGTATCAGGATGAGGCTGACTTTTCTTACCTCCTCACAGATCTTTCGCTGACCGCCGGACGTAAAATTTCACTCCGTACGACCCTCACTGCCGGTTATCTCATTCGGGTAGAACCCGACGCTGTGAGTCACCGCACGATACAGCAGTTATCGGTCGTGAATCGGTACACCGGCTTTTCGCTTTCTCACCGCCTTGCTTTTGACCAGACTTTTCAAAAGGAAGAAAAGGCTGAGTACAGATTTCGTTACCGCATCAGCGGTGAAAAGTCCTTGCAGGGACAGTCGGTCGATCCAGGCGAGTTTTATGTCAAGTTTAGCAATGAATACTTGTACGCTGTTCAGGCTAGCACAGCTGATCTGGAAATCAGGCTGACTGCGGTGGCCGGTTATGCGCTGACTCCGGGAGCAAAACTGGAAACGGGTCCCGAATACCGGGTGAGTTCATTGTTCAAGGACCCTGTTCGTCAACGGATCTGGATAGGAATTCATCTTTTTCAAACTTTATAAGTTGCCGGCCCGTTCATACTGTTTAAAACGATCGTCATATCCGTGTTCATTAAGCAGGCTTAGTCATGATGATAGTTGACCTGACGGCAAGTCCCGGCTATCAATATCATCAGTTTCAAATAAATCATGCATCAGCATAAAAGCCTTTGCGAGTTTTGTCGTACTTTTACTCCAAAGAATAACCAAACTCATGAGCAACAAAAGCATCTTTTCAGTTTTACTTCTTTCACTGCTCATTGCCACCGGTGCTTGCCGGAAAGAGCAGGCTGCCGAAGCAAATGCCGTCATCCGCTTCCGGTTGAGTGATGAGGTTTCGCCGGTGTATGCCATAATCAGGCTTGAAGAAGCCGTTCGAACTGCAAATCTGATTCTGGATGATCGTTTTGTATCGGCCGGCAATGGTCAGGATTCGTTTGCGATCTACATTTCCGAGCCTGGAATGCATTCGATTGTCGTGAATGCCACCGGGAATGACAATCGAAAGGTGAATGAAACAATCGAATTTGAAGTACCTCCGGCGGCTAAAGAAATCATATTGAGTGGATTTGTGAAACAAGGAATGTCAGGTAATTATTTTCAACAAGACTCCGTTGCGGTTGGGTTAAGGTATTACGACAACAAGACTGATCTCACGCATTACATGACTTTTTCGGGCAGCTTTCTCAACAACAATGATACTGTAATTTTTGATCAGCCCATTCATTTTGATGTATTTGCCAACGACGATTACACCATCGACAGCATCAGCCGCATCAGTATCTTGATGGAAACCATGCCTTCGATGGCCGTACCGTATCAGGTCTATTTTGGCGGTGGGTTTTATGTTGGTGCGGCTTATTGGGAGCGCTTGTATGTTGAAAAGAATCAGATTAATCTGAATGGTATCAATGAAAACCGCCAGCTAAAATTGTTGGTTAAATGGAAGTAAAATAACCTTCTTGTCATAGGGTCGGGTCTGGCTCAGGCACCACATCTGCTTGGTTGATTCGGCCTTACCGTCTATTTCAGACGGCCCCCCAAATGAATTCATTCCAGGTGAGACCGATCCTTTCTTTGTAGTTCGATGAGTTCTTTAAGCGAAGACCCGCCGATAAATACATCCTTCAGCACGGCATCACCGTCCCTGATGGCTACAAGCGCCCAACCGGTTTGGGTTGAATCACTTTGGGCAAGCCGGTATAGGCTGTCTGCTTCGGGAGCTTTGGTTTCTTCCATATAAAATCTGTCGAAAGGATAATAAATGGTGAGGATATTGCTGCCGTCGGTACTCACGTAGTCCACCCTTGCTTTCACATAAAGCATTTGAGGGTCAGGCCTGTCATTTGAAGCGGAACTGCATTGTGCAAAGCCATCGCTGTTGCGGGTTAGAATCACAAATATTTTTTGTCCGGGTTTCCAGTCTTTTTCGTTTTCCACCTTCACTTTATTTTCGCTGTATTGCAACAAAACATACCTGCCCATGAAGGGGTCGACAGGATCCACAGGAGCAGTTTCGAACTTCAGTTCCACGCCCTTTGAAAGGATCAGATGGTTATTAACAATCATGTTTACAGGAATATACAGTTGAGCGATGACAACAATGGCAAAGCCTGCCAGTATGATTTTATTGTTTTTCATGATTTTTTCTTTTGTTAAGGATCCAATAATTGCCTGCAAAGAAACCAATCCCAACCCCCACGAAAATCAAACCTCTGATTACAAAACTGATGTTGCCGTCGAAAAACCTGCATACAGCCAATACCACGATGAGGAGTAAACCGGCATTCAACAATGCCAGGTTATTTTGCCTTGCTCCCTTCAGACTGGCTTGTAAACCAATTGAAAACACCAACAGATTGATTAGTACCATCATAAACGGCAGCATGAGGCCAAGGATAAAGATCAGGATAAATAGCAGAAACACATAGCCAAAGGGATTCAGCTCACCAATGCTTTTGAATTTTTGCTGCATGAAGAGGCTGATGCCCGCGCCTGTGAGGATGATGACAGCCCAAAACTCTGCAGTGGTCGCAGAGTCTACCAGACTCAGGCCTTCTTTATGCAAATCAAGCCAAAACCAATCGAAGCTGAGGATTAGCAGGATAATTGTACTTCCGGTCATGCCAAGAATTTTATATCCGTTGTTAATCAGCTTTTGCCTGTCAATAATGTCAAGACCACCGATAAGAAACAGCAAGCCAAATAAACTTGAATAGGAAACCCACATCAGCTTTGTGGCACTTTCAGCCGTTGTACCCAGGCTGATCACGAGAGAAAGGGGAATGAGCCAGTGGTGGAAAATCGTGAAATTACCTTCGGGTTTCACTTTTATCAGGTGGTGGTAATGTGGTATCGTGGCAAAAAGCAGCAACCAATACAGATAAGGAATGCTGGGTGAGGGGGAGAAGTAGCCCACATAGGCAGCATACCAGGTGATACCGGCAACAAAGAGCAGCGAAGTAACAGAAGACCGCATCACATAAATCATCGGGAGGCACAAAAGCATCCAGCTAAGCAGAAAAGAACCGGCATCTCCGGGGATGTTGTAAATCTGACCAATGAGGGCGATACAGGCACCCACTGAAAAAAATAAAAATGCTGCACTTGTTTCGCACCAGACAAGGCTTCCTGACTTTTTTAGTAAACCGAAACCAGCCAGAAGCTGGGATGAGACCAAAGGAACAAAGGCGAGAAAAACCTTGATTGTTTTTGGGAGCTCGTCCCAGTTATGGGCCAAAATCAGGATAATACCCAGGCCCAACAGGATGGCTCCAAGGATTCCGAATGCAAGTAAAATCCTGCCGGTGGATTTGCCTCCTTTGTTTTGGTAATGGTTTTGGATTTTTAAAGCTACCTCCGGCGTGATTACCCCGGCTTCCAGAAGCTCTCCGATGTCTTTTTGCAGGCCCATAGTTGTGTTTGGTTAATGCGAATTGCGTTATTCAAAACCCGGACGAAGATTGCTCTTCGCTCCGCCAAACCTGCTTGTTCGTTCATCAGTTTTGTAATTGGTTGTGAGCAAACCAGGCTGTTTTAACCGCTGTCCAAAAGGATGCTCCGGCAAGGGAATTTGTTGATACAAATATAAGCTATGCAAGAGCAAAAATCAATTTTTTCTTTCTAATGCAGCTTTGCTTTATGCCTTAAAGTTTCCTTTAGTATGATGATTATCAATTGGATGAGATACAGAAAAACTGTTAAGACAGACGAGAGGCATGGAGATTCGGAAATCTTTGTTTGAAATGGGCAACCCTTACAGGGTTGGTGATCATCAGCCGTCTTCACCCCCGGATAAATCCGGGGGTAATTGACGGAATAGCCCTACAGGCTATCAAATAAGCCACTATTTTAGAACCGAAGGAGACCAAAGACCTTTCCCGGCAATTATGGATTTTTGAAATCACAAATCATAAAATCACTTCCTAACAGCACCGGGTCGGGTGTGCAGGCCTGTGCGCCCCGCGGGGCAGCGCTGGGGTGAATAAAAAAACAACAGAAAATCCGGCAAGGCAGCCCCTCCACAAGAGGGGATGTTTGTAAAATGCAATTCGGCAACAGAAACACTATGAAACATACGCTCCCGCCCATCCAAATCGAAGAACCATCTGAAGCATTGCGTTTTACACTCCTTGCCAGGATTTACGTTGTTTTTTTAGAGCGGGCTGACCGCTTGGGGCGCTCTTGATCTTTGGTACTTTCCATCAAGGGAAAGTACAAAAAAAAAGGGCAGCCCCTACAGGGTTGGTGCGCATCAGCCGTCTTCACCCCCGGATTTATCCGGGTGTAATTGTCGGAATAGCCCTGCAGACTATCAAAAAAAGCCACTATTTGAGAACCGAAGGCGCAAAGCAGACGCAGCGTGCATAAAGGCCTGGTAATCGTCGTTTAAGGAAGGCAAACAAAGCAGAAAAACGCTTAGAAATCATCGATTTCTCAGCGTCCTAAGCGCCTTCTATGCGATCTCCGGGGTTAAGCTTTTTTTGACCCAAATTGACACGAATCCATAAACTTCTTACCCTATGACAGGTGAATGAAATTTTGCTTTGTTAGGCTCGGGAAGTCCTGGTTAAGCATCCATCGCAATAAAAGGAAAGTATTGCAGGAAAATCCTTGATTTTGCCGGTAATCGGTTTTTTAAACATTGTAGCAAATGTCCTTTTGACCTTACTCAATTTTTACGGATCAGACCTTTTGATTCGGCGGCACAAATTTCTCATCAAACACGAACAAAATAGTCCTAGCTTTGTTCTTCAGTAAAGACCAGATGAAGACATTCGTTCAGCATATCATGCAATTACTCAGCCCCAGGCAGAAAAGTGCGCCGGCCAAACCGGCAGTGCGTTATCATTTTCAGTTTCCGGGTATCCGGAATTTCCACCTGCTGCCACAGCGCTCACTCAGCAAAATCTGGGGTAGCCTCAGGGCTCACCAGAATCTGACAGCATCCAGCTTTGGCCGTCACAACCCAACAATCCGATCGTAGTGGATAAAATACTTGAAGTTCAGCACCTTGAGAAATCATTTGGTGCGGTAAAAGCTGTCAGGGATGTCAGTTTCACAGTTTATCGTGGCGACATTTATGGTTTTTTGGGTCCAAATGGCTCTGGAAAGAGCACCACCATCCGGATGGTTCTTAACCTGATCAAGCCCGACGGGGGCGAGGTCCTGCTCTTTGGCAAACGCCTCAGTGAAAACAGACATGAGGTGCTCAGCAGGATTGGCGCACTCATCGAAAGACCTGATTTCTATACTTATCTTACAGCCTATCAAAACCTCGACATTCTGGCGCGCTATTCCGGCATCCGGCATCAGAGGGAAAAGATTATGGAGCTCCTGAAGATTGTGCACCTCGACGATCGTGCGCACGACAAGGTGAAAACTTTCAGTCAGGGCATGAAACAACGTTTAGGCATCGCACAGACCCTGCTTCATGATCCTGATCTGATTATCCTCGACGAACCTGTCAATGGCCTCGACCCGCAGGGAATCAAGGATATGCGTGAGATGATCGTGAAACTCAACCGCGAGATGAATAAAACCCTGATCGTTTCGTCGCACATCCTGCGTGAGATGGAGTTAATCTCCAACCGAATGATCGTGATCAGCAAAGGGAAGGTGGTTGTGGAAGGTGAGGTGCGCAAACTACTCGAATCCGACAATCAGCAGCTTACCCTTGTTGCTACGGATACCGACAAAGCCATGCAGCTGCTCTCACTAACTTTTCCCAACCTGCACTTTGAACGCAACAAACTGGATGAACTTCAGGCCAGTCTGCCCACGACCGAAATACCCCATGTGAATGAAGTGCTGGTGAAAGCCGGAATCGGCGTGAAGCAACTCATCACACGTAATAACCTCGAAGATTTCTTTTTGCAAAATACATAGATGGGAACACTGATCAAACTTGAATTCGGGAAGCTCTTCCGCAGGGGAGTCACCTATGTGGGTTTCATAGCCATTCTGCTCATTGTGCTCATTATCCAGATCGGCATGTACGTCGAAGGCCAGAAGTTGCTCGATTTTCTGGTTAAGAGCATGGCCGATGTCTTTGTCTTTGAAGGAAACCTCATCAACTCCTACTCCGTTTCGTATATTATCATGAACAGCCTTTGGCTGCACATTCCAATCCTCGTTGCCATCGTGGCAGGCGACATGGTTTCGGGTGAAGCCGGAAGGGGTACTTTCAGATTGTTGCTCACCCGTCCGGTGAGCCGGACAAAGCTGCTGACAGCCAAATACCTCACAGCGCAGGCTTACACCTCTATGCTCGTTGTTTTTCTGATGATATTGAGTTTGGGGCTGGGCAGGCTGTTTTGGGAACCCGGCGATATGATGGTATTGATGAATACCATCAATATATTGGATATGAATGATATATGGTGGCGATTCATTGTCGCTTTCGGCTATGGTGTGATGAGTATGTGGGTAGTGGCGGGACTGGCTTTTCTGTTTTCAAGCATGGCAACCAATTCATTGATGCCCATAGTAAGCAGTATGTCAGTGCTCATTCTTTTCACGATTCTGTCCAATTTCAGCCTGGGTATTTTCGAAGTGATCAAACCTTTTTTATTTACCACCTATCTGAGTGGCTGGCAGTTGTTTTTTGATGACCCGATCGACTGGAACCTGATCCTGAAAGCATCGCTGGTTTTGATCGGACACATCACGGTGTTTTACCTTATCGCCCTTCGGATTTTTGTTAAAAAAGACATTACAACATGATTTTGAGAATCTTAACTTTCATTCTGGCATTCTTTATATCCTCGGCAGCAGCGATCAAAGCTCAGCCTGATCCCAATGCCCTGATTGCCGGTGTACTGAAAAAATCAGCCCTCGTTCAATCTTTTGAAGCTGATGTAACCATCGATGTGGATGTTGACTTCATCCGGATTCCGGTTAAAAACGGAAAAGTGTTTTACAAAGCTCCTGACAAATTTCGCTTCAGAGCGACTGGTTTTGCCCTTGTACCCAAGAAGGGGCTCAACTTTTCGGTGATCGAGATGTTACAGCAACCTCACACTGCCATTTATGCGGGTGAAGATGCCGGCAACCATCTTGTCAAGATAGTTCCGATGGAAGCAGAAGCCGACTTTGTCATAGCCACCGTTTGGATTGAAAAAGGGAGGGACAGAATCACCAAAATGCAGGTAACGAGCTCAGGACAAGGTAATTACACTATGGAGTTTGCATACGGCAATTTGCAGTATGAGCTGCCTGTCGCCACCATTGTCGGTTTTGATATTCAGCAATTGGATATCCCGATGAAATTTCTGGGCAACCTCAAAGTTGACCCGGCCAAAGCAGGCGAAAAAACCAAAGGCAACGTGAAATTGAGTTACTCCAATTTCAAAATCAACGGCACCATCCCAGATGCTGTTTTCACCGAAAAAATAACGGAAGAGACGAATTAGTTCAACTTTGTCTCGGGTTATGTAGTGGATTTACTGCCAACATTCAATGTTGCTGCCCTTCTTTTTTTCAAGATAAAACGGCTGAATCGTTTTGAAACAGCATGGCCGCGAACGAATACTGCTTCATTCGTACCTTTTACTGGCAGGCTTTGTCTAATGGCAGTAATTGAATAATTTTGAAACGCTTAACCACGCAACAACATTGTTATGAACAAGTTTTCCATTTCCTTATTGCTCGTCTGCCAATTGCTTTATACAACAGCTTTGCTGGCACAAAAAGACAAAGTTCAATCAACCCAGCCGGATGCGGCCTTGCTGAGTGGAATGAAATTCAGGAACATAGGACCAGCATTGATGTCGGGACGTATTGCTGATATTGCCATTCACCCTGTCAATCAAAACACCTGGTATGTTGCTGTGGGCTCAGGCGGTGTGTGGAAAAC
Organism: Bacteroidales bacterium; assembly: GCA_024709145.1. Classification (GTDB taxonomy): domain Bacteria; phylum Bacteroidota; class Bacteroidia; order Bacteroidales; family F082; genus JALNZU01. The sequence goes on along the minus strand of JANJXG010000043.1, from coordinate 70,666 downwards.
AGAAAATTCGGGTACAACCTGGCAGCCTGTTTTTGAAGGCCAGACCTCTTATTCGGTTGGCTGTCTTACCATTGATCCGGGCAATCCTGAGCGCATCTGGGTTGGGGCAGGTGAAAATGTCGGAGGCAGACATGTTGGCTACGGCGATGGTGTTTACCGTAGTGACGACGGTGGAAAAAGCTGGAAAAACATGGGTTTGAAGCTTTCGGAACATATCTCACGCATCGTTGTTCACCCTGCCGACCCTCTTACGGTGTGGGTAGCAGCCCAGGGACCACTTTGGTCGAAGGGAGGTGAGCGTGGTGTTTACAAAACGATCGACGGCGGCAAAAACTGGAAGCGTGTTTTGGGTGATGATGAATGGACCGGCGCTACCGACCTGCTCATTGACCCGCGTGAACCACGAAGACTCTATGCCGCAACCTGGCAGCGTCATCGTTCGGTGGCCGCCTATATTGGTGGCGGACCAGGATCGGCCATCTACAGGTCGGAAGATGGTGGCGAGACATGGGAGAAGCTCGCCAACGGCCTTCCCGGCAGCGACATGGGTAAGATCGGCCTTGCCATTTCACCTCAACAGCCCGATGTGGTGTATGCTGCCATCGAACTTGAACGCCGGACAGGTGGCGTATTCCGCAGCAATAACCGGGGTGCGGCCTGGACAAAAATGTCGGATGCCGTGGCCGGCGGAACAGGCCCGCATTATTATCAGGAGTTGTATGCAAGTCCTCATCAGTTCGACAAGCTGTTTCTTGTAGATGTTTTTATGCAGGTATCAGAAAATGGCGGAAAGACCTTTACCAGGATGAACGAACAAAATAAACATGTTGACAATCATGCCATTGCCTTCAGAAAGGACGATCCCGACTACATCCTGGTCGGAAACGATGGCGGACTTTATGAGAGTTTCGACAATACGTCAAGCTGGAAATTTGTGGCTAACCTTCCGGTGACTCAGTTCTATAAAGTGGCTGTGGATGATGATGAGCCATTTTACAATGTTTACGGAGGTACACAGGACAACAATACACAAGGCGGACCATCCCGGACTGATAATGTGCATGGTATCCGCAACGCCGACTGGTTTGTCACCTTGTTTGGCGACGGACATCAGCCTGCTACTGAGCCCGGTAATCCCAACATCGTTTACTCACAGTGGCAACAAGGCAACCTCACGCGTTACGACCGGAAAACCGGTGAGATGGTTTATGTGAAGCCACAGCCTGGTGAAGATGAAGGTGTTGAGCGTTTCAATTGGGATGCTCCCATTCTGGTGAGCCCACACAAGCCCGAGCGGCTCTATTTCGCCTCCCAGCGGGTATGGCGATCAGAAGACCGGGGTGACAGCTGGACTGCCATCAGTGGAGATTTGACCACCAACCAGGAACGCATCAGACAGAAACTGATGGACAGACAATGGAGCTGGGACGCTGCCTGGGATTTGTATGCCATGTCGGACTACAGCACCATTACTTCCTTGTCAGAATCGCCCCTCAAAGAAGGCCTGATATGGGCCGGTACTGACGATGGCCTGATTCACCTAACCGAGGATGGCGGACAAAGCTGGAAGAAAATACCCGTTTCGAGCCTGCCTGGCGTACCTGAAACCGCCTTTGTGAACGACCTTAAAGCCGACCGCTTTGATGAGGCAACAGCATGGGTGGTGCTCGATAACCATAAAACCGGTGATTTGAACCCCTATGTTTACCAAACCAACGACAAAGGGAAGACCTGGAAGTCGGTTAAGGCCAATTTGCCCGAACGCACCCTGACCTGGCGCATCGTTCAAGATCACAAGGAGCAGAAATTACTGTTTCTGGCAACAGAATTCGGAATCTGGACCACCCTCGACGCAGGTAAAAACTGGATTCAACTGAAAGGAGGTCTACCTGTAATCCCTTTCCGTGACCTCGCCATTCAGCAACGTGAAAACGATCTCGTGGGGGCTTCTTTCGGCCGGGGCTTCTTCGTTTTGGATGACTATAGTCCTTTGCGGGAGCTCGTTCATACCAGCCTGCCTGATACTGCCTGCCTTTTTGAAATACGACCTGCCTTGTGGTACCTCCAGCGGCAGGTGTTGGGCGACGACCGTAAGGCTGCGCAGGGTGATGCCTATTTTGTGGCTGACAACCCCCCTTACGGCGCCGTTTTCACCTATTATCTGGCCAACGAGCTGAAATCGCCCCGCAAACTGCGGCAGGAGCAGGAGGCCCCGTTGATTAAGGATAAGCGCGATATACCCTTCCCGGGTTGGGATGCCCTCGAAAACGAACGCCGTGCTGCTGATCCGCGAATCTGGCTCGTTGTGAGTGACCAAAACGGAAATTTCGTTCAACGCATAGAAGCTGTCAATGCCAAAGGCATTCACCGGATCGCCTGGGATTTCTCCAAACCTTCAGCCACGGCTATTCGTTCGGGTGATGGAAACTGGACACCTGCAGGACCGATGGCTGGTCCGGGCGAATACAATGCAGCCCTTTACAGTGAACAAAATGGAGTCTTTACTCAACTGACTGATCATAAACCATTTGTGGTGAAGCAGTTGCGTAAAGGCAGTCTGCCGGCTGCCGATCCTGAACAGGTAGTCGCCTTCTGGGATGAGATAGAACAGCTGAATAAAAAACTCACCGCCGCTTCGGTGAGTCTGCAGACAGCACAGGAAAGACTGGAACTCATGAAGAAAGCCCTCAAACGGACAGCAGCCTATCCCGCCGGACTGATGAAAGAATTGCATGATTTGCAGCAGGAGCTCTATCAGATTGACGAGAAAATGCTTGGAAACAGGTCGAAACAGCAGGTTGGAGAGCCCAATCCGCCAACGGTTTTCGAGCGGATGATGGTAGCCAGGATGGGATCGTCGCGCAGTACTTACGGAGCCACCCCCACATTGCGGGCACAACTTGACATTGCAAGCCGGCAATTCATCAGTTTGCGTGATCAGCTGGAAGAAATCAGGGCAGTGAAAATTCCTGCCCTGGAAGAAGCTCTTGAAAGTGCCGGCGCGCCGTATATGGAAGGGAGACCTTTGCCAAAGTAAGCAATAAACCCCATGCCGGGATCTGGTTTAACCCGGCTGTTCTCTGAATGAAGCAATGGTTGATTTCAAACCATCTTCATATGATGTAACTTTAAAATCAGGGTATTGTGTCATGAATTTGCTGAATGACATTATATAATCGTGGTTAAACTGATACATCATCTCTTCTGTTTCTTTCAGAGCAGGAATCATCCACGCCAGTAGTCGACGCATGAATGGTGGTAAAAATGAAACCTTATAATGCGTTCCGAGCGACTCGTTTATCAACTGAATGAGCTCCTCGGGCGTTACAGCCGGACCCACCGGAAGGTGAAAAACCTGTCCGTAGGCAGTTGCATCTGTTGCCAGAAGCACCATGGCACGGGCATTGTCAACTGTGTTGCCGTAAGTATGCTTCACCCCGGGCTTCGCGATGGACTGAGGACTCTTGCCGGTCAACATCCTTTCGAGGGTTGAAATATAAATCATGCTGTTTTTGGCAAACGGACCATAGAAATCTGCTGATCGGGCAATCACAGCTTTCAGATTTTTTGTCACTACAGCATCAAGCACCATGTCAGCCACCTGTTTACGAACCAGTCCTTTTTTGGATGGTGGCTGCTGCGGATGGTTTTCATCAAAGGGTATTTGAAGGGGAGCAGGGCCATACATATAAATGTTGTCGAGAAACACAAGCACAGCATCCGCCTGAAGGCAGGCTGCAATGACGTTTTCCATCATCAGCGGCCAGTTCTTTTGCCAGATTTTGTGATGATAGTCAACGGCAGCACACATATAAACGTATGTTGCACCGGCAATGGCACGAATGGCCTCTTCACGGATCAGCATATTTGCCTGAACTGTGGAGAGGTCAGAATCTGTTGACGCTGATCGCCGGATGGCTCTGTGCGGATAATTCCTACGTTTGAGTTCCTCAATCACGGCGCGTCCCGAAGCACCCGTTGCGCCGATAACAGCATGAATTTGTGTGATCATGGTAGTTTTTTTTGCAAATGTAACTCCTCTTGCCAAACGCCGGCTTTTAGTTATGTTTTTTGTGAAGCAGCAAAAAAAAATCCCGCTGCTGAAACATCGGGATCTTAATATAGAATGCTTTTATTCCCATTTCAGACTCACAACCGAGCGCCCTGGAAGGGTATAACTGAATACTTTTTTACCTTGTTTTACACTGAAAGTTTTGTAATTTTCATCATAATTGGTCACAATCAATACTTTACTATTGTCGGGATTCATAAATGCTACTGCATCAATCTTAGTCAAGGCCTGTGCATAGAGGTGAGAGATGCGTTTTGCGCCGGGGCTCAGCACTTTTGAAAAATGAGCGATGGCGTAATATTCTTCATTAAGGGTAAGCTGACCGCTGCTGTTGTCGATGGTTACGACACCACGGCAGTTTGAACAGCCATTGTTGGTCGGACCATAGTTCTGATTGAGGGCCAGGTTCCAAAGTAGTGCCGATCGCGACCAGTTAACAGCTGTTCCGATAAAGATATTTTGCATATTCCAGATGAGGTTGTCAGCAAAATCAGTTGCCCATGCTCCGCCGGATATTTCAGTAAAATGCAGTTCTTTGTCAGGATGAGCCTGATGCACCGTCGTCATGGCTGAAACACTGCCTGCATAGGCATGAAATCCGCTTCCGGCTGTATATTGTCTGGCATCGGCATCATTGAGGACGCTGATTGCATATTCGGTGTTGTCCCAGTTGTGATCGTAGCTGATGATTTTAGTTGTGATGTTGGCTTCAGCAAACTTTGGTCCGAGTCCGGTTTTGATGAAAGTGGCCTGTTCGTCAGCCTGCATCTCCATACAGGGATAATTTGCTGTATAATACAAAGGCTCATTTTGCGGTGTAATATGCGTTATGTTTATGCCTTGCGCTTTCATGGCCTGTATGTAACGAACAAAATAGCTTGCATAAACTGCATAGCAGTCGGGGCGGAGTTTGCCTCCTTTCAGACTTTTATTTGTTTTCATCCAGGCAGGCGGACTCCAGGGTGTCCCCATGATGAAAATGTCGGGATTGATTGCCAGAATTTCTTTCAGCACAGGAACAACATCATCGAGATCTTTTCCAAGTGAGAAATTTTCGAGCTGAAAGTCAGTCTGGTCAACAGGAATATCATTGTAAGTGTAGTCCGACAGTGAAAAGTCGGAGGCTCCCATAGTAAGTCTCAGAAATGAGATGCCGATGCCTTCGGTTGGGTGAAAGAGTTGTTTGAGCGCCGATTGCCGCTGTGCGGGAGTCATAACGCGGTTGAGGAGATAGGCTGACGAACCGGTGAGGGCAGCGCCATAACCGTCGATTTCCTGAAAGCTGATGCTGGTATCGACAGTAATCACAGGCCATTCCCCCGATAAGGTAGTCCGGATAGATAAGTCGGCCTCCTGACTGAAAAGTTTGGCCTTATCACCTCGGGTGAGCCAAACCTTAGCTTTGCCGATATCGGGGACAACGGGTACAATCGGATCATCCGGATCGTCTTTGCCTTTGCAGCCGAGCATGAGCACACTCAGGCTCACAACAAGAATAGTTTTGATTATTTTCATAAAAAATTGATCGTTGAGGAATAAAAAAAAGGACGTTGCTGCAAGTGCAACGTCCTTTTTGAGCATTTAGTATCCTTCGTTTTGGACAAGCTTTGTGTTTTTATCCATTTCGGCTTGCGGCACGGGCCAGAGCAAGCGGTTTTCGGTTACCACATAACCGAGTGAGGTACCATTGGGTCCTTTCACATTGTTCAGCACTTCGATGGCACGTCCTGTTCGTTTGAGGTCGTACCAGCGATGGCCTTCAAAAGCCAACTCAAGGCGGCGTTCTTTTTCAATGGCCAGTTTCATGGCAGCTTTGTCAGCAGCGGTGGTGTTAGGCAAGTCAACGCGCGACCTAATCTGGTTGACGAGTGCAGCAGCACCCTGCAAATCACCGGTTTCGTTCAAAGCTTCGGCTTTGAGCAGCATGATGTCGGCAAGGCGGATGAAAATGTAATTCTGCGAACTGTTACCGGTGAAGATCCTGTATTTGTTCACAAACGGAAAATTAATTTGCGGCCAGTATGGATCGGACCATTTTCCCGACACATCAAGGAAGATGATAGAGGCTTCCTTGCGTATCACATCACCTTCGGCATCAAAAGCTGCAACGAGATCGTTGGAGGGAGTGTTAAACTTCTTCCAGTCGAGTCCGCGAAACATGCTGGCGCCCCAGTTTCCACTTTGAGGCGTGCCTTCGTAATTGATTTCAAAGATGGCTTCGGCAGAATTTTCATTTTCGTTGTTCCAAAGCATATCATATTCAGGCAGAAGTGAATAGCCGCCTGCCATCACTGCATCACAATATTGGTTTACCTTGTCCCATTGCGGTGGCTGCATGGTGGCATACACTTTTGCCAGCATGGCATTGGCAGCGCCTTTGGTCACAAAACCTTTGTGAGGAGCTGCAACAGGAGCGTGGGCTACGGCAAGTTCAAAATCGCTGATGATTTGAGTAAAGACATCGGCTACCGGCACCCTGGCAGGGAAAAGCTGTGGATAAATTTCGGGCAACAGCTCGGCGCTGATGGAGGTCACTTCCCTGAGCTGAAGCGGCACATCACCCCAAAGCTGAACGGCCTGAAAATACATATAAGCTCTGATCCAGGCTGCCTCGGCTTTGATCTGCAGTTTGCGTGCAGGATCTACTTCGGGAGTGGCATCCGTATTGTTGAATACAGCATTGGCTTTTCCAATTGTGCCGTAAAGGTATTGCCAGTCGCGGCTCACATTGGTATTGGTAGCATCGATGGTGTACTCATCAATCTGGAAGTTGGCAGGGTTGTCGGCGCCGGCATAGGCATCGTCGGACTGGGCATCGCCATTGACAAAATAATCGAGTTCGAAGTATTCATTGCGAAAATCGCTGTAAACACCCGACAAAGCAGCTTCAAGCTCTGAGGCATTTTTGTAAAGCAACGAATCTGAAACCAGGTTTTCAATGGCAATTCCTTGCGATATCGGTTTAAGATCAAGGTATTTATCACAGCTCTGCAAGCCAGCTGCAACAAAAAGTAAGATATAAAGTATTTTTTTCATGGTCCTGAGCTTTTAAAATTCAACGTTTAATCCCAAAACAACCGAGCGCGACTGTGGATAGGTTCCATAATCGATGCCTTGTTCAACGGCACTCACACCAAAAGCATTCACTTCAGGATCAAAACCACTGTAATTGGTGAGGGTAATCAGGTTTCGGCCAGTCACATATACGGAAAGATCTTTGATGAACCTGAACTTGGAGTTTTTATCCAAAATCCTGTAGGACAGTGTGATGGATTTCAACCTGACATACGAACCATCTTCAACAAAGCGGGATGAATTGCGAACATTGTTGATATTTCCGGCTTTTGGGATATCGGTTAGATCACCTGGCTGTTGCCAGCGGTCAAGCACAGCAACTGACTGGTTTTTGCTGTCGAACATTCCTTCGAGGTCGATGCGGGTGGCATTGTAAATGTCGTTGCCATAGCTTCCCTGGATGAAGAAATTCAAATCGAATTTCTTGTATGCAAAGGTGTTTGTCAGACCAAAAACGAAATCTGGTTGCGGATTACCAATCACGGTGCGGTCGCCGGTATCAAAAATGCCATTGTTGTTGACATCTTTGTAGGTAAGGTTACCTGTCTCGGGATCAACGCCATCGGCAACATAACCAAAGAAACTACCCAGGGGGAGTCCTTTTTTAAGGATTGAAACATCCTGGTTGTTACTGTAAATCCTCCCAAAATAGTAAACATCGGTGTAGGTGAGGTCAGTAACAGTGTTTTTGTTGAACGACATATTGAAATCGGTAGTCCAACGCCAGCTTTTATCAATATTTACTGTATTGATATTGAATTCAATCCCTTTATTTTCCGTTTTTCCGGCGTTAGTCATGATGGTGGTAATCGGCAATGAACTCGAAAGTTGCACATTAAGCAGCACATCATTTGTTTTTTTCATGTAGGCGTCAAAGTTCACGGTAACACGATAGTTAAGCATGCTGAGGTCGAAACCGATATTTGTTTGAGAGGTGGTCTCCCAGCGCAAATCAGGATTGCCATAGCTTACCTGTACAGCAGAAGGACCTGACAGGGGATTGGTAGTTTCGGTGCGGTAGTAGTTAACCAAACCATAGCGGGCATAATTGGGGATGCCTTCCTGATTGCCGTTTTTACCCCAGCCGCCGCGAAGTTTCAGGTCATTGATAAAGCTGATATCCTTCATAAACTCTTCCGACGAAATTCTCCAACCGGCAGAAAATGAAGGCATGAAGCCCCATGGATTGGCAAGTTTGGATGAGCCGTCATAGCGTGCAGTCATCGTGAGGTAATATTTGCTGTTGTAATCATAAGCAGCCTGCCCAAAGAATGATGCAATGGCCCATTGTGTCTGATAGGTGCTTCCGGTTACGTCATTGGCCGCATTGATAGTAGTAACAGTCACATCTGCCGGGAAGTCAGATCCTTCGATGTAGGTCTGATGCCAGGTGTTTTGCTGAATACTGCTTCCACCCATGGCACTGAGGTTGTGCAGACCATAAGAGTTCTTGTAGGTTAGGGTATTTTCCCACAGATAAGTCATCGAATGCTGTTTATCCGAACGACCAATTCCATTGAGGTTACGACCGTAATTAGTCCTTACCGGGTCAAGATAGTAATCCCACTGATGCGTATAAATATCAAAACCGGCATTTGACTTGAAGACAAGATTCTTCAGTAATTTGATATCGGCAGAAATCGTTCCGAAGATTTGATTGTCGATCGATTGCTGGTCAGGGCCCTCCATATAGGCTATGGGGTTTTCCCATGAGGGTTGAAATGGATTCGGATCATACCAGCCACTGCCGTCTTTTTTATACACATTGAGAAATGGCGGGGTGTTGAGGGCGCTCATGATCACACCACCACGACCCGAACTGGCATTATCAGGTGTATCTTTCGTGTTGAGATTCATTAGGTTAAGGCTGGTAGATACTTTCAGCCAACTGTTTACTTCATTGTCGATGTTAAATCGGGATGAAATACGGTCGAAGCGGGCAGGTTTCACAATACCCTGATCGCTTAGATAGGAAACCGAAACAAAATGCTTCATTTTGTTATTGCCACCCGAGACTGACAATTGATGCGACTGTGTGCTTCCGGTGCCGAACACCTGTTCCTGCCAGTCGTTGAAGGCTGTTTGTGAAGGATCGAGACCGCCGGGGATGATGTCTTCCATCAGGCTGCGGTATTGCTTTGTGTTAAGCACGTCGATGGTTCGGCGGATATTTGAAAGGCCATAGAAGGCATTGTAGCGGATAGATGACTGGTTTTCTTCCCCGCGCCGGGTGGTGATGATTACCACACCGTTGGCAGCTCTTGCCCCGTAGATAGCTGAGGATGAAGCATCTTTAAGAACGCTCATGCTCACGATATCCTGCGGATTGATGCCCCTGATGTCTGTTGTCGGAAATCCGTCGACCACATAAAGTGGTTCATTTCCTGCGATGGCCGAAGTTGTTCCACGAACTCGAACGGCAAGGGCAGCACCGGGTTTTCCTGAGGGCTGAATCACCTGTACGCCTGCGGCTTTGCCCTGTAAGCCTTCAGCAGCGGAGATAAGTGGCCGGTCTTTGAGTGCTTTCTCATCCACCACGGCTACAGCTGTTGTAAGGTCTTTTTTCTTCTGGGTGCCATATCCTACTACCACCACTTCGTTCAACACTTCAATATCCTCTTCGAGGGTGATGTCGATAACCGATTTGCCGGCAGGATTCACCACCTGATCGACAAATCCGACATAGGAAAACCTGATGGATTCATTGATGAGTGTGATTTCATATTTACCGTCGAGGTCGGTGGTCGTCCCAACAAGTGTATTTACCAGCTGAACGTTAACCCCAGGCAAAGGGCTTCCGGTAATGTCTTTGACGGTCCCGGAAACTTTACGGCTTTGAGCGTGAGCAGAAAAGCTGAAGGTCAGTAGCAGGACGATTAATGTGGTTAAAAATGCGTTTAATTGTTTCATTTTTCAATTAATATAGTTCACTATTAAGCAGCAAAAAGCCAGGGAAGGCTAAAGCCTGTCCCTGGCTTCCTTAAAAATCGATTATCATCTGACCATGACCATCGTCCAGGAAGCAGTTCCTGAATGATCGCCAGAAATGTCAACAGTAACGATGAGGGTTTCAACAGTTCCGTCGTTGGTGTAACCCATTACTTCATAACGGTTTACAGCGTTTCCACCGTTTGGTGGGTTGGCGTTATTGGTATTTTCACCACCATAATAGCCTTTCATGAAGCCGATGAAGGCAGCCCTTGTGGCACTGTTGGTCAGCTCGATGATCGCGCGTGATTCAGCAGTGGCAGGGGTGAAGGTGTAGGTGTGTGCATCAGCACCAAGGGCGCTGCCGAACTTGGCTCCGTTTTCGCCGCTTGCTGCGATTTCAGCATCGGTGATGCAGCCGTTGGTTCCGCCAAAGTAACCGTCGTTGCGGGTCGAACCTTTGGTGTCGTAGGTGAATGTACCACCGGCAACAAAGGTGAACTCGTCGTCAACCATACATGACCAGTCATCGGTTGTTCCAACAGCTGAGCCATCGAGGAATCCAACCGGAGTCTGCCACCATGACGGGTCACCCATGCCTGGTCCAACATAAATTGAGTTGGGAGCAACACGGATTTTCCATGGGCCACCTTGCAGTACTTCGTCAGTTAATACAGCTGATGACAACAGGATGTCAACACTCTTTGTGCTGGTTCCAAGGTCGTTGGTAGCTGTCAGAACAACGGTGAAGTTGCCGTCAGTTGCATAAGTATGAACGGGATTTTCTTCAGTTGAAGTAGCGCCATCGCCAAAATTCCATGAATAAGCTGTTGAATAGGAAGAAGTATTTGTAAAGGTTACGGTACGTCCGTCAACAGTGTAGCTGAAGTTAGCAGCAGGCTGGTTACCTGGAATTGGTGGCTCATCAGCAGGATTGTCATAATGAACAAGAACAAATCTCCAGTATCCGCCAGGGCCTGGGTCAGACGCTGCAAATTTGTATTCAACTTCAACGATCAGGGTATCAGTCGGACCATCATGAAGCTTAATGAGGTTGTAGGTAACATTTGGTTGTGGTACCATATACTCAAGGTCGGTACCGACTTTTGACAGACCAAGGTATGCACCGGTGCCGATAACTTTAAGCTTGGGAGCATCGCCGGGAGTCAGTTCGAAAGTATGCTCTCCGCTTGACCATGCTGAAACGTCAGCACCATCAGCATTGATCATAGTTGTAGATGCTGCGCACATATCGTCAGCATCGTCAGGGTAAATGCTTCCTTCAGCCCAATAGTCACCTTTATCGTCGAACGACATTTTTCCATCGCGTGAGAATGTCCATTCATCGTTGAGCATACATGGACGCAGTGCCAGTTCGTCGTTGTTCAAACCAACAGCCCACCAAATGGTTGAGCGGTCGATCGGACCAACTTCAAGTGGATAACGACCTGTAGAAACATTGCGGAGCAGTTTCCAGGTTTTGCTGGTTTCGCCAACAAGCATGGTCAGCATCTGATTTGGGTCAGCAATTGTAACTTTTGCGGTGAAAACGTCGGTGTAAGTACCTTTTTCTGAAGTTGCAGTCAAAGTTACAGTGTACTCGCCGATTGCAGCATAGGTATGTACCGGATTTGTTTCGGTTGACACGGCTGAGTTGTCACCAAAGTTCCAGGACAATGCAGAGAAGTTTTGTGATTCATTGGTGAAGGTCACTTTTTTGTAATCGGTAGCGTCAACAGCAAAAGTGAAGCTGGCAATTACATCCGGTTCCGGATCATCCTTTTTACATGAAGTAAAAGGAACGAGCAGCACAGTTAACAGCAGTGCCAGGCTGATTCTAAGTGTTTTTTTCATGATTGAATTTTTGTGGTTAATAATTAAGTGAATGTTAAGTTAATATTTGTTTTAACGTTAATGTATTGTTAAGAAACTATGTATCAAAGGTAATAACATTATTGAAATTCCAAATCGTTTTCTACATGAATTATTGTATTAAATTTACCTGCAATCAAGGAAAAATCGCCTTTTTCAACTATTTTCTTGTTATTAAGACCAGTGAAGGCCAGATCCCTGACGGGAATCTCAAACGTAACTTGCTGTTTTTCTTCAGCTTTCAGTAGGATTTTGTGAAATGCTCTGAGCCTTTTCACACTGGGGGTCAACGAGGCATAATGATCCGCACTGTAAATCTGGACAGTTTCTTTGCCGTCGAAACTGGAGTTATTGCGAATTTCTACGGTGATTTTGATTGTTTCTGATGCTTTGTAATTTGTTTTATCAGTTTTTAATGAGAGGTATTCAAAAGTAGAATAACTTAGACCAAACCCAAAATGGAACTGAGGGTTGTATTGAGCTCCGGTGGGTGAGCCGGCAATTTCAAGCTGTTCGGCATGCTTGAGGTAATAGGGTTCGAGACTGTTGGGGTATCTTGGATAAGTGTATGGCAGCTTACCTGATGGGTTAACATCGCCAAAGAGGATCGAGGCAAGGGCAAGACCGCCATAATTGCCTGGCAGGTAGGTCTGTATAATGGCTTTGGCCATAGGTTCCACCTTACTGATGATGCGGGGTCTGCCGCCTGCAAGCACCATGATGACAGCTTTACCGGATTTATAGGCAGTTTCGACCAGAAGCTGCTGGTTTTCGCTGAGGTAAAGATCTTCAAGATCGCCGGGTTTTTCAGTGTAGCTGTTTTCCCCCAGGCACAAAACGATGACATCGGCTGCCTGAGCTTTGGTTGCAAAAAGATTCAGGTCGTCAAGAAGTTCAGCCTTGAAGTCGGCTTTTTGATCATATCTTACTCCTTCATAGAGACTTACGTTTTCAGGATTAGCTGCTTTGGCTTTGATAGCCTCATAAAAGGTGTCGAAATCACCGGCAAACTCATCCACCAGGTTACCCTGCCAGCTGTAGCTCCACCCACCGTTGAGCGGCCGCATGCTGTTGGCAGCAGGTCCTCCAACCAAAATCCTGAGGCTTTTTGCCAAAGGCAGTGTTTGGTTGCTGTTTTTCAACAGTGTGATTGATTCCTCAGCAGTTTTGCGGGCGGCATCAGCGAAAGCTGCCGAAGCAAATTCAGGATAATCTTTCCTGAAAGTTTTAGGTTTTTCAAACAGGCCTAATTGCATTTTTACACGCAGAATTCTGCTCACTGCGTCGTTGATCCGCTCAATCGAAACTTCCCCCTCTTTGACCAATTGGATTAAATAGTCAGCAAAATCGAAATTATACGGAACCATTGACATATCAATGCCGGCATTGATGGCTATTTTGACTGCTTCCTTGTGGGAGGCAGCAATTTTATGTCTGGTATGCAGGTATTCGATGTCGGACCAGTCGGACAATGCAAAACCCTTGAAGCCAAGTTCGGTTTTGAGGAGATCAGTGATGAGTGCCTTATTCGCATGAACAGGCAAGCCGTTGATTTCACCTGAATTGATCATTACGGTTAATGCACCGGCATCAAGCCCGGCTTTGAAAGCGGGCAGGTGGTATTCACGAAGCTGTGTTTCCGGAAGCCAGGCAGGCGAACGGTCTTTTCCACTCAAAGTTTGCGAATAACCAAGATAATGCTTCAGGCAGGCGGCGATGTGATGAGGGTCGGAGGGATCGTTTTTTTCACCGTGAAGACCTTTGATCAGGTGCTGTCCCATGGTGGAGGCAAGGTAAGGGTCTTCTCCAAAAGTTTCCCATTGACGGGGCCAGCGGGGGTCGACACCCAGGTCAAGCACGGGCGAAAAGGTCCAGGCTACACCGGCAGCTCGTGTTTCATAGGCTGTGATTTCTCCTGCCTTTATCAACAAACCTGGATTCCAGGTTGCTGCCATTCCGATTTGCTGCGGGAAAAGAGTTGCACCAGCCACATAGCTTGCTCCGTGAATCATATCCAGACCATATAAAACAGGAATTTTCAACCGGCTGTTCGCGAGCGCATAATCTTGTATTGAACCTATCATCTCATTCCACTCGCTTGTTGGTCTGGCCTTATTGTTGGCTGTGTTGAGTACCGACCCGATCTGATAGTGCTCAAAGGCTTTCTTCATCGTTTCCGGATCAAGCTCAACAGGCTCCCAACTCGAAAACGGATTGTCACCTTTGGTCAGTACATCGATGGTCACCTGTGTCATCTGACCCACTTTTTCTTCGAGGGTCATGGCCTCAACCAAAGCTGCAACCCGTTGATCTATATCTGATTCAGCGGAAACAGATACTGATGATTTTTTTGGTTTGCACGAAACCAAAAAAGATATCATAAGCAAAAGGATAATTAGATGTTTGAACATGATTGGTTTCATTTCAATCCTGACATGGGTCGATTATTTGGATGCGGGATATTGAAAAACGCGTACATAATCAACCTGCATGGTTTGTGGGAAGGTTGTTGTTTCATCCGGATAGCCCGGCCAAACACCACCTACAGCAACATTCATGATGAAAAACTGCGGCAATTTAAAGGCTTCAAACTGAATATCGGTGTCTTCTATCTCATAATACTTTTGATAATCAACATACCATTTGATGCCAAATTCATCCCACATTATGGTAAAAACATGGAATTTATCATTAAAACCTTCCGCTCCGGTCAAATTGTAATGTCCGCCGGTGTAACGGTGCCCGCCATTATAGTAGTGGACTGTACCGTGTACTTCTTTTGGCACGTGTCCAAGAAATTCCATGATGTCAATTTCACCACAACGGGGCCAGCTAACCTGGGAAATATTGTTTCCGAGCATCCATAAGGCAGGCCAGATACCTTTTCCGATGGGCATCTTAGCCCTGATGTCGATTCGGCCATAAGTGAAGGTTTTTTTATTTTGACTCAAAAGCCTTGCGGAATAATAGGCGTTGTACAATTTGGTTGCCACGATGTTGAGTTTTCCATCCTGCACAAAAGAATTGACAGCAGAAGAGGTGTAGGTCTGCAATTCGCTGTTGCCCCAGCCGCCTGCGCCGGTATTATAGCCCCAGTTTTGTGTGTTTATTGCAGTGCCGTCAAACTCATCACTCCAGATAAGATCGAAACGGGGATATGATTCGGGTGATACCGGGCCATCGTCAAGCTGCCCCAGGGTGTAGCCGTCGTCGTTATTGATGATGATGGGAATTTCCGAAGGGACAAAGGTGGCATTTTGAACATCGGAGATGTGAATATAGAAAGCGTCGTCGAGTTCCATTACATCATCCTGCATGATTTCTACAGTAAATTGTTTTTGGATTTCACCTGGTTCAAAGGTCAAAACCTGATCGGCAACCGCCACATAGTCTTCGCCGGCAATGGCTGTACCATCAACTGTGCTCCACTTCAGGCTTACTGTGTTCGTTGTAACTCCCGATATACGTAGTGAGGCTTTCACTGTGGTGGTAGCTTGCCCTTCACTCACCCTGACACGTTCGGGAAGAATGATTTCAGGAACAAAAGCGTCGTCATTGACCAGGGTAATTTTACATTGGCTCTGACCCAGTGAGGCATTGGTAACTTTGGTCACGATCAGGCTGAAGTCTTCATCAGCTTCATGGAGGGCATCCTGAATGATCGGGATGCTGATTTCTTTGGTGGTTTCACCGCTCTGAAAAACCAATTGTCCTTCAGCCACAGCCACATAATCTTCACCAGCCTTGGCTGTACCATCGGTGGTTTGGTACAACATGGTAACCGTCTGATCAAAATCGCTGCTTAAAGTAACTTTCAATACGGCAAACTGTTGAATTGCTGTGCCCTCTTCGAGGCTCAGGTTGGCATCAAAGGTTAGTTTTGGCGGGTCTTTTTCCGTTTTCTTACATGCAGGCATGCTGCCCAGTGTTCCAATCATCAGGAAAATGAGCATCAGTGAGATAAGCTTTGTACGTTTGTTCATGGGAGTTTTCAGGGTATCATTTTAAAAAAGCGGACATAATCAATTTCCATGGCGGCTGGGAAGATGCTCTCATCAATTCCTTGTTGACCGCCCCAGTCACCCCCGACAGCTACATTGAGGATGAGATGAAACCGTTTGTCAAATGGCCAGGCTTTGTAACCTGTTCCTTCATTGACACTTGTAAAGATATGGACATCATCAATGTAACCCCTGATGGCGTAGGGAGTCCAGTCGATACGGTATAGGTGGAATTCAGTGGTGGCATTTTCGATTACTTTTGTAGCTGTTCGCTGTGTTCCGATTCGCCAGTAATAAGCCTCACTGTGGGTGCTGATGTGAATTTTATTCAGGTCATATCCCACGTGTTCCATGATATCGATTTCACCCGAAGCCGGCCACCCGCCATATTCCCAATCGGTGGGGAGCATCCAGATTGCAGGCCAGGTTCCACGTCCGGCGGGGATTTTTGCGCTGACTTCAACCCTGCCATACAATAAGTCTCCTTTGAATTTGCTGACAAGACGTGTGGAAGTATAATTTTTTCCTTCAAAAGGTTCTTTGATTGCGGTTATTGTCAGGACGCCATTACCAACAGCAGCGTTCTCAATTCTGTCAGTGTAATACTGCAGTTCGTTGTTGCCCCAGCCATGGCCTCCGATGTCATAGCCCCAGCGGGCAGGATCGGGCAAGCCCTGATAGTCAAACTCATCAGACCAAAAGGGTGTGTTTTCGAAAGTCCATCCCTGATCCTGCGGTGGATCGGGCAGGATGCCGGGTTTTTTAACACCATCATCTGTTGAATAGATCCATAAGTTGACGCTCAGAAGCAGAATGAAAAGGGAGAGGATTTTTTTCATGATAACCGATTTAAAAAAAAGGAGGGGCCGCCAGCAACAACGGCCCTCTCTACTCACTAACCGCAAAAAAACTGTGCTATGAAAAATGTTAATAGTTAGGGTTCTGTTTTAGTTTTGTTCCATTCAACTCGGCTAAGGGTATGGGCAGGATTTCATGTTTTCCGGCTACAAAACCTTTGAATGCCAATGCTGAAGCTGCTTTTCCGGTACGAATAAGATCGAACCAGCGATGACCTTCGGTGGCAAGTTCAAGCCTGCGCTCCATATAGATGTTATCGAGAGTGGCAGGCAGTGGGTTCAGGCCAACCCTTGCTCTGACAAGGTCAAAATAGAATTGCGATTTTCCGGCATCACCTCCGCGCAGAAAAGCTTCTGCTGCCAGCAGATAAACATCTGCAAGACGGATTTCGATGTAGTTCGTTGGCCATTCAAGCACCGGTTCACCAACACCAAGGCCAAAGAACTCTTTCAAAGGAGCGTATTTCTGTATGAAATAGCCGGTGTTTTGGTAACCTTTTTCGTAGGTTGCAACACCTGCCTGTTCGAGACTGTCTATGTTGGCAACAGTTGAGGCATAGCGCGGATCGCCTTTAAGTAAATTTACAGTTTCAGGAATAATGGGATTAAAGCCCCATCCTGCCTGATAGGTTGGGCCAGTATAGGCACGGGGGCCACAGAATTGAGTGAAAATATGTCCTTCACCAGCCGGTGGCCATGGACCCCAATAACCTACAGCCGCTGAGGTATGTGTGATTTCGAAGATTGATTCGGCGTTGAATTTATTGTCAGGGCGGAAAATCTGTCCGTAATTGTCGAGCAGGGCATACACTCCGGATTGATGAACAGCCTCAAACAAGTTGGCTGCTTCGAGCATGCGGCCTTCGTTGTTCTGAGTGAGGATCACTTTTCCCAACGTAGCCTGTGCAGCACCTTTTGTAACGCGTCCATTTTCATCAGCAGGAACTGTTACCGGCAGATTGGGGATGGCTGCATTGAGATCGGCTTCAATCTGAGCCCAGACAGCCTCAGGTGCGGCTTGTTCAATATTGAATACATCGGTTGGAGAGATAGGCTCAGTGATTAAAGGGACATTTTTAAAAAGTCGTACCAGATCGAAGTAATAATAGGCACGCAAAAATTGAGCCTCAGCAAGGAAACGCGAACGCAGTGCCTCATCCATTTTGGGGCCGTCGATTTTACTGATTAATACATTAACTCTGTATATACCCGCAAAGCTTCTGTTCCAAAAGTCGGTTTGCGGACCCACAGCGGGATCCAGGGTATAACTATTCCATGCTTCCCAGGTGGCGCGGTCAGCGTAACCTCCGCCACCGGCCCAACATTCGTCAGAGGCTGTGTTGAGATAGCCCACTTTGCTTGAGTAGTCGCTCACAACTTCCCATCCAAGCGGGTCATAAGCTGCCACAAGCCCGGCAAACAATTCATCGGCGTTTTTGTAATAGTTGCCTTCAAGAGTTGTTCCTTTTGGCTTAGTTTCCAACCACTCCTTGTTGCAAGCACTCAAAGCAATGACCGCAACAATGATCAAAAAAGTGAATTTTATCGTTTTCATATTGATTTCGTTTTTAAAATTAAATACCAACATTAACGCCTGCCATAAAGGTTCTGGCTTGAGGATAATAACCGCGGTCTATGCCATAGCTGCTGCCACCGATTTCAGGGTCAAATCCGTCGTATTTGGTGAAAGTAAGCAAATTGTTGGCTCCCACATAGATTCTCAGGTTATTGATGCCAATTTTTTGAATCATGTTTTTCGGTAAATTATATCCCAACTGCATGGTTTTGAGGCGTAGATAGGAGCCGTTGCTGAGGTGGAAAGTGGAAGGGTTTGTAAAATTGGGCGATCCTTGTACTACACGTGGAAAAGTGTTCGAGGTGCCAACTCCAGTCCAGCGATCCAGGACTGCAGTTGTCCAGTTTGCACCTGCAATATCCAGGCGGCGCAATCCATTGTAGATATCATTTCCTGCAACACCCTGTGCAAAGATCATCAGGTCGAAGCCTTTCCAGGCAGCAGACACGGTTAAACCATAACTGAGGTTTGGAGTTGGATCGCCGATTGGTTTGCGGTCATCGCTCGTGATTGCACCGTCACCATTAAGGTCAGCATATTTAAAATCGCCAGGCTTTGCATTGGGCTGAATCATGTTGCCTTCGGCGTCCACATAGTTCTGAATGTCACCGTTTGACTGGAAGACACCTAACACATCGAAGCCATAGAACACACCAATGGGTTCGCCAACCATCAATCGGCTGATTTCATAACCGCTGTTGTGGAACGATGCCCCATTCAAATATTCTACACCATTACTGATGAAGGTCACTTCATTCTGTAAATACGATCCATTCGCTTTGATATCAAATTCAATATCGGAAACTCTGAAACGGTATGAAAGTTCAAGTTCGACACCTTTATTGGTCATAGAGGCAACGTTGCCTGTGGGGTCGTCGGCACCTGTGTAAGCAGGCAATTGAATGGGTTGAAGCATTCCGGTAGTGCTTTTGTCATAAAGATCAAAAGTTACCCTGAAATCATTGAAAAAAGTAGCTTCAAAACCAATATTCGACTGGCTGGTTTGTTCCCATTCAAGGTCGGGATTGGCTGGGGCATTCGGACTGTAACCTATTTGTAAACCATCGTAATTAAAGGTATAGTTTCTGCCGCCTCCAATAGTAGGTAAATAACGAAAATCACCAATATTATCATTCCCTGTAACTCCATAGGAACCTCTGATTTTTAAGAAATTGAACCAATCAACTTCCGGAAAGAAAGCTTCCCTGGAAACTACCCAACCCACTGAAACTGAAGGAAAATAACCAAACTTTTTATTGGTACCAAAACGGGATGAACCGTCGCGGCGTAAGATACCGGTGAACAGGTATTTTTGGTCGTAATTATAATTCACACGTCCAAAGATTGAAGCGATTTTATGGTCCGGACTTTCCCATCCGCCTCCTATTTTATTGGCATCAGGAATGTTGTAATTCATGGATGCTTCCTCAAAGGTACTGGCGGGAAGCTCTTTGTAAGTAGCACTTATGCCACGGCTGTTTTGAACGTATGCAGTAGCTCCGATCAAAGCACTGAAATCATGCACACCAACTTTTTTACTGTAGGACACTGTATTTTCCCAGTTCCACATCAAGCTCTGTGAATTGCTTCGGGAATAGGATGTTTTGGAATTTGATGTTGCTGCATTTAAGTAGAAAAGAGGGGTGAAATTTTCATCTCCCCAGAATGCAAGCTTTGTTCCAAGGTCTGATTTAAACTTCAATCCCTTGATGGGTTCAATTTCAGCAAACAAATTGCCGACAAAATTGTCGCTCCAGCCATAATTTCCCAAACGAGTTTTAATATAAGCAAGCGGATTGCTCATTTCTTGCGCCACTTGGCTTGATATGCCGTAAAGCACGCCATTATCATCCCTCACAGCCGGGGCGGTATCATTGTTATATAAGGGTAGAGCATCGATTAGTGGATCGGTAAAATATAAGGGGGTTATTGGATCAAGGTTAATGGCTGATGAGAGTGGCCCGCCGAATTCACTGTTTGTATTGAGTGATCCCTTACTTTTTATATGACTGTAGCCAAAGTTATTCCCAAGTCTTAGCCATTCGTTCACTTTATGTGTCGTATTCAGTCTCAGATTCAGTCTCTTATAGTTCGAGATGTCTGTTGCCACGATTCCTTCCTGGTTGAAATACCCAAGAGACAGGTAATATGTTGAGCGATCATTACCGCCATTGACGCTGAATTCATGGTTTTGCACCATGGCATTTTTATTGAAAATTACATCCTGCCAGTCGGTGCCTTCACCAAATTGTTCCGGATTGGGATATAATGGCTGACCACCACTGTTAACAAGCATCTCATTGCGTATGGTTGCATATTCTGTCGCATTCAGGAGGTCGAGTTTTTTTGCCGGACTTTGGGTGCCAAAATAGGTGTGGTAGTTCACACGCATGCTTCCTGCTGATCCTTTTTTGGTTGTAACGATGATAACGCCATTGGCAGCACGTGTACCATAAATGGCAGCAGACGCAGCATCTTTCAATAGTTCTATTGACTCGATATCAGACGGGTTAAGGTAGTCAATTCCACCTACATCAACAGGTGTACCATCCACCACATAAAGCGGATCACTGTAGTTGAAATTCGTTGTTCCTCTCACGCGCACGGTAGCACCTGCTCCGGGAGCTCCCGAGCTGGCAGCGATCGTTACTCCGGAAGTGCGGCCTTGCAAAGCATGCTCTAGCCTGCTGATGGGTTTATTTTCCAGGTCTTTGGATTTAACACCCGAAATGGCACCGGTTACAACGCTCTTTTGTTGTACGCCGTAACCAACAACGACGAATTCTTCCAACTCGTTCACATTTGGTTCTAGTGCCCAGTCAATAGGTAAAGTTTGATTATTAGCTAAAACAACAGTGCGCGTGGCAGACTGAAAACCAACGAATTTAACCTGTAAGGTCTTTTCGCCGGGTTCGAGTTGAAGGGTGTAATTTCCATCGAAATCACTCACGGTTCCGATCGTCGTTCCAACGACCATAATGCTGGCACCGGGTAAGGTTTCACCCGTAGTTTTGTCTGTTACTTTCCCCTTGACAGCTGTTTGAGAAAACAGTATCCCGGCTGGAAGCAGCAGCATCAATAACATGAAGGTAGTTCTTTTCATACTTCTTAGTTTGTGTTGCGTTTAGGTTTGAAAATGCTAAGGCAATATTAATGATATATCAAAACCGTTAACAAAAAAAAACGTACATCAACTTTACTTCGATGCTTCATATGTACCTCATCAACTATACTACAACACAACAATAAATAGTTATATATCAATAATATACATCATATTAATGGCTACAACTCATGTTTTAGTAAAGCATTTATCAAATGCATTTGTTGCACAACTTATTTGTAAAGATTGGATAAAATGGCTGTAAACAATGTTTTAATTCTTCCGACCGGACAGATCAATTAACAAGCTGCATAAATTGTCAGGTGTCAGCTGCGTGACCTTGAACCGGAATTTTTACCATTATGGTGGCAAAAGTGGATAGCAATTAAACCTGATTTCAGGGTTTAATTACTGGAAGAGTGCTCATCTTTTGGTTGAAAAGATTCGATTCAAATGGATTGATTTGCTGCGTTTTCAAATATGCTTCCCTTGCCAGATCAAATTTTTTCATGGCAGCATAAATGTCTCCGAGAAGGAAGTAGGCGCTTTCGTGATTTGGATTCTGGATTAAGCAACCTTGTTGAATGCTTTCAATTGCCTCGTTGTACTGCTTGAGAAACAGATGTGCCTCTGCTTTCCAAAGGTTAATAAGATAAGAATTTTGAATTGCCAGAGATTCTTTCGACAAGAGCAAAATTTTTGCATAATCTCCCTGTTCTTTCAAAATACCAAACGAGAATAATTTTGGGGTAAGGTAGTGTGGATTAAGCAAAAGTGCCTGATCAATCCGGGATTGTGCCGAAAAAACTTCGCCAAGTTTCATCTCGCAATAACCCAGGTAATACCAGGCTGGCGCAAACTGACTGAATTGCCTGATGGCAAGTTCGAAGCTGAAATCAGCTTCTTTCCATTTGCTTTCCTGCATCTTTTTGATTCCTGAGTTCAGGTTGCCGGCGATACTGCCGGGCATCTCTTCCTCGGTCAGGGAATAGGTTAGTTTAAGTAATTCCATCTGACTCAATTCTTCAGCAACCGGGCATTTGTCGATGGCCTGATTCATCAGTTCCATGAAAATTTCGGTTCCTTTGACAGCGCTGTTGGCCGCCAGTATGATTTCATAGTATGGTTTACTTTGGTTTGCCAGCTGATTCTGAAGGTTATTGACTACCGTTTCAGTGAAAAACACATTGGTATCATGCAACGATTGCTGGTATTTCAATACAAACAGCATATCCTCAAAACTTGTTTTCCAGCCTGTGGCTTCCAGGTTCTCCGCATCTTTGACATCCATTGGCTTGTCGAGGCTGAGGTTTTGTTTAACTGAAACAAAACCGCTGTTTTGGAGAATTGCCTTGTAAATTAAATCGATGAAGAGGCGGTATTGATACTGGTCAAAACTTCCGTTTTCAATTATATGTGTTTTTTTTGCAGCGAACTGTTGAAAATTGAGGGCTTGTTTCTCTGCCAATGTTTGGCGGGTGGCGTTGATGACTTTTTGTGCTTCGATACTTTTTGGTTTCAGTGTGATGAAAATGCCTGCATGGCTTAAAAACTCTTCTGTTTTCATCGTTAAGTCATCCAACTTTTTCAAATCGGCACGCGACCACGATTTGTGCAGGCTTTCCTCTGCCGCTGCATATTCTTTCATCAGTGTTTCGATACCGGATGTAATGGCTTTCATGGGGTAGGTCTGGGTCATCGTTTCGTAAAATGAAAACCGTTTAAAAAACAAAGACGAATCAGCTTTTTGAATCAATTCAAAGGAAAGATCGAGCAGTTCAACATATTTACCCTCTTTTTCCAGGGTGTTTTGCAACTGCATCTGCTCTTGATAAAATATATAATCATCAAAATATGACTCTTCTAACTTGATGGGATCTGCCGAAAATTCACGAACTTTGAACACAAAGGGTTCCCATAATTTAACAGCACTTTTTGGATAGCTCAAAATAAGTCTTGTGATTTTTTTGTTTTCCAAAAGTGCCATCGGCGCTGCAATGGATTCAATTTTCTCAGACTGGTACAATGCCAGACCTGCTAATTCGTCTTCCAGGTCACTTTCTTTGAAATATTCCCGCTCACTCTGTGCATTGGGCTTGAGTGTAAAAAATACCTTATCTGATGCAAGAAACTGACTGGCAGTTGCAATTGGATTGCTTTTCTCGTCAGAAAGGTAAATCTCAAGCTGATAGGTGGTTTTACCCTTTTGTTTGTAATTGAGGGTAGTAGTCTGAGCCAGTGCGAATTCACTGAAAAGTAACAAAACGATGGCTGTGATGAAATAACGCGTATTGTTCATGGTTTGGAAGGTTTTTCGATATATGCGTTGGGATTGTTTAAAGCTCAGTTGCAAGTTTGATTCGAAATGTGCTGCCTTTTCCCGGTTCAGAATCCACAAAAACACCGAAACCGTGGGCATCGAGAATCTTTTTAACAATTCCAAGACCCAAGCCTGTGCCTTTTTCACCATAGGTTCCCGGTGTGGTTTTACGGGTGAAGCTTGTAAAAAGCCTTTGACTGGTTTCTTTGTCCATCCCAATACCGGTATCACTGACCCAAATCTCGCTTTGCTCGTTTAAATGCTTGAAATGAAGGCTGATAACACCATTTTCAGGCGTGAATTTCACTGAATTACCGACAAGATTATTCAGGGCCTGACCCAGTAAGGTTTCATCTCCTTCGAGACTAAAGTCAGGGTGAGTGAAAGTTTGAAAGGTAATGTTTTTCTGCCTGAGCTTGGCAGATTGCATCTTTTCGACAAAAGTTGCCAGATTTTGAGCCTTGATCTTTGTTTTAATGATCTTGAAATTACCCAGTTCCAGGTTCGACCACTGAAACAACTTATCATTGTAATCTAACAGCCGCAGCATCTCATTTTTAATGTCAACCAGGAGCTCCTGCTGAGAAGGGTTGATCTTTTTTGCCAAATCATCATCTGTCAGCAATAGCTCGCTCAAACCGATGACTGCGCCGATCGGTGAACGCAAATCATGTGAAATAATCGAAACAAACTGATCCTTAAAACCCAGGAGCTGTTTCAGTTTCTTTTCTGTTGTGGCCAATTGATCGAGCGTAAGTTTTTGCTCCCTGGCTTTTTGAATAAAGCCTTCGTTCATTTCTGAATCTTTACTCAATGGTTTTATCAACAGGTAATTTCTCTTATCATATCTCAGTGCAAGGGCTTGAAGGTAAAGCTTTCCTCCATTGCGAAGATCCTCTTCCCAAATACCGCTCACCTGCTTCCCGTCAGGTTCGCTTTGCCATAAGTCGGCGATTTCGTACTGAAAAACTTCGAGATAGGGGAAGGTCTCGGTCAATTCAACATATTTGCCCCGTAAAACAAGTGCTGATTTTAAATCGGAGTACCAGCCGGGGCTTAATCCAAGCTGACGATAGCCTTTATCCGATTTTTCGAAGCTCATATAATCCAACAGGTACAAGGCCGATAGCGTGCCTTTGGCAGCAGATTGACTGAGGTCGTTGGCTTTTTGAAGTTTCTCTTCGTTATAAAGCTGTATAAACGGATGAATTATTTCTACCTGCCTTGTTTGATCTACCAGAAAAATCCAGTTATGGTTGTTGTCGTCGGTAATGATATGGATTTCGACATAAATTGAGGCCGTGATCCTTACATGGGAAATCACCATGGGATTAATTAGTGGTGGGACCATGCCGATAAAAATCCCATCGAAATCATCGATGCTGCTGCCTTTCACAGGCGGGATGCTGAAATACTTTTCAAGTGGACCGAACCAGTTTAAAATAACACCTGATTCATCGGTGTGTATGACAACCAATCCAATATAGGGTGGGATTTCATGCAGAATGTACCGCACAACAGCGGGCGACAATTCCTTTAGTCCGGCTTGATTTTTAATATGTTGCATTGCACTTACTTTCAGGCCAGCATCATTTTGGCAAGTTTCTCAAACGCTTCATCCACCATCAGGTCTTTTTTTGCACTGGTGAGCAATACCTGCCAGCCCCTTTGCTGCAGGCGAAGCAAGGTTTCAGGTGCTATCTCCCAGGTTTCATCCAAATCGCTTTTGTTGATCAGGAGGATAAAAGGGGCGTTGTTTGTTGTGGCGGCAGCCATTGCCTGCAGCTGAATTGCTACATCAATCGTTTCGCTTCTCGTTCCGTCAGCAACGAGCAAATAGCCTGAGGCACCTATCAGGTAGGTGGGTTTCATTTTCATGAAATCGTCATCACCATAAAGGTCCCAAAGCATTAAGGTAATATCCTGGCCATCAATGATCAATTGCTTCTGGTCAATTTTAACCCCAATCGTTGTCTGGTATTTTTCAGAAAAAATACTGTTTACATATTGCTGCACAAGACTGGTTTTGCCGACAGCAAATGCGCCTAACATCGCAATTTTTTTCTTAATCATTCCCGGATTGGTTTTTATCGAAAACAGCAAAATGCACGGTGCGCAAAGATACATTTTCGTTGAGGTCTTCTGCAAATAAAACCTGGGATTTTAACAAGTCCTTTTTTACACCGGACCTCTCAAGCAAGCTGATGAATTCTTCAGCTCTTTGCCTTGCAACTT
Organism: Bacteroidales bacterium; assembly: GCA_024709145.1. Classification (GTDB taxonomy): domain Bacteria; phylum Bacteroidota; class Bacteroidia; order Bacteroidales; family F082; genus JALNZU01. The sequence goes on along the minus strand of JANJXG010000043.1, from coordinate 44,627 downwards.
TTTCATTGGCCAGGGCATTGTTACTTCGCTTCGTGTAGGACCTGACGTATATGGCTAATGTTTTATTATAAATTTGATTGTAATTCTCGAGTTCTAAAGCTGCACGTACCAGGGAATCAAATACAATTTGCTGCTGATTGTCGAGCTTGATGACATTGACATCAAAACCAAAGCTTTTTTCTTCGATGGCTGGAATAATCCAGGTCAGATCCGAAGCCAGCTGATTCAAGCCAGTATCATCAACAGCCTGAATGCCATCAGGCAATGCAGTTAATTGCCCGAGTTGCTGAACCCATGCCGCGTCCGCTTTTCCTGAAACAATCAAAGTCTGTCCTGAGAGTGAAAGATTTACTCCGGAAGGAGGGTTCAAAAATACCCTGGCTCTTTTTAAAAGTATTGCGGGATCTGCAGAAACATAGGCGTCAAAATGCATCTCCAAACTACGGTTTTCGATATTCATCGCCTCGCGAATTGAGTCGGGACCCGCAGCCAGTGGATCTTTTAAACCACTGATATATATTGTTCGGCCTTTCACATCAGAATTTGTCAGATGATAGCCGGCCTGAGATTCAAGAGCGTTGGCAAAACTCTTCAACAGTTTGGTATGTTGGTATCTTTGTACTAAAAAATAACCTAAACCTGCCATGCCAAGAAAAAGAAATGCCATCAGCAAATAAGGAGGCTTGCTTGTACTTGTTTTTTTGGCTTTGATGAGACATTGTTGCAAAAATTTTGCTGTATGCCTGAAAACTGTTGTGTCGCCATTGAATTTTTCCAGGTCTACAACATGGTTATAATGCACCGCTTCGATGGTCTCCATCAGGGTAAGACGGTAATCAGCCGGTGGCTGACCCTCGATGATGGCAGCCAAAACTGCAAAAGGGCCTTGTTCGACGAGAATTTTGAGTTCGCCAACCTGAATCTCATCGAGTGAACCAGGCGTGGCCTGTTTAAAGGAGTCTTGTGCAAAATCCCTGATGGCGGTCAGCATAGATGAAATAAGGTCGGCTTCGAGTGATTTGCTTTCGGCTGCTTGCTCTTCATGAAGCAGAAGACCTGTTTCACGGTGAATGAGAAACACATGACTAACATGATATACATAACTATTGGCCAGGACGATCTCGGCAAAACTGCGTTTACTTGTCATAGCTTGCAAACGCCATTTCAGTGTTTTTGGCGACAACCCGCTTTCCAGTGAAGCATTGATGGCTGCAATCATGCGTTTCAGGTCTTCTGAAACTGCTTTCCGGATGGCTGGACCCATCACTGGGAAAAGAATATCGGCAAGTCTTTGCGGATTTTTTTGGATGCTTTTGTGCATCGCATCCTCCACGAAAGGCAGCAGATTGTCAACGGTAATTTCACCCTTTTCTATCATCTTTCTGATGGCATAAGGGAGCAGCTGGCTTAATTCTTCAGCAAATTCATGAGGGTCGCTTAACAGAAGTTGCAAACGGCGCAATTCTTCCTGGCTCAGGCCGATCAATAACCTGCGCAGCTCATTGAGTCTGGCTGCTTCAGCCAGTTGCTCAGGGTCTTGTGGAGTTGCTTTTTCCATTTTTTTCACTGCTGCTTATTGCGTTCAACCTTCTTTTTTTTCGGCCAGCTGAACAGCAAGTTCCGAAAACATGACAGCAAGGGCATGCCGGTCGGCTTTACTTTGTTGAACACCTGCAATGGCTTCAGCCACTGTTTTTTTGTATTCCTGAAGCTGGGTAAGCTGCTCCTGATGCAGCGACTCTGATTTTTCAGCCATCCATTGCCTGGTTTCCCGCAACGATTCTTCAAATTCTGATCGGAGCTGTTCGATTTTCTGATGTACTAAAACGAGTTCCTCACGCTGTCGGTTCAGCGAATCCTGCAAACCCTCCTTTTCCTTTTGCAGCATGATCTGAAACTGTTGCCGCAGATCTTCAAGCTGCAACCGGAGATCGGAAAGCTGCCGGTTTAACTGCGATTCCACTGATTCAACCGACTGACGTGCGGCGATTTCAGCTTTTTCCATACGCTTTTCAAACTCATTCAGGTTGTTGCCGATCAGGATATCCCTGATTCTGGAAATATTTTCTGCTCCCTCTGTCATCTTCATGGTGTTTTAAGCAAACGATCGAATCGTTTGAACGGTAAATGTACAAAACTTTGTTGATTTTGAATTGTTCTTAAAAATCGGGTGTCGGATTTTTGCTTATTTTTGCAGCCCATTTTGATAATTTAACTAAATCCAACTCTATCAACGTTTTAACAAGGTAAATTTTGAAACAATTCGATAATATACATGAGCTGATCTCTGTCAGACTGCTTACGCCAACAGCCTATGTGCTGCGGATGACCAGACGTGGCCTGCCTTTCAAAGCCGGACAGCATTTGCTTCTGGGAAAAGCAGGGAGTATTCACAACCGTGAATATTCTGTTTATAGTGGCGAGCAGGATGATTTTTTTGAAGTACTTATCAAGGAAGTCGACGAAGGCCTGGTAAGCAAGCAGCTGAAAAAATTAAAACCTGGGGAGAAAGTTCAGATAGAAGGACCACTGGGTTTTTTTACGATTGACCCGGAAATTGTCAATACAGGTAAATTTCTGTTTGTGGCCACCGGTAGTGGCATCGCGCCCTTTCATTGCTTTTCACGATCATACTCACAACTCAATTATACTTTACTTCATGGTGTTCGTTATGCAGAAGAAGCTTACGAAAGGAATGACTATCCAAAGAAAAGGCACATACTCTGCACCTCATCCGGTGATGGAGGCGATTTTAGCGGAAGGGTAACCGATTATCTTCGCGCCAATCCTGTTTCACCGGATACGCATTGCTACCTCTGTGGAAATTTCAATATGATTCATGAAGTTTTTGAAATTCTTGAGCTTCAGGGCGTGCCTGCCGAACAGGTTCATGCAGAAGTTTATTTTTAATCCATTCCAGTGAATTTCTTATGAAATATCATATTATATCTTTGGGCTGTCAGATGAATCTATCTGATACAGAGCGGGTTAGAACGGTAATGCATCAGATGGGTTTCACTTCTACCGATGATGAAGCCGAGGCATCCGTGCTAGGCATCATTGCCTGTTCCGTTCGACAGAAAGCAATCGACAAAGTGTATTCACGCATTGCCATGTGGAACAAAATGAAAAACCGCAAAAGCCTGCTTACCTTTGTTTCGGGTTGCATACTCCCCGCTGATCAGGAGAAGTTTCTGAAACTTTTCGATCTGGTGTTTCCGATGAGCGAATTGCCTGACCTGCCTGCTATGATCAGGCAATATGGTGTGGTGACACCCTCCTCGCTGATGCAGCAAACTGATGATGATGTTTTGCCTCAGCAAGCCGTTGAAGCAGAAGACTCTTCGTCGCTCCTTAAACCTATTCAACCTCTTGTCACAACCAAAACCGGTATCAAAATGAACCCGGCTTCCGGAATTGACGGGTTTTGGCATGTAGAGCCAACCTACACTTCAGGTTTTGAGGCCTTTATACCGATTCAGAATGGATGTGACAAATTTTGTACCTTCTGTGCCGTACCTTATACCAGGGGTAGAGAGGTGTCGCGCCCTTCCGCCGAAATTCTTGAAGAATTAAAACAATTGGTCAATAAAGGTTTCAAATCCATTACTTTACTCGGTCAGAATGTGAATTCTTATGGGCTCGACCGCAAAGGTGAGGAGGTCAGTTTTCCTGAATTATTGCGCCGTATTGGTGAGTTTGGCAAATCATCCGGAAGTGATTTTTGGGTTTATTTCACGTCTCCGCATCCACGGGACATGACCAATGAAGTGATTGAAGTGATTGCCGCATATCCTGTACTTGCCAAACAGATTCATCTTCCCCTGCAATCGGGCGATGACGGCGTGTTGATGCGCATGAACCGCAAGCATGCGATGGACAAATACCGCCAGATCGTATCCACAATCAGAGATTTAATCCCGGAAGCCACGTTGTTCACCGACATCATCGTAGGGTTTACAGGTGAAACCGACGAGCAGTTTGAGCAAACCCGCAAAGCTATGGAAGAGTTTAAGTACAATATGGCTTACATTGCTCAATACAGCGTCAGACCGGGTGCAGCCAGCTCGCGATGGGCCGATGATGTACCCAAAGAAACGAAAAAAAACCGCTATCATCTGCTCACAGATGAGTTGATGAAACATAGCCATGAATACAATAAATCTTTGATAGGTAAGAAGATGCGTGTTTTGGTCAGGGGCTTTGACAGGAAACAAGGTTACCTGTCGGCTCTCACCGAAGGAAAACTTGTAATCCGGTTTGCAAGCGATGATAGCCAACTGATCGGCAGTTTTGTTGAGGTTGAAATCAAGTCAGCAAGACCACTGTCGCTCGAAGCGCTTTGCCTGAACAGTCAAAAGATCGCTGTTAATCCATGAAAAAGATCGCATTTAAAACACTTGGATGCAGGCTCAATCAATATGAGACCGATGCCCTCGCCTCGCGCTTTCATTCAGGCAGCTACGAAATTGTCGATTTCAGTCAGCCAGCCGACATCTATGTGGTGAACACCTGCACTGTGACGAATCAAAGCGATCAGAAATCGCGTCAAACCATCAATCAGGCCCGCAGGCAAAACCAGCAGGCCGTTGTCGTTGTTACAGGATGCATGGCCAACAATTACAAAGAGTCGCTGCTCGAATCAAAAGCCATCAATTTTGTGGTCGACAACGAAAGAAAAACATCCATCTTTGGTTTGGTTGAAAAGCATTTCCGCGGTGAAGTGGCAGATCCTGAAGGCTTTGATCACGATGTATTTAGTTATGAAGCTGCCTACAAGACTTTTCATACCCGCAGCATGATCAAGATACAGGATGGTTGCGATAACTTTTGCACCTTTTGTATTATCCCCAAGGTTCGCGGAAGAGCTGCCAGCCGACCTGCTGCGGAAATTTACCGCAACATCGCTGAAGTGGTTGAACATGGCTTCAAGGAGGTTGTGCTTACAGGTGTGAATATCGGGCGTTATGACGACAACGGAACCAATTTTGAGCAGTTGATTGAGGGCATCCTGAACCTGCCGGGCGATTTCAGGCTCCGCATTTCATCCATCGAGCCGGATGGTTTTACCGAAAGATTTTTTGAGCTTTTCTCCCATCCGAAACTTACACCTCACCTACATCTTTGTTTGCAGAGTGGCGCCGAAAGTATTCTCTTACGAATGCGTCGCATGTACACAGCCAGGCAGTTCAGGCAAATGGCACTCAAATTGCGGGAACTGTATCCCGATTTCAACCTTACAACGGATATTATCGTGGGTTTTCCGGGAGAAACTGAGGCTGAGTTTGAAGCCACAACAAATCTAGCCAAAGAATTGAACTTCAGTCATATTCACACATTTAAGTATTCGGTAAGGTCAGGGACGCGCGCCGAACGTATGCCGGATCAACTGAGCGAAAAGGTCAAGAACCATCGCAGTGAAGTGATTCGTAAGATTTCTGAAGCGAATAAGGCGGCTTACTATTCAGCTATGATCGGAAAAACACAGCGTCTGCTCATCGAAAGGATCGGTAACGATGGTGTTGCCAGAGGTTATGGTGAGAGTTATATTCCCATCAGAATTAAAGCGAAAAACCTGAAGCGAAATCAGTTTGCCGAGGTTATCCTCACTGGTCTTCATCAGGGAAAAGAGTTGGAAATGACCGCCGAACTCGTAATAACAGATAGATCCGGTGGTAGTAATAATTGATAAAGCCTATGTTTAGAATGGATAATTGCGGCTTGATTACTGGCTGACAGAGAAAAATAGAAAAAAATATGCTAACGGGTTTTGTTATAAGATAAATTTTCTTACTTTTGCAGCCCGAAATTGATTCAGAATACTAAGTAAAGAAGAAAATGGCAAATCACAAATCGTCCATCAAGAGAATTCGTCAGAGCAACACCAAGAGGTTGCACAACCGCTATTATGCCAAAACCATGCGTAATGCGTTGAAAAAATTCAGAAGCCTGACCGAAAAGGCTGAAGCTGAAGCAATCCTCCCAAAGTTGCATTCCATGATCGACAAACTGGCCAAGCGCAATATCATTCACAAAAACAAGGCTGGAAACCTGAAATCAAAAACTGTGAAGTTCGCAGCTAAGCTGTCGTAACATATTTAACAGAATGTGTAAGCCCCTCCTCAAAAAGGTGGGGCTTTTCTGTTTTGGTATGATCAGGATATTATTACAAAAAGTAACAAGGAGTTGGAAAATTTATTTGCAACTCCTTGTTACTATGGAAGAATCAAAAGAGGTCTTCAATGCTTTTTCAGCAGGTCATGTGGCATATTCTCATTCAGCGGTCATTGCAAAGGCTTCAGATCCATATCTGTAGAATGACTAATGACATTGCTGATAAATAACTGCTGTCGGTGTTCGTTGCTTAAAATTCCATCATACCTTCTTCACCGCCTTCCATCCTTCGCTCGGGTGTGCGTTTTTTCTGCTGATTAATCCTGTAGTTGAAGTTTAATGTTACAGTTGTGGAGCTCCACCTGAAATCATTTTTAGAATAGAAATTTTCGCCGAAAGTCTCAAATGCGTGACTGCGGGTATTGAACAAATCTCTGACATTAAGGGTCAGGGTAGCTTTGTTTTTCATGATGTCTTTGGCTATACCAAGGTCCAGGGTCCATGAAGGAAGTCTGCTTCCCTGCGGTGTATCCATCTTGCCCTGATAATTAAATGCCAGCTGCGAATCAAAACCCTTGGCTATGGTAAACTTGCCTGCGACACGTGAGGTCCAGGAGTAATTGTCGGTTTCATAGCGTATACCGTAAGCATCTCCTTCGGTCATTGACCGGAAGAAATTTACATTTCCGTTGATGTTAAACCATTTGTTAACCGTAGCCATCCCGATCAGCTCAAGTCCGTATGAATCGTTAGAGGCAAAGTTTTCGGGTCTGGAGATCGATATTCCTTCTTCGTTTACCCGTTCAATGCGTTGAAACACATCCGTACTGTGGCGGTAATAGGCATTCAGATTGATGTTTGCATTTTTCCAGAAATGAAGATAGCCGCCCTCCATCGAATGGGTATAAACCGGTCTGAGGTTTGGGTTCCCTGACCATATATTTCGGTTATCGGAGAAAGTGCGGAAAGGATTAAGCTGCCAGAATCCGGGCCGGCGGATACGACGGCTGTAACTTAGCTGGAGTTGATCGCTTTCCGAAAGTTTGTAATTCAAATGCGCTGATGGGAAAAAATCGGGATATGTTTGGCTATTGTCCTCATTGGTCTCACGCAGCAATGTCCTGATGTCGGAATACTCGGCCCGTAAACCAAGAAGGTACGAAAAACGGCCGCTTTCATTGCCAAACTGTGCATAGGCTGCCAGGATTTTTTCTTCATAATCGAAATGATTGGTAAAGTCGGTATTAATCACCAATTGGCCCAGACTATCCTGATCCAGAACCTGATAATCGTTGGCAATCTCTCTTAACTGAAGTTTGATTCCTGTTTCCAGCTTGGCTTTGCCACCGAATGGATGGAAATAATCTGCCTGAGCCTGTAGGTTGGCTTCCTTCTCATCATTGGATGTTTGCTGAAAGATGGGGTCAGCATAAGGGAATTCAGGAGCAAAAAGCACCCTTTCAGTGATGTCGGAAGTAGCATCTTCGGAATTGTTGAAGTATTGGACGCTGGCAGTCAAAAGCTGATCTTTTTTCTTGAACTGTTTTCTGTAATCTAGGGCATATTGCAGGTTGGGCTCTTTCTCAATTTGTTCTTCCACACGTTGGCTTTGGTTCTCAAGAACGCCTGCGGTAAGGAAATCATTGTAGGTGATTGTTGCTGTATTGTTCTGATTCTGAAGACGATACATGAGACTGAAAGTCAAGGTGTTCTTAGGGTTTAGAAAATACTCTGCACCAACCCTGACTGTATTACTCAAGCCTCTTCTGACACGTTCATTTTCCTGATCCGTAATAAGAGTGGTTGCATTGTAGATTTCGCGGTATGCTGTGCCACCGCCAACGTTTTCGCGGTAATTAAGGCTGTAGTTGGCAAAGAGGTTTACTTTACTGAACCGATAATTTGTATTAATGCCCAAACCTGCTTGCCAGGGATAACCCGCTGATACATCGATGGAACCATTAAATCCTTTGCGGCGGTCTTTTTTTAGGATGATGTTAATAATACCTGATGTTCCTTCAGCATCATACCGAACCGATGGGTTTGTTACGATTTCGATTCGCTCAATCATATCACTCTGGATCGACCTCAATGCATCCCGGCTGCTGATTCCTGCAAGGCCGGAAACTTTTCCGTCAATTAAAATCCTTACGCCATCGTCACCACGCAGACTCACATTGCCTTCAACATCTACCGTAACCGAGGGAATATTTTCAAGTACCTCAATGGCATTACCTGCTTTGGAGGTCATATCTTTTCCAATGTTGATCACTCTCTTGTCCAGACTCATTTCTACGGTTGTTCGCTCCGCTACTACTTCAACCTCTTCCAGCAATTCACTGTCGGGAAGGACAAAAAGCTCGCCAAGGTCCCGGATCCGATTTCCTTTTTCAACTTCAATGTTGCTGATTGTGATTGGTTTATAGGCAATAAACTGAACAGTGACATAATAGTTTCCGGGTTTCAGTTTGATGTCAAACTCACCTGATTTGCCGGAAATTGAACCGGCAACAAAGCTTGAATCAGTCTGATTATAGACCATCACCGTGGCATATTCAAGTGTTTGATTGGTTGACTTGTCAATGACTTTGCCTTTAACTCCTCCGTCGGCATCGGAGGGTAGTTTATTTTCGGCGATGGAAGCCGGCTGAAAGATTGAAAAAGCCAGCATGAGAAGGATAAAACGCATAAGTAAGATTTTGTATTAAGACAATTTGATGATTCTTTTGTTCAGTGTGCATTTAACATAGCCGGCTTTCACTTCATTCCCGGTATGCTTATTTTGTTAAGATTGAGGATCAACATCCAGGTGAACCCGCAAGGATTTATATTGAACATTGGTAAGCAAAGTGTTAATTTTTTCAGCAATAAATTTTTTTATTTGACCGACCTGGGGATTCTTGGGATATTTAATGATGATCTGCTTTATATACAGTGTTTTAATTCTGGAAACGATGGGGTACTCCGGTCCAAGTAACTCATAGGCCGGATTGGCCCGAAGCATTTTAGCCAGGTCGAATGCAGCCAGATTGACTAGGTTGTTGTCGCGGTGCAACAATTGAATGTGTATCAGTCTGAAATAGGGTGGGTAATGAAATTTCTTTCGTTCCGGCATCTGCTGATAAAAAAGCCTTTCATAATCGTTGTTGATGACATAGCCCATCATCTGATGCTTGGGTTGGAAGGTTTGAATGATAACCTTGCCTTGTTTGTGTTTTCTTCCGGCTCTTCCACTAACTTGTGCCATAAGTTGGAAGCTGCGCTCAAAGGCCCTGAAATCCGGATATGACAGCATGTTGTCGGCATTTAACACCCCCACAACGCTCACATTGTCAAAGTCGAGGCCTTTGGTAACCATTTGGGTGCCAACAAGAATCTGCGTTTTTCTTGAGGCAAAAGCTTCAAAAATTTCCTGAAATGCAAATTTACTTCGGGTCGTATCGAGATCAAGCCGGGCGATTTGTTTGTCCGTAATCAGCAATCCTAATTCTTCCTCAACCTTCTCGGTGCCGAAACCATGCATTTTTATGGCAGTGCTGCCGCAATCCGGACAACTTTCAGGAATAACGTTGGCGTAACCACAGTAATGACAGCGGAGCATGTTTTGTTTTTTATGGTAAATCAGGCTTACATCGCAATTTTTGCATTGTGGTATCCAATTACACTGATCGCATTCGAGCCTGAGTGAAAATCCCCTTCGGTTTTGGAAGAGAATAACCTGCTCGCCTGCAGAGAGCGCTGTTTTCATTTCTTTCATTAATACGGAACTGAAATGAGATTGAAGGGTTTTTCTTTTCTTTTCCTCACGCATGTTAACGATGGAAATTTCCGGCATCCGGATATCACCATAACGCTTTGTCATCACAACCAATCCGTACTTATCAGTTTGAGCGTTGTAATAACTTTCAAATGAGGGTGTTGCAGATCCCAACAGTACCTTCGAGCCAAACATACCTGCCAAAACGATGGCCATGTCCCTGGCTTGATACCTCGGGGCAGGCTCATATTGCTTGAATGAGCTATCATGCTCCTCATCAATAATAATCAGTCCCAGTTTGCTGAAAGGTAAAAATAATGCCGATCTTGGCCCCAGGATAATCTGATGGTCGTTATTTTCTGATTGACTAAATGACAATACTTTATTCCAGACCTCAACCTTTTCGTTGGCATTGTATCTCGAATGATATACACCTACTTTGTTTCCAAAATAGGTTTTTAAACGCTCAATGATTTGAGTTGTTAATGCAATTTCAGGAAGGAGATACAACACTTGTTTACCTTGACGAAGGTTCTCGGCAATTAGTTTAATGTAAAGCTCGGTCTTTCCACTCGAAGTGACTCCATGCAAGAGGACTACATCCTTTTGTTCGAATTGCTGTTTGATCTCGTTAAAGGCAGTAATCTGGTGATCAGTAAGTTGTATCTGATCCGGATTTTGGCTTGCTGCATAATTGGGTAATCTGCTCACAATACGCTCCGAAACGGCAAATACATTTTTCTGAACCAGGGTTTTAAATTGAGCAGCTGTTGCCCCCGATTGTTCCAACAACAAGTTTATTGGGAAAGGAATTGCATCTTGCTGAGGAAAACGGGTTCCGCGGAGGTAAACCAACAGGATTTCAAGTTGTTTGTATGCTTTTTTCGACAAACGATCCATCAGTTCACTTAACAATTTTTCATCCTTGTAAAGCTCATTAATGGTGGCAATACGCTCTGTTTTCGCTTTAAATTTTTCGTGCATCTCCTCTTCCATGACAATAATATTTTTATCCATCATGGTTTTAATCAATGGCATGACTTTCTGAAATCCAACGATTTGAGTCACTTCAGTAAGGCTTAATTGTGGCTGAATGCCAAGCGCTTCGGTGATCAAAAACTCATTGTCTGTCAAAGCATGACTGTCAAACCGAAACCCTTCATGCAAACTGATCCTGGACTCACTTGCCAGTTTGAGTGCACCGGGCAGAGCAGCTGCCATCACCTCACCGGGATGACACATATAGTATTGTGCAATCCAATCCCAAAATCTCAACTGCTTTTCACCAACAACAGGTTTTTCGTCAAGCAATCCCAAAATGTATTTCGGGCTGTGGTTGGCTGGAATATTTTGATGAATTTCCCTGACGATGGCTGCATACACCTTTTTTTTGCCAAACTGAACAATGGCTCTCAGGCCGGGAACAATTTCCTTATTCATTTCATAAGGAACCCGGTAAGTAAAGAAGGCTGGTACCGGCAAGGGTACAATGACATCAGCAAAGAGGGTGATTCTTTCAGTTTCTTCCATGGGTTTCACAACCGGCAAAGGTAATCTTTTCTGCCTACGGCAGCTTCAGTCATCTGTGTTCTGAAATTTGAATCAATCCGTCGAATGATCAGTCGGAATGTGGAAAAGGTAGTGCTAAATCGAATTCAATCAACGATTTACGGGATGATAAATCTTTTCGTCATTTCGATAACCTTCTGTTGCTTTGTACCAATCATTAAATACAGCTCCGCCACTTTCGGCCCACTCAGAAAATTTGAGATGTGCCTCTGGTATTTCAGTTTTTTCGATCGGATATTCCAGCTTTTCAATGATATTGATGGCCCAGGGAAGATTGTTTGAAGTTTTATAATACCGGCCATCAGATGGGATGCTGTTGTCATGTCCTGTTCCAAGGAGCAAAGGGTTTGCAAGAGCTGTGGGTGCATGATCGGGCAGGTGTACCTCGATTTCTCGTTGCCGGTCGACAATAATAAATGGATTGTAGGGTGGGATGCCAACCTCACTCAACGCTACAGACTGATTTAAACGGATGATTATTTCCAGTGTATCAGGGACGATAAACGGTACATCCGGGGTAGTGTTAGCGCCGATGCTGCTGCCTTGAGGTGGTAAAATTTCGTAGGAATCGTCCCAAACGATGATAGTTGCATTAGTCTGTCCTGCTTCAGTTTGATTTGCAAGGAGATTAATGTAACTATCTGTTATCCTGATGCCTTCAACCGACGAAACCATGGATGGCGTAATAGGTATTTCAAACCCGAAACCATTGTGATAATAGGCGCCATGTGCACGCAAAACAAATGTTGCCCTTATTTCGGTTACCTCATTGCTACCGTTGGTAATCTGGTTAAAATTATAATCAATCACAGCATCGTTGAAGTCATAGTCGCCTTTATAAGGCCAAAGATCTTCGAATGCCAGAGTCCCAAAATCGCCTTGATTGAAGAAATAATTGTTAAAGGCTTTTTCAGTGTCATCCGGATAATCATCAAATTGATCGGGAACGCCATCGCCGTCAGCATCTTCGCCGGTGTAGTCAATGACAGGTAAATCAGTTGGGTCAACAGCCTGCACTGGATTGGCTGTTACAAAAAAGACGGCGTCGTTAAAATCATGATCGCAACCCGATTGATTGCGTTTGATGTCTTCAATGCCAAGCAAAAATCTTTGTCTTCCCGGGTCACGCAGCAAAACAGTATGCTGGTTGAGGCTTGTGTTACTGATTTGATTGAGTGCTTTGGTCGAATAGACAATCCATCGACCGTTGGTAACCTGACTTCCGTTCCATCCATCTGCTATAAGCGCCCAGGCAATTGTTGTGTTGGCTTCAAAGCGTCCGATTTTCACTTTATTTCCAGGTTTAAGACCACCACCGCTTCCCTGCATTGATGCATTTGGATAAATGATTGTGATGCTGTCGATTTCGGCCGGTGTTTGCGGAGGATTGTCTGTCGGGTAGGTGTAAAAACCAAGAACGTTACGGTAACCGGCTCCTTCGGTTACAAATGTAACCCATACATCACAGGTTTCCAGTAGTTTAATGTTATGATCATATACATCACTGAAATACTCAGGATGAGAAACAGGCAAGGAAATCCGTTCAGGTAGTGAATTGTTGATGTCATCTAGAAAACTGGCCGAAATAGGTTCGTTTTCTGGTTCTAGGTAGTTCGGAACACCCTGACTGGTATAGGTTCCCAAAAACTTATATACCGCATTGGTAGCCGAAGGAATTAATACGTCTTTAACAGGCACTACTGAAGAGCTGCCTCCAAAAATGGTTTCTATGACCGGTGTATTTAACTCTATTGTTCTGTCGGAGGGCAATCCGACGTAAGTGGTTGAAATATATAAGGAAGTGTAATAAGCTGGCACCTGATAAACTATCTGGTAAATCCCAAGCTGATTGGTGATTCCACTTAAGATCAGCGTACCGCCCAATTCAGGATCTTTGGTGAATACAAAAAACTTTGCCCCGCTGATGGGTTGATCGAGGTTGTCGAGAGCCGAAATTTTGATGGAAACCGATTTGGTGGTCGACCAGTTAAAACTCTCGGGAACCTGTAGCAAGTCCATTTTTGAGTTGGTCTCCGGCTCGTCGGGAGAAATTGGTTTATGGCACCCGGCAAATGAAACCATTGCCAAAAGGGCAAAGTAAAATATCTTTTTCATGATTTCTTGTTTCTAAAAGAATTTCAAAATTTATGCCATGAGTTAGTTAACTGACAGATAATATATTACATTAAAAGACCGTAGTAATTTTTTCCAATTTCAGGAATAAATTTCATTCATGAGAATTTATGAAAAGGGTTCCGATGAGTAAATCATGAATTGACCCCGGCTTACGAAAATACAAACAAATAAAGTACTCGTGTTGTGACTCCCAGTGGCTGCCTTCAACGAGTTCAGTTTCTGCTTTTTGTGTGCCGTTTTCTCTGATTCCATACTGGTAATTGTAATATCCTTGTTTCAGGAATTTCGAAATCTCGTAGCCTTTAGCTTGGTAATTGTATTTCATCCTACTGTTTTTGTCAACATTCCAATCGTTGATGGCACCCAGAAGATGCATTTCGCCATGCGTGAGGGGGGCTTCATAAGCCAGAAAAAAATCTACCCAGGCATAATCGCCTTCAATGTCAGTATCCTGATCTTGTCTGGCCTGAATCAGCTTTTTCCCTTGAATGTCTTTTTCAGATACATAGGTTCTTCGGTGACGACGCTCGTCCTCCCAAAGTTTTACAGAGTAATAGTCGGTTCCCTGAATAATCCGCTGAATGCGTTCTGATTGGTATTTATAACTTTTCAAGTCCAAATCCCGCCATTGATTTCCTCCTTCAAACAAGGTTTCGTTGAAGTATTCATAAACAATTTTATCAGTGTAGGTTTGACTTGGCTGTAACCCACTCACCATGTTGTCTTTGCGTCCGTTTTGCTGAATACAAAGTTGAAACGAACGGGCTGGGATATTGCCCAGATAAGCTGGAACTGCCACTTCCACGTCAACTTGCTGATGGGTATTACTGTATTTCGGGTCACGGTTGTGCTGTGGGATTGATGCCTTAATACTCACTTGATGGTCAACAACATAAAGCCTTCTGCTGAACAGGATGTTGGCCGGCGAATATTCATTCTCATAAACAACGAGTAGATAATTTCCGGAGATTTTGGGTTTCAGATAGGCTGTGGGAAACTTCAGTGTATAATGGATATATGGTGTTAAGGTGTTAAGCGAAAAACGGTAATCATTGATTTGGTCTTCTGTGTAGCCTTCAAGATAAAAAGTTGGTTGAAGGTCGCTGGGTTTCCAATCCCAACTGCAATGTATCAGTGTATAATGATAGGTGTATGCCATATCGCCGAGCACGTCAAACGAAAGTATCAATGAGTTTTCAGTGCCAAGCAACATGATCGGTCTGCCAAGTGGGTCGTCAGCAGGGTGCATCAGCACTGTTTGAACATCTCCTTTATAGGTTAAATCGTTGTAAACAAACGACTCCTGAGAAAAACTATGGTAGGGAATAGTTAACATTAAAAACACCAATAACTGGTAGAGGTGTATGGCAGGTTTAGCTTGAAAAAGTTTAATCATTCTGAGAGAGGATCATTTGGAGTTATCGATTCTGGTTTTCTGTTGACAAAGATAGCCTATTCATTGATTTATATCAAACGTTTCATTGATGCATTCGCTTGAAAAAAAGCGAGTTTTTTCTTGATTTGCTTTGATTTCAACAAAAGTAAATTCGTTTCTTTGCATAATATTAAAATATTTATCAAGGTAGATATGTCAAACGTTATTAGAATTAAGAAGGGCTTGAATATCAATTTGGTAGGCGAGGCCGAAAAAACTATTAAGGAACTTTCGACAGATCAGTTTGCCATTAAACCCACCGATTTCATTGGTGTTTTTCCAAAATTACTGGTAAAAGAAGGAGATGAAGTACAGGCAGGTACGCCACTTTTTGTGGATAAATACCGCGATAACATCATTTTCACATCACCTGTTAGCGGGAAAGTCAGTGAGATCAAAAGGGGTGCCAAACGTGTTTTGCTTGAAGTAAGGATTGAATCCGACGGCAAATTTGCCGCCGTGAACTTCGGCGCAGGCGATCCCTCCAAAATGAAACGTGAAGAGATTGTTGACAAACTATTACAAAGCGGAGTGTGGCCTTTCATTCGTCAAAGACCTTATTCTGTCATTGCCAATCCGGCTGACCTACCCAAAGCCATTTTTATTTCCACATTCGACACTTCCCCTTTGGCTCCCGATAACAACCTTATCGTTCAGGGACAAGAGGACATTTTCCAAAAAGGGCTGGATGTTTTGATTGCACTAACAAAGGGAAAAGTTCATGTGAATGTTGATGCTCAGTCAACTCCTTCACAGGCATTTACTGCTGCCAAAGGTGTTCAGGTAAATCACTTTGCCGGGCCGCATCCTGCCGGCAATGTCGGGGTTCAAATCAATAAAATCGATCCCATTAACAAAGGCGAAGTTGTTTGGTATTTATACCCTCAAGATGTCCTTGTCATTGGAAGGTTATTCAAATCAGGAATTTATAATGCTACCAGAGTCATCGCGCTTACTGGTCCTGAAGTACTTAATCCGGTTTATTACAGAACTTTTGTGGGTGCAAGACTCGAAAACATGGTAAAGTCACAGCTTACCGCAGTTGAGAAACGGTTTGTGAGCGGCAATGTGCTGACGGGTACTAAAATTGACCTCGATGGCTACATCGGTTTTTACCACACACAGGTGACTGTGATCAAGGAAGGAAATTACCATGAATTCTTGGGCTGGGCGGTTCCTGGTTTCGATAAATTCAGCATCAGCCGGTCATTCCCTTCATTCCTTTTCAGGAATAAAAAGTACAAACTTGACACCAATATGCATGGAGGCCACAGGGCTCTTGTAATGACAGGTCAGTTTGAAAAAGTTTTCCCCTTCGACATCTACCCGATGCAGCTGTTGAAAGCTATTATTGTAGAGGACATCGATCTGATGGAAAATCTTGGTATTTATGAGGTCGATGAAGAAGATTTTGCGCTTTGTGAAGTGATTGACACCTCCAAAACGGATATTCAGGTACTGGTTAGAAAAGGCCTTGATCTGATGCGTAAAGAAATGAGTTAACAGATATTTAATCAATACTTTAGAAAAATGAAGTTCTTAAGGGATTTTTTAGATAAACAAAAACCACAGTTCGAAAAGGGAGGTCGTTTTGAAAAACTACATTCTACTTTCGATGCCTTTGAAACGTTTTTGTTTGTTCCTGACAAAACCACCAGTAATGGTGCCCACATCCGTGATGCGATCGATATGAAACGTACAATGATTATCGTGGTTATCGCTTTGATTTTCCCCTTGATTTTTGGTATCTGGAATGTTGGCTACCAACACTATCTGTCTCACGGGATGGACTATGATTTTTGGCCCATGTTTGGTTTTGGCTTGCTGAAAGTGCTGCCTGTTATCGTTGTCTCCTATGTTGTAGGTCTGGGTATCGAGTTTGCTTTTGCCCAATCCCGCGGCCACGAAGTCAACGAAGGTTTCTTGGTTTCCGGGATGCTCATCCCGATGGTTATGCCACCGGATGTTCCGCTTTGGATGGTTGCTATTGCAACTGCTTTCGCTGTAATCATTGGTAAAGAGGTGTTTGGTGGAACCGGCATGAACATTCTGAATCCTGCTCTCACTGCACGCGCTTTCCTCTTCTTTGCTTACCCGGCGGAGATGTCGGGAGATAAGGTTTGGATTGCCGAAAAAGCTGATGCCTACTCTGGAGCCACACCACTCGGACATCTTTTGGTCATGGAAACAGACAAAGTACCATCGGTCTGGGATATGTTCATAGGTGTGATTCCCGGAAGTATCGGTGAAACTTCCACACTAGCTATTTTATTGGGTGCTTTGGTATTAATCGCAACAGGAATTGGCAGTGCCCGAATCATGGCCTCAGTTTTTGCCGGCGGAATGCTTATGGGATGGCTCTTCAATCTTTGGGGTGCCAATGCTTATATGAATATTCCGGCTTATCAGCACCTGGTAATGGGAGGTTTTGCTTTTGGCGCGGTTTATATGGCTACTGACCCTGTTTCGGCCTCTCAAACTGCCAGAGGGAAAATTATTTACGGGCTCCTTATAGGTATGATTGCCGTTTTGATCCGGGTCTTTAATCCTGCTTATCCTGAAGGCATGATGCTTGCAATCCTATTGATGAATGTTTTTGCACCGCTCATCGATCACTATGTGGTTGAATCCAACATCAAAAGACGACTAAAACGTGCCAAAGTAGCTGTCAAAGCTTAGATCAACTAAACATTTAAAGATATGTACAGTAACGGATATATTTTCAGGTATGCAGCCATTCTCGTCATTTTGGTGGCTGCCATCCTCTCAACAACGGCGCTTGTGCTGAAGCCTTTTCAGGACAGAAATGATGCCGTAGACAAAATGCAGAGCATCCTGGCCTCTGCCGGTTTTGAAGGAGTAGATGCCAAAAATGCCATCGAACTTTTCAATAAAAACATCACCAATATGATGGTGATTGATGCTGAAGGCAATGTGGTGGACGATTATACCGCCGATGGCAAAGAAAACTCAAAAGCGTTTAAGCTCAACCTGAAGGAGGAGTTATATAAAAAATCTGTCGGAAAGCCATTTGAACTGGCCATGTATGTGGTTCAGAAAGATGGTCATAAGGTTTTTATTATTCCATTGCGGGGTGTTGGTCTCTGGGGCCCAATCTGGGGTAACATCGCCCTAAAAGATGATTTCAAAACAGTTGTAGGGGTTACTTTTGGACATAAGTCAGAAACCCCCGGATTAGGTGCTGAGATCGAAACCCCCATTTTTACAGATCAATTTCCTGGTAAAACTATTTTTGATGAACAAGGCAAATTTGTTTCTGTAGGAGTTGTAAAAGGTGGATTGGTAAATCAACCTGTTGAATTGCAGCCACATTTGGTTGATGCCATTTCAGGTGGAACAATAACAAGTAACGGTGTTGGTGGCATGCTAAAAAATGTTCTGGAAAGTTATGAACCGTTTATCAAAAAACAAGGATAATTATGAGTGCTTCAAATCAGGAAAAAGAACCCTTATTTTCGCCCAAGAATATTAAACTCCTTACGAGTCCCCTGAATCTTAACAACCCAATTACGGTTCAGGTTTTGGGTATTTGCTCTGCACTGGCCGTTACGGCCAAAATGAAACCAGCCTTTGTTATGGCTGTTTCTGTAACCATTGTTACTGCCTTTTCTAACCTGATTATTTCTGTGCTTAGAAATGGAATTCCACCACGAATCCGCATCATCGTGCAATTAGTTGTAATTGCTTTGCTGGTTATTGTTGTCGATCAATTTTTGAAGGCTTTCGTCTATGACGTGAGTAAACAGCTTTCAGTATTCGTTGGTCTGATTATTACCAACTGCATCCTGATGGGAAGGCTCGAGGCTTATGCCATGAGTAACAAGCCCTGGCCGTCATTTCTCGATGGGTTAGGCAATGGTTTTGGTTACGGGATGATCTTGCTGATGGTTGCATTTATACGCGAGCTATTTGGCAGTGGCACCATTTGGGGTTTTCACCTCATTCCGCAATCATTTTATGAACTTGGATACAAGAACAACGGATTTATGATTCTGCCTCCGATGGCTCTGATTTTGATAGGAATCATCATCTGGATTCAGCGCTCAAGAAATCCTCAGCTAATTGAAGAATAGTCCAAAACATCAAGAAAATGCAAGAGATATTTAACATATTCGTCAAGTCGATCTTTATCGATAACATGATTTTTGCATACTTTCTGGGTATGTGTTCTTACCTGGCAGTATCAAAAACAGTGCAGACCTCTGCAGGTCTTGGTCTTGCTGTAATTTTTGTATTAGGCATTACCGTCCCTGTTGACTACCTTCTCAATGAATACATTCTTAAACCTGGTGCACTGGCATGGCTTGATGCCGGGTTTGCTGATGTTGACCTGAGCTTTCTCAGCTTCATTCTTTTTATAGCTATCATTGCCTCTATGGTTCAGCTTGTTGAGATGATTGTTGAGAAATTTAGTCCCTCACTTTATTCATCCCTGGGTATTTTTCTTCCATTGATTGCAGTAAATTGTGCCATCCTTGGCGGATCGCTCTTTATGCAGGAACGGGAATATCAAACACTGGGACAAGCCACTGCTTTTGGAATCGGATCGGGAATCGGCTGGCTTTTAGCCATTGTTGGTATTGCAGCCATTCGCGAGAAAATTCGTTATTCAAATGTTCCGGCTCCCCTGAGAGGTCTTGGAATAACCTTCATTATTACCGGACTCATGGGCATTGCCTTTATGAGCTTTCTCGGAATTAAATTATAGAGAAGGATAAAAATTAAAATCATTAGTAAAAATGACTCTATTAGCAACAGGAACAGGAACGGTGGTACTGATAAGTATCGTCTTCTTTTTGGTTATGATCCTACTCCTTGTCGGTATCCTTCTCTATGCCAAGATGAAGCTTTCGCCCCAAGGTAAAGTTAAGATTACAATCAATGGCGAAAAAGAATTGGAAGTTGATCCGGGTTCTTCGCTGCTCTCTACACTTTCTACCAACAAGATTTTCCTCCCTTCAGCTTGCGGCGGTGGCGGAACCTGTGCCATGTGCCGGTGCCAGGTTTTTGAAGGAGGCGGAAGCATCCTCCCGACTGAAAAGGGATATTTCTCAAGAAAGGAGCAGCAAAACCACTGGAGACTGGGGTGCCAGGTTAAAGTGCGTGAAAATATGAACATTGGCGTACCTGCTGAAGTTTTTGGCATCAAGAAATGGGAATGCGAAGTGGTTTCGAATAAGAACGTCGCAACTTTTATCAAGGAATTTGTTGTAAAATTACCTGAGGGTGAGCGTCTTGATTTTCAATCAGGTGGTTACATTCAAATTGACGTGCCTAAGCTGGAGGTCGACTTTGGCAAGGACATTGAAGTGGAAGACGAATACCGCGAAGAATGGGATAAGTTCAAGATGTGGGATCTGAAGATGAAGAACACCGAAGAACAGTTTAGAGCCTATTCGATGGCCAATCATCCTGCCGAGGGGAATATCGTTATGCTCAATATACGCATCGCGACTCCACCATGGGACCGTAAAACAAACGGCTTTTTGAATGTGAATCCCGGTGTATGTTCTTCCTATATCTTCAGCCGAAAACCTGGTGATAAGGTGATGGTTTCAGGGCCTTATGGCGAATTTCACATTAAGCCTACCCGTCGCGAAATGATGTTTATCGGTGGTGGCGCCGGAATGGCTCCGATGAGATCTCACTTATTCCATCTGTTCCACACCGAAAAAACTGACCGTAAAACGACTTTTTGGTATGGCGGACGCTCAGTTAGGGAGTTATTCTATATGGATGACTTTGAGGATATTGAAAAGAATTTTCCGAACTTCAAATTCAATGTGGCCTTATCCGAACCAAAACCTGAGGACAACTGGAAAGGTTACACCGGGTTTATACATCAGGTAATTCTCGATAACTACCTCAAACAACATGCTGAACCTGAAGAAATTGAATACTACCTTTGCGGACCACCTATGATGAACGCTGCCATCTTTAAAATGCTCGACGAACTCGGCGTGCCAAAAGAAATGATTGCGTTTGATGATTTCGGGGGATAATCCTGGCTGCTTTGCAAAAGCGGTAAAGAAAAATCGGCTGCTACAGCCGATTTTTCTATTTTTGCAACCTTCATAACAGGCAAATGAAAAAAACTATCCTACCTCCTGTCTTGTTTTTGCTGATGTTCGTTTCCTGCAAACCAGTGAAAGACCTACAACGGTTTAATCTGGCAGGAGAGGCGCAGGGAACCTATTATGCGATAACCTATTTCGATGGGCAGCAACGTAATTTCCAATCCAACATCGACTCTTTGCTCAAGGCGGTGGATGAGTCAGTGTCACTTTGGATCGACAATTCTATTATTTCGAGGGTGAATGCCGGAGATTCCACTGTGGTGCTGGATTCAATTTTTAAGGCTAACTTTATCATATCTAAGGAGGTAAGTGTACTGACAAACGGATATTTCGATTTTACGATTGGTCCGCTTGCTCAGGCATGGGGTTTTCATCGCAAAAACAGAATTGAAATGACTTCCTTGCAGGTTGATAGCCTTAGAAAACTTGTTGACTTCCGTAAGGTACATCTGGCAGGAGGCAACATTAAATTCGACCAGATTGGAATGCGTTTCGATTTCAATGCTGTTGCACAGGGCTATACGGTTGATTTGATCGCTGATTTCCTGGATTCAAAAGGTGTCAAACACTTTTTGATTGATGTTGGAGGCGAAATAGTTGCGAGAAACAAAAAACCCGATGGTTCTGCCTGGCGTGTGGGAATCGAAAAGCCATCAGAGAAAAGTACCGACGACAGGAGTATCCAAGAGGTATTAACCCTTGAAAATGAAGGACTGGCAACTTCAGGAAGTTACCGAAAGTATTTTGAGAAGGATGGTAAACGGTATTCGCATGCCATTAGTCCGAAGACTGGTTATCCTGTTGATCACAACTTGCTCAGTGTGACAGTGAAAGCAAAAAGTGCGGCCCTTGCTGATGCATTGGCAACAGCATTTTTAGTGATGGGACTCGAGGAATCGAAACAATTGCTTGAACAGCTTCCGGATGTAGATGCCTTTTTTATTTATTGGTCAGAAAACCATACCTACGAAACTTTTGCGACCGAGGGCATGAAAAAGCTGATGGTAGCCGAATAGAAACCGCCTCAATGAGTGTGGCTTGCCTCACTGGTTTTTCTTTCGCAGCTGCCTTCACCACCGCCACAGGCACATCCAATTTTTTGCCCGTTGGGTGCAGTACTGCTACATTGTTTTTTGAATTCTCCGTTTTTCAAAAAGAACATTTTAATGGCAAAGCCTGCCATCGCGATACCAACGATAAGGATGCTGAGTATAATAAGCTTGAGAAACATATCTTTTTTTTGCAAAAATAGGATTTTGTCAGCTTGAACTGTTTACTTGGGAGATAAAATTTGTTAAGAATTTGCTTGATGTATGATTATCTCTGACTCAGACTGGTCGCCTGAATTCGGCCATGATGATGGCTGCTGCAATGGAGGCATTCAATGATTCAGGATTACCGGAAGTTGTTTTGGTGGTAGGAAGTGGTATCGTAAGCGGACGTTCGATAAAAGGTAAAACAGCCGGTCTGATTCCGTGCGATTCACTGCCGATAACGATAAGTGAGGAGCTGGTTTGAAGGTTTTCCTGATAAATACTCTGGCCGTCCAATACCGCACCGTAGATCGCCAACCCAAACGAAGATGACTTGCTTAAAAAAGTATCAAGAGAAGTATTCGTGATTTGAACACGAAATAATGAGCCCATGGTCGACTGAACAACTTTGGGATGAAAAGGGTCAACAGTATCTTCACTGCAAATGATATTTCTTATTCCAAACCAGTCGGCAGTGCGGATGATCGTTCCCAGATTACCCGGATCGCTGATGCCATCCAACACTAGTGATAGCTGACCTCTCAGGGTAGCTGGATCGATGCTTGTATCAGGCATGGCAACAATTGCCAGAATACCAGGTGGTGTTGGCATTTGGCTGATTTGCTTCATGGCTTTCCCGGTGATTATTTCGGTTTTTAAACCTGATCGTGCTGTTCGAAAAATTTCATTTGCTTCAACAGTCAGATAAAGCATTTCGATGGTGAGATTGCTGTGCATGAGTTCGTGGATAGATTTGAACCCTTCAACCACAAAGGCTTTATTATCGTACCTGAACTTATTGATGTTCAGACTCCTAATGAATTTAATCCTATTTTTTGACAGCATAAAAAAACCTGATTTCAGGTGAAATCAGGTTTAAAAATACGTTTTTTTGACATTTATTCAGCAAATACTTCGAAATCAATTTCAAATTGAACTTCTTTATGTAACTTAACTTTTGCTTTGTAATTGCCGAGCTCTTTGATTGACTCTTCGTTGAGGTGAATCTTCTTGCGGTCGATTTCAATGTTTCTGGCCTCCTTGATGGCATTGGCTATCTGAACCGAATTAACTGATCCGAAGATTTTTCCTGAAGCGCCTGCTTTGGCAGCAATGCGAAGGCTAAGACCTTCGAGTGCTTTGGCAATCGTGAGCGCTTCACCTTTAATCTTATCAGCTTTGAAAGCCTGCTGTTTTTTCAGCTCGGCAAGAATTTTCCTGTTCGTTTCATTGGCGATAATAGCCAAACCCTTAGGGATGAGATAATTACGTGCGTAACCATCTTTTACTGCGACGATATCGTGGGTGAAACCCAAATTGTTTACGTCTTGTTTAAGAATGACTTCCATGTTTACGCTCCTCCTTTATTTTAATAAATCTGCTACATAAGGCATTAATGAGAGATGACGCGCTCTCTTAACAGCCTGTGCTACCTTTTTTTGAAACTTGGTTGAAGTTCCGGTAATGCGTCTTGGCAATAACTTGCCCTGCTCATTTACAAACTTCAACAGAAAATCTGCATCCTTATAGTCGATGTATTTGATGCGATTTTTTTTGAACCTGCAGTATTTTTTCTTTTTTGTGTCAACTGCTATCGGGGTCAAATATTTAATTTCTGTACTTCCTTGTGCCATTGTTTAATCTTTTAAATGGTTACTGATTCTGAAGCTTAGGCTTCACTTTTTTCGGTGGCAGCATCTTTTGATTTTTTGCGCTTTTTCTCGTTGTATGCAACAGCATGTTTATCGAGTTTGACGGTTAAAAATCGAATGATGCGCTCATCGCGTTTGAGCTGTGTTTCAACGTCAGCAATCAGGGTACCATCAGCTCTGTATTCAATGAGGTGATAGAATCCTGTTGACTTTTTTTGAATAGGATAGGCGAGCTTTCGCATGCCCCAGTGCTCTTCGTGAACGATGTCAGCACCATTGTCTCTCAGGTAGTCCTGATACTTTTTTACCGCTTCCTTCATCTGTTCTTCAGACAAAACGGGAGTTACAATGAAAACGGTTTCGTACTGGTTCATAATTAATAATTTAAATTTACGATAATGATTTACAAAATGGAGTGCAAAAGTAGTGGTTTTTTTTCAATCTGCAAGTGTTTTTGATCGAATATTTCTTTAGCAATCAATTCATTCTGCCTGGCAAGGAACTTTCAACTTACCAATTAATTAATTTCTTTAACGGATGAACCTTATAGCATCCCCTCATCAGCAAAACTGAAAAAACTATCATTTCCAATAATGAGATGATCAAGAAGCCTCACATCAAGGGCCTCGCCTGATCGTTTCAGTTTATTGGTGATAGCCATATCGGCTTCGCTTGGCTTCAGTTGCCCGGAGGGATGGTTATGACAAACAATAATGTTACAGGCATTGCTTTCAAGGGCGATCTTAAAAATTTTCTTTGGATCAGCCACGGTGCCTGTCATCCCTCCCTCGCTTACTTCAGCGATCGATATTACCTTATTTGCCTGATCGAGCATCATTACCCAAAACTTTTCATAAGGTTGATCCACTGCATGAACGTAAAATAGCTCAAAAGCGTCATTGCTGGTTCTGATAAGTTGCCTTTCACGGGCCTCTGCTGACCTTCGGCGTTTGCCAAGCTCGAGTGCGGCTATAATGCTCACTGCCTTAGCAGCGCCGATACCCTTAAATTTCATTAACTGGTTCAGGCTAAGGCGCGAAAGCTCAACGAGGTTGCCTTCGCAGCTGCGCAAAATGCGTCTTGCCAGTTCAACGGCTGATTCCTCGTTACTACCTGAACCAATTAAAATGGCGATCAGCTCGGCATCGCTTAAGGATCCCTTTCCTTTAAGAATCATCTTTTCCCGCGGCTTATCGTCGTCGGCCCAGTTTTTAATGGATGTTTTACTTTCGTTTTTTTGCATAGGATTGGTGTTTTATCTCTTGTCAATCAAAACTTGATTCTGAATGTGTTTTTTATTTCCAGATCATCCGGTTTTTTACCTCCAACAGGAATCGAGCGATGGATAAAGGAAAGTTGAATGTCATAAAATAATTTATTGGTTATGAGTGTACTCATATTAAGATTGAGTGTGTAGCGGTAGTTTTCAAAGTGATTGATGGCAGGCTGAATGTAATTCACAATATTGAGGCTCAGGTGTTTTGCTGGTGCATAAATCAAAGAAAGGTAGCTTGACCACCTCACAGTATGTTTTGTAGGATTATTTTCAACATCATAGTGTTCCAATTCGTAGAAAAATCCTGTACCCAAAAAGGCTTTAAGGTTTTTTGCCGGATGATTGGAGGTGTCGATTGATGCCAGTGGATTTAGCCGAAGACCACCACCAGCCAGATATCTGCTGCTTAGGAGAATAAATTGATCGAACTGAAACTGAGAGTATGCTTCGGCGAGGAGAAAGTCCTGATTGGGAAGCTTTTGAATTGCTCTCAAGTGAATAAAGCCGTTGTTGGAAGTTTTACTTTTTTCTTTTGATTTGAATTCATATTCGATAATGAGCAGATAATCTCTGCTACTTCCTTTATAATCAACGCGAAAATTCTCGATCAGTTCAAGATCATTGGTGTTTCCTCTTGAAAAATTGAAGCCAAGCGAGTTGTTAAAAATAAAACCTGCTTTGTTTGAGTCCTGGTAATATCGCTCTGTATTGATCTGACTTTGGGAATAAAGGAAGAAGAGGATTCCCGGTATGATAAGCAGCAGGCGTTTCATCTCATGTCAACCACCTCAACACCAGGGTATTTCTTTGCGTCGAATTGAAAGAAATCGGGGGTCAGTTTGTTGTCGGGCGTCATCTTGCTAAGGTCGTAAATAAATACATTTCCTCCATTATCAAAAATGGCCAGGTTCACGAGCTGAAGTTTTGCTTCGTGGATTCCGAGCTGCATTTTTGAGAATTTTTTACCCGCCGACGGCTTTAGTTCAATGGTCTTGAGTCCTTTGGCAGCATTGGCTTTGTCGTTAATAAAACTTGATTTGTAGTCTTTGTAGTAAGATGTAAGCATGGTACTTGGTGTAATAGCTTCTTCACCGTCACCGGCGTTGCTGACCATCACTTCGTTGGAATCTTCCAGATATGTCCACACTGTTTTACCATCAGAAATGACCAATTGTCCTTCCAGGGTAATTTTGTAGGCATCATCATTGAGGTAAAGAAGTCCCGATTTTGACTCATTGATGCCTGCTTTTTCATTGAGCATGGTGTAAACGAAGTCAATTTTCAGGTTCTTATAAGATTTTGTTTTGTCAACAACCTTTTTTATCAGGTCATCGGCGGTGTTTTGGGCAAAAGAAGTGAAGGCCAGCAGGCCAAGGAGAGTGAGTGTGAGTGGGATTTTTTTCATGAGTTATAATGATTTTTCGCATCCAGATCTTTCAAAAATTGTTCCAAAGCCATTTCGTTTCCAACTTTTACTTCCCGGGCCTTTGATCCTTCAAATGGACCGACGATACCGGCAGCCTCGAGCTGATCAATGATTCTGCCGGCTCTGTTATAACCAAGTTTCAGCTTTCGCTGCAACAGAGAGGTTGACCCCTGTTGGTTTTGAACGATAATTCGGGCGGCATCTTCAAAAAGCTCATCACGTTCCGATGCGTCGAAAACGGCTGCAACTTCGTCCTGCTCGTCTGCGTATTCGGGCAGGTGATAGGCATCGGGATAAGCACGCTGTGAACCGATGTATTCAGTCAGTTTTTCAACTTCTGGAGTGTCTATAAAAGCGCACTGCAATCTGATGAGGTCATTGCCTGTCGAAAGGAGCATATCACCCCTTCCCACGAGTTGGTCAGCTCCACCCGAGTCGAGTATTGTTCTTGAGTCGATTCTTGAAATCACCCGGAAAGCAATCCTGGCAGGAAAGTTAGCCTTTATGGTACCAGTAATTATATTGACCGAGGGTCGTTGGGTTGCAATGATTAGGTGTATTCCAACCGCGCGTGCAAGCTGGGCAAGACGGGTAATCGGGCCTTCAACTTCTTTTCCGGCAGTCATAATGAGGTCGGCAAATTCGTCGACAACCAAAACGATGTATGGAAGGAATCGGTGACCACCCATTGGGTTGAGTTTCCTGGCCTTGAACTTTTCGTTGTATTCTTTAATGTTTCTCACCTGAGCATCTTTGAGTAACTCATAGCGGTTATCCATTTCGATACTTAGCGAATTGAGTGTGCGAACCACTTTCCGTGTATCCGTGATGATCGCTTCTTCTGAGTCGGGTAATTTAGCGAGATAATGCCTTTCGATGCGGCTGAATAAACTGAGTTCCACTTTCTTTGGGTCAACCATAACGAGTTTAAGCTCCGCTGGATGTTTGCTGTAGAGCAGGGAAGTGATGATGGCATTAAGGCCAACAGATTTTCCCTGACCTGTGGCACCTGCCATCAGGATGTGCGGCATTTTGGTGAGGTCAGCAACGAAACTTTCGTTTGCGATTGTCTTTCCAATCCCAAATGGCAGCTCGTAGTGGCTCGACCTGAAACGTTCTGAACCTAAAATAGAACGCATGGAAACAATTTCAGGTTTCAGGTTCGGGACTTCGATACCAACTGTTCCTTTTCCGGGAATGGGTGCAATGATTCGTATGCCGATGGCAGACAGGCTGAGAGCTATGTCATCTTCCAGATTTTTAATCCTGGAGATTCGTACTCCCGGAGCGGGGACAATTTCATAGAGTGTGACAGTCGGCCCGATCGTTGCCTTGATCTTTTCTATTCCAATAGCATAATTGCCAAGGGTTTCAACGATACGGTTTTTGTTTGCTTCCAGTTCCGCACGGTCAACATTGATGGTGCCGTCGCCATAAAGGTTAAGCAAATCGAGTGGCGGTAGTTTGTAATCCGGCAAATCAAGGGTAGGGTCGAAAATTGTGTCGAGACCCTGGTGGGGGATAGATCCTTTTGTTTTCGCTTTTTCTTCGATCACAGGATTGACCTTCAGCTCAAGTGCAGCCTCTTCGGTTTTTGGAAGGGGAGGAATGGGTGGTTGTTCTTCCGGAAGATCGGTCTCAAGCTCAACAAACTTATCCTCAACAACACGGTTTTTCGGATCTTCATTGTTTTTCGATACAACAAAAACAAGCTCATCATTTTCTTCCTCTTCATCCACTGCAAACTCTACAGTATTGTATTTATCCGTAGCATTTTTCAGTGGTTCCAAGGGACTTTTTGCCAATCTATCATCGGTTTTTTTGTTCCATGCAGGGAAAGTAAAACTAAAAGTGAAGATCAGGAAGAGTACAAAAATAAAGATCAGTGCGATGATAAGACCTGCTTTTCCTAGCACAGCGCCAATATATTGGTGCAGGAATAGCCCCACCACACCACCAAGTGTATTCAGCGGATCGGAAGGAAAAATGAAGGCCAGCATCAATGGTAGCCACACAAGGCTCATGAGGGCATATTTCCAAACACCCCATCCGGTAATCAGTTTTTTCTTCCAGGTGAGTCGGATACCTGCAACGAAAAGCAAAAAAGAGATGTAAACAGCGCCAATGCCGAAGCCGTCTTTTACAAGCATTTGAGACAGAAAGGCTCCCATATTGCCCGACCAGTTGCTGATTTTCATTCCTGTGTCGGTGAGCACCAGGCCAATAGGCAGATCGGAAAAATAATCATCGGTTATTTGGTTAAACCAGTTCAGGTAAAAAGATATGAATGCAAGCATCAGGTAAGCTGCCATCAGGATGAAGAAAACACCTGTTGCCTTGATCCAACGAGCATCGGGGTTCCATTTTTTTACAGGGGTCCTGGGCGTTTTTTTAGCTTTTTTGGGCGCTGGTTCCTCAACTACTTTTTCAATGACCACCGGATCGGCTATCTCCTCCGTGTCTTTTAATGCATTCGCCCTGAGTTTATTTGTGCTTTTTGCCATGTGGCCTGATGATTACTTTGCAAAAGTAGCAAATTGGGTGAATCTTTTGGTGAAAATCTCCTACTCCCTGGAATCGAAGACACAAAAAAGCCCGGACCTGCCGGGCTAATAAAGTAATAAATTCAGTATTAATCTTCGGTGATTGTAATCGATACGATTTTGTCGCCTTGTCTGATCAGATCAACCACTTCTACATTTTCTATCACCTTTCCAAATACTGTATGGTTTCTGTCGAGATGGGCTGTGTTTCGACGGCTGTGACAGATAAAAAATTGCGAACCTCCGGTGTTTCTTCCGGCATGAGCCATGGAAATGACACCCCTGTCGTGATACTGTTTTTTGCCATTGAGTTCACAAGGAATTTTGTATCCTGGTCCTCCGGTACCATCGCCTTTGGGACAACCGCCCTGGATTACAAAGTCAGGTATTACACGGTGGAATGAAAGACCATTATAAAAACCTGAGTTGGATAACTTGATGAAGTTCTCAACCGTACCGGGTGCATCATCATCGAACAATTCGAGCACCATTGTGCCTTTGCTTGTTTCTATCGTCGCTTTTTTCATAGATATTTATTTTACAAAACGCATTGATTTATCGAATCTTATCTTACCTCCAAAAAGGGATTTGTTTTTGTCGAGTGAAAGCCAAACAAACACCGCTTTACCAACAATATGATCGTCGGGGACAAATCCCCAATAACGGGAGTCGGCCGAATTGTGCCGGTTATCACCCATTAACCAGTAATAGTTCATTTTAATGGTGTAGGATGTCGCAGGCGCTCCGTTGATGTAGATATCATTGCCTTTTACTTCCAGCTTGTTTCCTTCATAGGCCGTAATAATTCTTTCATAAAAGGGCAAGGATTGAAGATTAATTGGAACCGTCTGACCAGCTTTTGGTACTTCAATAGGGCCGTAATTGTCAATATTCCAGGGATATAAGTTTGAGTTAGGGAAAATATCCGGATTCCAGTCTGTTGTCGTTTCAACTATTTTGGTTACAGATTGAATTCCTGAAAGTCCTGCCAAACTCTGAGCAACATCTTCACTGATCCAGAAGGTATATTCTCCAGCCCTGTTGCCCGAGCGCCCTTCGGTGATGTTATATTTATCCAAAACACGTTGATTTATTCCGCTACCGTCTGTTTTCACTAGGTAACGAAACTGAAGTGTTCCGGCAACAGGATTGGGTTGGCCGTTTACGAGCAATTCACCATTCACAATTTGTATTACATCGCCGGGGAGTCCTACACAACGTTTGATGTAGTTTTCCCTTTTGTCGACCGGCCGGGCGATTATTTTGCCAAAGCGTCGCTCATCCGACAGCACTTTGTCGCGCCCGCTTTCGCGAACCATGGAGTAATAACTGATATTGCTCTGAAACTTATCGCTTAGGGTATCGCCTGCTGGATAGTTGAAAACCACAGCATCATTACGTTTGACAGGTCCGAGTCCTGCAAACCGATAATAGGGCCACTTTACCCATTCAACATACGATTTGGCTGTTTCGCTCCAGGGCAGCGTGTGATGGACGAAGGGGAATGCCAATGGCGTATTGGGAAGCCTGGGGCCATAACTGATTTTGGATACAAACAAAAAGTCTCCAACCAGCAAGGATTTTTCCATACTCGAAGTAGGGATAGTATAAGCCTCAAAAAGAAAGGTGCGGATAATGGTGGCTGCAACAACGGCAAAAATGATAGCATCAAGCCATTCCCTGACAGGACCTTTTTTAACTTTCTTAATCGTATCCGGATCACTGTAATGCGCTTTAGGATCGGCTGAAAGCATGGGCAAATAAAAGAAAGGCAGCACCGCAACAAAAAGGTGTTCGCCAAGCCCGTTTTTACCAAAAGCTTTTACAAACTCGATCAGCATCAGCATGTAAACGAAGACATTGATGAAAGGGATAAGCAAAAAGACGTACCACCACCACGGTTTCTTAATGAGCTGCAACAAAACAAAAAGATTATAAAAAGGGATGATTGTGTAAATGCCTTTTTGACCTGCTTTTTCGAAAAGTTTCCAGGCGAAAATAGTAGGAATCGTCAAAAGCAATGGCAAAACGATGACAAGTTGAAGCATAACAAAATAATTATTGGGCGGCTAAATTAGGAAATAGTTTGAAACGAAGAGAATTTGATTGTTAATAATTCATAATCAGCATGATGCAAATAAAGAATCAGACTAGCTCATTCACTTTTAAAGAAAAGGAAGATCAACCTATACCTCTTGTTCAGCTTGTTCGATAAGTAAATCCTCCATGTTATACATGCCTTTTTTGCCATGAAGATACTCGGCGGCCAAAACGGCTCCCACCGCAAAACCTCTGCGACTGAATGCCTCATGCCGGATCACAATTAAATCTTCCACTGAGCGGGCTGATATTTCATGGATGCCATTGACTTCACCTACCCGTTCAACGAAAACAGGCAGGATGGTCTTGTCATTTGAATCATCTATTTGCCATGATTTCAGCGAGTTGTGATTCGAAATAATATCCGACGCAAGGTGTATTGCCGTGCCGCTGGGGGCGTCGAGTTTGCGTGTATGATGAACCTCCTTCAGCGAAAAATAATAATCTGTATTTCGTAACATCTTGGCTAATTGCTTGTTGAGCCTGAATACGATGTTCATCCCCAATGAAAAATTCGGTGCATAAAATAAACTGCCCTGATGCAGATCACATTGTCGTTTCACTTCCTCAAGATGTTGATGCCAGCCGGTGGTTCCCACAACTATTGGGACATGATTTTCCATACAAAAACGGATATTATCCATCGCCGAATCTGGTTGACTAAAATCGATCAGGAGGTCCGACTCCAAAATCTTTTCCTTTTGCGATTCATAATCAGCAGCTTGATTTAAAAAGCAGCTGATTGTGTGTCCGCGTTCGTGGCAGACCGATTCAATCATTCTGCCCATTTGACCATAACCGGAGAGAACAATATTCATGAAATTGGTTTAAAATGTAATTCGAATGGAGAGCGCTGTCTGATGTCTGACAGCATAGGGTTGCATTAGAAAGGGTGATTCGTTGTGCTGAATTCCAGGGGACAGGTGCAAACTGAGGTTGTCGCTGATGTCGTAATCAAAAAAATGGGCATCCACTGTTGCATCTACAATATTCAACATATACCAAAGACTCATAATTATCCAACTCAGTTCGGTATTCCTGCGATAATAGTCGCGGATTTGGATCAGATCGGTTTCATTGTACCGGCCAACATATTTATTGTCCGTTTCATAATCGTAGCCATTCGAAACATAAATAAACGCGTCTTTGGCCAGACGGTACTCATTACGGTTGGTGATAGCAAAATAGCCGATGGTTCCAAAACCTGCATACACAATGGGAATTTTCCAATATTTTTTATTGTATGCCTGTCCGAGACCCGGGAGAACCGCCGAATAGATGGTGGCTTTATGAGGGGAATGCTTTTCCTTGATTGCGATACTTTCCTGGCTTGCAACATCTTGTGCGTGGATCACCTGTGGAATGAGAAGCACAAGCAGTAAACCGATCAGCCAGCTACGCCTCACCTAAATTATTGCTGATTAAGTTGGGTCAGAATCCGGCTGAAATCAGCATCATTGTCGAATGCAATAACGATGCTACCCTTGCCACTGACAGCCCTTTTCACTTCAACTTTTGTCTGAAGTTGCTCAGAAAGAAGCTTGGATTGCTGTTTGAAAAAAGGTGGAACGGCCTGAGTCGCCTTTTTGATTGATTTGGTTTCAGGATGATTAAGGTTTCTCACCAAAGCCTCAACTTGTCTTACATTCAGTTCATTGTCAATGATTTGCTGAAGAGCGAGCAACTGCTGTTCGGGTTCATCCATGTTGATAATTGCTCTGGCATGCCCCATAGTAATGTGGCCGTCACGCAAAGCGATCTGAACTTCGGGTGGTAGTTTCAGCAACCGGAGGTAATTGGTGATACTCGTTCTGCTTTTGCCCACCTGTTCGCTGAGTTTCTCCTGAGTCAGCTGACATTCATCAATCAGACGCTGGTAGGAGATAGCTACCTCAATGGCGTTGAGGTTTTCTCGGTGAATATTTTCGATCAGCGCCATTTCGAGCATTTGCTCGTCATTGGCAACCCTGATAAAAACGGGAATGGTTGTAAGACCGGCTATTTTTGAAGCTCTGAGGCGTCGTTCACCTGAAATGAGCTGGTATTTGTCATAACCAAGTTTTCGCACGGTTACAGGCTGAATCACACCCTGAACCTGGATTGAAGCAGCCAATTCACGCAGTGCCATATCGTCGAACTCACTTCTGGGCTGAAATGGATTGGCTTCAATTTTTGATACTTCTATTTCTGCGATGGCACCGGCTACGTAATTGCCCGAGATATCACCTGAGGTGATATCGGTATCCGGACTTTGAAGTATGGCTTCAAGGCCACGGCCCAAACCACGTTTTTTAAACTTGTCCTGACTCACTTTCTATTCTCCTGAGTTTAAATTAATGCTGGCCACAAGCTTGTTTTTTTGAAGGATTTCTCTGGCAAGGTTGAGATAATTCACAGCACCGGTGCTGGTTGCATCATGCATGATAATGGTTTCACCAAAACTGGGTGCTTCACTTAAACGTGTATTGCGGCTGATAATTGTTTCAAAGACCATTTGCTGAAAATGTGTCTTTACCTCGTCAACCACTTGTCTTGATAACCTGAGGCGGACATCGAACATGGTAAGCAGAATACCTTCGATGTCGAGGTGTGGGTTAAGGCGGGCCTGAACGATTTTGATGGTATTCAGAAGTTTACCTAATCCTTCAAGCGCGAAATACTCACACTGAACAGGCACGATAACCGAATCGGCTGCAGTGAGGGCATTCACGGTAATCAAGCCAAGTGACGGGCTACAGTCAATGATAACAAAATCGTAATCATTCTTGATTTTTGCTACGGCCTGCTGCATCATTTTTTCCCTGTCAGGCAGGTTAATCATTTCGATCTCAGCACCGACAAGGTCGATGTGAGCCGGCAAAAGGTATAGATTGGGTGTAGAGGATTCTCTGATGACCGATTTGGGATCAACATGCTCAATTATGCACTCATAAATACTGCTTTCAATTTCTTTTGGGTCGAAGCCCAGCCCGGAAGTAGCATTGGCCTGAGGATCGGCATCGATCAGGAGGGTTTTAAATTCTAAGACAGCCAGACTTGCAGCCAGGTTGATGGCTGTAGTGGTCTTGCCAACTCCGCCTTTTTGGTTTGCTATCGCAATGGTTTTACCCATATCGTTTGATATTCAATATATTATAATGAAAAAATGATTCACTCGCTGTTGCAAAAGTAAGGCATTTATACATCTGTACAGCGTTGGTCTGGTCAAACTTTTCCGATGCTTACAATAACTTTGGGTAAAGCCGTGCGCCAAAAAAGACTAAATCCCTTGTTTTTGAAGCATGAAATTGAGTTTAGGGCAGGTCTTCAAACCGAATATCGTCTGTCGGTTCTTCTTTTTCACCGATATCCAGTCCATAGTCTTCCGGAAATTCTCCTGTTTCGATGAAGTGAATGGATTCGTTTAAACCCCTGAAGAATTTCTCAAAGTCTTCTTTATAAAGGAACAACTTGTGTTTTTCATAAAAAAATCTTCCCTGTTCATTGCTGAATTTCCTCTTGCTTTCGGTGATGGTTAAATATTTTTCATCACCCCGTGTTGATTTTACATCAAAAAAATAGGTCCTTTTTCCGGCCCTGACTGCACGTGAGAAATGTCCATCTCTTCTTTCCTGATTATCACTCATTTCCATGGCAAATGTTTTAGGTGTTGTCGAAATTCTTCCAGCAAAAATAAAAAAACTTTGAAAGCCGTTACCTCCCGCAAGGGATTTATACTTTTCAACGTAAAAGATATGCATGATTTCAGGAAAAATGCCTCATGTCTCACTTTGTATCTATCTACCATGCAGTATTTTAAGTCGGAATGTGATTGCTGTCACATGATTCGGCCTGCTTAAGTTTCTTTTGTTTAGCCATTACAAGTCGAAAAAAATTATGTGTAATTTTGCAGGCCGGTTTGAACAAATTGTAGTTTTAACCATTCATGACTTAAAATAGAATTTATGGCAACATTTGAAATTATCATGCCGAAGTTAGGCGAAAGCATCATCGAGGCAACAATTACACGCTGGTTAAAGTCGCCTGGCGATATGATTTCCGAAGATGACGCATTGGTCGAGATCGCCACTGATAAAGTTGATTCAGAGATTCCTTCTCCTGTTGAAGGTAAACTTATAAAACGTTTATTTGAAGAAGGTGAAGTGGTGGCTGTAGGAACCCCTATCGCTGTCATTTCGCTCGATGGTGAAGATGTGGCAGAATCTCCTCAGGAACCTAAACCCGAAAAAGCTTCCATTGAGGTACCTTTTGTCGCTGATAAACCTGCAGAACAAATCATTGTTCTGGCTTCGGCTGACGAACGATATTATTCACCATTGGTTAAGAGTATCGCAAAGGAGGAAGGTGTTTCAGCCAGTGAGCTTCAACAAATAAAAGGGAGCGGAAAAGATGGCCGGGTAACAAAAGAAGATATTTTGGCTTACATTAAACAGCGTGGTAACGTTTTACCAGCCGTTCAGCAAGCGCCCGCAGTAGCTGCAGTTCAATCTCAAAAACCGGTGGCGAAAGCTGAGGCTCCCAAAGTGACAACCGAAAGCGGAGATACGATAGTTGAGATGGACCGTATGCGCAGGCTGATTGCAGATCACATGGTGATGTCGAAACAGGTTAGTCCACATGTTACCTCCTTTATCGATGTTGACGTCACAAACATCGTAAACTGGAGAAACAAAGTGAAAGATAGCTTCCAGAAGAAAGAAGGTGAAAAAATCACTTTTACTCCTATTTTCTTTGAAGCAGCGGCACAGGCTCTCAAGGCTTACCCGCAAATCAATGCTTCGGTGGATGGCTATAACATCATCTTAAGAAAAAACATCAATATCGGTATGGCTACAGCCTTACCTTCAGGAAATCTGATTGTTCCCGTCCTGAAAAATGTTGACGAAAAAAGTTTGTTAGGCATCACCAAAAAGGTTAATGATTTGGCAGGTCGTGCCCGGGCCAACAAACTTCAACCGGATGAGATTCAAGGTGGTACGTTTACTATTACAAATTTTGGTTCGTTCGACAGTCTCACCGGAACACCCATTATCAATCAGCCACAGGTGGCAATCCTGGCAGTTGGTGCCATTAGAAAACAACCCGCTGTGATTGAAACCACGTTTGGTGATGTGATCGCTATCCGGCACATCATGATTTTGGCTCTTGCATACGATCACAGGGTGGTTGATGGTGCATTGGGTGGAATGTTTCTGAAAAAAATGAAAGAGTTGCTCGAAGGTTTCGACCCTGAACGGGCTATTTGAAATTAAATCATTCTTACTTGGGTTGATGGTCATTCCATCAACCCTTTATTTTTTTATTATGCAACTTCAACTCAAGCGACCTATCGCATTTTTCGATCTTGAAACAACGGGATTAAACATCACTACCGACCGGCTGATTGAGATCAGTATTCTCAAAGTGATGCCTGATGGCAAAGAAGAGCAGAAAACATGGCGCGTTAATCCAGGGCAGCCAATCCCCGAACAGTCAACTGTTTTTCATGGTATCAAAGATGAAGATGTCAAAGATCTGCCCCAATTTAAAGAAGTTGCGAATGATATCAGTCGTTTTTTAAGCGGCTGTGACCTTTCGGGTTATAACGCAATTAAGTTTGACATTCCTTTACTAATGGAAGAGTTTCTAAGGTGTGATGTGTCTTTCGATCTTTCTAACAGAAATCTGGTTGATGTTCAAACCATTTTCATGAAAATGGAACCCAGAACACTGAAAGGAGCCTATCGTTTTTTTTGCCAAAAAGAGCTTGAGGACGCCCATTCAGCAGCAGCCGACACTTATGCTACTTTCGAAATTCTTAAAGCTCAGATCGAACGCTATCAGGATACCATTTATGAAGATGCCGCCGGAAACAAATCAAAACCTGTATTGAATGATATGCAGGCATTACATCGATTTTCATCCCATCACCGGTTTGCCGACCTGGCTGGTCAGATTGTATACAACGACTCAGATGTCGAGGTGTTTAACTTTGGCAAGCACAAGGGCCGAACTGTAGAGGAGGTCTTTCAGAAAGAACCATCCTACTATGAATGGATGATGAAGGGTGAGTTCCCGCTCTATACCAAAAAATTGATTACAGCAATTAAACTCCGTATGTTTGGAAAACAGGTGCAAATCAAAAACATTAAAAAGTAAAGCCATGAAAATCATTTGTATTGGAAGAAATTATGCTGAACATGCCAAAGAACTGAATAATCCGGTTCCGGCAAAACCGGTGTTTTTCATGAAGCCTGATACAGCCTTGCTCCCTCCTCACAATCCTTTTTTTTATCCCCCATTTACCAATGATCTGCATTATGAAGTCGAACTTGTGATCAAAATCAGCCGAAACGGACGAAGTATAGCTGAGAAATTTGCCCATAAATATTACCAGGAAATTGGCGTAGGTATCGATTTCACAGCCCGTGACCTTCAACAGGAGTGTAAACAAAAAGGTTTACCTTGGGAGCTAGCCAAAGCATTTGATTTCTCAGCACCGGTAAGTAAATTCGTTCCGGTTTCAGGATTTGCCTCACTAAACGACATTAATTTTGGCTTGAAAATCAACAACGAATGGCGGCAGCGAGGTAACAGCAGGGATATGATTTTTAGTTTCGACAGAATTATTGCTTATGTTTCGCAGTTTGTGATGCTGCGCAAAGGTGATTATATTTTCACAGGTACACCTGAGGGAGTCGGCCCGGCGAAAATAAATGATCATTTCGAACTTTTTATTGGCGATGAACTCATGCTTGCTTTCAACGTGAAATAATCGACCTTTTATTCTACAACATGCTGGCCGCAAAAGAGATCGTTATATCATTAAGATTGTTTACTTTTGCTTTTATACCTCACACTACTGCCACTTCCGATCGTGTATTTTTATGTGTAGATCATTACCTCATTATCATGGTTTAATTGCTAAGATGTTGTGAATGAATGATCTTTATTGTGTAAGTTGTTTTTACCGGTTTAGGTTCACCAACTGATTATGATAAGCATCATGCTGAACTTTTTGTACATTGTGCTACATGAATGGCTTTTGATAGCTATTAGTTTTGTGCTGTTTGGAGGCACTTTTGGTTGGATCCTCTATCGGCAACGACAGATTAACATCCTTAAGACTGAGCAGTTAAATCGAAAAATACGTCTTCTTGAAACTGAAATAATCAGTTTGAAAGAAAAGGCAGGCAAACAAGAGAAGGCATTGCAGCCTCAGTCGAAGGGCCTTTCCGGTAATCCAACCCCTAAAACAGAATATGAGCATTTTAGACAAGAAACATCGAATATGATCGTACATGATTTGAAGAATTCATTGTACAGTGTAATCAGCTTAAGTTCAGGTTTGGCAGATCAGGAAAGGTTGGAAAAGATTCAAGCTTATGCAAAAAAAATGCTCAGATTGGTGTTGAATATCCTTGACTTGCGTAAGTTTGAAGAAGCAAGTTTGCAACTCCTGTATTCCGATGTAGATTTGCTTTTGCTAATCCGGCAAACTATTGATGAATTGGCTGTGAGCCTCGGGGCAAAATCGATAACTGTTGAAATTTCAGCGCCTGATACCGTCTTTGTTAGGGTTGATAAAGAGCTTATTAAAAGGGTTTTAGAGAATATTCTCGTCAATGCAATCACCCATTCAGGGTTTCAAAAACAGATTCAGCTCAACGTTCAACCACAGGAAGAATCACTTTTAGTTGAAATTTGTAATTGGGGTAGTTTTATTCCACCGGAAAAGCAATCTGGTATTTTTAAACCATATAACCATGCAACAGATACTAAAACTGACATCAGATCGACAGGTTTGGGTCTTGCTTTCTGTAAAATGACAATCAATTTGCATCAAGGGGAAATTGGTGTCAGAAGTGAACCTGAAGGCCCGTGTTGCTTTTGGTTCAGCTTGCCAGCTGTGATAGAAACCGGCCAGAAAAGTGGTTTGAGTGTAGTTGAGATTGATTTTGGTGCAAATGAGCGTTTGAATGACTCCTGTTTTGGATTTAAATACCCTGAATTGTTATCCCTGCCTACCTTTGATGTGTATGAACTGAGTAAAATTCTGGCAGTGATTAAAAACTTTCAGCCAAAGGAAGGGACTC
This sequence comes from Bacteroidales bacterium, assembly GCA_024709145.1. Lineage (GTDB taxonomy): Bacteria > Bacteroidota > Bacteroidia > Bacteroidales > F082 > JALNZU01. Next base: position 5,193 of record JANJXG010000043.1, on the reverse strand, counting down.
CAGAAGCAATTTGGAAGTCAGCCGTTGAGAAGGCTGTATATCATTGTGATAATGAACGATACAAAGAACTTACTGCACTAATCAAAGCGCCAGATGGAAAAAAAACCAACACTGATGAAATCTTTTGAAAATGCAATACTCGTGGTTGATGACGACCCTGTTGTGGTGCAGTCAATCTTTGAGATACTTCAGGATGAATTTAGTGAATATTCATTTTTACAGGCCAATGGTGGAAAAATTGCTGCAAAAGTAGCCGAAGCCAGGCTGCCAAAATTGATTATTACTGATTGGGATATGCCCGATCTGAATGGGGTTGATCTCGTCAAACTATTAAAATCCAATCCATTAACAAATGATATTCCAGTGATTATAGCCACAGGTGTGATGGTAACATCCGAACATTTGCGTTATGCATTGAATGCCGGAGCTACTGATTTTCTTCGTAAACCAATCGATCCGATCGAATTGAAGGCCAGAGTGAATGCTATGCTGTTGCTCGCAGATCACATGATTGAGATCAAACTAATGGGCCAAACCATTCAGGAAACAAATGAATTTTTGAATTACCTGATCGATTTGATTCCGGATCCGATTTTTAGTGCCGATCTTTTTGGTACCATACAAATTTTTAATGATGCTTTCCGTGAAGCTTTTTTGAAGAATTTAAACCCTGTGAATACCTATTATGAATTATTTACTGATGAAGATGTTTTTAACCATCGGTTTCAGGATGAGCAGATTATCAAAGGACTTCAGCAGAATATCAGGTTTGAGAACAGGATTCAATACGCAAATGGTGATTGGCATGATGTGCAGATAACCAAGGTACCGTTGGCAGGTCAGGGAGGTCAGATAAAAGGAATACTCGGTGTTATCAGTGATGTTACTGAAGTAAAACAACAATATACCGAGGATTTGTTTAAACATAAAAATGCACTGACCGGAATTAGCATGCGGCTCATTCAAATCAGCGAATTGAATGAGAGGATGATGAAAGATCTTGAAAAGTTGAAATCCACAGAGAATCATGCTACAAATGCTTTGATCGATGGTATTGCTGCCAATTACCGCCTGGCTGTGAACGAGAATTTCTGGATCGAATTTGAAAAAAGATTCAATGATGTACATCATGATTTTTACCACCGTTTGCAGCATGCTCACCCTGATCTTACAGCCAACGAACGCAAATTGTGCGCGTTTCTGAGGCTCGATATGAGTAGTAAGGAGATAGCCTCGATCACTTTTCAACATGCAAAAAGTGTAGACATGGCACGATACAGGCTTCGAAAGAAAATTGGACTACTGCAGGAGGAAAGCCTGACAGCTTATTTATCAAAGTATTAAACGATGAATTTTAAGATAGTTAAACTTCGGTTGACGGTTTAGTTTAAAATGATTCTAAATAAAATAATTGTGTTATTTTTGTGGCGTTTAATAGGCCGACTTAAAGATTGAATAATTTATTGTGATATGGTAATTGAAAAGCATAAAGTAGGCGTGATTGCATACGCCATCCACGTTGAAAATGAAGCAGGAGAGCTTCTTGAGAAAGCTGAATACAGCCAGCCAAGAACCATGATTTTTGGCACCGGAAGATTGCTCAAAAGTTTTGAAGATAAACTGTTAGGTTTACATTCCGGAGATGAATTTGAGTTTACTCTTTCAGCTGAAGAATCATTTGGGACCTACAATAACGAGTTGTTGATGGAAATTCCCAAGACAGTATTTATGGTTAATGGAGAGATTAAACCTGATACCTTGGTTGTTGGACGTGTGATTCCCATGATGGATGGGGAGGGAAATCCTTTTGATGGTAAAATCCTGGCCATCCACGAACAGACTGTTTCAATGGATTTTAACCATCCACTTGCAGGTAAAAGCCTTTATACAAAGGGAGAGGTTATAAATGTTCGCGAAGCGACTTATGAAGAATTGAATCCGGTTGCCTCAGGTTGTGGTTGTGGAAGTCACAACGACAGCTGTTGTGGTGGTGGTTCGCACGATCATTATGACGAAGATGAAGGTTGTGGTGTGTGCGGAGACCATGAAGGTCATAATCATACTCATCATCATCACGGAGGTGGTTGTAAATGCTAAAAAAAAGGCTGGGAAATATCTCAGCCTTTTTTTTCTCCATCATACTTTCTTTTCAGCGTTCATTATTGACCGAATGTGCTGTCTTCGCGCTCCTCGATTAAAGGAGCATTTTTAATGGCATGTACAACCGCGCCTATACCAATTGCTGAAAAGATAATTAAAACAACTAGTGCGATCATGACAGCATGTATTAGAACATTCTTCAATCAAGATTGATTGACTGTTCAAAAGTAAGCGATTTTACTGAACCATTGCAAGTTTCCTACACTATTTTTTAATAATTATCAGTCACTTACTAACAAAGAGTGGAGGGTTTTCTCTTACAACCCTGACATTTTTAAAACTAAGGTCAGCAACATGGGTTATTTTTTCAATGAAAGACTAATTACAGTATAGCTTTATTCTAACGCATACAATATCTGGCATATAGATGATTTTTCCAATGCTGGCTACTTCATATCTATTTCGTTTAGTGATTGAAAAATAGAAAAGTAACATGATAACTATCTGATCAAGAACATTTATATTCTTTTGTGAATAGAAACTTGCATTCCTGCCAAGGCATTCGTAACTTTACCGCTTTGAAGATTTCAACCTAACACAACGCCATGAAGATCATTCTATCAACAGATTTTAGTGAGGAGAACAAAATGTTATTTCCTTATGCCATTGATTTATTGAAAGTCACAGGAGGGGAGGTGCTCCTTTTTCACGCTTATATGGATCAAATTCTGATGGGCGACAGCAGTTTCCCCGGAGGCCTGGATGCGGATACATTCTTCAATCGCGAATTGCTGGCAGAAATGGAGCAACAGGCAGAAGTATTTATGAAAGAAAAAAGAAATCTGCTTGAAGAAGAAATAAAAAAATATGGTTTGGAAAACATTCATATTTATACCATTTTGAAAGGGGGTGATCCTGAGCAGGAGCTGCTTCAACTAACTGAAAATGAACAGCCCGACATGATATTAATGGGGACATCCGGAAAAGGCCACAAGGGATTTCTGGAAGGAAGTATTGCCAAGAGTATTATGGCAAAAGTGAATGTTCCTGTACTGGCTATTCCGGTAGGTTATCAGTGGACCGCAAGCAGTCAGATAATGTATGCCTGTAATTTCAGCCAATATGAAGTGTTGATATTAAATCATCTGATTCAACTGACGCAGCTTTACAAACCGGTGATTCATGTGGTTCATTTTGTATTTGACGATCAATATGGAAAAGCTGCCTTGTTAATGGAAGAGCTCCGGCAAGCCTTTAAAAATGAAGAAGCACGGCAACAAATCAGGTTTGAACTAATCAGAACAAGCTCAGCACGCGAAGCGATGAAAGTTTTTTGTGAAGAGCATCAGATAAGCCTTGCAGCATTTATTGCCCACAAAAGAACGTGGCTTGACTACATTTTTAAGGATAAAATCGGCAAGGACGATTTTTTTCATTTAGGAATTCCCATGCTTACTTTCCGTCTTCCGGAATAAATTGGTCGTAAAGGTTAGCAAGAAAATTACCAACTGCCTCCGTGCTGTTGTGTTTTACAACCTGTGCACGAATATCTGACTGATGATAGCGTTGATAGTTGTCAATCATCTCACTCATAGCAAGAAGCAATGCATTTTCATCGCCCGGATTGACGAGAATACCATTTGAGGGATGAACAATTTCGGGAATACCACCAACCTTTGTGGCTATGACCGGCAATCCGCAAGCGAAAGATTCCGGAATGACAACGGGTAAATTTTCATAATTACTAAACAGAATCAGCGAGTCAGATTGCTGAAGAGAATTGGCAAGTTCCTGATCCTGAAGTAATCCTTTGAAAGTTAGGATAGGTTGATGAAGATTCAGTTGTATTGCCAATTCATGTATTAACGGTAAATCCATTCCTTCACCTACCATGATAACTCTGAAATCGCTTCGTTGCAGGCTGAGTCTTGAAATAACGCGCAACAATCCGGAGATGTTTTTTGACTGATCTTCAAAGCAACTAATGTGGATGAATGTAAAAACAGATTTTTCAATTTTTTCGATTGGCCTGAATAATTGAATGTCAACCACATTGGGTAAAATCAGATAATGATCATTTTTCAGATCATGATTTTTCATGGCTTCAGCAAGGTTTTCGGTTACAGTTGTTACAAATGCACTTTTCTTTACAAGCATTCTGGTAGTTTTGCGTCTTAACCAACCATTGAACTCATTTCGTAATGGCAGGTAGCGCGACCAGTGTTCTGTAATTCCATAGGGTATTTGCCTGGTGATGTTGAGAAAAAAGGCAACAAAAGCAAGCCGGGTCAAAACATGCACATGTACAAAATCAGGCTTAAATCCCTGTTTTTGAAGCGTCCGGAAACCTTTTCCAATAGCGAGAAAAAATGCTGCAATATTATATACTTTACCAAAGCCTGAATGAAAGGATCTGTAATAGATAACAATTTCAGTCAGCTGATTCTTTCCGGTCACATTGAGCTCGAAAAGTGGTGCACCGCTCTTGTATACAGCATGAGGATAGATTACAGCTACATTTCTTTTAAATGAAAGTGCTTCAGCATGTCGCCGGATAAAAAGACCGGGCATAGGGTCATAACGATTTGGATACCAGCGGGCAAGAAACAATATGTTTTGAATCTGTTTCATTGAGTTTGATTGAAATGATGCTCGATGCCTGCAATGGCATGTTGGATACGTTGTTTTCCAAAGCCTGAAATCACGGCAAATGGCCATTGATTTGCCGAAAGATGCATCTTATAAAGTTCAAAGATTTCTTCCCGCCGATGTGGATGCTCACGCAGTGGGTCGGACTGCCAGGGCAGATCAATGTTGCATAATAGGTAAAAATCAAATTGCTGCAGATTCACCAGCTGTTGAATTTTTTCAGGAACACTACCAAATACAATTTTAGTCCAGATACTACATACAAGCATCTCAGTGTCTGCGAACCAGATGGTCGAATTTTTCGCCTTTTCAAATTGATTCAATTCAAACTGTTTCTCAGCAATGATTTCCACATCAGCAATTGTATATGGTTGTGGGTTTTCAGTCAGGTATTTTCTGGCATATTCGGGTACCCAATTAGCCTGATAATTGGCTGCCAGTTCA
>JANJXG010000038.1 GCA_024709145.1 Bacteroidales bacterium | reverse complement strand
AATGCTTTTGCTTCTTCAACAGTATGCCCGATTATCGATGCAAAGGTTGAATTGATATCAACAAGTCTCCCGTCTAAAGTTGTCAAAGCAAGCCCGATAGCCGATTGTTCGAACAACTTGCGGTTATACTGATCACTCATTGCTAAGTTTTCCTGCAATATTTTTCGCTCGGCTATTTCCTCATTCAAATCTCTGGTTCGCTCAGCTACTTTTTGTTCAATTTCACTGTAAGCCTTTCTCACAGCCATTTCAGCCTGGGTTTGCCGCTGAAAACTTCTGTCTAATTTGAAAAAACTGAGTGATATGCCTCCGATTCCCAATATCCAGATAAATCCATAAATCAGTGTAATCTGCTTCTTTGAACCGGCTTCAACAGTTAACAGTGGCTCCATCGGGATCGAAATACTGATTCCTCCCAAGATATCATTTTCTTTATATTCGTGTTGATCGTGACATTTCAAACATGCCTTGTCCACGAAAAAAGGCTGTATCAACCGAAAGTAAGGCTGACCGTTGATGGTGTCTATCACCGAGGATTCCTTTTCCCCTGTTTGAAATGTTTCGAGGCTTTTTTGTTCCCACTGATCAGGGATGTTTATCGGATTAACCGGTTTTAAGCTAATAAGATGGCTGCGAATTTCTGAAATTTCGGCTTCATACTCATTTACCTGTCGGGTCATATAGGCCGGATTGACAAGTGTCAGCTTTTTGCCTGAAGTTGTAGTGATATCACGATCAGAAATATGTTCCAGGTAGGGGTTGGGAGGAGTCTTCTCAGTGGTAAGAATATAAACTCCACCATGGTTTGAATTCCACTTGCGGTAAAGCAAATCTTTACCCAGCGCAACTTTTGCCTGAATATAGGCCATTTCCCCTGTTTCCTGTTGCCTGCTTTTTAAGCGCCAAAACAACAACGCCGCCATCACCATCGTCCAGCCGATCAGCAGGGCGAACAACATGGGTCTGATGCCTTTTGTTCCTTGATTTTTCATCGTTTATCAAATTCTGCGCGTTCAGAAAAAAATCCTAAAAGCGAGTAAACTTACTTGTCAGCTTGATTTACCCGATAATTCGGGCATCACCGCATGAACCTCATGATCAGTTTTAGCAATTTACAAGGCAGATTCTTGCATGATGCCATCATCCCGCTTTTGACAGAAAATTTCCATCAAGTCACCTTATTGCTGTTTCAAAATTCATCTGTTTTTCAAGCCCGATGAATTCCGGCAATTATGCCTGACAGCCCGGCATCCTCATCTTTCAATGATCATTGTGAACAACATTCGCCATGGTCCATTTCTAAAAGACTTCAAATTTATATAAATATAAAAATAAATACAAGAATGAAAACTGACTAAATAAATTGAGGATAATTGGCAAAGCTCCATTTCCGGTGTTTCACAAACTTTCGTCGATTGCCAAAACATAGGTTAAAACCACAACCACGACCCGTCACCTTTCATTCCTCCCAAGTTGGGAAAGCCCTACAGGCTTGTTTTGAGGCATTGTCATGCCTTGTCCCCCGGATGAATCCGGGGGTTATTCATGGGGTAGCCCTACAGGCTACTACTTTGATTATATCTTTGATCTTCACACAAAAGGAGCTGGTTTCTTTACTTTAAACCTGATCAAAGGCCAACAGCCCCGGCCCCGAGCGCAGCTGAAAGGAGAAACCCTTCGACCTCATCCCGGAGCAAATCCCAAAGTTTTCGGATAGAACCTTGAATCTTCACTTTTCACTCTTCAATTTCACTCACAACCTTTTCACTCTTCACTTTTCACTCTTCACTTTTCACTCTTCACTTTTCACTCACAACCCATCACCCGTCACCCTGCTAACCATGATCTTGTCAATCCTTTGGCCGTCTTTGTCGACCACCTCAAACACATAAGCGCCGAGTTTGATCCTGTCGCCCACCCGGGGCAGGGTGCCCGAGGCATGGATCAGCAGGCCGGCAACGGTGTTGTATTGGTCGTCTTCATCGTCTTCAGGAATGTCGAACAGCTTACGAAACTCAATCACCGGATATTGCCCGTCAATCAGCCAGCTGTTTTCATCGCGCTGAACAATCTGGTATTCATCCTGATCTTCCTCCGTCATATCACCCACGAGGGCATCAAGCACATCGTCCATTGTGATCATGCCCACCGTAGTGCCATATTCGTCGACCACGATGGCATAATGTATTTTCTTTTGTTTGAAGAGCTCCAGCAGCTTATACGCATACACCGATTCATTCACATACACCGGCTCTTTCATAATTTTCTGAAGATCGACATTCTCGGCAATCGCCGAATGAAACATATCTTTGAGCAGGACGATACCAAGGATATTATCCAGGTCGTTTTCAGCGCAAACGGGATAGGCCGAATGTTTTTCTTCTTCTATTTTACGGCTGATGCTTTTGAAATCGTCCGTCACATCAAAATAGACCAGGTCCGACCGATGGGTGAGCAGCGAGCCCACGCGCCTGTCGCCCAGCTCAAAGACCCTTGAAACGATGCTGCTTTCGATGTCCTGTATCTCACCGCCTTCGGCACTTTCTTTCACCAGCGACTTCAGCTCTTCTTCTGTCACTTTGCTCTCGAGGCTGTTGCTGATGCCCAAAAGATTCAGCAGCAATTCGTTGGTTTGCGTAAGCAGCCAAACAAAAGGCGAGGCGATAAGCGACAGCAGGTTCATGGGGCGGGCCACCGCGATGGCGATGGCTTCGGGGTAGGCCATGCCGATGCGTTTGGGCAATAGCTCACCCAGAACGATGGAGAAATAGGTGACTGCAATCACCACCACCACCACGGCCAGGCTGTGGGCGTGGCCGGCAAGCAGGGGCATTGCTTCGAACACGGCCACGAGATCGCCGGTGATGTTTTCACCGCTGTAAACCCCGAGCAGGATGCCGATCAGCGTGATGCCGATCTGGATGGTCGACAAAAACCGGGAGGGATTCACCGACAGCTTCAAGGCCCTTGCAGCCCCCTTGCTTCCCTTGCGCTGCCTCACCTCCAGCTTGAACCTGCGTGCCGATACCATCGACATCTCTGCCATCGAGAAAAGTCCGTTCACGATGATTAATCCCAGTATGATCAGTATTTCCATGTATGTTGTGTGATGTTTGTGTACTTAATTTTTCTACTGCTGTGGCATACCCTGCCTCAAAAATCATTCAATTTTTTTAAAAACAGCCACAAAACCGCCTCCCGGCTTGAGTTCGACGGCGATCGTTTCGTTTTCGGTTACAATTCGGTCGGCAATCTGATAATCTTCTGCAAACTTGTCAGCATTCAAGCCGTCGCAGAAGAGGCTCATGCTGTATTTTCCTGACAGAAAATCAGTTGGGATGTTAAAGCTTTTCGGATTCCAGTCATTCATACCGGCCACATACCAGTCGGTACCTTTTCTGCGGGCGAGCAGAAGGTAATCGCCAATGGCAGCTTCCATCACCCTGGTCTCGTCCCAGGTGGTGGGTATCCGGCTGATAAAGCGGGCTGTTTCGGCCTCCTTCCGGTAAATCGAGGGGTTCTCGCAGAGCATCTGCAAAGGCGCTTCATACACCACATACATGGCCACCTGATGGGCGCGGGTGCCCTGACTCATGGGTCTGTTCCAACGAATGGCATAATTGTCTTTCCCGGCATTCACCATCGCGCCCGGGGTATAGTCCATCGGTCCTGCGGCCATGCGGATGAAGGGGATCGTGAGGTTGTGGTCGGGTGTGATGTGCTGACTCCATTTGTTGTTTTCGGCTCCCATCACCCCTTCAAAATTCAGCACATTGGGGTAGCTGCGTTGCAAGCCTGCCGGCTTGAAGGCCCCGTGAAAATCGACCAGGAGCTCAAGCCGCGCTGCCAGTGCAGCGATGTCTTCGTAGGAGCGCACCATATCCTGATCCGAACGTTGCATAAAATCAACCTTGATGCCTTTGGCTCCCCAGCTCTTGTAGGTGGTAAGAATTTCTTCCATATTGTCGTTCAAGGGTTTCCACAAAACCCAAAGGATGATACCCACACCCTTGCTTTCGCCGTAGCGGATGAGCTCCCGCACGTCCATATCCGGATTGAAGGCCAGGATCTCGGTGGTGCTTTTGGTCCAGCCTTCATCGAGTATCACATATTCAATGCCATAGTCGGCAGCAAAATCGATGTAATATTGATAGGTGGCTGTGTTGAGACCCGATTCAAAGTCAACGCCGAAGATGTTGTTGGCATTGTACCAGTCCCAGGCTACCTTGCCGGGTTTCACCCAGCTGAAGTCGCGATGATCTGCGGGTGGGTTGGCCAGCTGGAACGGAAGACTGCTTTCGATGAGTGTTTTTTCATCCCCGACGATGAACACCCTCCAGGGATATTCGCGTGCTTTACCACTGCGGGCGATGTAGGCTGCTTCGCGGGTGATCAGCTGATTGCGGTCGGGACCGTGTTTTTCGTTGGGTACCGCCTCCAGCACCACCTTCGGAAAGATGGCCCTGAGCCCTTCGTTGCCAGTTTTTTGCAGAAACATATTCGGATAATCGTGCAAGGCTGTTTCGGTGAGCAGGATGCAGCTGCCATCGGTCGTTTGAAAAAGCACGGGCAGACTGCAGAAGCTTTCATTGCTGAGTTCTTTCACGGCAAGGTGCTTATACTGTCGTTCGTTGTGTGAATACATGCTTTCTTCCTGTGGAAACCAGCTCATGCTGCCCTCGGGCAGACTGATGCCCAGGGTCTCGTTTTTAACAAATGGAGCCTCTCCCTTTTCGTCGGCAAAGCGGTAGGCCATGCCATCGTTGTAGAGCCTGAAGGTGGTTGTGAAACCATTTTTATCCTTAAGCAGCAATGCGCGAAACGGGCTTTCGATGTTTTTGTGTTTGGTTGGTACAACAGCCACAACCGCGTCCTTTCCTTCAACATAGCGGTGACTTTGAATGGCTGCTGCACCCGGATTGCGGCCGTTTGCCATGTCCATGCCGATGGTAGCCTGACTGATCAGCAGTTTGTCTGACCGAAAAAGACTCAGTATCAGGTTTTTTTCTGCCTTTACAACAAGCCTGAGCTTGCCGTCGGGCGATTTCAGTTCAAATTCGCGGGCCGCAACGGGGCCGGTCAGCAGTGTCAGCAGCAGGCTGGCAAGCAAAAGTGATCGTAACATGGATAAAGCGTTTGAGGTCAATGACGCTTCAAAGGTAATGAATTCAGCGGGTGTTGTCAGGGAATTTAAATGCTTCTACGGGTCAGC
>JANJXG010000036.1 GCA_024709145.1 Bacteroidales bacterium | reverse complement strand
ACGCATTGAATGACATCATTATCCTGGGGAATAAAAGAAAACACATTGCTACCTGTTCCTTGAGACACGCTATTTAAGAACCATTCAAACACTGGCAGGTTACCTCCACCAGTGTATTGACAAAAAATCTCGGCAGTGGAGCCCTCACACAAATTCAGCTGAGTCGAACTAATTTCAATGGATGTTTCTTCCACTTGGTTTACAATAAATACTAATGTATCAGACGTTGAAGTGGTTGTACTTAAGCAAGTTGCATTGCTTGTCATCACACAAAAAACTTCATCACTGTTTGTTGGCACATATTGCAGATTTGCATCACCAGACACCACAACACCATTTACAAACCACTGATAAGTTGGTTGAGAACCACCGTTTTCCACTGTACTCTCCACGACTACGGTTGTGCCCTCGCAGACTGTGTTATTAGGTGTTGTGATTGCAACAGAAGGTGTGAGCTGGGTGGTTGCTGTGATGGTAATGCTGTTTGAAGAAACATTACTCTGTGAAACACAGTTTTCCGAAGAAGTGAGCACGCATCGCACAACATCCATATTATCAGGCTGATATGTATAGTTTGGCGCATTTCCCACATCCATTCCGTTAACCTGCCAGGTATAAACTGGATCTGCTCCCCCGTTTTGCACTGTTGATCCAAAACTCACAAAATCGCCAAGGCAGATGGCAGTTTGGTCGGCTGTGATGGTAATTTCAGGCGTCAGAACAGGCAAAACACTCATCAAAACAGATTGTGAAACAATTTGAGACGGGCTGGCACAGTATGCGTTTGAACTTAACTGACATGTAATTATGTCTCCATTCACAGGAGAAAAGGTAAAGGTATTTATGTTGCTTCCCTGAGGAGACCCATTTACCATCCACTGATACTGCGGGTTGGTGCCTCCGTTGGCTATCGTAGCCTCAAATAACACCGCTGTTCCGGCACAAATCCCGTTTGCCGAAGGGCTCACAGTGATGTCAGGAACAAGTACGGGCGAAACACTGAATGTATAACTGTCTGAAGCCTGAGAGGGATTGGCGCAGGTTTCGGATGAGGTCATAGTGCAGCTGAGCTGATCGCCATCAGCAGGCGAAAACACATGAAACGGCTGATTCAAACCCGTAAGACTGCCATTGAGCCTCCATTCAAAAACTGGCGAATCTCCTTGTCCGGTAACATCTGCCATAACAGTAAGCTGATCGCCTGCGCAAGGTTCGGTATTGCTCACCTGAAGCTGCACTGTAGGCTCTATTGATCCGCTCACCGAGATGGTCACAGGAACACAGGCACTTTCGCCACAGAAAGTGGTTTCGTATCTGGCATAATAGGTTGAGGTGACAGCCGGCACCGGTACCTGTATGTTTGTTCCTTCGCCAAGAGGCGCGCCCGCACCGCAACTGTTTGCATACCAGCGTAAAACATCGCCCGACCCACCCGTGCTACTAAGGGTGATGGTGCCGGTTTCGCCCTGACAAACGTTCAGATCGGAAGCCGTCACAGCTGCCGGAGCCACAGGATTTGGATGTACAGAAGGAAATACAGAAGCTGAAGTGGCCGGGTTGTTGATGGCACAATAAGGTACCGAGCTTTGAAGGATCACATGTACCTTGTCGCCAACCGCAGGGGCATAAGTGTAGGTATCGCTGCTGGATCCGGTTATAATATCGTTCACAAACCAGGAATACACCGGATTGCTTCCGCCATTCTGTGGAGTAGCTGTAAACTGCACCATCTCGCCCGCACAAACATCCGGCTGTGAAGCTGTAACACTCACAGCCACATTTGCCTCAGGGTGTGCAACAATGTTGATCACATTTGAGGTGACCGGGTTTTCCGACACGCAATAAACCGAACTTGTTAAGCTGAAACTTACTGCCGAATTGGCCGTTGGCTGAAAACTAAAACTGAGATTGGTTTGTCCGGCCTGCGGTATGTTGTTGACTAACCATTGGTAGGTGGGTGTTGTTCCCTGATTGCTGACAGCAGCTGTGAAACTTGCCTGCTCTCCCGGACAAAAATCTGTTTGCGGAGCAGTGATGACGGCAATAGGAAGGACAAACTGTTCAACCGTAATAAAAACAGTGTTTGAAGAAACATTGGGAACTGAGGCGCACGGACTGCTCGAATGCAGCACGCAATGAATCTGGTGACTGCCAGGCGAAAGTGCGGAGGTGTTAAAATTGGCGTTGATGGCTCCGGGCCAGATGGCATTGTCAACATACCACTGGTAGGTCGGATTGCTGCCGCCATTTGTACTGTTCGATGTGAACAGTATCGTTTGTCCTTCACAATAGGCCGGATTCACAGGTCCCTGAATCACAATGGCAGGGGTGACAGTCTGTGTGACAGAGATGTTGATGGTGTTTGATTGCACGACGGGCTGCGACACACATCCGGCATTGGAGATCATCTCGCAGCTTACAGACCCATTCGACGAAAAGTTTGTGCTGTAGCTTGTTCCGGTTTCACCCGGCTGCGGTATGCCATTTTTTTTCCATTGGTATTGCGGTGCACTTCCCCCTCCCGTTGTGGTCCCGATCGTAAAATCAACCGGCAAGCCCGAGCATGCAGAAGTCTGGCTGCTTGTGATTTGCAGTTGCGGAACAATGAGTGTTGTCACTACCATTGTAATTTCGTTGGATGTCACACTTGCAATGGCCGCGCAGGCATTGTCGCTCAGCAGGGTGCAACTGACCTTATCGTTGTTCTGAAGTAGGCTGCTTGCATACACATTTGCTGTTGACGACTGCACGATGCTTCCGTTGACTTTCCATTGATACAAAGGCGCAGGTCCTGTTCCTGTGACGCTTGCCGTGAACACAACATTCTCACCGGAGCAGATGGTGCTGGTGGTAGCCGAAATGCCAATGGTTGGAGTGACTGAAGGTAATACGTTGATGGTTATTGTTTTACAGGCCGAAACACCACAGCTTGCCGTTTCCCAGCGGGCATAGAAGTTTGTGGTAACAACAGGAGCCGGAAGGGTGTAGGTGGCGCCGGTGTGCAACAGTGTTGCGCCACAGCTTCCTCCGTACCACTTCACCTCGTTGCCCGCGCCGCCATTGGCAGTTAGGGTGATATTGCCACCATCGTTGGCGCAATAGTTGTTTCGGTCCGAAGCAAGGTCGGTGGGTGCAATGGCGGCTTGCAGAATATTTGGAACAAACTCTGCCGATAGCACCGGGCTATTCAGCACACAAGGCTGGTTCGATGTGAGTTGCACCCTGATCCTGTCGCCGGGGCTGGCAAAATAGGTATAGGCAGGGGAGGTGACGCCGGGCCAGACAGCATCGTTCAGATACCAGACATATTGCGGTGTACTTCCTCCGTTTGCTATTGCAGTGCTGATGGTCACCGGAACATTGCTGCAGGCAGGGGAAGGTGATGAACTGAGGTTGATGCTTGCCATGGAGGTGGCATTCACAACCATGGTGATATTGTTCGAGTTGGCAGGGTTGTTGGCTGCACAGCTGTTGACCGAGGTCACTGTGGCGCGGTATACATCGCCGTTAGCGGGGAAATCGGTATAGCTCAAGCCACCAAACTGCACCTGATTGGCATTTTTATACCAGCGGATATCCGGGTTGCTGCCTGCATTCACTGTCTGCAGCTGAAAAGTAACCGGAGTTCCGGCGCAAATATTGTTGCTGCTTGCCGTGATGCTTGCCGAAACGGCCGCAGTGGGCGAAACAGTGAAAGTCAGCATATCAGACTCAGCTGGATTGTCTGAGACACATCCAAGGCTTGAAGTCATCTGCACATACACCTCATCGCCATCGAGGGGTGTAAAACCAAAAATCTGGGAGTGGTTGGACTGCATGATCCCGTTGACATACCAATTATACGAAGGCGAGCCTCCGTTAACGGGCACTGCCTGAAGACTTACTGTGCTTCCCTGACAAATATCCGTGTTTACCGGATTGATGCTCACGCTCACCGGTAGTCGCGGGTTAAACTCTACAGTGACAAGGTCGCTTGTACACCCACCTTCTGAAAAACTCCATCTAAATGAATAGGTGCCATGAGTATTCACGCCAATTGTTACTGATGGAGATGTAATACTTGGGCTAAATGAGGCCAGACCAGGACCTGTTTCCTGACTCCAGAATCCTCCTCCTTCCGTAGGTGAATTTCCTTGCAAGTTAGTTATAAGTAGATCGCATAGATTTTGATCAGCACCGGCAAACGCATTTGGATTTACCGCGCACTGGAAAGTGGCGTAAGGGATGCCTGCACAGCCCGTGACTGTGTAATTGATGATTGCAAGGCCTGCTGTATGGGCTGTTGCGAAGCCTGTGGATGAATTGATAGAGATGACGGCAGTATTACTGCTGCTCCAAACACCGCCTGCATCGCCCGTGGTGCTGAAGGTTTGGGTGGAATTGAGGCACATCACCGGCTGTCCGAGGATATTTCCGGGATTGCAGGCCGGGGTCACCTGCATAATAATGGTGTTGGATGTTGCCGGATTGTTGCTCACGCAGCCGGCATTGGAGGTCATCACACAAACAACCTGATCGCCGTTTGAAGGTGCATAAACAAATGGAGAACCAATAAATACCTGACTGCCATTCACATACCATGTATAGGTGGGTGCAGGGCCACCGTTCACAGGGGTAGGGGTGAATGTAACATTCGTACCTGCAGGCACCACACCGGTTGGGCTGGCGTTGATACTAATAGCCGCAGGCAAGGCTGTGCGGCTGGCTGTGGCAGCTGCAAAACTAACTTCGTTATAGGCACGGCCACGGGCAACATGAAAACTGTTGTTGTGCAGGTTGTCAGTGCCGTAACGGAATGCATAGATGCGGTAATAGATTGATTGCCCGCAAGGTATATTATATGTATCGTTGTAAAAGTTGGTCACAGAGTTGCTTGTCATGGTGATCACTGTGGCTGAGCCGATGGTTTGGCCGACAGAATAGGTTGTGCCGTCAGTAGGTGCAACAAAGCTGTTCACTGTATTACGCAGAATCATATAACCTTGCGTATTATCGCTGCTGTTTGGATCGGTCATATTGCTCCATGTCAATCCAATCAGATTGGTTGATTCATTGTAGTTTGCGCTGGCTGTTGGGCTCAACCATTCGGGCTGCCTGAGTTGACGCCAGTAATTGCTGTTAGATTCTCCGCTGCAATTATTTGGAACTCCTGCCACTTTTGTGCTGCCTCGAATGGTCCATGTTGTTCCGCTCTGAGGGCCATTGGTGCCAAACTCGCTGATTGAGGAGCCGGGACACACCATCAATGACTGTTCAAGGGGCAGACTTTCAAGGTGATTCAGTTTTGGACTATTCAGTGGTGCCCACGAAGTTCCGGGTGTTGCCTGATGTCCGAGCGCGTGAATGTGGTTTCCTAAGCCGGTTCTTATCTCTAAAAGATCGCCACCTACAGCAACATTGAGTGTATTATCGGGAAAAAGCCCACCTGTAAAAAAGGTTGGATTGTCTGCCGACACACGTATAAACCCATCCGACTTCAGGTCATCAACCGGTAAACCTCCGGCAACCCGGTGATTGATCACGATGATCGTGCCTGCCCTCAGGTTGTTCCACAAAGGTATGTTGTTGAAGGTGATGGCGTCCTGCCAACTGCCTTGTGCTGCATTGTTGTCGCGCAGGGTATATCCGCGCATATCAAGGTTGTCCTGAATAACAACAAGCTCAACCCATTCCTGGTTTGGCGAGGCGGAATTGAAATAGCTGTTCACCACAACACTTTGCGCTTCGAGCTTATAGCCACATAAAACAGTTGCTACAACAAAACTTGAAAAAAAAAGTCGTAATAAGGATCTAAACACCATTATACCAGCAATTTAAAATCCTGACACAAAGATACAGCTATAGACTTAAGTTCGTGAAAACTCATGTCCGGATCAAGCAATTTGCTTAAAAAAAGAAAGCACCCCGCCAGGAGCACTGCAAATGTAAAAAAACCCTTAAAATGTAAAACAAAAATCTGAAATAGTGCCTGTCTTTAAAGCCCGATGGCTTCGTTATGTTCGTCATTCATGTCAGACATTTACATTAGTAAACTCCTGACATTCATTCCGCACATGCCTCGCCCTCGAACTTTAAAACTCAAGCACCTGACATTACGGACAGACACTAACTACTAACAGATGGGGGCGGAACAAATGCGTGAATTATCATTTCGCATTGCATTTTTTTCAACATTTCTTTTTTTACCTTTGTCAGCCCTAACCATCACGACATTTCTTATGACAGTTCTCGACACTTACAGTCCGGCCGAACGTTCAGAGATCTTGCGGCGCTACCGCAACCTGATCGAGGTATGGCATACTCGTAAGGATGTCACCGACCGCTGGATGGTTCGAAAAGCTTTCAGGTTGGCAGTAGAGGCTCACAAGGATATGCGGCGAAAGTCGGGCGAACCCTATATTTATCATCCCCTCGAAGTGGCAACCATCGCAGCAGGTGAAATCGGGCTCGGACGCACTTCCATCATCTGTGCCTTGCTGCATGATGTAGTTGAAGACACTGAATACAAGCTTACGGATATCACTGCCATGTTTGGCGAGCAAATTGCACGCATCATCGATGGCCTCACCAAAATAGACACCATGGTTGATGGCTCGGATGTGCAAAGCCTGCAGGCCGAAAATTTCAGAAAAGTACTGCTTACTCTATCCTACGACGTGAGGGTTATTCTGATTAAACTGGCTGACAGGTTACACAATATGCGAACTCTCGATGCCATGCCACCGACCAAACAATGGAAAATTGCATCCGAGACATCCTACCTCTTTGCCCCACTTGCCTATCGTCTTGGTCTTTACGCGATTAAAAGCGAACTTGAAGACCTGGCCATGAAATATACCGAGCCTTCTGTTTATGAAACAGTGACCAAAAACCTTGAAGAAAGCCGGACCGAAAGAAATAAAATGATCGAGGTATTTCTAATCCCCGTGAGGGATCTGCTTGACAAAATGGATATCAAAGGTCGTATCCTGATTGCGGAAAAATCGGCCTCTTCCATCTGGACGCGCATGAAGGAAAAAGAGATTCCTTTTGCCGATGTCTACGACACCTTTGTTGTAAGGTTTGTGATCGAAGGCAGGCAGGAAACTGAAAAAGTGGATTGCTGGAGGGTTTATGCCGCCATCACAAGCGTATACAAACCCAACAACGAGCGGTTGCGCGATTGGATTTCACTGCCCAAAGCCAACGGCTATGAATCGCTTCATGCCACCGTAATGGGTCAGGCCGGTAAATGGATTGAGATTCAGATTCGCTCGGAGCGTATGGATGAGGTGGCCGAAAAGGGCTATGCAGCCTACTGGAAATACAAAGACTCGCCAACCAGCGAAAGCGGCCTCGATGAATGGCTGACAAAAGTGCGTGAGGTGCTGTCGTCAGAAGATGCCTCTGCATTGGAGTTTTTGAATAATTTCAGACTTAATCTCTTCTCCGACGAAATTTTTGTTTTCACACCCAAAGGAGAGATGATCTCGCTTCCAAAAGGATCAACAGCACTCGACTTTGCATTTAATATCCATTCCAATCTGGGAAGCCGTTGCATCGGTGCCAATGTCAACCACAAGCTCGTTCAGCTCAACCATCCCCTGAAAACGGGCGATCAGGTGGAAATAATCACCTCAAAAGTGCAGTTTCCCAAAGAAGAATGGTTTGATTTCATCATCACTGCCAGAGCAAAATCCCGTCTGCGGGAGGCCATCCGCGAACACCGCAAAACATTCAAAGAATCGGGAAGAGAAAAGTTGGAGCATGACCTTAGGCAATTGAAACTTGAACCTTCCAAAACGAATATTACGCGGATTATCGAAGCTGAAAACCTGAGTGGGTTGGTCGACCTTTATTATTTTGCCGCCAACGACAAAATCACGATCCAACGCCTTCGGGAGATCTTCCGTGAAAAAACACCTGCCGGTTCAGGCTTTTTCAAATACCTCATCAGCCCCTTTGTTCGCCACAAACCCATCGAAGAAGTTGCTATTCAGGAACTTGGGAAAAACGAACCAACTGATCTATCCCCTGATGTCTTTAGTGAAGAAACCACCGACCTGGGCTATACAGTGGCCGACTGCTGCAACCCCATTCCCGGCGATGATGTGATGGCACTGGCTTTTGCCGGAGAGCCCATGCAAATTCACCGCGTCAATTGCACCAAAGCCATCAACCTGATGTCGCAATATGGCAATAACATCATCAAAGCCAAATGGAAACAAAAGGAAGACATCGTTTTTCTGGCTGGTCTCAAAATTACCGGAATAGATTCAGTTGGTTTCATTCACCGGCTCACTGAAGTAATTTCCATTGAGCTAAAGCTCAACATCCGAAACCTGCAGCTCGAAAGCAGCAGTGGTGTGGTGGTGGCTTACCTTACCATTTACGTCAGCAATCTGAAAAGCCTACAGCAGGTAATAGAAAAACTCCAGAAAGTTGAGGGCGTAAGAAATGTGAAGCGCCTTGAACGCATTTCAGAGATGAAAAATCCATAACCTCCAGAGCTCTGCCAAATGAATACAGCCATCATCGGAGGAGGTGCCGCCGGAATGTTTGCTGCCTGCAACATAAATACTTTTCATCCCTGCCATACTATTACCGTTTTCGAGAAAAAGCCGCAATTTCTTTCCAAAGTAAAAATTTCAGGTGGTGGCCGTTGCAACCTAACACATGCCTCAGCGTCTGTTGCCGACTTGTTGAAATCCTATCCCCGGGGAGCCAACAGCCTAAAAAAAGTTTTTCATCAATTCAGTCATCAACAAACCATGCAATGGTTCGAGTCGCGTGGACTCAGACTTGTTGTTCAGGATGATGGCTGTGTTTTTCCTGCTTCCCAAAATGCCATGTCAGTGGTGAATTTGCTGATGAAGCATGCCCTTATCAACAAGGTGAGATTGCAACCTTCAAGCGAAATCGTGGCTCTGATACCTATTGGAAACGGGTTTGAGCTACATCTCAAAGACCGGGAAAAGGCGGTATATTTCGACAGGGTGATTGTCACTACCGGAGGAATCCCCTCGCTTTCGGGTTTCGACTGGCTGAAGGCTTCAGGGCACGAGATCATCCCACCCGCCCCTTCACTTTTTACTTTTAAACTGGAAGGAAACGCCATTACCAGTCTTAGTGGAAATGTTGTCAACCCTGTCAGGGTGTCAATTGCAGGCACTCATTTCACGGCCAATGGCCCGCTTTTAATTACCCATTGGGGAATGAGCGGCCCTGCTATTCTTAAACTTTCTGCTTTTGGGGCACGACATCTTTACGAAAAAAAGTATTGCTTTAAAATTCGCGTTAACTGGACCGGCATCCTCAACGAAGAGGATGTCAGGCACCAGCTCAACAGCATCAGGAAGCGCGATGTTACCCGAAAAGTTGTCAACAGTCGACCAGAAGGCCTGCCATCCCGTCTTTGGGAATACCTTTTAGTAACAACCGGAATCTCTGAAGATCAAAAGTGGGATCAAATTGGCAACAAGAGCCTTAATCAGTTAGCCAATCGTATCTGCAACGATGAATACACAGTCAGTGGTAAAACGACTTTTCGGGAAGAATTTGTTACAAGTGGCGGCATCAGCCTACAATGTGTCAATATGAGTACCCTTGAAAGCAAAGTTTGTCCTGGTCTCTATTTTGCCGGTGAAGTGCTCGATATCGACGGTCTCACCGGCGGCTTCAATTTGCAGGCAGCCTGGAGCACCGGCTATGTTGCCTCGATGATGCAATGAGGAATGTCCTTTTGTGGTCTGATCGGTAAAAAAGGTATATTTGCTCATCCAAAAAATGCCTTTATGAAAGCTGCTGAAAACCCCGGCACACGCAACAATTTTGTTCCGCTTCTGATCATCGGAATTCTCTTTTTTGTTTTCGGATTCGTCACGTGGATCAACGGTGCATTGATACCGATACTTAAAACCACTTGCCAGCTGAGTGATTTTGTTTCTTACTTCGTCACTTTTGCTTTTTACATCTCCTATTTTGTCATGGCACTACCTTCTTCCTGGATTCTGAAGAAAACCGGCTTTCGCAATGGCATGACCATAGGACTTTTGGTAATGACAGCAGGGGCCCTAATTTTTATTCCTGCCGCCTTGCAACGATCCTATATCATCTTCCTGTTGGGTTTGTTCACAACAGGAACAGGCCTGGCTTTACTTCAAACAGCTGTTAATCCTTACGTAACGATTCTCGGACCGCTCGAAAGTGCTGCAAAACGTATCAGCATCATGGGCATTGCCAATAAATTTGCCGGTGTCCTTGCGCCAGTGATGCTGGCCTCGGTAGTGCTAAAAAACGCCAGCGAACTCAACGAAAAACTGGCAATAACCACCGATCCCATACAACATGCACAAATGCTCGATGAGCTTTCGCACCGGCTGATTTTTCCTTATCTTCTGATGGCCGGTTTTCTGGTTGCGCTTGCTGTGTTTATCCGTTTTACCCACCTTCCCGAAATAACTGATAACGAGAGTGATGACATCAAAGGATCTGACAAGAAGCAAACTGTTTTTTCTTTTCCTAACCTTATCTTTGGGGTAATAGCATTGTTTTTTTACGTGGGTGTTGAAGTCGTCGCAGGCGACACCATCATCCGCTACGGCGATTCGCTAGGTATTGCAATGGAGTCGGCCAAGTATTTTACTTCACTTATGCTGGTGTTTATGGTTATCGGTTATTTCTTTGGTGTTGCATTAATACCAAGGTTTCTTAGTCAAAAGGGTGCCTTAATTGCCTGTTCAGTGAGTGGAATTGGTTTTAGTCTGCTGGCGATCTTTACACCTGCCTCAGGTCGTTTCTCCATGCCTTTTCTCGATTTCACAACCTTTGCTCCAATCGAATTAACGATTCCCTACACAGTACTTTTTGTGGCTTTGCTGGGATTGTCAAACAGTCTTGTATGGCCTGCCATTTGGCCATTGGCACTCGAGGGTGTCGGGAAGTTTACCAAAACTGCCTCAGCCCTGCTCATCATGGCGATTGCAGGCGGCGCTACCATTCCGCTTATTTACGGCTATGTGGCCGAAATCACTTCAACTCAGGCAGCTTACTGGGTTTGTGTCCCGGCTTACCTGGTCATCCTTGCCTTTGCATTGTCGGTACACCGCAGACAGGCAAAAAATCAATCAGCAGTCCAACAGTAGAAATGGAAGGACGTTCGAAAGGCAATCTTCTTTTATTGCTGGCTGCGGCCATCTGGGGTTTTGCCTTTGTTGCACAAAGAGAAGGGATGGTGCATCTCGGACCACTTGCTTTTAATGGAATCCGTTTTCTGCTCGGGGCCTTCACCGTATTGGTCTTTGTCATGTTGACACAGCCATTGACTGGGCTAAAGCAGGTTTTGTCAGAAAAATTACTCCTCATCCACGGATTTATGGCTGGACTGGTGCTGTTTTTCGCTTCTTCGTTTCAGCAGTTGGGAATGATTTATACCACAGCCGGCAATGCAGGCTTTATCACCAGTTTGTATGTATTGTTCGTGCCTGTGATCGGGCTGATGCGGAATCAACCTTCCGGCAAACTGGTATGGGCTGGTGCCCTGCTGGCGGCCTTTGGTCTTTACCTGCTTTCCGTAAAGGATGGTTTTGCGATGCAAACAGGTGATCTGTTGGTGCTTATCAGTGCTGTTTTCTGGGCCTTTCACCTCGTGATACTCGCTTACATAGCCCCCTTGCACGACTTCAGACACATTGCTTTTTATCAGTTTTTAGTAACTGGCACCATCAGTCTCTTTCTGGCATCTTTATTTGAAGACGTTAGATTTGAAGCTTTTAAACCAGCATGGTTGCCTATTCTCTATACAGGAATCCTATCTGCAGGCCTGGGCTTCACCCTTCAAATTGCCGGACAGCGAAAAGCCCGTGCCGATCACGCTGCCCTGATTCTCAGCCTCGAGGCTGTTTTTGCCCTTGCCGGAGGATATCTGATCCTTCACGAAAGTATGACGCCAAAGCAACTAGCAGGTGCCGCTTTCATGCTGGCAGCATCAGTGATTGCACAATGGCCGGCTGGAAAAAATAAAACCAAAAAGCTTCTCCAGTGAAAGTCGAAAGAATGAACCCTTGGAATGCAGAAGAATTGGCTGTTTAATTCGGGATTTGATGTTGTTAGATAGAGATGTTTAGGGGAAAACGGGTCTTGTTTATATTAAAAAGCTGATCCTGCATCAGTTTTATGTTTCCCAAAAGCTGCCATTGCATTCCAGATATGACAAAATTGCAGCCAAACCTTACCGCATCACATCAAAACCCTGACCATAAACTCCCATAACCGACGAAAGCGACACAAAGGCATCAGGATCCTCTTGTTTAACAATCCTGAAAACTTCCGGATATTCCATTCTCTTCACGATGATCATCAGGATGTCGTTCTCTGATTTGGTGTACCAGCCAACACCCTTGATAAATGTGACACCTCTGCCGGTCTCATTCCCAATGCGATCAGCGATCACATCGGCCTTTTTGGAAAAAATAAAAAGCTGTACTGACTGCTTATTACCTGTGATTATCAGATCGATAGAATAACTCACTACTGCCATCACTACAAAACCGTAAACCAGTGGCGTAATGCTCCGAAAGATGATAATCGAGCTTGAAATAATAAAAACATCAAGCAGCAGAATAATCTTTCCGGGACTGATGTTGCGGTATTTATTGATGATCATTGCCACGATATCTGTACCACCGGTGCTTCCACCCTGCGTGAAAATGATGCCCATGCTCGATCCGGCAAGTGCGGCTCCAACCACCGATGCCATAAATTTGTCAGTAACAAATGGCTCTTTGATGTAATATTGTAACAACGCAAAAAAGCCTGACAAAACTGCAATCGAATAAATGGTTTTAACCCCGAATCCGGTTCCTAATATCCTCAAAGCAAATATGATAAGAACCGCATTGATTGTAAGTACCGAAACCCCGACAGGCAAGCCTGTCGACCAAAATATTAGGGTAGCAATCCCACTGACACCCCCGCCAAGAATTTCATTCGGGATCAGAAATGCCGTCCAGCCCAAAGCCATCACAAACAATCCAACAGTAATGATGCTATAGGACTTTAATTCATTGAAAAATGTTTTCTTCTTTGCCATACTGCATTGTTTTGTGTGTTGCAAAAGTAATACTTTGGTTGAAAGCCATTCAGTCGTTTCGAATTTTGCCTGCCAAAGGGTGGTCCGACTTGTTAAATTAATCAAAAAACTTCCCTATACTGCCTGACAAAACAGAATTGGCAGCAAATTTGCTGAACAATATCAAACTAATACCCGAAAAACTATGATTTGGATCATTTTTGGTTTCTTTATGCTTTTAAGCTGGATCGTTGGAAGCCGGTTGAAAAGTAAATTTCGCGAATTCAGCAAAATACCTGTCAACTATGGCATGAGTGGTCGGGATGTGGCCCAGAAAATGCTCAACGATAACGGCATTTATGACGTAAAAATTCAGTCAGTGGAAGGCGAACTCACAGACCATTACAACCCTGTAAACAAAACTGTTAACCTGAGCCCCGATGTTTATCACGGCAACAGTGTTGCTGCAGCTGCCGTTGCGGCCCACGAATGCGGCCATGCTGTGCAGCATGCCACAGCTTATCACTGGCTGCAAATGCGTAGTCAGCTTGTGCCCATTGTGAGTTTCTCATCC
Organism: Bacteroidales bacterium; assembly: GCA_024709145.1. GTDB lineage: Bacteria > Bacteroidota > Bacteroidia > Bacteroidales > F082 > JALNZU01. Next base: position 9,803 of record JANJXG010000036.1, on the reverse strand, counting down.
AAATGGGTTCAGTGGGTATTGCTGGCAGGCATCCTGCTTATCAACACCTTTCCGCAGCTGCTGCTGATCGGTATTTTCATGTTTGCCCTTACTACCATTTTTAGTTTTGTGACTTTACCCGTCGAGATTGACGCTAGCCGCAGGGCGCTGGTTTGGCTGAGCGCCAGTGGTGTCACCAGCCAGTCAACTCAACCCAAGGCACAGGAAGCTTTGCGTTGGGCTGCCTACACCTATGTTGTAGCTGCATTGTCGTCGCTTGCCACGCTCCTCTATTACCTCGCTATTTATATGGGACGCAGAGATTAAACAAAGAAAAGATTTTAAATCCTATTCATTTACATAACCAAAAAAAAAAAATCATGAAGAAAAGCTCTTTTTTGCTCTTCATTCTCAGCCTTGGGTTAGCAGCTGTTTTCACTTCTTGTCAAAAGGATGAAGTGCTCAATCCAGAACCGTCCATCAATTTCAAAGGTGGCAGCAGTTATACATCGACTGACGTAAGCATCACCGCCGGTGAAAGCATTACCCTTGGCATCAATGCTTCGCAAAACAGCGAAACCAAAGCCAAGCTCAAAACTTTTACCATCGTCCTCACGAGCAACAACACCCCCACCACCCTGATCAACGAAACACTCGAAAGCAATCAGGAAATGGTTTATTCACAGGATTTTGTGATCACATTCCCGAATGTGGGTGAAGTAATGCTCGATGCCCGCATCACAGATGCAGACGGTAAATTTGCCGAAATTGGTTTCAAAGTTACCGTGACTCAGGCCGGTGTTACTGTTAAGAAAAAAACCAATGTGGAATTTGGGTCATTCAACGATGGCATCGGAAGTTTCTACGGAACCAATACCGAAACTATCTACAAAGTACCCGAAGCATTTGCAAACCAATCAATGGTTGACATCATCTTTTTCAAAGGTGTAACCAATGGAAATACCATCGCAGCTCCCGACGATGCAGATGCCAACAGCATCACCGATTTCAATCTGAATACCTGGACTACCAAAAACAAAACACGGTTCATCACTACCACCATGACTTCTGCTGAATTCGATGCAATAGGCAACGTATATCAATTCCCCGAGTTCGTTGAAGCCAATGCATCTTCCAAAGCTAACAACCTTGAAGACGGCAAAGTGATTTATTTTAAAACACAGGCCGGTAAAAGAGGCTATGCCAAAGTTGTTGACCTCTATACTAAAGGCGATAAGGCGAAATTCGATTTTATCGTCGAACAATAAGAAACGGATGTTTCCTCTTATCGAAAAGCCTTCTCCTGCGCAGGAGAAGGCTTTTTTTTAAACTGTTTCAGCTCGATAGTAATGGCCGGCAGGCACTTTAACAACTTTTTTGATCGAAGTGACATTGCAAACGATTGCTGTTTTAACCAAAATTAAGTAAACAGGTAGGCGATTGATGAAATTATTCCTTGTTTAATAAGCTGAAATATTTATTTTTGCGGCCATTCCTGAACAACAGGACCATCAAATAATCATTTATCAGTATTAACCAAATTACTTACGTAGAACGTATGGAGCAAATTGTATGGTACATTCCATTGGCAGGCCTCATTGGAATAATCTTTATTATCCTCAAATCCAGATGGATAGACCAGCAGGACGGGGGCAACGAAAAAATGCAACGCATTGCAGGCTATATTTCCCGCGGTGCAATGGCATTTCTCAAAGCAGAATACAGGATTCTGGCCATTTTTGTTGCGTCAGTGTCGGTTTTACTCTTTGTAAAAGGCACTTATGAGGCAGGGTCAAATAGTTTTGTAGTGCTATCGTTTGTCTCCGGAGCAGTGCTTTCGGGTCTGGCTGGTTACATCGGCATGCGGGTAGCCACCAAAGCCAATGTAAGAACTACCCAGGCAGCCCGAAGCTCACTCAATGCTGCACTCAGGGTAGCTTTCACCGGTGGTAGTGTGATGGGGATTGGCGTTGTCACGCTTGGATTGTTGGGAATGAGCCTGCTGTTTCTGCTTTATCGCAATGTTATCGGTGTTGACTGGTCGATGGAAGTTTTGCTGAATGTACTTTCATCATTCTCACTTGGAGCCTCATCCATCGCGCTTTTCGCCCGTGTAGGCGGTGGGATTTACACCAAGGCTGCTGATGTGGGTGCCGATCTCGTAGGCAAGGTTGAAGCCGGCATACCTGAGGATCACTACCTGAATCCTGCCACCATTGCCGACAATGTGGGCGACAATGTGGGCGACGTTGCAGGTATGGGTGCCGACCTCTTTGAATCCTATGTAGGTGCCATTCTGGCGGCTATGGTTCTTGGTGTAGCTTTTATCCACATGCCCCAAATCACCAGCTATTTTGAACTAGGCCCTGTTTTGCTTCCGCTGGCTCTGTCAGCAGTAGGTATCCTCACCAGTATCTTCGGCACCTTCTTCGTTAAAGTGAGTGGCAATGCAAATCCTCAGGCAGCACTCAACAAAGGTGAATTTATTTCATCAGGAATCATGGTGGTGGCGTCTTATTTTCTGATCAACTATTTCCTACCAGAGTCCTGGAATTTTGTTCAACCCGACGGCACGATGGTGGAGTACACTTCTCTAGGTGTTTTCTGGGCAACACTTATCGGACTTGGTATTGGCATCGGTATTGGCAAAATCACCGAATACTACACCGGAAGCGGCGGAAAAGCTGTTCAATCCATTGTTGACAAATCTCACACCGGTGCCGCAACAAATATCATTGCAGGCTTGGAGTTGGGCATGAAATCGACTGCCATCCCTGTGATTGGTCTGGCAGCTGCGATCATTTTCTCCTATCATTTTGCAGGTCTTTATGGTATTGCCATCGCAGCTGTCGCCATGCTGGCGAATACAGGTATTCAGCTGGCGGTTGATGCGTATGGGCCCATCGCTGACAATGCCGGTGGTATTGCCGAAATGAGTGAACTACCAAAAGAAGTCAGGCAAAAAACCGACAAGCTGGATGCCGTTGGTAACACCACTGCAGCCATCGGAAAAGGATTTGCCATCGCGTCAGCAACACTAACTGCTTTAGCACTTTTCGCTGCCTTCATGGTTCAAGCCAATATTACTGTGATTGATGTTTCACAGCCGCTTATCATGGCCGGGCTATTGGTTGGGGGGATGTTACCTTATCTTTTCTCCTCGATGGCAATGGGCGCTGTAGGGCGTGCCGCTCAAAAGATGATCAACGAAGTGAGAAGGCAGTTTACCGAAATTCCGGATTTAAGAAATGCACTCGCAGTGCTTAAAAAGTATGATGGGGATATTTCCAAAGTGAATGCTGAAGAAAAGAAAATTATGGAAAAGGCCGAGCATGCAGCTCAATACGAAAAGTGTGTTGAAATATCAACGGAAGCCTCTCTGAAAGAGATGATTTTGCCCGGGTTATTGGCTGTGATTGCACCCGCTGTGGTTGGTTTCCTCGGTGGCGCGCCCATGCTGGGCGGTATGCTGGCAGGTGTGATGGCATCAGGTGTATTGTTGGCTATTTACCAATCCAATGCCGGCGGTGCCTGGGATAACGCAAAAAAAATGATGGAAGAAGGTGTGATCCACGAAGAAATACTGCACGGTAAAGGCAGTGCATCTCACAAAGCTACAGTCGTTGGCGATACTGTTGGTGATCCGTTTAAAGATACAAGTGGTCCTTCGCTCAACATCCTGATCAAGCTGATGTCGGTAGTAGCACTTATCATTGCTCCAAGCATTGCCGAAGAAAAGCCAAAACCTGCCAATGACAAACCATTGGAGATTAAGCAAAAATCAGCAATCGAAAAAGACCAGGCTCAGGATAGCAAAACGATCTCTTGGTTTCATGCACAGCAATAAGGTTTTAGATGAACATTTAATAAGCTGCCTTTGAAGAAAGGCAGCTTATTTTTTGCCGGGATTTCTATTTTGGAGGCTTTGGTTGTACTTTTGTATCTGGCAGAAACCACATTGAATAATAAAAATGAAAAAATGAATGGTCGATTTGCAATAAGAAACTTCCTCCTCATTTGTTTATTTGCGGCCAATATAATTGGACAAGCACAATGGATTGATGAACTGCGGTTGTTTCCCATTCCGCAGACCCCGTACGAGATGAACCGATTCAATACCAGGGTTTATTTTCCAGAGCCTGGTGTCACATTTTATTCCTACCAGCAAAGTGGAATTCATTGGGCAACTTATACCATCGGACGGACTATTAATGATTATGACAGTATTCAAAGTCTGTTCTCAGAAGGAGAAAATTACTACTCAACCTATCTGATGGATTTGTATTTTCTTGACCAATACACCGGATATGCAGCTGTCTCATACGATATGTTTATCCAAATTAATAAAACCACCAATGGAGGCTCGAACTGGACAAAAGTCGAAAACAACACCCCAACCTGGAGAGTAGAAAAAATTTGCTATCCAAATGAGAATCTGGGATATTACGTCTCCTACTATGGTTTCTCTTCAGGACACTTTAATTTAATTCTTTCGAACAATGGTGATTGCACTACCAAAAGTGTAGATCTAAAATACAAGAATGCAAATCTGATCCATTTTATTAATGATTCAACTGGTTTTATTGTTTGCCACGACACCCTGAATAACAATGTTTTGCTTAGGACACAAGATTCGGCCAGCAGCTGGACTGAAGTAATTCATAATGGTTCTGATACGTTAAAAGCCATCCATTTCCCAACTCATGCTAACGGCTTTGTAATCAGCAGAAATGGTACATTATACATCACAAACGACGCTGGCCTTAGCTGGATTAAGAAAGAGGAACTGACTAATGAGCCAACAAATGATATCCATTTTGTCAATAGTCAGCTAGGCTATATTTCATGCAATAATGGTCAATTGCTTAAAACAACCAATGCCGGCGAAAGCTGGAGCGCTGAAAACACTGGTATTGGATTAAACCTGCTTCAAGTCTTTTTTGAAGAAAGTGGTCGCGGTTTTATCCTTACGCCTAATGATTTTCTTCATACCAATTTCCATACTGGATTAAGTGCTAATGAAGAAATCCAGTTTAGTATCTCACCCAATCCCGCCAAAGAAAAGTTATACATAAGTTTATCAAAACCATATGATTTACTTTTTATTGAGATTTATGACATTGAAGGACGGTGTGTTACAGGGAAATTTGCGATTGCCAATAACATGATTGATATAAGTCAATTAAAAAATGGCCTTTACTTTATTACAGTAGAAACTGATAATAAAAAATTCACGAAAAAATTTGTAAAAATGGCATCCGATCTGGATTAGTTGCCAGATTCACTTTTCTTTCTCCATTAACCTAAGAGGTCTACAGCATCAATACTCCCCCCAGCTCTTGATGCTCAGATCATCCATTGAATAGCGTGTGAAAGCATAAATAAATGCACTTGCAAGACGTGCATTGGTGATCAGTGGTATGTTGAAATCCACGGCTGCCCTGCGGATGGTGTAGTCGTTCTGCAACTCGCTTTCGCTTAAATTTTTGGGAATGTTTATGACCAAATCAATCTTTCGCTCACGCAACAGTTCATATGCATTGGGGCTTTCAGGCACATCAGGCCAGTGAACAAGCGTGGAAGGGATGCCATTTTCAGCAAAAAACTGTTGGGTTCCTCGTGTAGCATAAAGTTCGTAACCCCGTTCGACCAACATCTGTGCGCTTTGCACCAATTCAGTCTTTGAGCGCATGGGGCCTGAGGAGATGAGGATATTTTTCTTTGGAATTCGATAACCTACTGACAGCATGGATTTTAAAATGGCCTCATAGTAATCATCGCCAATACAACCCACTTCGCCGGTGGAAGCCATATCTACTCCAAGTACGGGATCAGCCATGCTGAGGCGCGAAAACGAAAACTGCGATGCTTTCACGCCAATATGATCAATGTCGAACAGATTTTTGCCCGGTTTTTCAACTTTTTGCCCCAGCATGATGCGCGTTGCATAATCTATGAAATTGGTCTTCAGTACTTTACTCACAAACGGCAGGCTTCGGGAAGCTCTCAGGTTACACTCTATCACTTTCACATCGTTGTCGCGGGCCAGAAACTGAATGTTGAAAGGTCCGCTGATCTGCAATTCCTGAGCGATCTCACGGCTGATTTTCTTGATTCGTCGCAGTGTTTCCACATACACTTTCTGAGGAGGGAACATAATGGTGGCATCACCGGAATGTACACCGGCAAATTCAATATGCTCCGAAATAGCATATACCACAATCTCACCTTTGTCCGCCACGGCATCCATTTCAATCTCTTTGGCATCGGTCAGAAATTTCGAAACCACCACCGGATGCTGTTTCGATACTTTGGTAGCAAGCTCAAGAAAATGACGTAACTCACTGATATTCGATACGATGTTCATGGCTGCGCCTGATAAAACATAAGATGGCCGCACCAACACCGGGAATCCTACTTCGGTTGTAAAAGTCACGATGTCTTCAACAGAGCTTAACTCTTTCCATGCAGGTTGGTCTACTCCTATTTTATCCAGCATGGCTGAAAATTTATGGCGGTTTTCAGCCCGGTCGATGTTAAAGGCTGTCGTTCCCAGCAACTTCACACCCTGATTGTGCAAACGCAAGGCCAAATTGTTTGGAATCTGACCGCCGGTTGAAACAATCGTTCCGAATGGTTGCTCCAGCGTCACAATATCCAGGACGCGCTCCAGACTCAGTTCCTCAAAATAAAGCCGGGAGCTGCTGTCATAGTCGGTGCTCACAGTTTCGGGATTGTAATTGATCATCACAGAGCGAAAGCCTGATTTGTCAATGGTTTTCAAGGCATTTACCCCCGACCAGTCAAACTCTACGCTGCTGCCGATCCGGTAAGCACCCGAGCCAAGCACGAGCACTGATCGGTGATCAGCCTCAAAATCAATGTCGTGTTCTGATCCATGATACGTCATATACAGATAATTGGTGACAGCAGGATGCTCGGCTGCCAGGGTGTCGATTTGTTTCACCCAGGGTACGATTCCATGCTGAATCCTGTGTTTTCTGATTTCTTGCGTGATGGCATCATTGCGTCCATAGTCGGTTTCAGTTAGTACTAAGCGTGCAATCTGAAAATCAGAAAAGCCCTGTTGCTTTGCTTTCAACAGTAACCCATCGGGCAAGGTTTCGAGTTTCTTAAAGCTTTCGAGTTCAACAGAAGTTTCATGTATGTTCATTAGTTTTTCGAGAAACCACCTGTCAATTTTTGTTCTTTCGTACACTTGTTCAACAGTATATCCTTGTCGGAAAGCCTGTTCAATGACAAAAATGCGATTATCAGTCGGTTTACTGAGGGCTGTTTCGATGTCGTCAACCTGTACTTCCTTGTTAGCGGCAAAGCCATGCATACCAATGCCTATCATACGCAAACCCTTTTGTATCACCTCCTCAAATGACTTTCCAATGGCCATGATTTCGCCCACACTTTTCATACTCGATCCAATCTCACGGCTAACACCTTGAAACTTATTCAAATCCCATCGTGGAATCTTGCAGACCATATAATCCAGTGCAGGCTCAAAAAAAGCTGTGGTGGTTTTCGTGACGCTGTTTTTCAACTCATGTAAGCCATAACCCACTGCCAGCTTGGCTGCAACAAAAGCCAGCGGATATCCTGTAGCCTTGGAAGCCAGGGCACTGGATCGCGACAATCGTGCGTTGACTTCAATCACGCGGTAATCTTCGGAATGAGGATCGAGCGCATATTGCACATTGCACTCGCCGATGATGCCTACCCTTTGAACAATCTCGATGGAAATCCGTCTGAGCTTATGATACTCGCTGTTGGTAAGCGTCTGCGAAGGCGCCACCACGATGCTCTCGCCGGTGTGAATACCCAACGGGTCGAAATTCTCCATATTGCAGACCGTCACCACATTGTTGTAACGATCCCGGACAACCTCATATTCCACTTCTTTCCAGCCTTTTAGCGATTCTTCCACCAACACCTGGTCAGCATAGGAGAAGGCCTTTTCAGCCAACACCTTCAGTTCAACGGTATTGTTGCAAAAACCGCTGCCTTGCCCCCCAAGGGTAAAAGCTGCCCGCACAATCATTGGGAATCCAATTTCTTCACTTGCTTTCAGCGCTTGTTCAACGGTATTGACAGCTACCGACCTGGGTGTCTTGATATTGATGGAGTGCAACAACTGAGCAAACTTTTCACGATCTTCTGTTTCAATTATCGCCTGAACCGGCGTACCCATTACTTTCAACCCGTATTTCTCCAGGATACCCTGTTCGTGAAGAGCAATGCCGCAATTGAGTGCTGTTTGTCCGCCAAAAGCCAGCAAAATACCCTGCGGTTTCTCTTTCCGGATGATTTTTTCGACGAAAAACGGCGTCACAGGCAAGTAATAAATGATGTCGGCAATGTCTTCCGACGTTTGAACTGTTGCAATGTTTGGATTGATCAGCACTGTGGTGATATCTTCTTCACGCAGGGCTTTCAATGCCTGTGAACCACTGTAATCAAACTCTCCGGCCTCTCCTATTTTCAGAGCACCAGAACCTAAAACCAGTACTTTTGTTATTTTTTCCATGTTTCAATGGCATTTACAAAGTGAGTAAAGAGAAAAGCAGTGTCCGTCGGACCGCTCGAAGCCTCGGGGTGAAACTGAGTGGAGAAGATAGGTTTCGTCCGGTGACGTATGCCTTCGTTGCTGTTATCGTTCAGGTTAACAAAATAAGGCAGCCAGTCACCTTGCAGCGTTTCCGTTTTCACAGCGTAGCCATGGTTCTGAGAAGTGAGCCATGCTTTGTTGGTCCCTACTTCAAGCACAGGCTGGTTGTGGGAGCGATGGCCAAATTTCAGCTTATAGGTTTCTGCGCCCGATGCCAGCGAGAGTAGCTGATGACCGAGACAAATTCCAAAAACAGGCCTCTCATCTTCAATGCTTTGCCTCAGATGGCTGATTGCAGGCTGACACATGGTTGGATCGCCGGGGCCGTTGCTGATGAACAGACCATCAAAATCTTCAGCGTTGTAGTCGTAATCCCACGGAACCCTGATCACAGTGGTATCATAGCGGAGCAAGTAACGGATGATGTTGCTTTTCACGCCACAATCAACCAACAAAATCCGGTTTTTTCCTTTCCCATAAACGATCCGTTCTTTCACGCTCACTTCATCCACCAGATTCACGGTGGAGGGATCGTAAAATGAAATCTCCTGGTCAAAAACAATTTTAGCTAACATCGTTCCCTTTTCTCTGATAATTTTGGTGAGCCGCCGTGTATCGATTCCAAAAAGGCCCGGAACGCCCTCTTCTTTCAACCAGCTACCTAAACTTTGACTGGCATTCCAATGGTTGAACTTTTCGGAATAATCCGAAATAATAAGCCCGGTAGCATGAATGCGATCCGACTCAAAAAAGCGGTAAAGCCCCTCTTCTTCCATCTTTGAAGGAACACCATAATTACCAATGGATGGGTAAGTGAGCACGATGATTTGACCCCGATACGATGGATCAGTAAGACTTTCAGGGTAACCGGTCATGGCTGTGTTAAACACAATTTCACCACTTACACCTTTCTCAAATCCAAACGACCATCCTATAAACTCGTTGCCATCTTCAAGGATTAGCCGGGCTTTCCGGTAATTTTTATCTCTCATAGTTCAGGGATTATAAAAAAAAAGACGGCTAAAACCGTCTGAATGAAAATCTTACAAATGGAGCCAACGGCTTCGCAGGACAATGCGATTTGATATTGTACACAGTTTTGTTCCCAAAGCCCCATCGAAAAATGAATGTTTCGGAGGGCAAAAATAAACTTTTTGATGGTCCACACCACCCCTTTCAAGAAAGAATCTTTGGTACATATAAT
>JANJXG010000054.1 GCA_024709145.1 Bacteroidales bacterium | reverse complement strand
CTGTGATAATTGGTTTGGTTGAGTAAAACTAACTGATCAGAAGAAACATCGTATACATATGCAAGGGTGTGGGTCGAATTTTTTATCGTGCTGATCAGTTTTCGATTAACAAGTGCTATTTCAGAGGCGGTGTAACTGATCGTTGAGTATAGGACCTCGCCATTATCCATATTCAAAATGAACAAATGGTTGTATGTTGCCACATAGATGCGTCTGTTAATCGCATCAACTTCAATATCCGAATATTCAGATGAAAAAGGCAGATTGATTTCAGTAAAGGTCTCCTGTTCAATATCCAGGATGGAAATCTTTGGCGTTGTTTTGTAAATGAAATAGATATGGCTTTCTGACAGCGTCATTTCAACTGGTTGAGAATATGGCAAGCTGATTTTAGTGTAAGCCGATTTATAAGGACTAAATATAATCATACGGCTGTTTTGCTGATCAAGACCATATACCTCGCCGGCATTATTACCAGCCAATATTTTAATCAAAGGGTCAGGAAGTGTAAAGCCATGCAAGACTTCGATTGGCAATAATTCAGAAGAAGACGTATTGCCGTAATTATCAGTAGCCTGAGCCCTTATAAAATAAACACCACCTCCAGGTGGAAGGAAATCAATATCATGTATACCTGCTGCAGGGCCGGAATAAAACAAGCTGTCATTGGCATACATGTCAAGCCTGGTGACCGTTCCGTGTTCATCACTTACCCTGACACCGATTTCAGCAGCCACTCCCGGATAAAGAGGCATCTGCTGTGTTACAAGTATTTCAACTGTTGGAGGAGGATCAGACAAAACCCTGAAAAAGAAATCTCCTATCTGCTTTCGCAATCCCTCAACCGATTCAACAACAGCTGTTAACCTGTATGTGCCTTCAGGGACTGGGGAAAATGCCAAGAATTTACGCACAACAGTGTCGGTCCTTATCAACTGATCATTTAAATAAAACTCTATTCGTTTTTTGTTAATCAAAGGCTTATGGTCTACAACCTCGAAATACAAGGAGTCGTTGACGTAATATTCGTCAAATACATTTAGTAATTGCAGATACGGAATGTTACTCATGTCTGTATTAACCACTATGTCAGCTTGGGCAGATCCATAATTATCGTTGTCCACAGCGACAACTGAAACGGTTAATGGCAGCTCGTAGTTATAAACAATATTTACTTCCCACGGTGCAAGACTGTCAATGAAATACAGATCACCATTTTTATAAAACCATATCTCTTCTACCTCTCCGTCAAAATCTTGTGCAACAACAGTAAAAAGAACGGTATCACCATTCTCAAAAGATTGAAAAGGTATCGGGTGCAAGAAATAAACCTGAGGGCTGTAATTAGGTTGCTCTTCTTCAAGGATAGTTTCCTTTTTACACATAACCATGGTTAAAATAATGAATATCAGCAAATTCCACTGCAAGATAATTTTATAAGATTCCACTTTCGTTGCGTCTTTCAACTTAGTTAGCGTCATGTTAAACTTTAATGCCTTTCTCACAAGAGGATTTGTTTTGTTGGTATACGATAGATATGTTGTTATTCGCTATTGTGAATATCTTGAAAAGGATAAACTGCAATATCCTGAAGCTTCGAGCTTTCCGGAACAGAAAAAATAAATGATCTGTTAGATGGCTGGGGGTAAACATTTAAAAAAACATCAGCACTGCGTTTAGTTACCCCAAATTCGTCTGTAGCTATACCGTATAGGGTATGAATACCTCTTGAAAGTGTATCTGTTTCAAATATAACATACGAGGCATTTGCCGAACCAACAAATGTGCTATCAATCCAAAGGCTAAAAGCTGTTACCCTACTGGAAGATGACCATGCACCTGCATAGATGTATGTCATTTCATTTTCATAAATATATGATGTTTCTCCTTCAAAAAGAAAATTAAATTTAAAAGGAAAAGGATCAATAACTTCAACATCTACCTTTATGGTATCACTTGTTAAAAGCTGATTATCATAAGCGAGAACACTAATCTCGTAATTACCAGGGTCCATGAAAATGACACCTTGAATCCACGGCTCTTCAAGCCGCTGACCAAGTAACTCTCCATCAATAAAAAATTGCACTTTGATTACAGTTCCATCCTCGTCTTGAGTAACAGCGATTATCTGTAGGGTGTCATTGACACTGACGACCACTCTCACCCCATCTGTCAAAGGATTAATAAGATAAATCACCGGAGGCGTCGCTTTCTGTACTTGTTCTACTTTTTTGCATGCAATATTGCTTAGCATTGGCAACAATGTAATCAGAAACAAAATACCCGTATTTCGTAATTTCTTCAATCTCTTCATGAACAGCTTGTATTGGTCGGTATTGTAATGTCTGCGTTTCTTTTGCTCACCAATCCATGTTCTGTTAGAGGTTAATATTACCCAGACCACCTATTGGTTTAATGATTAGATTATTTCCTACTTCCTTGTTGCAGTCGGTCTTGATATGCATTTAGCACTTGTCAATTGATTTTCTCTTCCAAATCAGCCATTCAGTATCTACTTCCGATGAAGCCACTATCATCTAAATGGCTGGAGTTTTGAAAAATATTGTGGTAAAAATAATGAAAGTGAGAAATACAACAAGTACATTAATTAAAATAAATACCCCCCTTTTGAAAATTTAATGTGAGTTTTCCTTGAAATACCAATATGCATTAGGTTCAAATAAAAAGCCCGCCACCTGAAGAGGTAGCGGGCTTTGTTATTTCATATCCGCAAGGGGTTATTCAGCCAGCACGAGCACCTTATTGTGAAATACCTCGAGCATACCGCCGGTAATCTCAAAATATTGCAGCTTTTTATCATTGTCCATGGTTTTGATTCTTCCCTTTCCCAGGGCAGCAATCATGGGCGCGTGGTTGTTGAGAATTTCGAACAAGCCGTCGACACCGGGTAGCTGCACCAGCTGCACCTCGCCTGTAAAGACGGTTTTGTCGGGAGTGATGATTTCAAGGTTCATCGGAATATGTTGTTAAGCTTTGCTTTCTGCAAGCAGTTTTTTACCTTTTTCAATGGCTTCTTCGATCGTTCCCACGAGGTTGAAAGCTGATTCGGGATATTCGTCCACTTCGCCATCCATGATCATGTTGAAGCCTTTGATGGTATCTTCGATGGAGACGATGGTTCCGGGAATCCCCGTAAACTGTTCAGCCACGTGGAAAGGCTGGCTCAGGAAGCGCTGTACACGGCGTGCGCGGTGCACAATCAGTTTATCTTCTTCGGAAAGTTCGTCCATCCCGAGAATGGCGATGATGTCCTGTAACTCCTTGTAGCGCTGCAAGATATTTTTCACACGTTGAGCGGTGTTGTAGTGTGCATCGCCCACCACATCAGGACTAAGGATGCGGCTGGTGGAGTCGAGCGGGTCAACGGCCGGATAGATGCCCAACTCAGAAATTTTGCGGTTGAGTACTGTTGTGGCATCGAGGTGGGCAAAAGTTGTTGCAGGCGCGGGGTCGGTCAAGTCGTCGGCAGGTACGTAAACAGCCTGCACAGAAGTGATTGAACCACGTTTGGTTGAGGTAATGCGTTCCTGCATTAAGCCCATTTCAGTAGCCAGCGTAGGTTGATAACCAACGGCAGAAGGCATACGGCCGAGCAAGGCTGATACTTCAGAGCCTGCCTGGGTGAAGCGGAAGATGTTATCGATAAAGAAGAGGATGTCGCGGCCTCCTGACTTTTCATCGCCATCGCGGAAATATTCAGCGAGAGTTAACCCGCTCAAAGCCACGCGTGCACGAGCTCCGGGGGGTTCGTTCATCTGGCCGAAAACAAGCGTAGCCTGTGATTTTCCAAGTTCATCATAATCCACCTTATCCAAGTCCCAGCTGCCTTTCTCCATGCTTTCAAGGAAAGCTTCACCGTATTTGATGACCCCCGACTCGATCATCTCACGCAGAAGATCGTTCCCTTCGCGGGTACGTTCACCCACGCCGGCAAACACGGACAAACCACTGTATGACTTGGCAATGTTGTTGATGAGCTCCATGATGATCACGGTTTTACCAACTCCGGCACCGCCAAACAAACCGATTTTACCCCCTTTGGCATAAGGCTCGATGAGGTCGATTACTTTGATTCCGGTGTAAAGTACTTCCGACTGTGTGGTGAGGTTCTCATATTTGGGCGGGTCGCGGTGGATGTCGTAAGAGGTGGTGGTTTCCACAGTTTTCAATCCGTCGATGGCATTGCCGATCACATTGAAAAGACGGCCTTTGATGGCATCACCGGTTGGCATGGAGATTGGTTTACCCAGAGCCCTGACTTCCATTCCTCTGCGCAGTCCGTCGGTTGAGTCCATAGCGATGGTACGGATGGTATTCTCACCAATGGCCTGCTGGGCTTCGAGAATGAGTTTCTCTCCGTTGTCGCGGGTGATTTCGAGGGCGTCGAGCAAATCGGGAAGGTTGTTTTCCTGTTCGAAGGCCACGTCAACAACGGGGCCAATGATCTGTGCAATGTGTCCTGTGACAGTTTTATTCATTGGAAAGCTTGTGTTTTAGTACATTGAATGATGTTGCAAAGGTAAGATTTTGAATGGTTTTGGCAACAATGAAAGGGAAAAAAAAGGCAATTTTGGGTTGAAAAGCTATAAACCTTTCAAAAATTTCCGTTCAAAGAGCAAAAGCCAGATCACGCCGGTTGAGATGGCAGCATCCGCGATGTTGAAGACAGGCCTGAAAAAGATGAAATACCCATCGCCACCGAAGATAAAATGTGGCAACCAGGAAGGAGCTTCTTCCTGCCGCAGCACCAGAAGCGGAAAGTAAAACATATCCACGACTTTGCCGTGCAAAAATCCGGCATAGCCGCCGCCTTCGGGTAAAAATGCCGCAACGGTGTGAAAGCTGCTGCTGCTGAAAATGAGTCCGTAGAAAGCGCTGTCGAGGATGTTACCGAGCGCGCCGGCGAGAATCATGGAGATGCCGAAAACCGGCCCGAAAGCTGTTTTTTTGCGGGTCAGCAGATACAGGTAAATCCCGATGGCCGTAACAGCCAGAATCCGGAAGATACTCAATGCCAGCTTTCCCCATTCGCCGGCAAACTGAAAACCAAAAGCCATCCCGTTGTTTTCGGTGAAGTGAATGATGCCCCAGTCACCAAAAAGCGGGATTTCCTGACCAATGGTCATGGTAAGCTTGATGTAAAACTTCAGCACCTGGTCGAGCAGGAGCACGAAAAAAATGATCAGGAGAGGTCTTTTCACCGGAATAATTTGTGAGTGAATAAATTCTCAACCCTGGCCAGAAAAGGGTCAGGGTTGAGCAAGTAGAACTGATGAAAATAAAATGATTTATTGCGCATTGCCTCCTTGTTGCAGCTTGGCTTCGATGCTGAGCGTGGCATGGGGCACGATGCGCAGTCGTTCTTTGGCAATCAGCTTGCCGGTAGCACGACAAATGCCATAGGTTTTGTTTTCGATGCGGATGAGGGCGTTTTCGAGGTTGTTGATAAACTTCTGCTGGCGGGCAGCAAGTCTGCCATTTTCTTCTTTCGACAACACCTGATAACCTTCTTCCAGGACTTTGAAAGTGGGTGAAGTATCATTGGTGCCATTCTCATCTTCATTTGAAAGTGCTTCGGTAAGTAACTTCAGGTCTGATCTGGCTTTATCAAGCTTGTTAATAATGATTTGCTTGAACTCTTCGAGCTCTTCGTCAGAATACCGCGTTTTTTTCAACTCGGTTTCCTGTGTTTTTTCATTCTCTTTCATGGCCTTCAATATTAGTTTTCGTCCAACGATTCATTGCATGAATCCGGTATAAATTTAATATAAATTTCTTTCACCGGATGCTCATCGGGTTAAAATTCCTGATTATTTAACTTTTGAGATTCTAATTCTGGCGACAATATTTTCAACCAATTCATTGTCAACAATATCCGAACCAGTCAGTTGATCAGTGATTTCAACCCGGGCCAGTGTTTCGGCTTCGACATAAGAAGCAAAAGCTTCGACTGCCTCCACCACGGTTTGGTCGGCTTCCAATTCAATCACGATCTGATCGGTCACGTCAAAGCCGGCATCTTTGCGCATATTCTGAACCCTGTTAACCAATTCCCGCACGAGACCTTCACGGATCAAAGCGGGGGTAAGTGTCATATCAAGGGCCACGGTGAGTTTACCCTGATTGGCAACCGTCCAGCCGGGGATATCGTCGGTGGTAATCTCAACATCTGCAGTGGTGATTTCAATGTTTTGTCCCGCAACTTCAAGCTGCTGACTGCCTTTCATTTCAAGCTGCCGGATGTCGTATTGGCTGTAAGCTGCCAGTAAAAGGCTGATTTCTTTCATCAGCTTTCCATATCTCGGGCCGAGTGTTTTAAAATTCGGTTTGATCTTTTTGATCAACACGCCGTTGTCGACTTGCAAATAATTAACCTCTTTCACATTGACTTCGGAAAGGATGAGGTTTTCAACGCCGCTGAGCTGTTCCTTCATTTCTTCGTCGGCCACCGGAATCATGATGGCTTGCAAAGGCTGTCGCACCCTGATTCCGGCCTTTTTGCGCAATGAAAGAATCATCGACGAAAACTGCTGTGCCATTTCCATGCGTTCTTCGAGTTTCTTGTCGATCAGGGCCGGATCTGAGATGGGAAAGACTGAAAGATGCACTGACTCAAAACTTTGCTTCCCGGTAACACCATTCAGGTCGCGGTAAAGCTGTTCGCTGAAGAAGGGTGCGATGGGTGATGAAAGCTGTGCAACAGTCACCAGACAGTTGTAGAGCGTTTGGTAAGCCGAAATTTTGTCGGTGGTGTACTGCCCTTTCCAGAAACGGCGTCGCGAGAGCCTTACAAACCAATTGCTCAGGTGTTCATCCACAAAATCCTGTATGGCACGGCCGGCTCTGGTGGGTTCATAATTGTTGTAGGCTTCATCAACCACCGTGATGAGTGAGTGAAGTTCGGACAAAATCCAGCGGTCTATCTCGGGCCGTTCGTGGTGAGGCACCTCTTTCTCGCTGTAGGTGAATCCATCGATATTGGCATACAGGGCAAAAAAAGCATAAGTGTTGTAGAGGGTGCCGAAAAACTTGCGGCGCACCTCGTCAAGACCGCTGAGGTCGAACTTGAGGTTGTCCCAGGGCTGGGAATTGGTGATCATGTACCAGCGAGTGGCATCGGGGCCGAACTTTTCAATCGTTTCGAACGGATCAACGGCATTGCCAAGTCGTTTTGACATTTTGTTGCCGTTTTTATCCAGTACAAGGCCATTGGAGACAACGGTTTTGAATGCAACCGAATCGAAGAGCATCACGGCAATGGCGTGAAGTGTAAAAAACCAACCCCTGGTTTGGTCGACCCCTTCGGCGATGAAGTCGGCCGGGAAATTGCCTGCAAAGTCATTGTTTTGATCAAAAGGATAATGCATCTGTGCATAGGGCATGGCACCTGAATCAAACCATACGTCGATGAGGTCAGGCTCGCGGTACATGGGCTTCCCGCCGGGAGAAACCAATACGATGCGGTCGGCATAAGGCCTGTGAAGGTCGAAACCGGCGTAGTTTTCTGCTGTGGTTGAACCGGCTGTAAAGGATTCGAAAGGATTTTTATCCATCAAACCGGCTTTCACGGCCTCTTCAACAGCCTGACTGAGTTCGGCCACTGAGCCAAAACATTTTTGTTCGCTTTTGTCTTCGGTTGTCCAGATTGGCAGCGGCACACCCCAGAAACGTGAACGGGAGAGGTTCCAATCGACCAGGTTTTCGAGCCAGTTGCCGAAGCGGCCCTCGCCGGTGGCTTTGGGTTTCCAGTTGATGGTTTTGTTGAGCTCGATCATGCGGTCTTTGAAAGCGGTGGTGCGGATGAACCAGCTGTCGAGGGGATAGTAAAGCACGGGTTTGTCGGTCCTCCAGCAATGTGGATAGCTGTGTACAAACTTCTCGATTCGGAAAGCTTTGTTTTCCTTCTTGAGCATGACGGCAATGTCGACATCGAGGCTTGGTGCGTCGGGCGCAAGGCTTTCGTCGTAGGCGTTTTTGACATATCTGCCGGCAAATTCACTGTAAAGAGCAGTATCGACACAGGCAGCCACGAATTCCGGATCCAGGTCGCTGAGGGCATAAAACCTGCCTTGCAGGTCGACCATGGGTCTGCGGCTGCCTTCGTTGTCGATGAGCAGTAAGGGAACGATTCCCGAAGTTTTGGCCACACGGTCGTCGTCGGCACCAAAAGTTGGGGCAATGTGAACGATACCTGTACCGTCGCTGGTGGTCACGAAATCGCCTTCGACCACCCTGAAAGCATCGCCTACCGGCTTGATCCAGGGGATGAGTTGTTTGTATCTGAGGCCGGCCAGCCGGCTTCCTTTAAAAGAGGAGACGATGCGGTAAGGGATTTTCTTATCACCGGCCTTGAACGAGGCAGGATCAGCATTTTCCATCATCTCATCGAAATAGGCCGGCAGCAGGGTCTGGGCAAGAATTACCTGAATGGCTGTTGCCGTGTAAGGATTGAAGGTGCTGACAAGCACATAGTCGATGTTGGGACCCACGGCCAGGGCGGTGTTGGAGGGCAGGGTCCAGGGAGTGGTTGTCCAGGCAAGGATGTAGACAGGCATGCCGGAATCAGCCATCAGGAAATCCAACTTTTCATCCGGCAACAATTCAAACTGTGCGGTGGCCGAGGTGTCTTTCACATCGCGGTAACAGCCGGGCTGGTTGATCTCGTGGGTGCTGAGCCCTGTTCCGGCTGCCGGCGAATAGGGCTGGATGGTATAACCTTTGTAGAGCAATCCTTTCTCATAAAGCATTGAAAGCAAATGCCAAACCGATTCGATGTATTTGTTGTCGAAAGTGATGTAAGGGTGTTCAAGATCAACCCAATAGCCCATTTTACGGGTGAGCTCGTCCCAGAGGTCTTTGTATTTCATCACCTCTTGGCGGCAGGCGAGGTTGTATTCTTCCACCGAGATCTTTTTTCCGATGTCTTCCTTGGTGATGCCAAGCGTTTTTTCAACGCTGATTTCAACGGGCAGGCCATGGGTGTCCCAGCCAGCCTTCCGCTGCACATACTTCCCATTGAGGGTTTGGTAGCGGCAAAAAATGTCTTTGATGGCCCTTGCCATTACATGGTGAATACCGGGTACGCCATTGGCAGAAGGGGGGCCTTCGTAAAAGACGTAGTGCTCGCCATCGGCCCTTGTTGAAAGGCTTTTGCCAAATATATCATGCGCTTCCCAAAATTTCCTTACTTCTTCACCTGTTTCGGTCAGGTTCAGTTGTTTATACTCCTTGTATTTATTCATAGCTTTCATTGTCAACGTAATGACCAAGTCGAAAAAAATTGGGTGCAAAGGTAGTAATTTTGGGCATCCGGGGGATGATAAAAATTGCCAGGCATGGAGGAATTGTCAGGGGTCTGGAGGTCCGGGGGTCTGGAGGTCTGGGGGTCTGGAGGCCTGGAGGTGTCTTGTCCTGAAATAGGGGTTAGGCATATCGACAAAAGTTAGTGGAGTACCTATTAAAAAGGTGACGGGTGTTGGGTGTTATGTGTTGGGTTGCTATCTGATGAATTTTGTGGAGCACTCAGAAACGAGCTTGACAGAGCGACGAATTTTGTGGAGCCCCTACGAAAAGGTGACGGGTGACAGGGTGTGGCCTGAAACGACAGCTATGATAGCCTGTAGGGCTATCCCTGTCATAACCCCCGGATGAATCCGGGGGTGAATGACGAACAGTATGGCAAACAAGCCTGTAGGGCTTGCCAATCTGGGGGGAGTGACAAGTGACAGTGACAAGTGACAGTGATCGGGGGGAATCGTTTTGCCAGAAGGACGAATCGTTTTGCCGGAAGCACGAAACGTTTTGCCGGAAGCTATGT
>JANJXG010000080.1 GCA_024709145.1 Bacteroidales bacterium | reverse complement strand
ACTGGCCGCTCCGGCTGCAATTTTGATTCTTACTTTCATCGGGGTTGCCTTATCGAGCCGAAAAGTGAGGGGAGGCATCGGAATGCATCTTGGTGTGGGTATTGCCATCACTTTTTCCTACATACTTTTTATGCAGGTTTCGACGGTTTTTGCTACCTACGGCGATTTGTCGCCTGCCATAGCGGCCTGGATACCCAATATCTTTTTTGCCCTTGTAGGCATATATCTTGTTACCAAAGCACCCAAATAATAAATCTTAAAGGAGATTAATCAATGGCGATACTGAATGCCGTGATGTCGTGGCTGATGCGAAAGCGCATCCATCAGATTGAGTTGTTTATGAAATACCCGTATGAGGTTCAGGATGAATGGTTCAGAAGGCTGGTACAAGCTGGAAGAGCCACTGAATTCGGACGGCAATACGATTTCAAAAGCATCAATACTTACCACGAGTTCAACGAAAGAGTGCCTGTGTCAGATTATGAGCAGCTGAAACCCTTTATCGACAGACTGCGCAAAGGCGAACAAGAATTGCTTTGGCCCGAAGAAATCAGGTGGTTTGCCAAGTCATCGGGCACCACTTCGAGCAAGAGCAAGTTTATTCCGGTTAGCAATGCCTCCCTCGAAGAATGTCATTTCAAGGGCGGCAAGGATATGATTTCGTTGTATGTTAATAATTTTCCCGATTCTGAAGTGTTCGACGGGAAAGGGCTCGTGATGGGCGGGTCACACTCGATCAGTGAGGTAAGCAATACCTCATACTACGACGGCGATTTGTCGGCCATACTCATTCAGAATCTGCCTTTTTGGGTACAGTTTCTCAAAACCCCCAATTTGAATATTGCTTTGATGGATGAATGGGAATCCAAGATAGAGATGATGGCTGCCGAAACGATGCAGCACGATGTAACGAGCATTTCGGGGGTGCCCTCCTGGACAATTGTATTGTTGCGGAAAATTCTTGAATTGTCGGGCAAACAACACATCTCGGAAGTTTGGCCGCGCCTTGAGGTTTTCTTTCATGGCGGCGTGAGCCTCGATCCATATACCGAGCAGTTCAAAAGCCTTATACCTTCGGCTTCCATGCATTATATGGAGACTTATAATGCCTCAGAAGGTTTTTTTGGTATTCAGGATCTATCCGATCGCAAAGAGCTGTTGCTGATGCTTGATTATGGTATATTTTATGAATTTATTGCTGTTGAACACCTTCAGGACGAGTATCCCAAAGTGATCCAACTGGCTGAAGTTGAACAAGGTGTTAACTATGCGATGGTGATCACAACCAATGCAGGATTGTGGCGTTACCTCATCGGAGACACGGTGATTTTCACTTCAGTGAACCCTTACAGATTGAAAATTACAGGCAGGACAAAAAGCTATATCAATACCTTTGGTGAAGAGCTCATGGTTGACAATGCCGACCGTGCCCTGCAGATTGCCTGTGCAAAATGCCATGCGGTGATCACCGATTACACGGCTGCTCCGCTCTTTTCGGATGACAGAAAAACAGCAGCACACGAATGGGTGATTGAGTTCGAAAAAGCTCCTGATAACCTGGACTTTTTTGGTGAGGCTTTCGACAATGCCCTCAAGTCGCTTAATTCCGACTATGAAGCCAAACGCTACCACAATATGATCCTGATGCCTCCGGTGGTTCATGCAGCACCTAACGGAACCTTTTACCGCTGGCTCAAGCAAAAAGGAAGGCTTGGCGGACAAAACAAGGTACCCAGGCTTTCAAACAGCAGGCATATACTAGAGGAAATTCTTCCTTTCGTGAAGCCAATACACTGATCAAAAAAACTACATTTGCAACAAAACTTTTTTTATGCACATCGCGATCTCAGGAAATATCGGCTCGGGAAAAACTACCTTAACCCGTTTATTGTCAAAACATTTTGGCTGGACGCCACATTTTGAAGACGTTGAAAACAACCCTTACCTGCACAGTTTTTATGAAGATATGCAGCGATGGTCGTTTAATTTGCAGGTATATTTTCTCAACAGCCGCTTCAGGCAGGTGATCGAAATCCGCAAAAGTGGTAAAACCATCGTTCAGGACCGGACGATCTATGAGGATGCCTATATTTTTGCTCCCAACCTCCATTCGATGAACCTAATGTCGTCGCGCGATTTTGAGAACTACAGTTCCCTCTTTGAATTGATGAGTAATTTCATCCAACCACCTGATTTGCTTATCTACCTCCGCGCTTCGGTACCTACGCTGGTTAGTCAGATTCAGAAGCGCGGCAGGGATTACGAAGCCTCGATCAGGCTCGACTACCTGAAACATCTCAATGAACGTTACGAAGCCTGGATTGCCAAATACACCATTGGCAAACTACTTATTGTGGAGGTGGACGAAATCGATCTTGAGAAACCATCGGATCTGAGTATGGTCATCGAAAAAATTAATGCCAATCTTCACGGACTTTTTTAGACTGGCTACAAAGACTATGAAAATCCTCGGGATCATCCCTGCACGTTATGCTTCCACCCGTTTTCCGGGAAAGCCATTGGCCGACATTCATGGAAAACCCATGATCAGAAGGGTGTATGAGCAGTCGGCCATGGCTCATAGACTCGATTCGGTAGTGGTTGCCACCGATGATAAGCGCATTGCAGAAGCTGTGCGTTCTTTTGGCGGAAATGTTGTGATGACTTCCGCCACACATCAAAGCGGTACCGACCGCTGCCGCGAAGCCCTTGACATTGTTGGCGGTACTTTCGATGCCGTGGTGAATATTCAGGGCGATGAGCCTTTCATTCATCCCTCACAGATCGATCAACTGGCCGAAATGCTTATCAATACCAATGTTCCCATTGCAACACTGGTCCGCCGGATTGATGTTGCTGCCGAACTTTTTAATCCCAATATCGTGAAAGTGGTGCAATCTTCCCAGGGAAGGGCACTCTACTTCAGCCGGCATCCGATTCCTTTTCAACGGCAATATGAAACTGCAGAATGGATTGAAAATTATCCTTATTTGGCCCATGTTGGCCTTTATGCCTACCGGGCGGAAGCTTTACAGTCGATTGCCGGTCTGCCCCCGTCGATGCTCGAAATGGCTGAGTCGCTCGAGCAACTCCGATGGCTTGAAAATGGCTTTTCTATTGGGCTGGGAATCACTGAAAAGCAAAATATCGGCATTGATACACCCGAAGATCTGAAAAAAATCGCGAACTTTTTCTGATTTTTCCCGTAAACACTTTATCTTAGCAGGCTGTTTCGGCAGTGGTGGATATGTAAATAATAATTGAAGACTTTTCATGAAGATAGCAGGCTATATCGCTGATTTGCTCTATACCAATGAGTGTGTGGTTATTCCCGGTCTAGGGGGATTTCTTACGCGCGATCATCCTGCCTACATTCACCCGATGAAGCATTATTTTAAACCACCGCACCGTGAAGTGGTTTTTAACCCGATGCTGCGGACCAACGATGGACTTTTGCTTAACCACATCGCACGCTCCGAACAATTGCCTTATCAGGATGCCAAACAACGGCTCGATAAGTTTGTGCTCAAATGCCTGGCTGTGATGGATGAAGGTAAGAAAATCCATTTCAGACGGATTGGCAGCATTTCGCTGAATAAGGAGAAACAGCTTGTTTTTGAACCGGATGTCAACCAGAATTACCTACCTGCTTCTTTCGGATTGAGCGGATTTGTTTCTCCGCCGGTGATACGCGACGATTTTCAGCAGCGTGTCGAGAAAGTGTTCAGCAATCCCCCGCGTACGCAGGAAAAAGTTGCAGCCCCCCCCCGGCAAAAGAAACCCCAGCCTGTTGTTGAGAAAAGGATGATGGCCTCCAGGCGTCCTGGTAAGATTAAAAGGCAACTCGTTATTGTCGGTGCTGCTGCATCGCTGCTCTTTGCAGCTTGGGGAACCATGAATTACCGGACGGTTGAATATTATTACGACCAATACAAGGGTCATGCAGCGATTTTGCCTTTTTTCTATGCCAGCCCCAATGAATATGTCATTCAAAACCTGGATAAACTTCCGGTTGAATCAATGATTCCACCACAGGATTTTGGCAGCTGGCTCTCAAAAGGCTCAAAGGCTCAGGCCGGTATCAACGACTTGATCCCGGCACAACCTTATCAGGCTACGCTCGATCCTGAGCCCATTCCTGAAGTTAGTTTAGATCCGGCACCGAATACAACCGATTCTACTGTTGTAAACGAAATCCTGCCTCCGGCAGATACAAAAGTATCCGATGATAAAGTTGTCGACGAAGCTGTCATCGCAAAGCCGGAAATTTCTTCTGTAATCGAGACTGAGCCGGTGCGTGAAGAAGTTAAGCCCTTGCAAACAGCTACTTTCAAAAGGTATCACATTATTGCCGGCGCCTTCAAGGAGAAAAGAAATGCAGAAAACCTTATCGAAGCGTTGAAAGCAAAACAATTTGAGGCCACCTTTGCCGGACAAACTTCCGGAGGACTATGGCGTGTTTCTTATGGCGGATTTGATCAGGAGGCTGTTGCCCTTCAACAACTCGAAGCAGTGAAAATGAATGAAAACAAACAAGCCTGGCTGCTTGTTTTGTAAACCTTTAACAATTTAGAATCATCGTGGGATCAAAGAATAAACTGCAGCGTTTTGCGGAAAATCTGACTTTTGACAATCTGTTTCAATACAATTATGAGCAACTGATCAACCTGCCTTTTGAATTGAAAGGCAGGTGGAAGGAGGATTTTTTTCTCAACGACCATCCCATCACCCTTGAGTTGGGCTGTGGCAAAGGTGAATACACGGTTGGACTGGCTGAACGTTATCCAGGCAGAAACTTCATTGGATTCGACATCAAAGGCGCGCGATTGTGGAAAGGCCTGACTATGGCCCGTGAAAAAGGATTTGGCAATGTGGCTTTTGTCAGAACCAAAATAGATAACATCAACTTTTTCTTTGAAAGTGAAGAGGTTTCCGAGATCTGGATAACTTTCCCCGACCCGCAACCTCAGCTCTCGCGAGCCCGCAAAAGGCTGACATCACCCTTATTTCTCGACAGGTACAGTGGTATACTGAAACCCGGCGGCATCATTCACCTGAAAACCGACAGCGACTTGCTTTATGAATACACCCTGGAGGTGATCCGTGAAAAATCGTTGCCACTTCATTATCACACCAACGATCTTTATGCCATCGGAGATGAGATGGAGGTGAAAAGTATCCGTACCTATTATGAACAGATTTGGTTGTCGCAGGGCTTGACAATCAAGTACATTCGTTTTGGTTTGTAGAGATGAACAAAGAAGGTTTTTTCGACCGTGTTTATGAAGTTGTGGCCTTGATACCTTTTGGCAGGGTGACATCCTATGGTGCCATTGCAGCCTTTCTTGGCTCAAAAGGATCGTCGAGGATGGTTGGCTGGGCCATGAATCAGTCACATGTTTCCGAGCAGGCCATCCCGGCCCACAGGGTTGTAAACCGCAACGGATTGCTCACCGGCAAGGCACATTTCGGTGGACAGGATGTGATGAAGCAACTGCTTGAGCAGGAAGGTCTCCTCGTTGAAAACGACCGAATTCTCAATTTCAGTGAACGATTCTGGGATCCCTCGCGTGACCTTGAGGCGCTCTGAGCAGGTCGTGCAAGGTAGTTTAAGACCATCTCCTTTTTCATGCCCCACGCCCGGCGTAGTCTGTGACTACGACGCTTCAAGATTTTTTCCCGGTTGTCATTGAAATTATTATGATAGTAATGCTGATTGCAAATTTACATTTTATCATTTATTTTAACGACGTAGTCACAGACTACGCCGAGCTTGGGTTTTTCAACAGAACTAAACCGATTTGAAACCAGAAGTAAGGTTTGCCGGAACGTTAATTGCTGAGTATCTCTGCTGGCATTATGTTGAGGAACGCACCACGAGCTTGGTTTTGATGACTTTTTTAACCGGTTTAAAGTCGGTTTCATCAGTACTTTTCAAGCGTTTGAGCAGCATCAGGCAAGCCTCTCTTCCCAGGTCGAAGCCAAACTGATCGACGGTAGTCAGCTCAGGTTCACTGATGGCGGCTGACTTGCTGTTTTCAAACCCTACCACCTTAATATCTTCGGGCACCCGTTTACCCAGTTCGCGCGCGGCTTTGATGATGGCGATGGCCGACATGTCATTGACAGCGAAGAAACCGTCGGGGGCTTCGGGCCTGCGCAGTATGTCGTGGGCTGTTTTTTTGGCAGAATCGTAAGTGTCGGCAAGGTGCACAAGATCGTGACGGAAATGTATGTTGTGCTTGAGCAGGGCATCATGGTAACCTGAAAGGCGGCTTTTACCAATTTGAAGGTTTTGTGGGGCTGCAAAATGAGCGATGCGGCGGCAACCTTTTTCGATTAGGTGATTTACGGCCATGAAAGCACCCTGATAATCATCAGCAACCACTTGGTCAGCAGGCAGTTCTTCGGTGGTTCGGTCGAAGAAAACTACCGGAATTTCGTTGTCAATCAGCTTTTGGAAATGCGAAAAATCACTTGTTTCTTTGGAAAAAGACACCAACACTCCATCAACTCTGTTGGTAAGCACGGCCTGTGTATTGATCACTTCCCTTTTATAGGACTCGTTGGATTGGAAAACCATGACACTGTAATCGTTTTTATAGGCAATTTCTTCGATACCGTTGATGATGGCAGAAAAGAAATAGTGTTCGATTTCGGGAATGATCAGCCCGATGGTGCGTGTTGAATTGTTTCGCAGGTTGAGAGCAATTCTGTTGGGACGGTAACCCAGCAAGCCGGCGAGTTCCTTAACAGCGGTGCGCGTTTTGGGGCTGATATCGGGATGGTCCTTGAGAGCCCTTGAAACCGTGGATGTTGACAATCCCAGCTTTATTGCAATGTCTTTGATGGTGATCTGACGCTTCATGTTTGACTGATTACGGGTGTTTGCTCCGTGGAGTTTTTTATCGAATAAACCGGATAAAGATACAACATTTAGCCAAGTTCAAAATTCGCCCCAAAATTATTTTATTTATTTCAATCGTTTGCAATTCAAATATCGAAAATGTTAAGCCTTTAACAGTTCATTAAGGATTGTTTTGTTACTTTTGTGTAACCTATTTTCAAGCGAAATGTTAAGCAACTGATATTTCTGCAATGTAACACAAATCACTAATCACTAATCACAAAAGTTAAACGCTTATGAACAGATTTTTTAGGCAGTTTTTGCTCATGCTGGCCGGCTTGTTTTTCACGGCCTTTGTGTATGGGCAAACAGGTACTGTCAAAGG
>JANJXG010000056.1 GCA_024709145.1 Bacteroidales bacterium | reverse complement strand
GCCATGAACACAATGTACGAGGCAAGGACAGAGCTCATTTAATCAGAAAAATTGTTACATATTTCGACGAAAACCTCTAACGGCTTCTTCAACCTCAACAGTCAACTACTGATATTATACCTCCTGAAGCATTCTATTCTTGAATGTTTAGAAAGATCTGCAGATAAATTTTTTTATATTTGTGAACGAATAGAACTATAGCACGCTATAGCTATATTCCAATTACAGGAATTCTTTCTAATTTTGAAACAATCATTCTGTTGACATAAAATTCAATGTATTAAATAACAATTGGTTACGAATGTGGCTTACTAATTGATACATTGAAGTTATGGATAATAATTTAACCTTAACAATGCCACACCGAGCCTCAGAAAAGAACGATAACCCTGCCAGGACGTCCGACAAAACGATCCATATCCTGCTGGTTGACGATCTGAGGGTAAATTACCTTTTGGTTAAAGCTATGTTGAGTAAGCTCAACACTCAGATTTACTACACCGAAAGTGGATTCAAAGCATTGGAACACATCCGCAGCGGAAACAAAACCGATGTTGTGCTGATGGATTTTAACATGCCTGGTATGGATGGCAAAGAAGCCACCGAGCTCATCAAATCTTTCAATCCTGATATACCTGTGATTTCGCTCAGCACTTTCACTGATAATCCTGCTTTTGACAGGTCAACGGCGCTTTTTGATGGTTACATTACCAAACCTGTAAACCCCGAATTGCTCATTGAACTCATCATGCAATTCGTGCGAAAATAATCCAACCCCTCCTTAAACAACATTTTTCCAACTTCATCCCTACATTTTCTTAACTTCCACTGCATTGTTTTAACATCGTTACAAATTCTGTATATTTGCCCCTTATACACTATATTTAGGAGTTTTTACAGATGAAGCACCAGATCAAATCAGTTTTTAACTTATCTCTGATCATGCTGATTTTTACCTGGTTACCGGTGAAAGCAGACACACCCATGAAAGTTGACAGTTTAAAACAACAATTAACGGTGCTTACAGGGGAAGAAAAACTTAAACTATATATTCAGCTTGTCGGCAGTATCCGCAACATCGATCCTGCTTCGGGCATCAACCTCGGCAAAGAAGCCATGCCACTCGCCAACACCCTGGGCAATAAAAAACTGAAAGCACAGCTACTCAATGAACAAGGTGTTTGTTACCGTAAACTCAATATACCTGAAAAAGCCCTTGAACTACATCTGGAATCACTACAGCTTTTTGAGCAGCTATACGACAGTACAGGAATAGCTTTCACCCTTGCCAACATCGGAAGCGTTTACCATGAATACCATGAATATGAGAAAGCACTTGACTATCATTTCAGGTCACTCTTTTTGAAAGAATACCTTGGAGATGAACCGCAAATTGCGTATTCACAAAATGCAATAGGAATGGTTCATGCTGATCTTAAGGACTATACACGTGCTTTGGATTTCTACATCAGCGCGATGGCAATCCGAAAAAAATACAACCACAAACTGGAACTTGCCAATATTTATGCCAACATCGGCAAAGTAATGATCAAACTGTCGCGACCAGCTGAAGCCTACGACTACCTGAACAGAGCCCTTGATGTATATACTGAGACAAACAATGAATATGGCCAGTCGCTTGTGCTTAACCAAATGGCAGAGCAATATCTTAATCAGCAAAATCTTAACCAGGCTCTTGATAACCTTCGCAAAGCAGAAACACTTGCTATTAAACTCAACAACATCTCTGTTTTACATTACAATTATAAACTTCAAAAAGAAACCTACAAACTTCTCAAAAACGACAGCCAGGCGCTCCATTTCGCCGAAATGGCTGCCGTACTAAAAGATTCACTCTTCAATGAGCGTCGTAATTACGAAATCACCGAGATGCAGATCAGGTACGAAACCCAACAACTTGATTCTGAAAACGAGATACTTAAACTAAAAATTGCTGAGCAATCCTACCGAATGAGAAACCTTATTTTCGGTACAATAATCATCGTTTTGGTATTGACAGGATTATTCTTTTTCAGAACATTTCTTCGAAAGAAAAAAGATGCCGAGAGTCTTAAAGCAATGAATCAGCGACTCGAAGACCGGGTGGAAGAACGAACTCAGCAGCTAAACGAGCAAATCAAAGAAAATCTGGCTGCATACAACTCACTCAAGCAGAGCCAGGAACATCTTAATGCCATTTACAACACCTCTCCTTTTGGCATCGCGGTAACCAATAAGGATGGAAGGATCGTTCACCTCAACCAGCGACTTACCCTATCAACCGGAATTCCGGAAACCGAATTCACCGACAGCACCTGGCTGCGCCACATACTCCACGAAGACAGGAAAAACATTGAGTCATTCTGGCAAAATGCCCACAAATATCAAGGCAGTATCCCCGATCAAACTTTCAGGCTGCGTGAAGCTGGCAAAATCCGATGGATTCAATTAAAGGGCGCCCCGATGAAAGACGAAAACGGCTTCATGGGCCTTGTGATAGTAATGGAAAATATCACCGAAAATAAACGTTTCGAGCAAGACCTTGTTAAAGCGAAAAACAAAGCTGAAGAATCTGATTTGCTCAAGTCTGCTTTCCTTGCCAATATGTCGCACGAAATCAGGACCCCGATGAATGCCATTCTTGGCTTTTCTGATCTACTTTCGTCAGATGACTACTCAGCTGAAGAAAAAATTGACTTCATTGAAATGATTCGCTCCAGCGGCAAGTTGTTGCTCAACCTTATCAACGACATTATCGACATTTCCAAAATTGAAGCCGGTGAACTCAAAATTCAGCACACTACTTTTGGCATTGCCCCTGTGTTGGACGAGTTGTATCAAACTTTCAGGCAACAACTCGACCTGGCAGGAAAACAGGAAGTGAGACTCGTGCTTTCCGGCAGGGAAGAAGCGGGAAAAATAGAGATGACAACCGACAAATTGAGGCTCGTTCAAATTCTAACCAATCTTCTAAGTAACGCAACAAAATTCACTCAAAAAGGCCAAATTGAGTTTGGAATGATTCATGTAGGTGAAAAATATGAGTTTTTTGTCAAAGATACTGGTATTGGCATTCCGGAATCAAAACTTGAAGTTATATTTGAGAGATTCAGACAAGCAGACGATTCACACACCCGAGTTTTTGGCGGAACAGGATTGGGGCTGGCCATCACGAAAAATCTGACTCAACTCCTGGGCGGATCCATTTGGGTGGAATCAGTCGAGGGCAAAGGGGCTGTGTTTTATTTCACGCTACCGGCTCAGATCATATCAACGGACAAAGACAATTTCTATCCTGATTTCAGTAATTATAACGTGTTGATAGCAGAAGATGTAGACACGAATTTCTACCTGATCAATGGAATGCTTCGTTACACCAAAACCAATGTACACCATGCCAGCAACGGCTTATTGGCCATTGATATGACCCTTGAGATCCAGCCCGACATCGTCTTTATGGACATACAAATGCCTGAAAAAGACGGGATCAGCGCCATGCAGGAACTAAGGCAAAGAGGCTACCAAAAGCCGATTATTGCCATTTCGGCCTTTGCTCTTTCTGATGAAGGAGAAAAATTCATCCGTCAAGGCTTCGATTCTTACCTCAGTAAACCGCTGAGTATCGAAAAAGTGATCGGGGTTATGAAACTCTTTTTAAAAGCCAACCGATAACCGCAAAGCTCCAGAATATCATGAAACACGAAAAATATAACCTATTGGCTACTCAATCCACTCAGCACCGGAAAGGCAGCTTTTCAAGGTATCAATTGTTTTTTCTGTTTTTTCTGATCTTTAGCAACAAATTCGCTGAAGCTCAGTTATTTGTTGAAATACCCCGTTCCGGAACCGGCATGTCACAGGTTCAGGCAGTTTGGATCGCATCCGGAAACAAACTTCATCCTGTAGCGTCCGGTGAGATAAGCCCAAACTCTTCGCAAATCAGAACCATCTTCCACCAGCAGAAAACTAAAAGTAGTTTTGTTGCCACGCAGGCAAATTTACCAGACCTGAGCTTTGGTGGGATGGATGTGATTGATTTTAACAAAGACGGACTTGAAGACCTGGCAATGACCGGCATTGCAAATGGAAACCATTATCAGGCAGGCGTTTATCTGAGGAATAGCAACGGTACTTTTCAGAAAAGTCAGGCTAATCTGCCGGCTCTTGCCGATGGCTCTGTTGCTTTTGGAGATTTCGACCGTGATGGTGATGCCGATGTTTTGATCTGCGGAAAGGATCAAACAGGAAACCTGAGTACTGTAATATTGAGAAATGACCAGGGAAAACTGGCCGAGGTAAGTAGTGGCCTGCCAGGAGTACGATACGGCAAAGCATGCTGGGCCGACTTCAACAACGACGGCTTATTGGATATTCTTCTTACTGGACAAACTAATAGTGGCCTTATTACGAACATTTACTTTCAGAAAAACGGCAACTTTGTGGCGTCTAAACAATACTTTTTACCTCTTTACCACAGCGACGCAGTTTGTGCTGATTTCAACAACGACGGTCTGACAGATTTCATGATAGCGGGTCAGACAAAAAACGGACTGCCTGCTACCCGTTATTACCTTAACGGAAAATCGGCACATTTTAGCGAAGGCAGCGCCGCGGGCATCCGACAACTGATGCACGCCAGCCTTGATGCAGGTGATTTTGACGGCGATGGATTTATTGATGTAGTGATAACCGGCGAAAGCCTCGAAAGACCCTACACCATCGTGCTCAAAAATATGAATGGTAAAGGGTTTAAAGATGTTATTGCAGGTCTGCCAGGCGTGAGTAGTGGAGTGGCTCGCTGGGGAGATTATGACAATGATGGTGATTTGGATCTCTATATTGCCGGTGTGGATGTATGCTTTAACCTTATCGGCAGTGTTTTTCGCTGCACACTCGACCCAATCAAAGACACCGAAGAAAGCCCCATCGAGACGATCCCACTCGAGCTCGCTGCCGGCCCAAAATATTACTTCGTATTTTCATCCTGCTATTGCGACCCAGAACACACTGGCAAGAAAAGCTATCACGGATTTGTTTCAAATATCCATCAGGAAAAGAAAGATTTCGACCTCAATTACGAATTCAATCACCTGCTGATAACCAAATACCCAGGATGGAATATGGCAGACCGCGGACACCGCACCTCGAACGCCTTTACCAGCGTTAAAGATGCCGAGCAAGGTAGAAAAACAGTGATAGCCAGCTACATACAAGACAACTACACCATCCATTATCTGAACTGGTAAGAATGTTGCGTATGTGTGCTGTTGTGGCAGAAACAACTTAAACACATATCCATGAAACTTGAAACCAATTCACAGCTCTCACTTGCACGGGAGTTTGTAAGCAGTACCAATGTACACATCTTTCTAACCGGGAAAGCCGGAACAGGGAAAACCACGTTTTTGCGCCAATTGCGTGATATGACCAGCAAGCGCTTTGTTATTCTTGCACCTACGGGTGTTGCCGCCATGAATGCAGGCGGCGTGACCATTCACAGTTTCTTTCAACTACCTTTCGGTCCTCAAATACCAGGGCTCGGCAACAAAACAGAGGAAATTTCGGAACAGAAACCTTCTGCACTTGCCTCAAGGTCGCAAAAATTCAGTCGTGAAAAAATCAACATCATCCGCAGTCTGGACTTGCTTGTGATTGATGAAATCAGCATGGTAAGGGCTGACCTGCTGGATGCGATCGATAATGTACTCCGACGGTTCCGTAACCGAAGTTTGCCATTTGGAGGTCTTCAGCTGCTGATGATTGGCGATTTACACCAACTGGCACCCATTGCCAAAGAAGAAGAGTGGGAATTGTTGAGACCATACTATAGTTCAGTTTACTTTTTCAGCAGCAAGGCCCTCAGTGAAACAAACTATATCAGCATCGAGCTGAACCAGGTATTCAGGCAATCCGACCCTTTATTTGTCAGCCTTCTGAACAAAGTGCGTGAGTCGAATCCCGATGAAGCAACAATCCAACAGCTTAACCAGAGATATCTTCCTGAAGTTTTTGAAGGCGACACAGAAGGTTACATCACTTTAACAACGCACAACGCACAAGCTCAACGCATTAATGAAATAAAGTTAAATAAGCTACCGGCCAAAATTGTTAGGTTTAAAGCAGTGATCAAGCAGGATTTTCCTGAATATCTTTTCCCCACTGAAGCTGAACTGGAACTTAAAGTGGGTGCGCAGGTGATGTTTGTCAAGAATGACCCCTCTCCTGCCAAGCAATTTTTCAACGGTAAAATTGGTAGAATCACTGAGATTGACTCAAAAGATCAACAACTTAGTGTAAAATGTGAGGGAGAAGACGATCCAATCAGTGTGAGTGCTATTGAATGGCAAAACAACCGTTACCGACTCAACGAAAAAACAAGTGAAATTGAGGAAGAAACAATCGGCACTTTTACCCAGATACCCCTTAAGCTGGCATGGGCCATTACCATTCACAAAAGTCAGGGCCTCACCTTCGATAAAGCCATTATCGATGCGCAGGCAGCTTTTGCACACGGACAGGTGTATGTGGCGCTGAGCCGATGCCGTACATTGGAAGGCATGGTTTTCAGATCGTTGCTACCATCCAGCGCTATCAAATCCAATGCTACGGTGAGTCAGTATATGAATCAGGTTGAAGCCTCAATGCCCAATGAACAAACCTTGCAGGAGGCAAAAAATGTCTTTGCCTTGCAACTTGTAAATGAGCTCACCGATTTTGAAACGATCAGCCACAGACTCAAATACCTGATCCGGCATAGTATTGAAAACAAGTCGATTCTTGGTAATAAGCTGCCTGAAACTTACCTGAAATGCGAGAAAATTCTGATAACCCAGTTCGTTGAAGTCAGCCAAAAGTTTAAAAAACAGGTCTTGCAACTTGCAGAACAAAACCCTGATATTGAGCAAAATGATCCTTTACAAGAAAGAATAAGCAAAGCCTGTGCATATTTCATTCCTCCGTACAGGGGTTTGATGTCAGACCTTGATGTGGAGGTGGAAACTGACAATAAGGAGGTTAGAAAATCACTTCAGGATGCTTACAGCAGGCTGATCAACGATATGGAGGTACAGCTGGCTTGTCTTGAAGCTTGCGCTCATGGCTTCAGAATCAACAACTACCTGACAGCAAGGGCAATAGCAGCTACAAAAAACACTGATCACAAACTAAAAAGTCAACTTTCGAAAAAACCGGAAAAAGGAAAAAAAGACCTACTGTATGAAGCTTTAATGACATGGAGAAATGCTACAGCAGATGCACACAACCTGGAGGTATATGAAGTGTTGCCCATTCAAACAGCCAAAGAAATCTCAGCCAAAAAGCCCGTTGATATGAAAGCCCTAAGCAAGATCAAAGGATTGGGCAAAGTACGATTAGGCAGATTTGGCCCTGCCTTACTGGGTGTTATTGGTGAATATTTGAACAAATACGAGCCAGGTACGACGATCAACCTCAGTCCGTTGCCCGAAAAAAAACCTGAAATCTCAAAAATACCAAGCCACCGACAGTCATTCGATTTATACCGCGAAGGCAAAAGCATCGCCGAAATTGCTCTGGAGCGTAAAATGGCTGTAAGCACCATCTATAATCATCTGGCACAACACGTTGAAACCGGTGAAATCGAAGTTGATGCACTTGTTGCACCTGAAAAAGCAGCCACCATCTCGGAATATTTCATTGAAACTGGCGATACCCACCTTTCAAGGGCTCGTGAGGTTCTTGGCCCTGAATATGAATTTACTGAGCTTCGAATCGTACTGAATCATCTGAGTTTCACAGGGCAGATCGAACCTTTGAAACAGTATGACACAGGAACTGAATAAAGTAGATCTTTTTCCGATTTAAGTGTTGTTAAACAATGGAAAACAAAAAAGACCAGCTCAGTCAGAGTTGGTCTTTTGATGGGTCGGGGTGACTGGATTCGAACCAGCGGCCTCTTCGTCCCGAACGAAGCGCGCTACCGGGCTGCGCTACACCCCGATTACAATTTCGGACTGCAAAAATAAGAAATTACCCGAAACTCAAAACAATTGAACACAATTATCCATTGATATCAACAGGTATTTTCATTTTTACTCAATTGCACACTTCTCAGTTATCCCTCCTGAAAATTAACAAACGATGAAACCCTGTCGTAAAAGAACAAAATCAGTAACAATTCATCAAAGAAATATCCCAATCACCCTATCTTTTGTAACAATTCCGGAAATGTGGATCCTAACCACTGGAATCTATTATCATTCCGGCTGATTTCTTAACACAGGTTAATAAACTGCCCTCCGATTCGGCTTACTTTTGCTCCAACAATAAACACAACACACATGAAAAGAAAAAATATAGAAAAGGTAATAGCCCCACCACCACATCATTGGGTTGGTGATGGCTTCAAAGTACATAATTTCATTCCTGGAACAACACTCACCAACATGGAGCGGATGAATCCCTTTATCCTGCTCGATTACAATGCAAACCATCATTTCCCGCCATCGGACAAACCACGGGGCGTGGGTGTGCACCCACACCGTGGTTTTGAAACAGTCACGATTGCCTACAAAGGCAGAATTCAGCATCATGACAGCAGTGGCGGTGGCGGTATCATTGGCGAAGGCGATGTTCAATGGATGACGGCAGCCAGTGGTATACTGCACAAAGAGTATCATGAAAAAGAATGGAGCAAGGAAGGCGGGCAGTTTCAAATGGTACAGCTTTGGGTAAACCTGCCGGCAAGAAACAAGATGGAACCTCCCAAATACCAGGCAATCAAAAAGGAAGATTTTGGCCGGCTTACACTCGATGAAAATGGTAGTGAAGTGGAAGTGATTTCCGGCAACTACCTGACAGCCTATGGACCTGCCTCTACTTTCACTCCTGTTTACCTGATGAACCTCCGGCTAAAAAAGGGTTACAAACTGCCTGTTAACTTACCCGCAAATTATCCGACAGCTCTGCTCGTTATCGAAGGCAGTGTATTAGTGAATGAAATTGAAAAAGCCACCGTGGATCATTTTATTCTGATGGCAAACGATGGCGAAAATTTTACTATCGAAGCAACCAACGATGCTCTTGTTTTACTCCTGAGCGGCGAACCCATTGATGAGCCAATTGCAGCGCACGGACCCTTCGTTATGAACAACCGCAGGGAAATAATACAGGCTTTCGATGATTTCAACCGGGGTAAGTTTGGATTTTTGGAAGATTGAAGTAATGGTATTCCGAAGGAATTTTAAACAGGAAAAAGTCTCAGATAACGGGTCACCTCAAAACTATGTCTGTAATAAAGCTGGATACAAAAGATGTATCACCAATCTTGTTTCGAATTCATTTGTTTAACTTTACTGAAAACACAAATTCTTCGAAAAAGTAAACAAAGTGATTAACCCATCACTCATTTGCTTAAAAAAGATCATCACCAAACCACTTTAGATCAAGGCCCATAAAAGCAACTCAATCCTCATTTTCGTTATTTTTGTCGCATGACAATTAAGGAAATGCTGGGATTGCGGGCAAGTCAGACAGGCCGTTTGGCTACTTCGCTAGGGCTGCCACGCCTGGTATTATTACTAGCCATGCTCACAGCAGGTATGGCCGTGTTGTGGAACATCGGCAGAGATAATGATGGTGCACGTTGGGCTGTCTGGGTTTCGCTGGCAGGTATAATGACCCTCCACCAAAGCCGAAGCGACAGACCTTTCGCCGACAGACACCTGGAAAAGCCAATGGAATGGTTTTTAACCGAATACCTGGTATTGCTAACGCCTGTATGGCTCATCCTGATCATGCGTGGTCATCTGTTTCAGCTGCTATGGCTGCTGGCGCTTGTACCACTTACCAAAATGAAGCCCTGGCGTCAAAGCCATAGAAAAGCCCGCCTGAACCCCATACTCAGTTTACTTCCTGATGACGCCCTTGAATGGAAAGCAGGACTGCGAAGGTTTTTTTATCTGATCGCAGCCGTGAATATGGCCGGACTGGCAGTATCTTTCTATCCTGCAGCACTGCCTGTTGCCCAATTGTTGACTGGATGGATGCTGATGGCTTTCTATGAAAAAAATGAGTCGCTGCCCTTGTTGCGAAGTTTTGAATTACCACCGGCAGCATTCATCCAACACAAACTCGCACTTCACGCACGCATCTATAGCCTGATTTCTTTGCCTGCCATGTTAATCTTCATGCTGCTTCACCCGCAATACTGGCTAGTAACGCCCATGCTTATGTTCGCGATGCTCTTGCTTCACAGCTATGCGATAGTGGTGAAATACACCTTCTACGACCCGGGGCAAGACAGTCAGGCAGGCAGATTTTTTCAATCCTTAGGCAGTGTAGCAGTCCTGCTGCCGTTGCTGTTTCCGCTTGTCATCATATTGGGTATCCGATTCTACTTCAAGTCATTAAACAATCTAAAACCCCTGCTCGATGATTTCCGTTAACAACATCTCTTTTTCCTGGCAGAACAATCAACCGTTATTCCAAGATCTGTCTCTTGTAATGGACATAGGCAAAATCCACGGTATTGCCGGCCTCAACGGCGCAGGCAAGACAAGTCTTCTCAGCATTCTGGCCGGATACCTGAAACCTGACAAAGGCCACATTTCCATTCATGGAAACAAACCTTCTGGCAAGCAAATTACCTTTCTTGAAACAGAAAATTTTTTCTATGCCCACATCACCGGCAGGGAATATCTCCGGCTTTTTAAGAACAAACATTTCAGCAACGATGCCTGGAACGAACTCTTCGGTTTGCCTCTCGATGAGCTGATAGAGCACTACTCTACCGGCATGAAGAAAAAACTGGCTATCCTGGCCTGTATCAGACAGGACAAACCTATCATGATCCTTGATGAGCCATTCAACGGCCTCGACCTCGAAAGCAGCCGAATGCTGCGCAGCCTGCTGCTCAAAATGCGCGGGAGCAAAACCATCCTTATCACCTCCCACATCCTCGAAACACTCACCAACCTATGCGATCACATCCATTACATCGAAAAAGGACAGCTCGTATTTAGCATGGCCAAGCAAGATTTCGGCGAGATCGAAAACAAAATCTTCCACACTCTCGAAGGCAAGCACCAGACCTTGCTTAACCGGTTGATACCTTAACCGGGGACTTTGAATGGTTAAATAACTCATTGACCTGTTGAAAAAGTTCGAAGTTTCAAAAACGAAAATGTAAACAACTGAAGGCCGTGACCTGTCTTTCTGCAATGAACAAAACCTTCCGGAAGCTGTTTACCATTTCACTAAATCAATTACTGATATGCTCAACTACTTCAAGAAAAAATCTGAGGCCGACAAATTGCAGCAAACCTACGAAAAGCTGATGGCTCAGGCACATACCTTATCAAAAACCAACCGGGCAGCCAGCGACAGCAAATATGCCGAGGCACAGGCTATCCTCGATAAGATTGAATCGATTTCAAAGCGCTGATAGCAGCTTGTCTGTAACTCAGGAGGCTTTAAGGAGCGCCTTATCAGAATCGTCAGTGGTAAAAAGTAACTCATCGGCATTACCTCCGTTAAACCTGATGTATTCATAAGCAATAAGTTCGGCAGGTAAATCGTCGATGGCTTGCTCCCAGTAAAGGCTGTTGAGGTATACAGCAAACTCATCCATAAAAGCACATTCTTCGTTCATAATGACGGGGTTTTAAAATCAAAAAAAGATCTGGATTTTGAATCATGCGACTGAAGCACGACCAGGCCAGGCCTTTCAACGCCCCCTGCCCTTCGCACTGCGTCGCGTCCAAAACGTCGCCTGATGCGGTCAACGGCCTGATAAAGACCGGCCATCTCGCTGCTGTCTTCAAACATATTGAGCTGTTGCGATCCGCCTACCAGGCTGCTGAAACGTACACCTACCAAACGGATAAGCATCCGGCGGTTGTAGAGTTTTTCAAACAGGACAAGCACTGTATCAAGCAGCACATGGTCAAAAGCTGTGTAGGGAATATGCTTCTGCTGACTGTGTGTATCAAAGTTGGCATAACGGATTTTTACACTCACGCAACCTGTTAACTTTTCCTTTGAACGCATCTCATAAGCCAGCTTCTCCACCATCGCCGAAAGGGTCTGCCGCAGCGTGATCACATCAGTGGTATCCTGTTCGTAGGTATGCTCGCTGCTGATGGATTTCTGCTCTGAGTAAGGCTGCACCGGTGTTGGATCGATGCCGTTGGCCTTACGCCAGATCACCAAACCGTTTTTGCCCATCACCTGCTCCATCATCGCCGGCGGAACCTGCCGCAACGTGCCGATGGTAGCCACGCCCATCGACCGCAACAACCTGTAGCTTGTCTCACCAACCATGGGAATCTTACGAATGGAAAGCGGATCGAGGAAATTATTTACCTCTCTGGTAAGCACCTGCAACTCCCCGTTCGGTTTGGCCTGACCGGTAGCAATCTTCGAAACAGTTTTATTACCCGACAAGCCAAAAGAAATTGGCAAACCGGTGTTGCGTATGATGCGCTCGCGCAGCTCATGCGTCCATTTGTAACAACCAAAAAAACGATCCATCCCCGTCAGGTCCAGATAATGCTCATCTACCGACGTTTTCTCGTAAAGGGGCGCACTTTCGGCAATCACCTCAGTAACAAGACGCGAATAACGACTGTACAGATCCATATCGCCACGTATGTACACCGCCTGACTGCACAATTGCTTTGCCATACGCATCGGCATAGCTGAATGAACACCGTAACGCCGCGCTTCATAGCTGCAACTGGCCACTACCCCACGATCTGAAATCCCACCGATGATCACAGGTTTGCCCACCAATACCGGGTTGACCAGACGCTCTACCGACACAAAAAATGTGTCAAGATCCATATGTACTATCGTTCTGTCGCTCATCTGCTTCTATATTACACAGCCCGCAAAAACAGCAAAAACCTCAGCTCTCGCTCTATGCTGCAAAAAAAATTGTTTAATTACTTGACATTCGTTTTGATTAATGTATCTTTGACGTGTTTTTAATCATTTTTGACGACGTTAAATTAATCATTTTTTTAATAATTGCAAGTAATTTTTCATTTTTTTCGAACCAATTACGACAGGGTACACTTACAGCTTGGTTTGAAAACAAGCTGGAACCTGTGTTGACAGGCCTTTCGAAAAAACTAAAATTTATCATATGACATACTTCAGCAACAACATTAAATTTCTCAGAAAAAGACGCGGACGCACTCAGGACGATTTGGCTTTTGCACTCAATATGAAGCGTTCCACACTGAGTGGCTATGAAAATCAGGTGGCTCAGCCCGGCATCGAAGCACTCGTTGCCTTCTCCAGACACTTCAATATTGCTATCGACACACTGGTAAAAATTGATCTTGCTGCGCTGAGCGAAAGCCAGCTCCGCCAACTCGAGAGAGGCTTTGATGTGTATATACAAGGTAGTGAGCTCCGGGTGCTCACTACCACTATTGACAGCAACAATACCGAAAACATTGAGCTGGTGGAAGAAAAAGCCAAAGCAGGCTATACCACTGGCTTCGCCGATCCTGAATATATTAAGGTATTACCCGCCTTTCATCTGCCTTTTCTCTCCAACAACAAAAAGTACCGTAGCTTCCAGATCAGTGGCGATTCCATGTTACCAATACCCGATAAATCCTACGTCACCGGCGAATATGTTGTTGACTGGAACTTTATCCGAAGTCACCAACCCTACATCATCCTTACCCGTGACGAAGGCATTGTATTTAAAATTGTTGAAAACAAACTCAAGGACGAAGGCCTGCTTACCCTTCATTCGCTCAACACCCTTTACGAACCTTACGACATCGGTGCAGGCGAAATCAGGGAAGTGTGGAAATTTATCCACTACATAAGCTCCGAAATGCCCGAGCCTAACCGCGAACGCGACCCCCTCACCGAAACCGTCAGACAACTTCAGCGTGAGGTGCAGGCCATCCAGATGAAACTCAATCTGTGATCACTCAGCACTGAAAAGACTGTCGACGGCCTTTTCTTATTTATGGAAAAACCTGTCAACGGAGTACCGCCCCGGTCCTGTAATCAACAGCAGTACGTAGGCTGACAGATACAACAATCCCATTTCCTTTTTTGCGAAAACATCGCCGGCATGAACCACAAATACTGCTACAGCCATGGTGATGATCTGTGGAATCAGCGACAATCGTGTGGCCAAACCCAAAATCACAAAAAGCGAACATACAAACTCAGCAAATACTACCAACAGCAGCGAGAAAAATGAACCAACACCCAGGGGATCAGGAAAGATTATTTCACCTCCCGCAACAAGCCGCTCCAATTTTGGCAATCCATGCGTCAGCATCATCACCGACACCATCCCACGAAATGCAAGCAGCCCCACATGCATCAAATCCTCAGAGTATTTGACTGAAAATAATTTCTTTCCTTTCATCCGATAATCTTCCTTATTTTTTTTTAACACAAACACTTATTTAGTCCGATAATCTGCTCAATGTAACAGTCAAATGCGATTACTTGTTTTTTTATCAACAAAAAAACTATTTTTATCGAGGTTTTTGTTCTTTTCATCCAATAAAATGACAATTCTATGATTCCGAAAATCTCTACCCTTGGCGGTTATATCTTTGAATATCAAAAAAGTGTATCAAACCCAACCGGTTTTTGGTCGAATATTGCTGACAGTTTCTACTGGCGAAAAAAATGGCACGAAACGCTGCAATGGGACTTCAACAAGGGGCAGGTGCGTTGGTTTGATGGAGCAAGACTGAATATCACCGAAAATATTTTTGAAAGACACCTCTTTTTCAGGGGGCAACAGCCAGCAATTATCTGGGAAGCCAACGACCCTAAGGAGGCATCGCGCAGCCTGACCTACCTCGAGCTTTTTACGCAAGTGAAACGCTTTGCCAATGTGTTGCTTTCGTCTGGCATCACCAAAGGTGACAGAGTTGCTATCTATATGCCAATGGTTCCTGAACTTGTGATCGCCATGCTTGCCTGTGCACGCATTGGCGCTATCCACTCTGTAATTTTTGCCGGATTCTCAGCTCAATCGTTGAGCGAACGATTGCAGGATGCAGGAGCACGTTTACTTATCACCTCTGATGGAGGATTCAGAGGCGCAAAAACAATCCCCATCAAGCAGATTGCCGACGAAGCCATGAGTCAGTGTCGCTGCGTTCGAAAAGCCATCGTATTGAAGCGAACCGGCGAAGACATTTCAATGCTTCATGGGCGCGACTTCTGGTGGCACGAGCTGATGGAGAACAGTCACGACGAAAATCCTGCTACTGAAATGGAGGCCGAAGACCCTCTTTTCATCCTTTACACCAGCGGCTCAACCGGTAAGCCCAAAGGATTGGTTCATTCCACTGCCGGTTACATGGTTTACACTGCTTACACTTTTCGAAATATTTTTCAATATGGCGATGGCGACATTTATTTTTGTTCTGCCGATATCGGTTGGATCACCGGACACAGCTATCTGGTCTACGGACCATTGCTGGCGGGCGGAACAAGCCTGATGTTTGAAGGCATCCCTACCTGGCCCGACGCCGGGCGATTTTGGAATATCGTTGATAAGCACCGGGTTAACCAATTTTACACAGCACCCACAGCCATTCGGTCTCTTATGGCACTCGGCCTGGAATGGCTCGAAAACAAAGATCTCAGCTCACTGAAAGTGCTTGGCACCGTTGGCGAACCCATCAACGAAGCAGCCTGGCACTGGTATCACGACCACATCGGAAAAAATCGCTGCCCGATTGTTGACACCTGGTGGCAAACTGAAACCGGAGGAATCATGATAAGCCCTTATGCAGGCATTACACCAACAAAACCGTCCTACGCAACCTTGCCGGTTATGGGCATTCAACCCACTATTGTTGATCCTGAGGGCAAACAGCTGATGGGAAACAGTGTCGAAGGTAACCTTTGCATAGGATTCCCTTGGCCAGGAATGGCTCGCACCATTTGGGGCGATCACGACCGCTTCGTTAAAACATACTTCAGCACCTATCCAGGCCTGTATTTTTCAGGAGATGGGGTAAAACGGGACGAAGACGGCTATTACCGCATTCTGGGTCGCGTGGATGATGTAATCAATGTCTCAGGTCACCGGCTTGGTACAGCCGAGATTGAAAACGCCATCAATGAACACCCCCTCGTTGATGAGTCAGCGGTGGTTGGCTTTCCGCATCCCATCAAAGGCCAGGGGATCTATGCTTTTGTGGTCTGTCCGCAATTTAGTACCGGTGGCGAGGAAGGCATCCGAAACTCTATCATGCTGGCTGTTAGCAATATGATTGGTACTTTCGCACGTCCTGATAAGATACAGATCGTGACGGGACTACCTAAAACAAGGTCAGGTAAAATTATGCGACGCATCCTGATGAAAATCGCTGAAGGCAAAATATCTGATTTTGGCGATACCAGTACCTTGCTCGACCCGGAAGTTGTAAATGAAATCGTGAAAGGTTCAATTTATTTCCGTTAATGGAAAAGATATGAAACCCGGAGACTGATGCGGTTGTAATTGATATAAACTCTTTTCTTCATGGGCTCAAAGCCTGGAATCCAGTAATAATAAGTGTAGCTATCATGCGAGAGTTCCTGGTGATGATAACCAAGACTCAATAAGATGGCATCACGTTTTCCCATTGGAAACAGCAGACCTGCCTCAGGAGCAATCAGCACACCAGTGTATGTTTTACCCGAAAGCCCGTTGGTTTCATAGTCATTAGTTTGAAAATTGCGCGACAAGGATATCCCTGCACCGAGTTTTAAACTAAGAAATGGTGTCGTTTTTTTACGATTCAGAAAATATTTCACTTCAGCAAAAACAGGCATGACACTCCATTCATAATACTCGTAACCGATTCCAATACCAGTAAATAACTGAGGATGAAAATTATATCCATTGACCATTGTCAGCGAAGGTATCGGAACCATATCATTCCGACCTTCGCCAAACAAGAGGGCTAGTGAGCTGATGTTGTACCACGATTTCTTCTTATCCGCAAAAAAACCCTGGTCTTTTATTCTTACAATGGTATCAATCTCAAATTGCTGAATAAACCTGATGCCACAGTCATTCTCAAGGCGCAGACCCTGGATGCTGTCGACTGAACTGATTCGACCATAAACAATCTCCCCGCTTTTCAGGGTGATTGCCGATTGACTTGTTTGGGCGAAAG
Organism: Bacteroidales bacterium; assembly: GCA_024709145.1. Taxonomy (GTDB): domain Bacteria; phylum Bacteroidota; class Bacteroidia; order Bacteroidales; family F082; genus JALNZU01. The sequence goes on along the minus strand of JANJXG010000056.1, from coordinate 32,908 downwards.
TTTCAGAAAAAACAAAAAGACAAAACGCAGTCAATAGACTGGCAATACCACTCAAAGGTAGCAGTTGCCTGCGTGAACCCGCAGCATAAGCTGTTTGCTTTGAAAAAATTACCAAAGCGAAACCTGATTGAGTTTCCACAATTTGCTCAGGTGTTTGCGCAGGTTATGCTGTTTACCGAGCCTATTATTCCAGGCTTGAGGCTGGTTTCCAATCAGTTTTCTCAGCGGACTTAGCTGCCATAATACGGCTTCGGACATACCGCTGGATGTTTTGTCCTTTTTCCAGAATCTGAGTTTCATAGGAGTAAAGTTTTAAAAACTGTTGCCTCCGGCCTTGCGGAGGCAACAGCCGGATAAAATCCGGGTTTATGAAGAAAAATGGTTAGTGAATACATGGTGATCAAGGTTTGGAAGTAACCGGTATCCGGCTCAACAATGTCAGGGCAGTCAAGTTACTGTAATCGTACTGATACAAACCATCAGCACCAATCATCATCAACAGCCCATTAAAAGGAATCACATCAAAACTCTTTACTTCTGGAAAATGAGCCAGCTGGTGCTGATGAATTTCCATGGGATCGGTGGCATCGTATATCTTAAGTCCTGCATCTCCGTCGCAAACAAACAACACCTTGTTGTCAATACCCACGCCATGGGGATTGTACATGGGATAGGATTTTACCAAAAATGGATTTTCAACTGATGTAATATCAACTACATCCAGTTGATTAACCATGTTGTTGCAGTTGTTTCCCGACCTCAAAGTGACATATGCGAACTGACCATCCACAACCACAGGATCGCATGAATTTACGTGTTCAAACACGGATACAAATGAAGGCATGGCGGGATCGTCGAGTGAGTAAACCAACATTCCTGTTGTTGTTCCAAGAAACAGTCTCCCTTCAAACGGGTAGATAGTTTCGACTGTGCGTTCTAGCTGCACTTCAGTGCCTAAAGCCATGCCTGGCGTTTGGCTAATATTAAAAACCTTCAGAGCGCTGTTATGCACAGCATACAAATGACTTCCAACAATTGTGAAGCGAGCCATCGAACCACCAATGCCAGTATTTTGTCCGATCAGGCTCACATCTGCCGAACCAAGCTGTGGCACGCCGATAGGGTTAAAAACCAAGGATTCAGCCCGGTAGTTGGTACCCTTTTCGATTGTTTCTGTTACTTCCTTCTTTTCCCAACCTACCACTACACCTTTTTCGAAATCAAGACCGTAAACCGGGTACGCATCATTAAGTTGTGGGATCACATTTGGAAACACCCCTTCGATACGATCAATCTCAATCGGATTTTGTGGATCAGTAATATCAATAGCTACCATATCAATGTAACTATCTGCATAAAGAATATTGCCCCTCACCGAAATATCGATATTTCCCGGAATGGCGATGAAAGCCGTAAATATAGGAGATGAAGGATTGCTGTTATCAATCACGTGCACTCCTTCCTGATTCTCATTGATGAACAGGTAATTGTTGTAGAAATAAATTTTTCCGGGACTAACGAGAGTCTTCGGTGCCTGTCTTTTTACAGATGCCCTGAATTCGGCAAAATCCATATAAACAGGGACATTGGCCACATAGGTAATTTCCTCGTAAATTTTATCCTGACAGGAGGTAAATACGGAAAAAGCACCTACTATAAGCAGTGTAATTGTGAAAATAAACCTCGAATTTTTCATGACTGAGCCTTAATTAATGCAAAGACGCAAAGCAAGCGCAAACCGTTGCATTTATTGCTAAAATTTCACACGAATGCCGGTATGAAAGACAGGCCACATCATTTTTGCCGATCTGAGGTTAAATGGCTGCGTTCCATTGAGGTAAAAAATTTGCAATCCGCCTTCGCCATAAAGGCTTACATGCCTGTAAACTGACACATCAGCTCCAAGAGAAGATAGAGTTGACAGCTGAACACCGGGGACGCGCATTCCAGACTGATCAGATTCAAAAAGTTGACCTTTATCGTAGCGAAGACTCTTGTTAATGGCCCTGACTCCTTTTTCAATCATCACCGATTGCTGCACATACCCTGTAAACCAGCGGTCTTTAAAGGCGTCCCACCTAAGGCCTGCAGGCAACCCGATGTAATGCAGTGTCCTCACATATTCACTGTGAATGTCGTCCATCACCACTGTTTTAGTCAGGACACTCAGGGCTGTATAACTAATCCCTGTTTCAAGGCTGAGCCGCCGACCAACACGATAACTGAACTTTAAACCCAGTGTAAGAGGCGGATAGATATCAGTCCGCTCAACCTCCTCATAAAAAGTTGTCTCGTACGCAATATCCGACTGAAAGGCATCAGTCCTATAACTTACATTGTTGTTTTCATAGAGCAGCTCATTTGCTGTGACTGTCCCCCCCGGAACACTTCCATAAGCAAGTGATAACTGAGCCCTTTCCTTCTGTTTTTTATCGTTGCGACGCTGATCTTCCAATTCACCATCAAACTCGCTGTTGAGCAGCCATTGGGCAAGCCGGTATTTATCTCCGGTATTTTCATCGCGTGATACTAAACTGGCAATGACTGTTTCATCAAGTTGTTCCTGTGCAGATTCATCACTGATCAGGTTTGCTTCAGCAACCGGGAAAACATCAAATGAAGCTTTTTCGTCAGGAGAGTCTGTTGAGGTTTGAGCCTGGATCACATTACGCTGTCTGACTTGCGCAAGAAGGTCTCTTTCTTTTTTCACCGAAACAACATCATTCTCTGCATTCTTTCTTTTAATAGATTGAAGTGAAGTTACTTTTGAATGAAGCGACAGGTTCAACTCCGGAGCGTTGCTGGCTTCGGGTAAAGATTTTTTGTTTTCGGTGTTAAGCTGCCAAAAAGGGACCGTAGTCAACAACAGAAGTGCTATTGCAGCAGCACTATACCAAAAACCTATTCTACGCTTTCGTGTCGACCGGTAATCTGCAATTTTTTCCCAAACCTCTGGTGGCGGACTTTGCTCTAAACCATGTAGTTTGTCATAAAACAGATCTTTTATATCATCCCGCTGCTTATTCATCGTGTTTTTCTTTTTTGTTCAAACGAGTTTGCAGCCATTGTCTTGCTCTCGAGTACTGCGATTTGGAAGTACCTTCACTGATATGCATCATTTCGCCGATTTCCTGATGCGTATAACCCTCGATAGCATAGAGATTAAAAACAGTTCTGAAACCGGCAGGCAGTGACTGTATCAGGTGCAACAAATCAACCACATCCAGCTGATCGGTGAGCTGAACGGCATCGGGCGTATTGTGCGCTGTAGTTTCCAATTCCAAACTATGTTTAAAAATATCTGTTTTACGCAACTTTTCGAGTGCCGTATTCACCATTATGCGGCGAACCCAACCTTCGAACGAACCTTCTTGTCTGAATTTGCCGAGATGTGTGAACACCCTGACAAAGCCTTCCTGAAGATAATCCTGTGCTGTGTCTTCGTCTTTGGCGTACCTCAGACAAACTCCGTACATCTTTGGTGCATAGGTTTCATAAAGCTTTTTCTGAGCTTTTTTGTCGCCTTGCAGACATGCGGTTAACAGCTGTTTTTCATCCATCGTGTATCAAAACAAAAAACAACCATCTACACCACGACTGGCAGACGCATTGTCAGGCAATAAAGTTGCATCTGTTTTTATCAAGTTGCTAACAAAATGTCTTTGGTTACACATCGTGATCATTTTTTCGACTGAGCATAGATGAGCAAAATTAGCAATTTATTCCTGCTAAGGTCTTTTCTGAGAAAAAGGGATCCCAAGTTAGAACAATAAAGGAGGGACATCATCCCTCCTTTATTATTTTCACAGCAAACTATCAGTTTCAATTAGCTATGAATCATAACTTAGGACCAGCATCAACAAGTCGCTTTCCTTCTTCGTTGTCGGTGTATTTTTCAAAGTTTTCGATAAACATTGCAGCCAGCTCGTTGGCTTTCCGATCGAATTCAGCCGGATCGGCATAGGTATTTTTAGTAAACAGGATGTTGGAATCCACGCCGGCGAGTTCGGTTGGCACCTCGAGTTTGAATCGTGGTGTAATTCTGGTAGGTGCATTTTCGATGCTACCATCGAGAATGGCATCAATGATTGCACGGGTAGCTTTGATAGAGATGCGTTTCCCTGTGCCATTCCAACCCGTGTTAACAAGGTATGCCTTGGCACCGGCAGCTTCCATTCGTTTTACAAGTTCGACGGCATACTTTGTTGGATGCAGCGCCAGGAAGGCATTGCCGAAACAAGCTGAGAAAGTTGGTTGTGGAGAGGTAACACCCCTTTCGGTACCGGCCAGTTTGGCTGTAAATCCAGACAGAAAATGATATTTGGTTTGATCACTGCTTAGTTTGGCAACCGGAGGCAGAACACCAAAAGCATCGGCAGTGAGGAAAATTACTTTGGTGGCATGTCCCCCTTTCGAAACGGGCTTAACGATGTTGTCGATGTGGTAAATCGGATAGGAGACTCTGGTATTTTCAGTTTTTGCTTTACTATCGAAATCAATGGAGCCATCCTCTCTGATAACAAGGTTCTCGAGGAGGGCATCCCTTTTAATAGCATGAAAGATATCAGGTTCATTTTCTTCACTCAGGTTAATACACTTGGCATAACACCCACCTTCAAAATTAAAAACGCCATCGTCGTCCCATCCATGCTCATCATCACCGATTAACATGCGCTTAGGATCAGCCGAAAGGGTAGTTTTGCCAGTGCCTGACAGACCAAAAAATATGGCAACATCACCTTCTTTGCCCATATTGGCTGAGCAATGCATCGAAGCAATTCCTTTGAGTGGCAGGTAGTAGTTCATCATGGTGAAGATTCCTTTTTTCATTTCACCACCATACCACGAACCACCAATGAGCGACATGCGTTCGGATAGATTGAAAACAACAAAATTCTCGGAATTCATGCCCATTTCTTTCCAGTCAGGGTTGGTAGCTTTGGAGGCGTTCAGCACAACAAAATCAGGTTTAAATTCTGCCAACTCAGATTCAGTCGGGCGAATAAACATATTTTTTACAAAATGAGCCTGCCAGGCAACTTCCATTACAAAACGTACCTTCAGCCTGGTGTCGGGGTTGGCTCCGGCATAGGCATCCATCACATACAATTTCTTACCACTTAGTTGCGCACCGGAAAGCTTTTTGAGTCTGTCCCATTTGGCAGGTTCAAGGGGTCGGTTGTCGTTTTTACCTTGGGTTGACCACCAGACCGTGTCTTTTGAAACTTCATCGTAAACGATGTATTTATCTTTCGGCGACCTCCCTGTAAAAACACCGGTGTCGACAGAGATGGCACCTTTGTCGGTTAAATAGCCCTTTTCAAAGCCTTCAAGACCTTCGGCGGTTTCATGTGCAAAGAGCTCGTCATAGGATATGTTATGAAAAATCGTTGTGACATCAGTGATGCCATATTTGGCAAGCTCTGCTTTGAGCACCTTTTCATCTTTAAACATAATGCTGTTGTTAGGTTTTACTTCATGGTTTGATGAGGCTGCAAAGTTAACAATTCGGTTGAAAGCACAAACGATTGCGGAAATAAATTCAAACAATCAGATGTGTCGATGTTTGCCAAAAATCAATTTGCTTTGTATCAGTTTCTTCCAATTCAGGATAATTTTGGGTTGATGGTAAAAAATAAATAGTCCGGATAACCTGAGCTTACCGGACTATATATATTTATTACTTCAAAGTTTTACCTGCTGAGTGTTAGTTTTTGAATCAAGTTTGTTCGTGCTGTGGAGGTGTGAATCATATAAACCGCAGGTTTGAGCTGATACAAATCTATTTCTGTTTCGTTAATGGATTGAAGAGCCTGATTATACACCAAATGGCCATTCAGGTCGAAAATTTGGATATTGGTCAAAGGTTCACCACTTGAAATTCTGAGTCGGTTGCCATTTGTTGGGTTTGGGTAGATATTTACAACTGCTTCTGAGGGATTATCAATTCCAACGGTGCTAAAGCAGCTGATTTCCGCAGCCCAGCCTTGTTTCACAACTGAACCGTCAGAGTGAAAGTGAAACGTAAGACCTTTGCCTCCGTTGTTTGCAATAATCGTTCCGGGGCTGTTGCTTCCACACCATGTTCCTAATAATGGTGCACTTGTATTAAGTCCATTGTAAATTTTCAACCAATCATAATCACAGTTTGACTGTGCTTCTAGATCAAAAAGGGTAAATAAAACACGTGTGAGTGCTTCCTCGGTATCGGGTATAATCGTCATGATCACATCCTGGTTATTGCTGTAATCTGCATCAGGCCCTCCCGGATCGAAAAAGGTACCCTCGCATGTTGAGAAAGTGCCTGATGTCATGATATACATCGAACTTACTTTGATAAGGTCAGTTTTGGTAATTGTGCTACTTTGTCCGTTTGCATCCGTTACAGTGAGCGTAACATCATACTCTCCTGTATTGGCATACGTGATGTTAACGGGGTTCTCGGCTGTTGAAGTTGCAGGAACACCACCTTCAAACTCCCAATTCCATGTGGCGATATTTTGCCCCCAGGTATTGTCATAAAAATTGACATTGCCTCCTTTGGGAATCTCATACGCACTGGCTGTGAAGTCAGCAATAATTATTCCGGGCGCAAGTTGGGCATCTACAACCACAACCTGTTTGTCAGTAATGCTGAGATTGTGGATAGTCTTGCTGTAATATCCTTCAGCTGTGAAAGTTAAATCGTAAGTACCAGCTTTAATAGGCCGAAAATAACTCCCTGATGGCAGTGAAGTTCTGACGAAGGAATTATCAAGGTCGTGTCCTACAATTTCAACCTGCGCTAGGATCGGTTCTCCCGTTATCGAGTCCGTAACCACACCCCTGAACCCAAATGCGGCTTGCTTCATGTAATTAATAAGCGAACGGTTGTTATAGTTCCACCAGGCAGGCAGCATGGAAGCGGGAAGCAGTTTTATATCTGAAATCTCAAGGGTTATTTCACGGCATTGTTCAAAATAATTCATGTAATCCTGCCTGCCACCGTCGATTGTATACCAATCGTAACCGTTCGTAATTCCATTGTTCAGATCAGTCAGATAGCCTGCTGGAGCATGAAGGTGGACAGTGTCGGCATATTCGCGGCAAACATAAATCCACCAATTATCGTCAGCATGGCGGCGTACCCAGGTGTCCCAGGGATAATTAAGCACCTCGGCACCTCCATGGAAGTTAGCTGCCATGGTGAAATTTCTTTCTTCGCCAAAAGCCATAAAATAAACTGTTTCGGGCTGCCAGGCGTTGCCATCAGGATGAGGACCATCTTCAGGATCAGGATAGTTTCGGTTCATATCCACATTATTGGCGTTGCCCCTTCGGGCACCATTAACAGTGTTATTACCCCCGTAGTAAGTTCCATCGGGATTGGCAAGCGGATTGATCCAAATGTCAAGACCGTCTACTAATTGTGTTACTTCGTCATTAATTCCATAATTCTGAAGCAGGTAATCAATCAACCTGAGCGTAAGTACATAGCCTGTTGTTTCATCTCCATGAATAGAAGATGTGTACAGAAATTCGGGTTTTCCGCTTGGTTCACCGTTGTTAATTCTGGCAACAAGCAACTGACGCCCACTTGCTAGTGTTCCAATGTTATGAATCGTACAAAGGTTTGGATAGTTATCAGCAAAAGCCTGCATCATTGCCACATAGGCCGGGTATGTGGGATAGGTATCCCAATCATTGGTGTTTTTTAGGTCAGCCACATCCGTCATCGGTTGGTTTGGGTTGACGAGTGAGGGAGGCATCAGAAGCTCCGGTTTATATCCTTCTGAAAGCAATTTGGCATACTGCAAGGGATTGGCATAAGCGATGCAACCGTCAGAAGTAAGCTGATCGATGGAAACGAGCTCATTGATCTTTTCAATCTGATTCGGATTTTCAACTGATAACTTAAAATAAAACTCCTGCCTTTCAGCTTGAAGCTGTGCAAGTTCCGACTGCGTTTGTGCCAACAACGAAACAGTGAAGTGCATGATTAAAAAAACCAGCATGCCTTTGTAAAAAAATCTCATCTTTCGATTATTTATTGGTGATTAAATAGGTTTCGTAATTGGCAATTTGTTGTCGCAGATCATTGCTGACAGTGGTTAGCGGTAGTCTTACCACATTTTCACAAAGATCCATCAATTGGAGCATTGCTTTTACTCCTGCAGGACTCCCTTCAGCAAAAAGCAGGTCGTAGAGTTTTAGCATCTTGTATTGTAATTTTAGGGCAGTGTCATGGTCACCGGATAATTGTGTCCTCACCATATTGCTGAAGTCACGGGTAAAAGCATTGGCAGCAACAGAGATAACACCGCAGGCACCCACAGCAAGCAAAGGGAGCGTGATAGCATCATCGCCGGAAATAACCTCAAAGTGATCGGGTTTATCAGCAATAATTGCCATGATTTGTTGCAAATCGCCCGATGCTTCTTTCACTGCGACTATATTTCTGTGTTTATGTGCAAGTGACAAAGTTGTGACTGCTTTCATATTCACAGCTGTGCGTCCAGGAACATTATATAAGATTATTGGCACGGGGCAAGCTCTGGCCAAAGCATCATAATGTTCAAACAATCCTTGCTGGCCTGGCTTGTTATAATAAGGTGTGACACTTAAAATTGCATCGATCCCGTATAAATTGTTGTTTTCCAATTGTTTAACAATCGCTGAAGTGTTATTACCGCCAATACCGAGAACGATGGGCAGGCGTCCTGCATTTGCTTGCCTTATCGTTTTCAAAACCAGGTCTTTTTCGTCCTTGCTTAAAACAGGGGCTTCGCTAGTTGTGCCAAGAGCAACAAGGTAGTCAACACCGCCCTTTATCACATGCTGAACAATGCGGTAAAGGGATTCCTCATCAACAGTGAAATCGGTTTTAAACGGCGTGACCAAAGCCACTCCTGTGCCAGAGAATGGAAATTCGTTCATTTTATTTCAATATAAGCTGTAATTGAATCTTTGTAATCATGGAAAAGTGTAGCATTAAATCTGAGATGACTTTCCTGCCAATGCATTCAGGTAGTCACGGCATTGCGTCATATAATCGTAAAATCCTGTTCCTTCCTGTCCGTATATTGAAACAGGGTAAAGATGTTTGCATGCACCGAGTGGTGAACCTACACGCATTCCTGCATGGGCAGCGGCAGCAATCACATGAAGGAGCAAAAGATTGCGCTCGTCGGCATTCACCAGCAGATCAAAGCGTTCAGTTTGCAATATTTCATTCAGCCCTGAAACGGGATATCCAAAAAAATTCAGGCTGTGTTTATTCACTTTCATGATGCCATTCGTGAAAGTTGGTTCAGCTTTTTTCTCATTGGTGACACGAATCATTCGTATTGTTGTCAAATGATCAAATTGATCCCTCATCCACCGATATCTCGTTATTGCCTCCGTTTCATCAGCACTTACAAGCACAAGCATTGTCTTTATGGCATCGAAAGCCTGCAGCCTCGAAGCATGATTTTCAGATGTCAGGCGACAAATGCTGCGATTCAAGAAATATGTAAAAGCCATGTTTCGGGATTTATATTCTTAACTGGGCTGTAAAATTAAAGGTTTTAACGACGAGGTTAATCTAAAATTACAAAGAATCATTTTTTTACCAATAAACAAGACCGAATTTGATGGTTGGATAATGAATGTTTATGATTTAATTTGCATCCAAATTCATTATTTGTGAAAATTACGATTCTGGGCAGTGGCACCTCACAAGGTGTACCAGTCATCGCTTGTCCGTGTGAGGTTTGCACCTCCGGCGATTCACATGACAAGCGCCTGAGGTCATCCTTGCTCATTGAGACTGCATCAACGAGTGTTGTTGTGGACGCAGGACCTGATTTCAGACAGCAAATGCTTCGCAGCAAAGTTAAAAAATTGGATGCCATCCTGATTACTCATACACACAAGGATCATATTGCTGGACTTGATGATGTGAGATCATTCAACTACCTGACAGGCAAGCCGGTTAGAGTTTTCGCATGTGAGCGCGATCAGGCAGAGATCCGTCAGGAGTTCAGCTATGCCTTTGCCAAAAATCCATACCCCGGTGTGCCGGAATTTGACTTACAAGACCTTACACTGCAACCCTTCTTTGTTGGTGATATTCACATTCAACCAGTTGAGCTAATGCACATGCAACTGAACATTTTTGGTTTTCGTTTTGGCCCACTGGCTTATCTCACCGATGTTAATTACATCCCTGAGGACAGCCTGAAGCAGCTTGCAGGCATTAAAGTGTTGATTATTGATGCTTTAAGAAAGAAAATACATCCTTCGCATTTCAATCTTGAACAAGCAATTGCCGTATCAAACCAGTTGAGACCTGACGCCACCTGGTTTACTCATATCAGTCATCTGATGGGAAAACATGCTGAAATTGAAAAAGAACTGCCTGACAACATGCACTTAGCCTTCGACGGCTTGATAATTAGTTTGTAATACATTCCTAAACTAAATTGGTTTCAACAAATCCTTATCCGACTCCAACTCAAGAAGAATGTTTTTGACATCGAGTTCGGTGGCAGTAAGTTTCTCTTTGCAGATACCAATCAGAAAGGCCGCCCGTCGAACTTGATCGGCGAGTTGATCTACGGTTGTTTCTCCCTTTTCTAGATCGGAAACAATTTGCTGAAGCTCGTCAAAAGCTTCGGTGTATTTTATTTTTTCGCTCATAATCATGATAAGTTTATTGATTGATTTCTTTCACTTCAGCGATGAATGTCCCGTTGGCCAATCGGGTTTCGATTGTGTCACCAGCCACCAGCAACCGTGCATCGGTCAACACTTTGTTGCGATAAAAGCTCAAACTGTAACCACGCCTGAGAACTGCTTCCGGACGAAGAAGGTCAAGGTTTTTTTCGAGTCCGGCCAGGTTATGTTTCCCGGATTCAAGACAGGCTGGCACACTTAGCTTAAATTGTTTCTCGATGTATGACGCCTCCCTTTTTTCGTTCAACAAAATAGCACCGGTATTGCTTTGAAGGCGGAATTTTTCCTGGTATATATCTCTGAATGATTGATGAATCAAAGAAACAGCGCGCCGGTTGAAGTCGCTGAAGGTCATCTTCAGCAGTTGACCCGCGAATGTCAAAGTTCGACCCGACAAATTCAGTAAACTATCATAATGCCGCAATAAAACCTGCCGGTTCGCAACTGTGATACGACTTACGCGAGCCAGGGCATCTGCCGCAGCCTTTAATGAACGAACAAATCCAATGATCTTAACGGCGATAATGTCAGCCAGATCACTTGGTGTAACGGCATGAGTATGCGCCACCATTTCGGTTACTGTAAGATTGGTAGCATGACCGATACCGGTAAGGACGGGAATAGGGAAAGTAGCTACGGTTCGTGCAAGGTCGTAGTTGTTATATGCTGCCAGACCAACATCTCCTCCCCCACCACGAACAATAACAACCAAATCGAAATGATGTGCAATCTTTTCAATTTTGTTCAATTGCCCTATGATGTTAACAGCCGCCTTTTCACCTTGGAGCAATGAAGGAAAAAGCATGTGATCAGGCTGGTAGTCATGAAGTTTTGTCGTTAGCAATTGAATAAAATCGGCATAACCTTTACTTGAGGCCACCGAAATAACCGCCAGTCTTTTAGGTAAAAGAGGCATTTCGATAGTTTTATTTCGCGAGAAAAGTCCTTCTTCCTTCAGTTGACTGATCGTGGCTGCCTTTTCGCGCTCAAGTTCTCCGAGTGAAAAAACCGGGTCGATGTCATGAATCTGAACTGTTAAACCATAATTTGGGTCAAAAGAAAGACTACCCCTGAAAAGGATGTGGATTCCATCTGAAAGCGTCTCACCAGTGGTTTTGCTAAAAATTTTATCAATGCGTTTGAAGTCAGTTGCCCATAATACCGCACGCAGTTGAGCGACTACTTTACCGTTTTCCTTCTGAACAAGGTCAGGATAGCAATGGCCCGAATGCTGATAATGATTGAGTCGGATCATCTCGGCACGAACCCAGAAAGAAGAAGTGTAACGTCTCGCAATGGTACGCCGGATGCTTTCAGCTACCTCTCTTAACGAAAACACCTGTCTGTCATCAATTCTTGTCGACATCATCTTCAACTTTATCAGGCGAAGGTAAAAAAAGCGTACAAACAAAACTGATTCCTCCTGCAAGTTTCATGGAAAGATGTATCTTGCAAGCTTATCAGACGAGACACTATGGATCTACTTATTCTAAGCGACGAATTGGAAATCAGTAAATTGATTACAAAATCTGCTGGTGAAGCCGGTTTGCATGCAATCGTTGTTCCTGCTTATGATGAAGGTGAAGCAATTCACCACTTAGCCAGTGGAAATTATAAGGCAGCACTAATTCCCGGAAATACAGAAGAAAGACTGGAGCAAACCTGCAGATTGCTTAGTCAACGATTTCCTGGCATTCCACTCATTGGTTACGGACCCGAATTAGTTACCAACAAGATGTTGTCAGCAATGGATGCAGGCCTGTGGGATTTTATTCTTTTGGATGAAATAAATCCCACTTCCATTCACAAAACCATGGCTTGTAATCAAAAACGCATTCCATCCTTTGAACAACTCCATCGAATGGAACAAGAAATCCATGAAGCAAAAGAATACAGCAACAGGTTACTCGCGCGCATGAGCCACGAAATACGCACACCGATGAATGCTGTCATCGGCATGGCCGAGATGCTTTTTGACACCGAGTTAAACAGTAAGCAACGTTATTATATCGAAACCATTCACGAAAGCGGGACACTGCTGGTGGCTCTTTTCAACGATTTACTCGATTACTCGAAAATTGAAGCTGGCACAATCCGGATTCATGACAAACCTTTCGACTTGCGCGAGAGTATGCGAGAATGCATCGTCAGTGTTATGGAACATGCCATCGAAAAAAGGCTTGAATTACTGTACTTCTTCGACCCTTCACTGCCACAGCTTTTCTTCGGTGACGACCTCAGGTTGCGACAAATCGTCATGAATCTTCTCGAAAATGCGATCAAATTTACATCACAAGGCTTTGTCAGACTCGACGTAACGAGCTGCAAAACAGCTGAAACAACCTGGCTATGTTTTAAAGTTTCCGATTCGGGACCCGGAATCAAGGGTGATTTACTTCCACAACTTTTCAAACCTTATGTTCAGGCCTCACCTGACAGCTCCAACAAACGAGGTGTCGGACTTGGCCTCACCATCTGCGATCACCTGGTAAAACGTATGCATGGTTTTATCGAAGTACAAAGCGAACCCGGAAAAGGATCATCTTTTGTCATCAGAATTCCGTTCAGACCGGTAGAAGGTAGTCAGGGTTCGGCTCCACTTCCTAGTCTAAAAGACAAAAAAGTGCTTTTTCTTTCGGCCGATAATGCCCTCGATAAACTGGTAAGCGAATACCTTACCTACAACAATATGCAATTAGATATTAAACACATCGATCAGGAATATCCAACATTTTCGGATTGGTTACCACAATACGATCTACTTATCACACATCTCCGTACGAATGTCAAGATTGACCTACGTTTAATTGATGCGGTGCGCGATAAAAAAGCCATCCCGCACATTCTGTTCAAAGACAGGGAAAAACTCAACGATAAACCTATTGTAATCAGAAAAGATACCGTAATCTTGCTTAAACCACTCGATTACAGTGAATTATTTGATACAATGGAAGCAGTATTGGCCAACCGGGCCGATGATCTCAACGCCATTGAAAGACAGCTCCAACTCGATGAAAGAATGGGCGAGTATCATCCGCTAGACATTCTGGTTGCAGAAGACAACGCCATCAACCAGCGTATCATCATGAGCGTGCTCAATCGGTATGGCTATCAGATCAAGATGGTCGAAAACGGGAAGGAGGCCATTGAATCACTCGAACGCCGCGTTTATGATGTGGTATTAATGGATATACAAATGCCTGTAATGGATGGACTAGCTGCAACCAAAACAATCAGGGAACGGTTCAACAAGAAGCGACAGCCATTTATTGTGGCGCTTACGGCTGATGCCCTTCAGCAAAGTAAAAATGACTACCTGAATCAGGGTGTTGACGACCTGCTTTACAAACCGGTTCAAACAAAGGCTCTGATGCAATTACTTGCTAAATGTCAGCGACTTGACAGAAGCCGTTGGTAAATGAATCCAAGTTTCTTTGAACACTACCTGCTTCAAGGGGTGTAGTGTATGGGAGCCCCCGGACCTAGTGGCAGGTTAAGCAACGACCACACGATGAGCAAGGTTGTCCAGAATATGAAAAGCAGGATTGAATAAGGCATCATGGTACTGATCAAAGTTCCGAGACCTGCTTTTGGATCATATTTTTCAAAATAAACGATGATCAGGGCAAAGAAACTCATCATGGGTGATATAATGTTTGTAACACTGTCACCAACCCTGAAAACAGCCTGGGATAATTCAGGTGAATATCCTAATAACATAAACATTGGAACAAACACAGGACCCAGGATTGCCCACTTCGCAGATGCACTCCCCATAAAAAGGTTAAGGAATGCTGAGAGTATAACAAAAAGTAAAATCAATGGTACAAGTCCAATATTTAACTCCTGCAGAATTCCAGCACCATTGATGGCAAAAACAAGCCCAAGATGACTCCATCGGAAAAACGCGACAAACTGTGCTGCAAAAAACACCAGAACAAGAAAAGAAGCCAGTGTTTTCATGTGGTCGGTCATACCTTTGATGAGATCGGCATGATGCCTGAATTTTCCGGTTATTTTTCCATAAACATAGCCCAGACTCCCTGCCATCAACAACAGCAGGGTAATAAAACCTTCCAACAGAGGCGAATGGAGCATGCTGTTGCCGGGACCTCTGAAATAACCTTCTTCAGGCAAAATAGTTAACGCAATGAGCCCTAACCAGGCTAAGAAAAGAAATAATGAGGCCCATAAACCTTTTTTCTCAACTGAAGTCAAAGGATGAAGTGGTTCGCTCGTTGCATCACCCTGATAAAATCCCAACCGTGGTTCAACAAAACGATGTGTCACCCAGGTAACCAGGAAAGTGATCATAATTGTTGAAACAGCCATGAAATAATAATTGGCTGTGGGCAAAACCACGTAATTTTCGTCGAGTATGTGTGCTGACTCAGTTGAAAGTCCGGCAAGCAAGGGGTCGATGGTTCCAATAAAAAGATTTGCACTGAAACCTCCTGATACACCTGCAAAAGCAGCTGCCATTCCGGCAACAGGGTGCCTGCCAAGGGCGTGAAAAATCACACCCGCCATCGGTATAATCAATACATAACCGAGATCAGATGCCGTGTTTGATAGAACGCCTGCCAACACGATCACATAGGTGATGCTCCATCCGGGAGCTTTTTGAACGAGTAGCCGCACCGCTGCACTGATCAGACCACTACTCTCAGCAATACCGATCCCCAGCAGTGAAACCATTACAATGCCAAGAGGGGCAAAACTGGTATAATTCTGCACAACATCAGTAAAAATTCTGTGAACATTATCTCTTGACAAAAGATTTACGATGTCAACAGCCTGACCTGTAGCAGGATGTGTTGCCGACCAGCCCAACCAATAACCCAGAGCAGAAAGAATGAGTACCATAAAGGCAAACAACGCAAATAAAGCCGCCGGATGTGGCAAAGCATTACCTCCACGCTCCACAAATTTTAAAAAAGCTGAAAACATGCCCGAGTCTGTTGCCCGGAAAGAAGAAGTATCCACTAACTTTTTCATATTTGTGATATTGAGGTTAAAAAAACAGAAACATTCAAACTGTCGGGAATGTTCAATTCCTTTTTTTTCGTTACTTTGCAGTTTCAACCAAAATGCTGACATGACGCAAGAAACCATCTTGATTCTGGACTTTGGTTCACAATACACCCAGTTGATTGCCAGGCGTGTAAGGGAGCTCAACGTCTATTGCGAAATCCATCCATACAATCATGTTCCCGAAATCCAAGGCAACATTAAAGGTGTAATTCTTTCGGGAAGCCCTTATTCAGTGCGCGACGGGATACTACAGTCACCCGACTTATCAGCTTTCAGAAACAAGATACCTCTCCTTGGGGTTTGCTACGGTGCGCAGCTGCTTGCCTGGGAAAACGGAGGCAATGTGGAGCCTTCCGCTATCAGGGAATACGGTCGTGCCAATTTATCCTTCATCAGCAGCTATTGCCCGCTTGTAGCCAACATTTCACATGGTTCTCAGGTTTGGATGTCGCATGGCGACACCATTTTAAGCCTGCCCAAAGATTTCGAAATCATTGCCAGTACTAGTGATGTTAAAGTGGGTGGGTTTCAGGTAAAAGGCGAGCAAACCTTTGGTATTCAATTCCATCCAGAGGTTTATCACAGCACAGAAGGCATGGTCTTACTGAGAAACTTTGTCGTCGATATCTGCGGCTGTCATCAGAACTGGACCCCAAATGCTTTCATCGAAACCTCCATTCACGAGCTTCAACATAAACTTGGCAACGATAAAGTTGTACTTGGACTTAGCGGCGGTGTTGACTCATCGGTAGCTGCCATGCTACTTCACAAGGCGATTGGGAAAAATCTTTTCTGTATTTTCGTTGATAACGGTTTGCTTCGTAAAAATGAATTTGAAAAAGTAATCCATTCATATCTTAATCTTGGGTTAAATGTTAAGGGTGTCGATGCCCGTGAACGTTTTCTTGATTCTCTTGAAGGTATAACAGACCCGGAAAAAAAACGAAAGGCAATCGGTTCAACCTTCATTGATGTCTTTGATCACGAAGCGCATCTGATTGAGGATGTTAGCTGGCTGGCACAGGGAACAATATATCCCGATGTAATTGAATCTGTTTCGGTGAAAGGGCCTTCAGCAACGATTAAATCCCATCATAATGTAGGTGGACTGCCTGATTACATGAAACTAAAAATCGTTGAACCTCTGAATACCCTGTTCAAAGACGAGGTGAGGATTATCGGCAGGGAATTGGGATTACCTCCCTTTATTATCGACCGTCATCCCTTTCCAGGCCCGGGCTTGGGAATCAGAATTTTGGGTGAAATTACTGCTGAAAAGGTGCGGATTCTGCAGGATGTAGACGACATTTACATTGAAAACCTCCATCGACATCAGCTTTATGACAAAGTCTGGCAGGCAGCAGCTATTCTGTTGCCCGTTCAGTCTGTTGGTGTCATGGGTGATGAAAGAACTTATGAAAATGTGGTTGCCTTGCGGGCTGTCAATTCTACTGATGGAATGACTGCTGACTGGTCGCATTTACCTTACGAGTTTCTGGCTAAGGTGTCGAACGAAATCATTAACAAGGTAAAAGGCGTGAACAGGGTTGTTTATGACATCAGCTCGAAACCGCCAGCTACCATTGAATGGGAATAATACGATTTAAAATGATCCCAGTCATTCACATCAGCTTAAAAGTGAAACATCCCGTTAGAGTGATGTTGTTGGTTGGCTTGTTGTTGCTCAGTCCAGCAACTGACTTTGCCCAAACCCCGGTGACAGTTTCACAAACAATCGAGCAATACAATGGTAAAGCGTATTACCTTCATAGGGTAGCACCTCAACAAACGCTTTACAGCATTGCCAAAGCTTATGGTATCACAGCTGAAGCTGTGCTGATTGAAAATCCGGAATCGCGATCGGGTATCAGAGCTCATCAGGTGTTGCGAATTCCTGTGGCACGCACCAATACCGGACAAACACCACCACAACAACAAAAACCCGAAGCAGTTGCGGGCGAAGATACCTATGATTATGTATATCACGTAGCCGGAAAAAATGAAAATTTCAAATACCTTTCAGAAGTTTACCTTGTAAACGAACGATTGATCAGGAATGCCAATTCTGCTATATCAGAGCCTTTTCATGAAGGAGATTATATCCTGGTACCTATTTCAAAAAAAGACAACCGACCTTCAGTCACTGACACACGTTTCAAACGCAGCGAATACGACCCTATTCTGCAACCTCCCCCAAAGGCACCCCCTGTGCCTGATCGCAGGCAACTGGCTTCTTCCTCGAAAATCGAAACTGTGTCTCCATTTGATTCGCCACTCAACCCGAGTCCTGAGCCTGTCTCACCCACAAGGACAGAACCAATGGCCCAATCAACCGAAAAGGGCCCTGCAACACCAAAAGATATCCATATCGTCAAACCAAAAGAAACCCTTTTTAGTATAGCACGGCTGTATGGACTCAAAAACGAAGCGCTGATGGCTGCCAATCCTGGCTTGCAACAGAATCTTCGCGTTGGACAGGTCATCAAATTGCCAGTCAACATTAATATTCCTTCACACGTACCCGCTATTTCTGACAGCATGATCACCCATACTGTTGTCAAAGGAGAAACGCTTTACAAAATTTCAAGACTCTATGGCGTGGGAATCGATGAACTGAAAAAAATAAATCCCGGACTCACCGAAACCCTTACTCCCGGACAAAAAATTAACCTGCCTAAAAAAAAAACAACTGACAGCTACCTGATACATAAGGTGCAAAACAGGCAAAAGTCGAAAACACTTGCCAGAGATTATGGCTTAACTCAGGATGAGCTCATGAAAGCCAATCCCTCTTTAGGATCGGAAGTTTTCCCCAATCAGAAAGTAAAAATTCCAATTGCCCGTCGAAGTGGCACACAACCCATCTGGCCGGAAGAAACGAAAGCAATTCCGGAAGAGCCTGCCGTTAATGAAGCTGAAACAATCCAAGAAGCAGAACTGCCTGTAGTAGAATGTTCATCTGTATCAGGAACAAAAAAATTTAAAATTGCCCTCATGTTGCCATTAAACCTGGATCAGATTGCTTCGCTGGAAAGTAGCCAGGTCAACGATGAAAACAAACAACAAATCATCAGATTTCTTCCATTTTATAAAGGATTTGTCATGGCAGCCGATTCTCTGGCACGATACAATAACCTGAAAGCAGAATTGAAAATCTTCGATGTGGGACAGTCAACAGCCGGATTAAACCAAATCATAAACGACAGCTGGCTGGCAGATGTTGACCTGATTGTTGGGCCATTTTTTAGTCAACCCTTCAAAAAAATGGCAGAATTTGCCCTTGAAAAAGGAATAATGATCGTTAACCCCCTATCTCAACGCCGCGAAATACTGGAGAACAATCCATATGTCATAAAAGTTAAGCCAGACATCAGTCAATTGGCAACGCAAACAGCTTCACTCGTTGCCAATCGCTATGGTAAAGCCAAAATATTCATTTACGGTGCGAACAGTTTCAGAAATCAAACTGAAATACAGCAACTTAAAGAAGCCATTGAAGAGAACATCCCACATGAAGTGAATCTCAACAATGAAGATTTATTAAGGCGTCTCCGACAAAACAGCGATTTGTCATTCAGTGCAACTGTTGAAGATAATTGGATTGATATCAGCGCATTACAAGGGAATCCGGGTGGTGAAACAAAGTTTTCAAACCAAATTACCTTCCTTACTTATGACCGCGACAGCCTAAGGTCTTTCAGAAAAAATGCCTCGCAGGTCCGCGATAATATTATCATTGCTTATGGAGAAGACCGGGTGTTTGCGATGGAATTTTTAAACAAACTCAACCAGCATGCTGAAAATTTGCCGGTCAAACTTGTGGGTCTTCCCAATTGGGGCGATTTTGATAACCTCTTCAATGAAAGCCTGCTTAAGTTAAATGCACATTTTTTTAGCGACGGCTACATCAATTATAATGATCAAACGGTAAATACCTTCATTCAACAATACAGGTCAAAATATAACACTGAACCCGAACAATATGCTTTTGAGGGATTTGACGTTGGCTGGTATTTTCTCCAATACCTCAATCAATATGGTAACACAGGTAATTGCCTGCATCAGTTCCCAATGAAGTTGCTGCATACACAATATCATTTTAAACGTCTCGATGAATCGGCCGGTTTTGAAAATCTATATTGGGACATTTACAAATTTGACAATTTCACCACTATCCCTCTGATGAATGCGAGTTTTTATCAATAATAGCCCAAGCAAAGGACCAGCTCAGGTTTTAATATTTTTCGCATATATAGCAGTGCTCCTGGGTTTTGCTGCTTGTGAATCCTCAGTTAAAAAATCCTACAACGAAAACGGCCTCCTAATTTCTAAGCTCAGCTATGATGAGGATGGGAAGCTGCATGGAATATGTTATTGGTATTTCGACAATGGAACACCGCAATTGGAAGCTACCTATATCCATGGCATCCTGAATGGAAAGCACACCAGATATCATGAAAACGGAAAATTGGAGGAAATTAGTTTTTACAAAAACAATAAGGCCGACAGCATTTCCGAACTGTACAATCTTAATGGCGATCTGGTTATTCGGCAAAATTACCTAAACGACAGTTTACATGGTTCTTTTCAACGATGGTACGACAACGGTGCACTCGCAATAGAGGGATTCTATTCCCATGGAATGATGCATGGCAGCTGGCTCTTTTATGACCAATCAGGATCGATCATCGGTAAGGCAGATTTTTCAAAAGGTAATGGCATTCAAAAATTCTGGCATTCTAACGGACAATTACAGAGGGAAATTCATTACCAAAAAAATCTCAAACATGGTACCGAAACATTCTTCTTTCCGGATGGGACTGTCGAAAAGAGAATCAATTACAATCAAGGCATTCAAGAAGCAGAGGTGTTTCAACCAAATTAACCTGTCATCAGGTTTACCTACAAAAATGAAGTATTCTATCTGTCTCAGAAGCAATTAGTACCGATGGTGAATAAAATCAAAATAGCACAATGCAGAAAGGCTACGGAAAATCAGCAATACGGCCAAAAATCAAACTTATTAAAAGTTCTGTAGACATATTGGCTGAATACCTGAGTTGGACACTTCTTGCAGCCAATTTGATACTGGCTGTTTATGGTTATACTAAATTGCCCAAAACTGTACCGACTCATTTTAACCTTCACGGGGAGGCCGATGGCTTTGGCGATAAAAGCAGCATACTTTTTCTGCCCTTGGTTGCATTCATTCTGACAGCAGGCATCACATGGCTAAACCACTATCCTGAAGTTTTTAATTATCCGGTTAAAATTACCCTGGAAAATGCAGCAGAACAATACCAAAAAGCCGCCAGATTGTTGCGCTGGTTGAAAGTAATGCTCAACCTTGTTTTTTTGCTCATCACTTTTGCAATCTTCCGGTCCGCGCAACAGGGTTCAGGTCAAATGCAATCATTGGTTATTGTTTCCAGTCTGGTTTTGCCTGCCATCCCTATAATCGTTTACTTCTTTAATCATTTGAAATACAAGGATAATTGATGACATAATTGGTAAATTCATTTTAAAAA
The DNA here is from genome assembly GCA_024709145.1 of Bacteroidales bacterium. Taxonomy (GTDB): domain Bacteria; phylum Bacteroidota; class Bacteroidia; order Bacteroidales; family F082; genus JALNZU01. Next base: position 11,648 of record JANJXG010000056.1, on the reverse strand, counting down.
AAAAGCCACCCGGGAGGGTGGCCCAATTATGAAAAACAAACAAAACAAGTCAACTTTTGAATCTAATAATACAATTCACATGCCAAAAGTGTAAAATATTATTTATCAACGAATTAACTTGTTTTAACAATACAAAATTTATCCCATTTCAGGAAATAAATTCCGATTCACGGAAATACTTAACTCCACACAAATTTTAGACACCGTAAATTACATTATTTCAAATAATTAGAATTTAATAGGTTTTGTGATAATCTGACTTCCTCGTATTTGATTTTCCAAAAATGAGATGTTTAGGATTTGTACGCCATCAAAAAGGCGGACAAACCGATGTGAGCCACCCCTGCTGCGAAAAAAATTCTATTTTTGCCAAAAAAAATCCATGTTCAATAAGTTTTTTTTCCTGCTGTCAGGTCTAACCCTGTTCCATTTTACCAACATCCAGGCCCAATACCAGTTGCCACAGGTAAAATCGGATCTTTATCATCTGGCCTCACCAGAGTTGGCTGGTCGATTTCCTGGTACAAGACAAGATAGTTTGTCAGTATTTTTTCTCAGAGACAGACTGGAAAATCTTTCACTTTCCATGCCATTTGAAAGTGGTTTGCAACCATTCAAAGTTGTGACTTCTGTTGAAGCAGGCAACAATCAACTAAAAATCAATGCTATTGAAGCGGTTTATGGTCAGGATTTCAGTTTGTATGCCCTTAGCAGCAACGAAAGCCTTGAAAGTGACATCGTCTTTGCCGGATTTGGGATGGTTATTTCAACCGACAGTTTAAAATGGGATGACTATGAAGGACTCAATGTAAATGGTAAATGGGTGCTATTACTCAAAGGCGATCCAGAGCCACAAAACAATAACAGTGCTTTTATTCCCTTCAGTGACACCCGGACGAAGGTTATGTTTGCCCGCGACAGGGGTGCCAAAGGGGTTATTTTTACAGGTGGCATTCAGAATAATAAGACTGATGAACTCGTTCCTCTATTGTTTGAGAGAGCCGTTGTCAGCTCAGGATTGCCGGTGATTGATGTAAAAAGATCCTTTCTGGACAAAATTTTGGTCAGCATGAACCAGACGATTGATAGTCTGGAGGCCGGTATGATGCGTCATAAAAAACCATCTCAGTCAACTTTGGTCCTTGAAGCTTCAGCAACAACAGAGCTCATTAAAAAAGAAGTTACTACCTTTAACATCATAGGGATACTTGAAGGGAATGACCCTATACTCAAGCAGGAATACGTTATTGTCGGTGCACATTATGATCACCTCGGCATGGGAGGAGAAGGTTCAGGCTCACGTATGCCGGACACCCTTGCACCACACCTAGGTGCCGACGACAATGCTTCGGGCGTGGTTGCAGTTTTGGAATTAGCAGCCCGAATGTCACAAAACAAACAAAACCGCCGGTCTGTTGCCTTTGTTCTCTTTGGTGCCGAAGAAATGGGACTGCTGGGTTCACGTTATTTTGTAAAAAACATGCCTTTTGAACCGGTTAATGTTACTGCAATGTTAAACTTTGATATGGTTGGACGACTCAATGATCAAAATGCAGTTGTTGTTGGTGGCACCGGTACCGCGAGTGAAACCGAGGAACTCCTGCGAACTCTTGATGCTGCCAGTGACTTGCAGCTCAGCTTTTCACCAGAAGGCTTCGGTGCTTCTGACCACGCCTCTTTCTATGCTGAAAACATCCCCGTTATGTTCATTTCTACAGGAGCTCACAGCGATTATCATACACCTGATGACAGGCCAGATAAAATAAATTTTCAGGGTTTAATGCTTGTTTCGGATCTCGCTGAAAAAATTGCCGGCGACCTTGCTAGCCGAGACAGCAAACTTAGCTTCACCGAAGCAGGGCCAAAAGAACGCACCACTGGTAGAAGAGGTTTCAAAGTGACTTTGGGAATCATGCCCGATTTCACAAGCACAAGCACAGATGGTTTGGGTGTCGGAGGTGTAACAAAAGGTGGCCCTGCAGAAAGATCAGGAATGAAAAAGGGCGACAAAATCACCGGAATTAATGGGTTGGCAGTCGGTACTATTTATGATTACATGAATAGACTTAAGACTCTTAAACCAGGTCAGCGCGTCAATGTTGATATTGTAAGAGATGGTGAGCCATTGATTCTCATTGTTGATCTCTAATAAAATACAATGACTCTACTCAGCTCTGCTCAGGCTCCAGCAGTCCTTATGGCGAAATTTGTCAAATTTGGCATCGTCGGTTTCTCAGGCCTTTTTGTCGACTTTGGCATGACCTATCTTCTCAAAGAGAAGTTTGGTGTTCAAAAATACCTGAGCAATGCCATTGGTTTGCTCACCGCAGCCAGTTCGAATTATGTGCTTAACAGAGTCTGGACTTTTGAAAGCAACAATCCAAATGTCGCCCTCGAATACACCGAATTCGTTTTGATTTCGCTGGTCGGGCTGGCAATCAACACACTGATACTTTGGTTTTTAGTTACAAAATTCAGAATGAACTTCTACCTTGGAAAAGCCATCGCCATTGTCGTAGTTATGATTTGGAATTTTGTGGCAAACCTGCTGTTTACCTTCAGAGTTGTTGGTTAGTCGAGTTTGAGAACTGCAAGAAATGCTGATTGGGGCACTTCAACATTACCCACCTGACGCATCCGTTTTTTACCTTTCTTCTGCTTTTCCAAGAGTTTTCGTTTACGCGAAATGTCACCACCATAACATTTGGCAGTTACATCTTTACGTAATGCCTTAACTGTTTCTCTGGCAATAATTTTGGCTCCGATTGAAGCCTGGATGGCAATGTCGAACTGCTGCCGTGGGATAAGTTCCTTAAGTTTTTCGCACATCCGGCGACCAAAAGAGTAGGCATTGTCACGGTGTATCAAGGTTGAAAGGGCATCCACAGGTTCGCTGTTGAGCAAAATATCGAGCTTAACCAAATTTGCACGCTGATATCCTTGAATGTGGTAATCAAAAGAAGCATAACCTCTTGATATTGATTTTAGTTTGTCGTAAAAATCAAAAACAATCTCACTCAAGGGCATTTCAAAGGTAACTTCAACCCGATCGGAAGTGAGATAAACCTGATTTTTCATCACACCTCGTTTCTCGATGCACAGAGTCATAATATTTCCAAGGTATTCCGATTTGGAAATAATCTGTGCAATGATATACGGCTCCTCGATGTAATCAAGCTTTGTGACATCAGGCAAGCCACTGGGGTTATGCACTTCCAGCACATCACCTGAAGTTGTGTAAGCCTTAAAGGAAACGTTGGGCACAGTTGTAATCACATCCATGTCGAATTCCCTGTCCAATCTTTCCTGTATGATTTCCATGTGGAGTAAGCCCAGGAAGCCGCAACGGAAACCAAAACCCAATGCAACAGACGACTCGGGCTCAAAAACAAGTGAAGCATCATTAAGTTGTAACTTTTCGATGGAAGCCCTGAGTTCTTCATAGTCATCGGCATCAACAGGATAAATCCCAGCAAAAACCATCGGTTTCACGTTTTCGAAACCTTCGATAGCTTGTTGTGAGGCACGTGAAACATGCGTAATAGTATCGCCTACTTTCACCTCTTTACTTGACTTAATACCAGAGATAATGTAACCCACGTCACCAGCTGACATGGTCTGACGGGGAATCTGTTTCAACTTCAGAACACCAATTTCATCGGCATGATATTCTTTGCCGGTGGCCATGAATTTGACAAAATCACCAGTATTAAGGGTGCCGTTCATGATCCTGAAATAGGCAATAATTCCGCGAAATGAATTAAATACAGAGTCAAAAATCAGCGCTTGCAAGGGAGCCTGGGGATCGCCTTTCGGTGCTGGCACTCGGTGGATGATGGCAGAAAGAACCTCAGGAATTCCGAATCCTGTTTTTGCACTCACTCGCAGCACATCCTCTCTCTCACAACCAATGAGATCAACAATCTGATCCTCAACTTCGTCGGGCATGGCGCTATCCATGTCGATTTTATTCAACACCGGAATAATTTCCAAATCATGATTGAGTGCCAGATACAAATTTGAAATTGTCTGTGCCTGAATACCTTGTGTTGCATCAACTACCAGAAGGGCACCTTCGCAGGCTGCGATGGATCGCGAAACTTCGTAAGAAAAATCCACATGACCAGGGGTATCAATCAGGTTGAGCATATACTTTTCACCTTCAAAAACGTACTCCATTTGGATGGCATGACTTTTAATGGTGATGCCGCGTTCACGCTCAAGGTCCATGCTATCGAGCACCTGTTCTTTCTGATCACGCTCATTCAGGGTATGGGTTTCCTGCAAAAGACGATCAGCCAGGGTGCTTTTACCGTGGTCAATATGGGCTATGATACAGAAGTTTCGGGTATTTTTCATGGAGTGCAAAACTACAACATAATTAACATTTTTTGAAACGAATATTCAAAAAAGATCAAAATGCTGCCATTATATGTCACTAACCTATTTACAACCAGAAACTTAGTAATAATAACCTTCGTCGCGGGTAGCCATCTCTACCTGATAATGACCAAGATAAATATTGCCCAATGTACCATCGATGGATATTTCATGTCCGGTTCGCAGAATTTTTCCATCAAGATCGCAACTTTTTTCTAGCTCGTCAACTACAAGTTTGGTGCAGTTTACAACACAAGTTTTGCCAAGCCGAACTGCTGTCACTGCTGCATGGGAGGTGGCACCACCCCTGGCAGTAAGTAGTCCGTCACAGGCAAAAATCATCCCAATATCATCAGGTACAGTGTCGGGACGGATAAGGATGATTTGTTGGCCCGGATTAAGAATTCTGAGATTCTCGATGTCTTTTTCATCAAATGCAACCAAGCCGTTCATGGCACCGCCACCAATTCCGATTCCTCTTCCGATGAGTGCCATTTGGTCGGGGGATTGCAAAAAAACCATTCGCTCCTGACCGATGTTCAGATCCTGATCACGGGTTTGCAGAATAAATAAATCATCCGGTTTATCCGATTCAAAGGTAAATTCAATCTCCTGAGGTGAATAACCGTGATTTTCCGTAAGGTCGGATGCCAGGTCGAAAAGACGCTTATAAATAGCCGGATGGAGGGTTTGTAATGAAACACCTTCGAGTCCGGCCTGCTTGCGCTGTGTTTCGCTCACCGGCATGGGTTTGACCAGGCCGGCAACAATGTCTTCGCCCTGACTTCGGGTTGTAAAATCGCCATATAAATGAACCCCCGGACGGCCACGTTTTGGGTTTTGAGTAAAAATCACTCCTGTCCCGCTGCTGTCGCTGATATTTCCGAATATCATCTGCTGCACGATTACCGCCGTGCCCCAGTTTTCGGAAATTTGAAGGTGACGACGGTAAACATAGGCCCTTTCGGATGACCAAGACTCAAAAACGATGTTGATTGTGCTCACAAGCTGATTGAACAAGTCCTGCTCAAGGCTTACATAATGCTCGTCGAGCACCTGCCGGTAGGCAAGTGCAATTTGCTTCATCCCATCGGCATTGAACTCAACTTTGCTACCCACTTTAAATCTTTGTTTAAAATCTGTCATCACGTGATCAAAAACATCGCGTTCAATGCCGTGAGCCATTCCCCAGCTCTGCAATAATCTTCGGTATGAATCCCACAACGACCATTTATTCAAGCTGTTGACTGCGATTTGTTCAACAAGTTGGTCATTCAAACCAACATTGAGGATCGTATCCATGGCACCCGGCATTGAAATGGCAGTGCCTGAACGCACTGATAGCAACAGTGGATTGGAGGGGTCACCAAATTTTTTTCCGCTCAGTTTTTCGATGCGCACAATATGCCGCTTCACCAATTCATGCAATTCCTTTCTTAGCTCTTTAAGCGCCATAATGGTGCTGTTGCGACGGAAAACCTCTGAGGTGAGTACGAAACCGGGAGGAACAGGAAAATTTTTCAGGTAAAGATTTTTAAGATGGTAGGCCTTGCTACCCAAAAACACCTGATTATCCATTTTTGGAGTTCGCTCATCCAATGGGCTGATTACCAGCTCATTGTTATAAGTCATGATGTCATTGATGAGCGATTTATCCAGCGTGTCTGCCATATTTCCAAGCGAAAACAGAATTCGCGAAATAAAATTATCAAGCGGTTGTACTAAAAATGCCTCAGCAATAACATCACGGTGAAACTCCTCCGATTTGCGTACGATCAATTGATTCATCTCTTTTTCGGAAAGGACAAGACCGGGATCAAATAACTGTGGCACAACTACTTTCAGGGGATATTCGTATGATTTCAGAAAATGCTTGATGATAATTCTACGCACATCCTGCGCCAGAAACTGGAAGATGTTGATGTATTGATCAAATGAAAAGCTTCTGGAAGTAAGGCTATATTTGAGCATTTGAAGGTTAGAATTGAAACTTTGATTCGTAATTCCGTCCAGCTCAAGTCCTTCGCGGAAATAATCAAGTATCACATAAATTTCTTCAAGGGTGGTAGCCGAAATATAGTCGAGGTTGATTTTCTCGACAACTTTTTCCATGAGTCGTGTGGCAACTTTTTCGAGCCGGAAAGTCAGGCCCAATGCTTCAAATTTATTCTCACGGTAAACACCATACATTGATGGGATTCCGATGGCTATGTGCCTTTTATGGTAGATATTCTCCCAGCTTTCGCTTTCTTCAGGGTTAAAGATAATCTTTCTGAGTTTGTCCATGAAGGTGTAAATCAACCTCAACGAACGTTTAAAGTCATTGGTCTTAAGTGCTTTATCAAGCTTCTCGATTTCATTTTCAGCGATAAACGGATATCGCTGCAATAGTTGAATTATGTTAACCGACTCGAAAGAATATTTTTCGCGAAGATGGGCATAAAGGCTGTGAATGTCGTGAAGACGCTCTTTATCCCGCTGATTGCTGTCGCCAAGTTTGTGCAGAAGGGCATCAAACGCCGCAGGTGGCAGCATTAACAAGCCTTCAGGTTCAGACTGATTGAGTGCACAAAGCTCCTTAACCATCTGATGAACTGGAGCAAACCAATCACTTTGTATGTCGATGGCCTTGTAAACATTATCCGGAAGAAATGGGCGTAACTTTACAAGGTCTGCATCATACCAAAACCGGAAAATCCTCACTGTCAGTCCGATCAAGGTGTTGTTGCTTTCAGTATGAACTTGTTTACGCAGGAAATGAATAAGCTTGTCCTGACGACCGGAAATTTCATCCATTGTCGTTGTGACCTTTCGAATCTCTCCTTCAGCACCTATTTCGTTGAAATATACCGGAAAGATTCGTGTAAGCTGTTTCACTTTTTTGTAATAAGGGCCGATATTTGAATTGAGAACTTTTGTAATCTCCCGTTGAAAGAGATCTGTATCGCTGATAAAAATACCACCCAGCCTCAAGTTGACAATTAAAGCACTTAAAAGCTTTTCCATTGCAGACTGGGAAGACTCAATCAACTGAAGCCAAACACGAATATTTTTGATATGATTTGCATTCACAGTCAACTGCCAGTCTTCGTCAACATAGACGGTTCCGGGACTGATAAATCCAAAAGCAATGAGTTTCTTTTCTACATGGTTGACAAGCTCCCGGTGTTCAGTTCGATCAATGTCAATGACTTTCAAACCCAAAGTTTGTAAAAAATCAAGGACTGCAGAAGTATGAGAAGCCTTCATCTCTTCAGCAAGCTCAAAGATAAGATCGATGAATGGCAGTATTTCTGATTCAGTCAATTCGTCCATCGTACGCCTGATCAGTTTGTCAAGGCTCCAGATAAGACGTTCGCCAATAATTTCCATACCTCGGAGGTGAAGCAAGTAAAAAACATATTGAAACTTGTGAATGAACTGACTAAAAAGATCGGTTGCTTCAGCGAAACGGTTGGCAATGTCCTCATAAACCATGACTTGAGTATACATATAGGGACTCTCACCTGCTGCGGATAACTGAGTTCGAAGCCCGGCAAAAAAACCACCTCCCAGACGTTCGAGAACCAGCATATTTTCATCGGCAGGAAGTTGGAGCTGACTATTTAACCAGCTTTCAACTGCGCTATCGACTTCCCAGAAATCATAGCACATCTCAAACACCTTTTTGGAAACCGTCAGGATTTCGTTCTGGAAGGCGGGGATCTGAGCAACTTCAGGCAGATATCTTACAAAATATTTAGTTGAAAGAATGTAGGCCTCTGGGTTGGTTTCTGTATGACTGCTGATAATCTTCACTGCAGGACCAATAAGCAAATGATGATTGAAGTATTTAATTGAAATTAAGTGAATGAACTCGAGAAACGTTTTGATAATCATTCCAGTAAGATTCACATTCAATTTTTCACCTAACAATTTGCCCAACATTTCAAGCGGAACCAGCAAGGCATTGGAAGGTATTTCGTTACGTGTGTAATACCACAAATCAGTGATAAGAATTTCCCGCAATTCCTCGATAACAAATTTGCGGTTCGAGAGGGGATGATGATACTCGGTTATGCAATCGTTTGCACGTTTTTTTATTCCAAAATATCCTTGTGAAAGCAGTATAAACTGTTGATGGGTTTCAGGAATGTAAATATCTCTGTATCTGGTCTCTGCGAGGTTTGCCTCGAGGGCTTTCGAGATAAATTTTTCACTCATTTTTACGGAACTTTAAGAGGGTTGCTGCGTTGAGATTTCGTACTTTTGAAGAGTAAATTTAAGGATTAAAAAGATTCAGCGTTCATTAAATAATTTTTCAAAAAAGATTGACTATGTCAAAGATTAAAATTGCCATCAACGGTTTTGGCCGAATAGGCAGAAATGTATTCAAAATTGCTGCTGAACGCAGCAACATCGAAATTGTCGGGATTAACGACCTGACGAGTACCAAGGTTTTAGCACATCTGCTGAAATATGATTCTACACAAGGCCGGTTTAACGGCACCGTAACATTCGACGAAGGCAGCATTACTGTCAATGGCAAACGCGTTCCTGTAACAGCTGAACGCAGCCCGATCAATATTAAATGGGCAGTAACGCCAGATGTTGTTGTTGAATCAACAGGTATTTTCCGCTCCAAGGAAAGCAGCAAAGGCGGTTATGGTGATCACCTTAAAAATGGTGCCAAAAAGGTAATTCTCTGTGTTCCTTCCAAAGATCAAATTGATGCTACCATCGTATTGGGTGTTAACGACAACGACCTGAAGGACAGCGATCAGTGTGTTTCTAACGCCAGTTGCACCACCAACTGTCTGGCTCCGATTGCCAAGGTTCTGAACGACCGTTTCGGAATTGAAAACGGTATGATGACGACCATCCACTCTTACACCAATGACCAGGTGATTCTGGATGCTCCACACGAAGATCTGCGTCGTGCCCGTTCAGCCGCTTTATCACAAATTCCTACTTCTACCGGAGCAGCAAAAGCCATTGGCCTTGTTATCCCCGAACTTAGCGGTAAATTAGACGGATTAGCCGTTCGCGTTCCTACACCAACCGGCTCGCTCGTCGACCTCGTCGTTAACCTCAAAACTGAAGCAACCAAAGCTGAAATCAACGCTGCCATGAAGGAAGCAGCTGAAGGCCCGATGAAAGGTATTCTTGAATACACAGAAGACGAAATTGTTTCGGTTGACATCGTTCACAATTCACACTCATCCATCTTCGATGCCAAATCAACGATGGTGATGGGCAAAACTGTGAAAGTTTTATCATGGTACGATAATGAATGGGGTTATTCTTGCAGGGTTGTTGATCTTGCCGAAAGATTTAAACTTTAGCAGATAATTTTTAATAAGAGAAAAGCTCCTCTATGAGGGGCTTTTTCTTATTATACCTCTTCCTAACTACAGTTAACCTGAAGATAAGAATTAAATAATCAATTCCCTGAATTTCGTATTCAATTCAAATTGATGGATTTACAGTCCTTATCTAAGATTTGGTTTTATAGATTCAAGATTAGATTTGTCTTCAAAATCCATTCACAACCAAACAATAAAACCACGTATTATTTTCCGTAGGGAAACCATTTGTGACGAATCGCATCGAATGTTCCATCATTTTGAGCTTGTTGCAGGGCATATTGCCAGCGGCTCACAACCTCAACCTTTGTGTCTTTGGAAAAAGCGATATAAAAGTCAGATGACAACACGGCAAAGGCTGGTTCAACTTGCTGGTAAGTATATCCTGCCGCTTTAAGGATATCGCCAAAAGTTACATCAGAGCAAACGGCTGCCTGTACGTCACCATCCATTAACTTTTTCACCATTAATTGGGGATCAGTTTCAGCTACTAAATTGCTAAAGCCCTGCTCACGAAGGTATTGATCAGAAAACCAGGATGAGACAGTGGCAATGCTTTCCAATGCTTTGGCATCCTCAAGACTGTTAATTATCAGACCCGAACCGGTCTTGAGCCAGATGTGTGTGGTATTGGTTCCGATTGGACCTACCCATTGAAAAAGATGTTCTCTCAGGGGCGTCCTATCCATCGTAAACAAGCAAAAAGAAGGGTTGTTAAGTGCCATATTGTAGCCATTGCTCCATAAGGTCAGGGTAATATCATGATATGTGCTGTTTCGCTTCATGATTTCACGAACAACATCGGTTCCAAAGCCAGTAATTTCACCGAAGCTATTTCGATAAGTCAAAGGTGGATAATCTTCGGTATAAACCTGCAAAGTTCCGGGAGCTCTGGCAGCCTGTAAATATTGCTGATAAAGTGCATCAAGGGAACCATTTCGCTTCGCTTCATCAATGCGAGTCTGAAAGTCAGCAACTACTTTATCGGGAATGTCCTTATTGAAAGCGAAATAAACCAATTCGGTGAGAATCACCAGCTGTGGTGTTATGTCATAAATAGAATTTCCAAGTTGTGCCAAGGCAGCTTCGGCTGTTATACGATCAGAAGGAAACAGGTCAATCTCATTTCTCAGAAGCTTATCGAAAGCATCGACATTATCAACACAATATTCAAGATTTGTAAAACCTTCTGAAACAAGATACTGGGTGATTGAATAATCCTGAAGCACCCCAATTTTACCGACAGATCGTGCTGATTCAAAACTTGAAATTGTTAAACCATTACCGGATGAGCTGTAAAAGTTCCAGTCGAGGCTGGCAAAAGGGCCAGCCCATTTAAACTGATTTTTTCGCTCACTGTTGAGGATGGTCGAAAACAACACTGCGTGCGGGTCCTCCTTTAATGCCAACATACCCTCTGACCAGGGAAGCATCTCCACTTCAAACGGTATTTTTAAGTCGTTACAAATAATCTTCAGAAGTTCCGGCGCCAATCCTGTAAGTTGTCCATTCTCCGTATAATTCATTGGCTGGTATTCCTCCGAAATGAACCGGAGGTCGTAATCGTAGGTGTTGGTCTCGTTTTTAGTACAGGATGTGGTGCCAATCACCAAACAAATTAATAATAATTCGGCAAGGCAAATCGAAAATGTTTTCATACAATGGTTTTTGCATTTAGGAATGCAATTTAAGAGGTTTTTAGATAAGCAACCTCAAAATAATTGACTTTGATTCTAATAGACGAACCAAAATCATGAAAAGAGAAAAGTGTTTAACAATATCAGAAATCTTCATTAAGACGAACTCCGGATTTCTTGATTGAAAATTTGCCTTTGAAATTGATTCAACCCAATGAATCAAAAAAAGACAATTGAAAACAACATAACCTGAGTTTTCTGAGATTTACTAAATATCCGACTTACT
>JANJXG010000039.1 GCA_024709145.1 Bacteroidales bacterium | reverse complement strand
CGAGGGAGGTTCGCTCGAAACTCTGATGCGGATTATCAGACGCGAAGGTGGCTTTACCATCATTCCTGAACTGACAGCCAATGAACTATGGGTGAACGAAGCAGCTCACATTGCGCGTTTTTCTGACCAGAAGCCCTTGCGGGAGGTCAGCTTATGTTATTCACGAAATTATGTGAAATATAAATTATTACAGAGTTTGGCCGATGTGATCAGTGAAGCTGTGCCTTCGGCTATGCTCGACGGAAAAAGAGGCGATCTTGTTACCTGGAAATGATTACCACGTTGAGGATTGTTTTACCAATTTAAGGTGTCCGACTCTTTGTGAGGCATCCTGAAGGCTGAGCAGATACAAACCGGCCGGCAAAAAACCAAGTTCCAGTTCCAGATTTTGCTTCCCGGGAAAAGTCTCCACATTTCTTGAATAAACAATCCTTCCATTCAGATCGCTGAGACGAATCTGGATTTGATTCTGCTGAGCAGTATAAAAAGACAGTTTGGCTTGATCACACACAGGGTTGGGCGCCAGAACGGCCAGAAAGGGATCCCGCTTGTTCTCGGTTATATCAAGTGTTTTGTCAACACTTAACCTGAGGGTAACCGGCAAGTGATCGGAGAAATTAAACAAAGCATTGGCAACAGCCGGAGGGACGGAAGTGTTTTGAGGTGCACCGTTGATGGCGCCGTTAAATCGTTGCCCGTCCTGACCCACGGCCTTAAACGATTCCTGAATGTATCTTACATGATTGGTTCCAAAGCGAACTTCATCCGAAATAAGAATGAAGTCGAAACGATCGTCGAGCCCGCCGCCTGCTTTGCAGTCAGAATTTACGTTGGTGGATTGTGTGTGAACGCCTGCATAAAAACTGTTGTTGTTCCACTCACCTATCTGACCCAGCGGATCGAGGAAACGCATATTGGCATTGCTGTAATTTATCATGGTTTGGAAGGCACTCTCACTCCCGGTATAGAAATTGAAATCGCCCATAAACAACACATTGCTGCTTTCATAACGAGTTTCGAGAAATCGCAGGGTGTTTTCTGCCATCACTTTTCGTGCGTTGGCATCGCCGGTGGTGTTTCCGGCTTTGAGGTGAGCTACCACACAAATCACAAATGCTGTATCACCTTGCGGAAGATCATTGGAATAATAATACAGCTCATAAACGTCCACATCTCTCACATAATTCTGCGCTGTATACTGTTTTTTCAACCTGAGTTTGCGTGAATCGTAGTAGAGCATATTTACGATATCAGAGCCGGCTGTATTGCTTGATTCGGCACGCTTATAATAATCTATAAAATTGATATTGAGGTTATTATCAAGCATATGCTGATGAATGGCTTCGGTTGCTGACAATTCGTTTACTGTGAAAATATCAGGCTTCACATAGTCGAGTATTGTACGCAGGTGCGGATCTTTCATTTCAACGCTGTTGTTGCTGTTGTTGCAAAAACCTGTTATCTGGCCGTAATACAATAAGTTGTACTGCATCACTGTAAGAGTGTCTTGCGCCATGGCCATCTGAAGGATCAAAAAAAGAAAGGTAATAGTTAAAAGGTGCTTCATGCGAAAAAATTGGGCACCAAAGATAGGATTTTTAACCGCAACACCTGCCCGTTCGTCTTCCAAACTTATCCTTTATCTTTGCGGCATGCAGCAACTTCACAACTTTGTCAAAAGCATGAATGCTCTCGGAGAAAAGAAAACGCCCTTTCTTTTCGTGATCGATTTTGACATGAAAAAACCCATGCTGTTTCCCCTGAATGAAATCAACCCACGAGATCTGCTTTTTGAACTGAATGGGGTCTCCAACGCAAATGACATAGAATCCGAGCCTCTTACCGGGCTTGACTTAAAGGTCTTTCCTCCTTCGGAAGAAGCGTACAAAAAGTCATTTGCGCTGGTGATGAAGCACTTAATGCGTGGCGACTCCTATCTGTTGAATCTCACACAGCCAGTGGCTGTTAAAACAAATCTTGGTTTAAAGGAAATTTTTATTCACAGCAGAGCCAGGTATAAACTTTGGATTAAAGATCATTTCACGGTTTTTTCACCCGAACCTTTTGTGAAGATCGAAAACGGTTTGATCAGTACACATCCCATGAAGGGAACGATTGATGCGCTTTTGCCCGATGCCGAATCACGTCTGCTTCATGACACGAAAGAACTCGCCGAGCATTATACCATTGTTGATTTGCTGCGAAATGACCTGAATATGGTAGCCCAAAAAGTGCGGGTTGAAAGGTTCAGATATGTGGAAGAAATCATCACGACACGTGGTAAGTTACTACAAACAAGTTCGCTAATAACCGGACAATTAAGCCTGAGTGCACTGAACCATTTGGGCGACATCATGCTACGGTTATTGCCGGCAGGTTCGGTGACGGGAGCCCCCAAACGTCGAACTGTCGAAATAATCCATGAGGCAGAAGGGTATGAAAGAGGCTATTATACTGGTATTTTTGGGCTTTTCGACGGCAACTGTCTCGACAGTGCTGTCATGATACGTTTTGTTGAGTCAAGTGCTTCCGGACTTATTTTTAAGGCAGGTGGAGGGATAACAGTGAACAGTCTGATGGCAAATGAATACGAGGAACTGATCCAGAAAGTTTATTTTCCTATTGTTTTAAATAATTGATAATGAAATTTTTGATTTTTTCTTTCAAGCGCTTTTCAATGAAAACGGAACAACTTTTTCTGATTGACATTACCAAATTGTTGTGGAAACGTAACAAATGAATGGATTAAGTGAATACCTGTTTCTGGAAAGCATACGCCTTGAAAACGGATTGTTCAGTTTGCTGCCTTTTCATCAAAGACGGATTGACAGCACCAGAAAATTCTATTTTGGGGCAACAAAAAGTCTTTTGCTCACGGCTTTCCTCGGCGGTTTGGAAAAGCCGCAACATGGGCTTCATAAATGCAGAGTCATTTACGGCATGGATTTTCAAGCTGCGGAAATACTTCCCTATACGTTTAAGCCTATCAACACTTTGAGACTTGTCAATGCCGATGACCTGGCTTACAACAGTAAGTTTGCCGACCGGCAAGCCATCACCAAATTATTGGACTTACGTGCCGGCGCAGACGACATACTGATTACTCAGCAAAACCGTCCCACCGATACTAGCTATTGCAATATTGCCTTTTTCGATGGCAAAAACTGGATTACACCCCGTCAAGCCTTGCTGGCAGGAGTGCAACGTGAATTCTTGCTTCAGGAGGGAATTATCACCAAGAAAGTAATAAGTGTTTCACAACTTTCTCAATTTAAGTCGTTTAAATTATTCAATGCCATGATTCCCTGGAATGATGCGGTTGAAACTCCAGTGAGCCGGATTCTGAGATAAGTCATTTTTTTTGGTTAAAAGATGTAAGCGTTGCAATTCATTTTCAGGATCGAAATGGCATAGGTTTTGGCCGAATTGCCTATTTTTACAAAAATTTAATCCTTATGAAGAAAATTTCCTTTTGGTGGATCATTGGCATGCTGCTTCTGAAATCCGCCTCAGCCGGTGAGGGTATGTGGATTCCAATGCTCCTGCAACAATTGAACGAAAAAGAAATGAAAGCAATGGGCATGCGCATTACAGCCGAAGATATCTACTCGGTCAACAAATCCAGCCTTAAAGATGCCATTGTGCTGTTCGGACGTGGTTGTACAGCTGAGATCGTTTCGGATCAGGGGCTTTTGCTCACCAATCATCACTGTGGCTACGGGCAGATTCAAAAACACAGCAGCGTGGAGCACGACTACCTGACAAATGGCTTCTGGGCTATGAGTCAATCTGAGGAGTTGCCAAATCCGGGTTTGACGGTCACCATGCTGATGAAAATGGAAGATGTGTCAATGGCTGTGTTGTCGGGCCTGACCAACGAACTGTCTGAGTCGCAACGAAATGCCAAAATCAGTGAAAATATTCGGATACTGACTGAAAAAGCAGCTAAAGAAAGTGGATTTGAGGTTGTGATCAGATCATTTTTTAATGGAAACCAGTATTATATGCTTTATAACCAAGTATTTAAGGACATCAGACTGGTAGGAGCACCACCTTCCAATATTGGTAAGTTTGGTGGTGATACCGACAATTGGATGTGGCCACGACATACCGGAGATTTTTCTGTTTTCAGAATTTATGTGGATAAAGAGGGAAAACCTTCCGAATACAAACCCGACAACGTGCCATTCAAGCCGGCCTATCATTTGCCAATATCTTTAAAAGGTGTTGAAGAAGGCGACTTTACTTTCGTTTTTGGTTACCCGGCACGCACCAGTCAATACTTACCTTCGCAAGCCGTGAAACTGATTACCGAGGTTTCAAACCCACACAAAGTGAATCTGAGGGGTACAAGACTGGATATTTTCAAAAAATATGCCAACAGTGACCCTAAAGTCAGGATTCAATATGCCGCTAAAGACGCCGGTGTGGCCAATGCCTGGAAAAAAATGATTGGTGAAAGCAAAGGTATTCGAAGGCTTGACGGAATTGCCCGAAAACAACAACTTGAGCAGGATTTCCAGAAGTGGGCCAATGCCGATGTTGCATTTCAAAAAGCCTATGCCCCCCTGTTGCCTGCCTTTGAATCCAATTACAAAGAACTTGAAAAACTTACCCTGGCCAATGATTACATCAACGAATGTGGTCTTGGAATCGAATTGATTCGTTTCAGCGCGATGTTTAAACCGCTGTCCGACGAGGCTTCAAAGCCAAAAACCGATCAAAAAAAGCTCGAGGAAATGTCAAAAAAGCTGCAAAATCAAGTGAAGGAGTTTTTTCAGGACTACCATCAACCCATTGATATAGAAGTAGCTGAGGCAATGATAAACGCTTATTTGAATAATCAACCAACTGATTTCAGACCAGACTTTCTGAATGATATCAACAATGACTTCAAAGGAAATGTAAGTGACTGGGTCGCTGGTTTGTTCGAAAAGTCAATTTTTACTTCACAGAATAAACTGCTTGCCATGCTGGAAGATGCTTCCCCGAGAAAAATCAGGGCCTTACAAAAAGATCCTGCCTTGCTGACCTTGAAGAGCATGAGAGACTTTTACGAAACCCGGCTTCAAAAACCACTTCAAAACCTCAACGCTTCCAACGACAGCCTTCAGCGTATTTATATGCGGGGTTTGATGGAAATGCAAAACAATAAACTGTTTTATCCTGACGCCAATTTCACACTCAGGGTAACTTATGGAAAAGTTGAGGGCTATCAACCTGCTGATGCTGTGTATTATAATCATTACACAACCCTGAAGGGAATCATGGAAAAGGAAGACCCCAATGTGTATGATTATGTTGTGGAAGAAAAATTGAAAGCCTTGTATAAGGAAGCTGACTATGGAATCTATGCCGATACCAACGGTGAGATGCGGGTGGCTTTTGCAGCTTCCAATCACACCACAGGTGGAAACTCAGGCAGCCCGGTACTCAATGCCGACGGCCAAATGGTTGGCATCAATTTTGACCGCTGTTGGGAAGGAACCATGAGCGATCTGATGTATGATCCTGCGGTGAGCAGAAATATTTCAGCCGACATCAGGTATGTCCTTTTTATCATTGATAAATTTGCCGGTGCAAAACATCTGGTTGATGAAATGACGATCGTGCGTTGATATTCACTTCGTCCTGCGTATTGTCCAAATGAAAACGGACAACCGGTGCTGAAAGATAAGCGGTTGTCCGTTTTTTGTTTCAATGAAAATTTCTATAACAATTAATTTTTCAATCGTTTATTTTTTAGGAATCAGCGCTTCATAGTCTTCCAGACTTCCATCATTGAGGCAGGTTTGAATGATGCGGTGTCCAAGTTCTGAGAGCTCAGGCGTGAGGTATTGTGGTAATTCTTTTTTAAAGAAAGCAGATAAAATTGCAGCACCTTTGTCATATCCTTCAAAACCCAGCTCTGGTTGCTTGTAAGTTTTCAGGAACCTGGAGGGGATTTTTGACCCCTCGATGGTAAGAAACTCGAGTTCATAACCAAGCAGTTTGCAACGGGCCGGACTGATCTGATCGGGTCGGAACTTGGAATTTCCCCTTCGGGTAAGATATTCACGCATAAGTAACTGAGGTCTGAAACCAACTTTCCATACCCCAACATATTGGTTTGGAGTCAGTACATAATGAGTGTCGGTTTTCGAAGCAATTTGCTCGAGTAAGAGATTAGCGTGCCGAACTTTTTTTCCTGTGGCAAAAGGCCAGTACGAACCTACTCCTTCGCTTTCCATCCCTTTTCCATTGCTGATGATGCTTGGATTAGCATGTCCGCGTGGTGAAACAAGGCGCCACAACCAGGCCAGAGCCGGTGGCAAAAAGTGGAATAACCCAATAATACCATAAGTTGGCTCGGCAAGCGAGCTGGGAGGGGTGCGCACACCGAAACTCCTGACGTCGATGTGAACCGGATGCGCGATGACACCTTCAAAAAGTTCTCTTGGAACAACAACCCTTGGATTCGGACAGGGTTTTCCCGGCGCATCTTCAATGTGATTCCAGGGAAGCGCGGTGCCTCCCGGATGGGTTTGGATGTTAAGAAATAAAAGTGGCTGTTTGGCATTGATGGTAATTTTCTCGAGTACCGGGTCAATGCCATAGCCGGTAATGTTGTCGGTGCGAATAAACCAGGAGTTCTCCCCGTCGAGCAAACGCAACCGTTTGCTTTCGGTTTGCACGGACGGATGAACCGTTGCCATATCATCACAAACAGGTCTTATCTCACAGAAGCGTGGTATTTGGATGGTTCTTTTCTCGCCCGTGACACTGTTTATGCCAATTAGCACTTCACCACTAGGCTCACGAACAATGTGTTGCAACATTTCACTTTTTCCGCCTCCGCTCGCACCTTCGTGCATAAAACGGGTTATGTTGTCGTATGGACTCACCGATTCAACAGCAGAACAATGTGTGGTTGCCCAACCTTCTTCTTCACCGATGGTAAGCAAAACACCATAAATACCTTTTTTGGCACTTGGTCCGGGATAGAGGTTGTAAGAAAAGATCTCATACTGATGATCGAGTCGGTTGTGTACAACAACCTGTTTTCCACCAAAGTGTGTGTGCCTGAATGGCGGAGCAACATAAACAGTGGCATAAATTTCGGTGCCTGGCGGGATTTCGTCGAAACGTACGATTTTTTGAAGCATTGCCAGACCCATCGCAAAGAATCCTGCATTGGCAGGTGCGATGGCCATGCCAATCGGACTGTTATCCATCAGACCGATCTTAAAAAAGAAAATGGCCAGATCCTGTTGTTTTAACCAATTATATGTTTCCTGTCTTAATGTTTCGAACCCAAAGCCCATCCGATCGGTAAAGTGTTCTTTGTCAGTTGGTCTGTTGTCGGCAATCAACATGGTGTCGGGATCGCGCCGACGCATGTATGGTTCCGGGTAATTGGCTGATATGCCATTTGTCACCTTATGTACAACAGCTTCAACTATTCTGCCTTTACCCGGAACCTCGTAACTGACTTCGTAGCTAAGGCCTCCTTCAGGCCCAAGACTGGCTGCAGCAAGGTCGGTGTAATTTTCAAAGAAACGTATCTCGTGCTTATTCTGTCTGATGAGCAGATCAGCTTCTTTGGGGATATGAAAAGGAAATGGATAAGTCATATGTGTTTGTAATTGTTAACTGAATAACAAAGAAACACTTTTCAGGCCGTATTTTTTGTTATGAGCAGCCAAAAACAACGTAATGTCAATGGCAATCGGTTGCAAAGGTTCTCCATCGAAACCCCTTAATTGACTGTAAACCGAGGAGGAAATTCAATTAAACGACTCACAGATTGTGAGATGTAAAAAAAATCAGGGTATTGCATTAGCCTCGATAAAACGAATCATTACTTCCTGTTCAGGCTCCAGATCGAACCAAAAAACAAGTCCGTCTTCGCTGTGTTTCATGGATGGTAATTCGCCATCGATGGTGACTGAAGCCGCGTTGACAATCATACTCAGACCTTTCAATTGTGTGGAACTTACATTGCGAAGGCGAATTTGCCCTTCATCTGTATAAGTTGTTTGCAAGGATTGAAGCCCCATCTGGTAATCAATCAGTTTTTGGATGGTAACAGGTAACAGTTTTCGTTGTTTTTTTAGCAACTGAATGCGCTGAAGTGCCTGATTAAAACCTTCCATCGCAACCATTTTATTGGAGGAGTCAAAGTACCAGTAACCTTTTTTTTCCTTTACCCAGGCAGGGTAAACATGGGTGATCAATACCGAGCGTGTGTCTACCAGCGACTGAAGACGCTGAGGATGAAAGAAATAATTCCACATGGCGTCGTCGGGTACTTCGAGCGTGCCAGTTGTTCCCCATAAAACCAGGCCCTCAAAAGCCGGATGTTTGTGAACCATTGCCAGCGGAAAGGCATCTCCAAATCCAGGAAAGGGAAGATTGAAATGACCATTGAAACCAAACTCGCGGTATGGGTTTGCCTCCTCCCACCAAGGGTTCCAGAAATATCGTAAGCCGTTCTCTTTCCAAAGCTTCGCAGCATAAAACTTTGAATCTTTGTTCAGTCCGTCGCAAACCAGGTTTTCGCGGTTGTTCCTTTCTGCATTGTTGTATCCATGGTCGATCCAGCTTGGTGACCCATAAGTCCGCTTCATCCATTCAAGCGCCTCCCGAAGATTTTTGTTGTTGGTGGTATATTGCTCAGGTGTGTGCAGACAGATTTCAAAACCCTGCTGATGCAAATCCTGCAGCATCAGGCTGAAGGCGGTATCTGTCTGAATGGTTGAATGTTGTTCAGGAAACAGACCCCCGCTCGCTTCCAGGTTGGTAACCCTGTCAGGGTTGTTGAAAAAAACACTCTTGGTTACCGGGATATCGTAGCCGGCAAACCCTCCTGTTGCCTGTCCCGCCTCCCTGATGTCTTCATGCCCGTAGTTAACTGCCCGTTGAGCGCGTATATTTGTCCAGTCAGCATGTTCGGTCCAAACAATGGCAGCATCAAAACCATCAGGAATCAGGAGAAAACGCGGAACAACCGGATCAACCAATCCAAGGTGAAGATTAAAACTACCGGTTAGCTTTTGTTTTTTTGAGTACTGAAACACAGAGGTTTCAACGTAAACATCTTGTGTGTCGGTGAGCAGCGGGTATTGAATCAGTGGGTGATCGGCAGCATAATCAATGTTGAGAATTAAAGCTTTCTGTTGAGTATTTAGCTGAGCTGATGAGATTTGAAGGCTGTTTTGGAGCAATAAGTTGCGGTAGCCTTTACCGATCGATGCACCGCCATGAGCCAGGTAGTATTCTGTTTGAAAAAGGGTGCTGTCAGCCTGTCCATTCTTTCTGAAAACATAGCTTAGCTCATCATCATAAAAGAGGATAATGCTATTTCTTTCGAGGGCTGTGTTTTTTCGAAATTGAGTGATTGCTTCAAAATGTATTTCAGGAGATAATCTGTCACATTGTATTTCGAGTTCAGTGGTGCTCGTTTTTCCTTTTGTCCGAAAAAGAAACTGGATTTTTTGGTTGTTTTCTTGCCTGTTTTCCAGGTTCCAGCGGTAGTTTTCTTCCGGGCTCGATTGGCCCTTCTCATTAATGCTCAGGTAGCTGCCTAATGGTTTAGTCATTGGAATACCTGCGCTGTCGGCCAAAACAATGCTACCAATTTTTTTATCGAACAGAACTCGATAGTAAGGATTTGAAAACAATTCAATCGAAAGGTTTCCTTTTTCAATTGGTTTAAGATGAGGTATGTAGCTTGGCAAGTCAAAGGTTGAGGCTTTCAACTCAATGGCGTCGATAAAAAATTGGTTTGAAGATTTGTTCCAGAGATAGGCTTTGAGATTCAATTGATGGACGTGATCGGCTGGAAATAAAAAATCGGAATGGACAATGTTCCATTCTCCCGGCCGCGTTATTTGATCGTCCAGCCTGATTCCATGATAATAAACCAGGGTATCGGCACGGGTAAAAGTGATGACAAAGACTGCATTGGTTAATGACGTGTCGGGTTTTATAAAAGCTGAAAAATGCCAGTTTAGGTTTTTTCCGGTAAGACTATCCGGAATGTTTGCTTCAAAATTGCAGCTATAAAGCATTTTTTGATCGATTATACCTACATAGCCACCTTCGGGAGCAGAAGAATCATTGACTGAACGAAAATCGGGGCGCCCGAAGTAATAAGAACCCGGTTCAAAGCCTGCGAAAAGATGTTGACTTGTAACCGACTGAATCACAAGCAAAACGAAAACAAAAAAACAGATCAATCGTTTTTCAAACATACTCAAGGACTTCCACCTCACCTTTGAGCACCTGTAAGCCGTTCATTGCATGTGCTTCCAGGTCATTTACAGAAGGATATAAGGCCATCGGAGCAAGTTTACCGACACGCTTTTTCACATTTTCAAGAAACAGTTCGCTGTTGAAAATTTGTCCGGTGAGGACAATCGCATCAAGATTTCCTTCGAGTGTGGCATAATAACTGGCAATTTCTTTGCTCACCTGATAGGCACAAGCCTCCGAAATAAAAAGCGCTTTGGGATCTTTTTGAGCAATCATCTGATTGATTTGCTGTATGTTATCAGTTCCAAGATAGGCAGCATAGCCTCCTTTGCTATTGACCATTTCCCTGATTTCAGCTTCAGTAAATTTGCCACTAAAACACAAACTTATCAATTGACCAACGGGCAGGGTACCTGTCCTGGTAATCGAAAATGGGCCACCCCCATCAAAAGCCTGATTGACATCAACCACCTGTCCGTGCTGATGTGCACCCACCGAAATGCCACCCAGTCCCACATGGCAGACAATCAGATTGAGTTCCTCATAAGGTTTATTCACACTTTTAGCATATTTGCGCGCAAAGTATTTGTGGCTTAATGCATGAAAAATCGACTTGCGTATAAAAAGCGGATGGCCTGTAATTCTTGCCAAATCAGAGAGTTCGTCCACCACAACAGGATCGGCCATATAAGCGTTGATGCCTACGATCGAAGCAATATCAAAGGCAATCAAACCTCCAAGATTGGTTTCGTGAACACCCATTATGCCGACACGAAGATCTTCAACCATGCGGGTGTTGACTTTGTAAATACCTGATTTAAGAGGTTTTACCAGGCCACTTCTTGCCATGATGATGTTCACTTTCTGAATGTCAAAATCATTCCGCTTCAGTTCGTTTAAAATAGCATCTCTGCGGTAGGCTGTTTGGTCGGGAATATTGCTAAATCTTGCAAGCTCTTCTTCGGGATGCTTGATAGTTTTTAAGAACATGGGTTCGGTGTTGCGGTAAACAGCGATACGTGTTGACCTTTTCTCAGGGTAGATGACAAGAATTTTCTTTTGAAGCATGATAACCAGCAAATTTAATGAAATGCAAATGACTCGAAATGAGAATGTTTACTAGATATATTTTTCGCCTTTGTCAACTTTGATGTCGTTGACAAATTGTCTGATCTGCTGTTCATCCTGTTTACGGCAAACCAGCAGTGCATTGTCTTCTTCAACAACGATATAGTCGGTGAGACCTTGCAAAACAACGAGTTTATCTTTTGGCATATTAACAACACAACCTGTTGAATCATAGGTCAGAACGTTGTTTCCGATGACCGAATTGTTGTTTTGGTCTTTGGGGCGGGTTTCATAAAGGGAGCCCCAAGTACCCAAATCACTCCAGCCAAAATCAACCGACATCACGTGCACATTGTCAGCTTTTTCCATGATGCCGTAATCGATCGAGATGTTGCGGCAAACGGCATAGGTTTGTCTGATGAATTCAGCCTCTTTCGGTCCGCTGTATAGCCCGGCACCTTCTTTAAAAAGGTCGTCAACTTCGGGCAGAAAGCGATCAAAAGCTTGACTGATTGTTTCGAGTGACCAAATAAAAATACCAGCATTCCAAAGAAAATCACCGCTTTCGAGAAAGGAAACGGCAAGGTTATGGTTTGGTTTTTCGGTAAATGTTTTCACTTTTCTCAGCTCAGGCACCTCAGCAATCACCGATCCTTCAAGATATTGTATGTATCCATAACCGGTGTCGGGCCTGCTCGGAACAATCCCAAGGGTGATTAGCCAGGGTTTTTGGCTTGCCAC
This sequence comes from Bacteroidales bacterium, assembly GCA_024709145.1. Taxonomy (GTDB): domain Bacteria; phylum Bacteroidota; class Bacteroidia; order Bacteroidales; family F082; genus JALNZU01. Next base: position 8,368 of record JANJXG010000039.1, on the reverse strand, counting down.
CTTCATGGCATCGAGCACATTGCGGGTGAACACGGCTTCATTGAGAATCACATGGTCGCTCGGGGCAACAACAATGATGGCCTCCGGGTTTTGTTGTTTGATCACGTGATTGGCATAAGCAATGCAGGGTGCTGTATTGCGTCGTGCCGGTTCACACAAAACCTGTGTTTCCTTGATCATGGGCAATTGCTGCAGCACCTGCTCACGATAAATTTCGTTGGTTACGATGTAAATGTTTTCTGCCGGACAAATATTGGTAAAACGATTAAAAGTCATCTGTATCAACGTCTTACCTACGCCCAAAATATCAATAAACTGTTTCGGACGGTTGGTTGTACTCATAGGCCAGAACCTGGCTCCTACGCCACCCGCCATGATGACGCAATAATGGTTTTGATTGATTGACATGCTGATTTTTTTTTTAATCAAGTGATTTTTTTGTCAAATATAAGGATTGATTTGAATCTTGTCCATCAATCGGTTCAACAACTGCCAAAGGACTGAATAGGTAATATCTTTTGTCATTCATACACAAGCACTTAAATCTTTTTCGTCTTTGCTCTTGTTTCTGAAAAACCCTGCCATCAGAGATCCTGAAATGGCTGTAAGCGGGCAGGTTTTCAACGATTAACGAGCCATCTTCAAGCGGGTTATAGGCTTTTAAGACCCTTCTTAATTTCAGGTCGCTTCCGTTGGCGGCTTTCGACTTGTAGAGATATTCATGAAGTTCGTTCCTGATGTCTTCTGGGAAAAGATTGCTTTCGATAAACGGTAACATTAGTTTGCCAAAAAGATTTTTCCAGGCTGTTCCATGTGGCTGATGGTGACGGCCAAATTGTTCGAAAGCATACAGATGAGCCAGCTCATGAATGAAAGTAATCAACATTTCATAGCGGTTCAGATCATGGTTCAACGAAATCCGGTGCGGTTTGCCTTGCAGTGCCGGCCTGTAGTCGCCCAGCTTGGTTCTGCGCGCTTTGCTGATCCGAAGGATTATATTTTTATCCTTAAGCGTAAACAAGATGCTTTCAACAGCAGCTTCGGGGAAGTATTTGCTCAGGATACTTTTATCATCAGCCATACATGAAGGTTTTTACCTGTTTTTCTGTAGGTTTTACCATGGACCATTTTGGGCAGTCACAATCACGTTTTTTCTTTTTCATTCCTGCCGGATGACTGATCTTTGGGCTACAGGATGCTGCCAGAAGTAACAAACCCAAAGCAAAAGAAAAAAACAAGTAATTTCTTAAAACACTCAATATCATATATATAGAATATTGTCATTTTTTTGCAAACAAACAAAAGTAGCAAGTTTTTGGCAGAATGCGACCATTGGCCCCGGCTGCTTGTCTGTTGTGATGTGAGATAATTCAAGCAGCAGTCAAAGGATGGTTCAGAATGTTGTATTTTTATCCACTGAAAAATCAGCAAGCTATGTTTAGATTATTGGGTGAATACCTCTTTCTTTTGTACGAGATTTTTAAACGGCCGGATAAGGGGCCCGTTTTCCGGCGTCAGCTACTGGTTGAATTTGTGGGATTAGGGGTTGATTCGATTGGTATTGTAGCCATTATTTCGGTGTTTACGGGTGCCATTGTGGCCATCCAAACGGCTTACAACATTGATTCGCCGCTGATACCTTTGACGATGGTTGGTTTTACCACTCGCCAGATGATGATTTTGGAGTTTTCACCTACCATCATTAGTCTTATTCTTGCCGGCAAGGTTGGTTCGCGAATCGCTTCGGAGATTGGCACCATGCGTGTTACCGAGCAAATTGATGCACTGCGGGTAATGGGTGTTAACCCTGCCAACTATTTGATACTTCCTAAGATAACTGCCAGCATGCTGTTTAATCCTGTATTGATAATCTTTAGCATTGTGGTAGGTATCTGGGGCGGCTGGTTTGCCTGTATTGTTACAGGATTGGTGGCATCCACCGATTTTATTGCCGGCCTCAGGGGATGGTTTGAGCCTTTTACGGTGACTTATGCCATGATCAAAACCGTTGTTTTTGCATTTATTATTGCCTCAGTTTCAGGGTTTCTGGGTTATAATGTTGATGGTGGTTCGGTGGAGGTTGGCAGGGCAAGCACACGTGCTGTAGTTGTCAGCAGCATCCTGATTATCTTTTTCGACCTCATTCTCACTCAATTGCTCCTCGTATGATACAGGTTCAGGACATCAATAAGTCTTTTGCTACCCATCAGGTATTGAATAAAGTGAGTACCGTTTTCGAGAAAGGGAAAACCAATCTGATCATCGGTCAGAGTGGATCTGGCAAAACTGTGCTGATGAAATGCTGCATCGGACTCGTTGAACCAGACGAGGGAGTGATCAGTTTTGATACCAGACCCTTTTCGGCCCTCCCTGAAAAAAAGAAAAGAGATATCCGTAAAGAAATGGGAGTACTTTTTCAGGGAGGGGCTCTTTTCGACTCGTTCAATGTGGAACAGAACGTGATGTTTCCACTGAATATGTTTACTGATATGACATTTGAAGAAAAACTCGAGCGGGTAAACTTTTGCCTTAAAAGAGTTAATCTTGAAAATGTGAACAAACTTTTTCCTTCCGAAATCAGTGGTGGAATGATGAAGCGTGTGGCTATTGCAAGGGCTATCTCCAACAATCCTTCTTACCTTTTTTGTGATGAACCCAATTCAGGGCTTGATCCCAAAACGGCTGAAGTAATCGATCAGCTTATCAGCGAAATCACCGAAGAATACAACATAACAACCGTAATTAACACACATGATATGAATTCGGTGCTACAAATCGGTCAGAAAATTAATTTCTTGTACAAAGGAAATCTTTGGTGGAAGGGTGATAAAAACACCATCCTTCACACTGATAATCAGGAATTGAACGATTTTGTATTTTCCACCGAACTAACACGTCGTTTAAGAAAATAATTATCCCATGAACTTTGTTGACCTTATACTTATCATTTTATTGATCCTGAGTGTTATATCAGGTTTCCGGAATGGATTTATCAAGGAATTGGCTTCGTTGGCAGGCTTGATACTTGGCATTTATGCTGCAATCCATTTCTCGGATGTAACGGAAGATTTTATCCGTGAATTTCTCAACATCTCAGGCAGATATATGGGAATATTTTCCTTTATCCTCACACTTGTGGTTGTTGCTTTAATCATTGCTGCCATCGCAAAGATTTTCGAAAAAGTAATAGAGTCAATCATGCTTGGATTTTTTAACCGTGTTGCCGGGGCAGTTTTTGGTTTTGTTAAAGGCATGGTTATGATTAGCCTGTTTATTATGTTATTGGGCTTTTTGAACATCGAAGACAAGCTTATCAATCCAGGTAAGCAGCAAGGATCGAGGTTTTACGGGGATGTAAAGAGTTTTGCCCCCTTTATTTTCAGGGTTTTTGACCTGGACGAAGCGATTGAAAATTTAAAAAAATGGGGAGAAGAGGAAGAAAAGTCTTCTACTTCAATTATTTAATTGGCAGGTGAGTTCTAATAGAAGCCTGACACCATCCTGTTTTATTTCTTAACACTTTACCCAATTGCATCTGTTGTTTAAAGTGTTGATTACTTGACAGCACAGCAGTTTTTTTCTACTGCGTTAATTGCAGTTTGGTTTGTCAATTAATCAACTTAAACAGTTCTCGTAAAATCAAAAGCTGTCAGGTAAAAACATGGAGTATTCTGTCAGGAACCCCCATGCGATCAGTGTAATCTCAAAGCCCCAGCCCCAAACTCACCAATTCAGCAATGTCATAGTTTTTCACCCGATCTTCTTCGTTTTTATATTTGATTCCATCGGTCAGCATCACCATACAAAACGGGCAGGCTGTTGCTATAATATCAGCACCGGAGGCCAGGGCTTCTTCAGTGCGTTCGATAAAAACTTCTTTACTGCCTTTTTCAGCCTCTTTAAACATTTGGCCTCCCCCGGCACCACAGCACAAACCAAAACTTCGGTTGCGTTTCATCTCAACTTTTGTTGACGGGATGCCTGCCAGAATGCTTCGTGGGGCATCATATTCATTGTTTGCCCGGCCAAGATAACAGGGATCGTGAAAAACGATCGTTTTGTCCTTAAATAATTTGGTGTCGAATTGTATCTTCTTTTCACTGATTTGTTTTTGAAGAAATTGCGTGTGATGCCAAACCTCATAATTACCACCCAGATCAGGATATTCGTTTTTAAGCGTATTAAAATCATGAGGACAGCAGGTGACAATTTTCTTAACACCATACATATCAAGAATTTGAATGTTTGTAAGTGCCTGCATTTGGAAAAGCATCTCGTTGCCTGCCCTCCGTGCCACATCGCCGCTGTCTGATTCTTCCGTTCCTAAAACAGCATAATCAACCTTAAGAAAGCTTAAAATTTTTGCAAACTCACGGGAAACTTTTTTATAGCGATCGTCAAAAGCACCTGCAGAACCCACCCAAAAAAGCCATTCAGGCTGATGACCAGCAGCAGCTACTTCTGCCATGACCGGCACCTTAATCTTGGTTTTATTGTCCATGATAGATAGATTTGAGTGGTTAAACAGTTTGATTAATAAAAAGGTCTTCAGCCCATTTCATTCGATCCTGAGGTGAAAACTGCCAGGGTGCACCATTGTTTTCAATATTGGTAAAGGCATTGTTGAGTCCGGCCGGCGCAGCCGATTTCTCAAGCACAAGGTAGCGTCTCATGTCCAAAATTAGCGAGGGTTGGTGGATGTTAACCGGACACTCCTGAGCGCAGGCATTACACATTGTACAGGCCCAAAGTTCTTCTTCACTTATATAGTTACCAATGAGTGATTTACCATCTTCAAAATGAGCACCTTTTCTGCGAAGCCCCTCACCTTTTTCCTTCATCCTGGCTCGCAAATCCATCATAATTTTTCTTGGCGAAAGCAACTTGCCGGTGATGTTGGCCGGACATACTGCGGTACAACGCCCACATTCGGTGCAGGATAGTGCATTCATGTAATGGACCCAGCTCACGTCGGTAGCATCCGAAACGCCAAATTTTGCCGGTGCCTCGGCAGAAGTTGCAAATGCTGTTTGGGGATCAAGCATCATTTTGACTTCCCGGGTGATACTTTCCATATTCTCGGCATATCCCAGCGGACTGATTCGGCTCACAAAAACATTGGGAACCGACATAAAGACATGAAAATGTTTGGAATAGGGCAGGATGTTGGCAAAAACGAAAATCAACAATATGTGTCCCCACCAATTAAATTCGTGCCAAAAATGAACTGTCTCCGGACTTAAATCGGTGAAGAATGCTGCGATTAAAATGCTTGCCGGATAAAAACCGATGACTTCATGATTATTGGCAGCACTGTTCAACAAATAAAAAGTGTTCATTCCAAGCAAGGTAACCATCAGGAGCAGAATAAAAGCCAGCGCCAGGTTGGCATCAGCCTTCGAAACGGCTTTCATTTCGGGACCATAAAACCTTTTGACTTTTAAAAACAGCCTGCGCGATAAAAAGACCAGAATTGAAAGCAGGATGATAACTGCAAAAACATCCCCGAGTGCGATCACCACATCATATACGGGTCCAAGTATTCCTAAGATCCTCTCGGTGCCAAAAAGTCCGTCTATGACCATTTCTATACTTCCGGCAAGGATTACCAGAAAACCCCAAAAAACCATCGCGTGGAGGAATCCCATTACCGGATGTCGGAAAATCTTGGTCTGACCAATGGCAACTTCAAGGGTAACCCTCAGTCGTGTTGTGATGTTGTCGAGCGGAATCCAGCGTGTAAATCTGAAGTTGGCAAACAGCTTCCGCATGGTGAAAGCAAAAACCGCTAAAGTTATCAGCAGTGTGGCCGCAAAAAACAGTTGCTTGAGCATAATCCGGCTTTTAGGTTCATAGATTGCAATATTACTGCATTTTACGAAATGACTAACCCCTTTTTATGAAGCATACCCGGGTGGCTTCAGGGCTGATGTTAAAAAAAGAGAATTCTTTTTAGTTAAACATACTAACTTACAGATATTTAGATTTTTATTTAGTTTCTTTCCAAATTTTGGTCGTTATGGATCCTTTTTGTATTGAGATTGTCGAATAAAAAAAGCGGGACATAAGCCCCGCCTTTTAGTCTAACCAACACAAAACTAAATTATTATGAGAAAAAACAGATGCCGGATTAATCTTTTAAATATTTGGCTGCAACTTCAGCTGTATTGAAAGGAATGTCGTCGATGTAAGTCTCTTCAGTCATCTTAGGAAGCGGGTTAAGAATGGATTTTTCGATTAATTCTTCCACTACTTCATGGGTGTCAAACGGGATGTCGTTTACATATGACTCTTCTTCCACTTTGAACTGAACATTGATGGCCTTTTCGAAAGCGATCTTGCTGGTAACAGCATGCGTGTCGAAAGGAATGTCGTTGATATAGGTTTCTTCCTGGTAATTGTAGTCAAAACCTTCAGCTCTGATGTTGCTGAAGCTGAAAAGAACGAGGGCGATGCTAAGAATTGTTTTCATTTTATTTGATGTATTTATTTTCATTGATGTATTTGTACTTAGTATAACATTAACCGTGCCAAAAGTTGTAATAAACACAATATCAAATTAATAAGTAGAATTCAGATTGAATATTTGTTTAAAGTAATTGTTCATTTACGTGAAATTTTGTGCGCAGACGAACACTTTTTCATGAAAATAATACATGTCGGAAATAAAAAAAACCGTCAGCGTTCGCTGACGGTTAAAAAAAAGTCTTAAGACAATTATTCCACCGTAACCGACTTGGCCAGGTTTCTGGGTTGGTCCACATTGCAACCGCGCATCACAGCAATATGATAAGCCAACTTTTGAAGTGGAACTGTTGCAAGAAGCGGTACAAACATTTCCTCTGTCTCAGGGATTTCAATTACATAGTCGGCCAGATGAGTCACTTCTTGATCGCCTTCCGTTACGATGGCTATAACCTGGCCTTTCCGGGCTTTGACTTCCTGGATATTGCTGACTACCTTGTCATAAGTACCTTTATTGGTTGCAATTACTACAACAGGCATTTCCTCGTCGATAAGGGCAATGGGACCATGCTTCATTTCTGCAGCAGGATAACCTTCGGCATGAATGTATGAAATTTCTTTAAGTTTGAGAGCCCCTTCCAATGCAACCGGAAAGTTATACCCCCTGCCCAGATAAAGAAAATTCCTGACATCTTTGAATTTCTCTGCAATTTCGGTTACCTTAGCACTCACCTTAAGTGTTTGCCCCACTTTTTCTGGAATAAGGCTTAGTTCGGTTATGAGTTGCATAAACCTTGACCTACCGATGGTTCCGCGCATTTGTGCCATGCGTAAAGCCATAAGGCTTAGCACAGTAACTTGTGCAGTAAATGCTTTTGTTGAAGCTACTCCAATTTCAGGGCCGGCATGGGTATAGCTGCCGGCATGGGTTGCCCGTGCGATTGACGATCCAACAACGTTACAAATGCCTAAAATTGTGGCGCCTTTTGATTTGGCTAATTCAATTGCAGCCAATGTATCAGCTGTTTCACCCGATTGGGATATGGCAATCACCACATCCCTTTCATAGATGACAGGATTACGGTAGCGGAATTCGGAGGCATATTCCACTTCAACAGGAATGCGTGCAATATCTTCAAATAGATACTCCCCAACAAGACCGGCATGCCAGGAGGTGCCACAGGCAACAATGATGATCCTGTTTGCATTAAGTAACTTCTGTTCATAGTCAATGATACCACCCAGTGTCACCGTTCCTTGTTCAAGGTGAATACGTCCACGCATGCTGTCCATGATAGAATCCGGCTGTTCGTAAATTTCTTTCAGCATAAAGTGCTCAAAGCCACCTTTTTCCAGCGTACTGAGATTTAATTCAAGTTTTTGAACGTAAGGAGTTTTCTCCTGATTTCTTATTGTCTTAATCTTAAGATCTTTATCACGTCTGATCAACGCAACTTCTTCATCATCGAGATAAACCACATTTTTTGTGTATTCGATAATCGGCGTGGCATCTGAAGCAACATAATAATCATCCTGACCAATTCCAATCACAAGTGGGCTTCCTTTTCTTGCAGCTATCAGGGTGTCAGGATCCTTGCTGTCCATAACCACGATGGCATAAGCACCTGTAACCTGATTCAGGGCAATCCTGACGGCTTCGAAAAGTGTTACTTCTTCATTTTTTTTAATGTCTTCAATCAGATTGGTCAGCACTTCAGTATCAGTGCTGGATTGAAAGACATATCCCCTGCTGATGAGCTCTTGTTTCAATAAGGCATAATTTTCTATGATGCCATTGTGGATGAGTGCTATTTCTTTTGATTGGCTGTAATGGGGGTGGGCATTCACCTGATTGGGCTCACCGTGGGTTGCCCAGCGGGTATGGGCAATCCCGATATTGCCT
>JANJXG010000023.1 GCA_024709145.1 Bacteroidales bacterium | reverse complement strand
TGGAACACCACCTGGGCCTCACCTGCGACCCCATTGCAGGTCTGGTGCAAGTGCCTTGCATTGAGCGTAATGCCCATGCTGCAGCACGCGCCCTCGATTGTAATATGTATGCATTGCTCTCCGACGGAAAGCACTTTGTTTCATTTGATAAAATTGTACAAACCATGAAAGCCACCGGCCGCGACCTCCCAAGTCTTTACAAGGAAACTGCCGAAGGAGGGCTGGCTATTTTTGCTGCCGTGAAAGACCATCCCTGCTGAAAGGAATGAACTGAGATGGAAAAGTTTTATGAAATCTTGTTTGTGAGTTAAACTGCAGGTTCACAATGAATGGCTTTTTAAAAATTGAAATGCAAACAGCTGTTTTTGAAACAAAGAAGGAAATAAATCGTACATACAAAATTCATTGACTTCCAGCTATTCACAATTTACCTTTGTGATTCATTTAAAAAACCAGCCCATGAAAACAACAAATCATTCAAAGTATTGAATGCCTGCAACTTTCATTTCAAACTATTCATCTTCAGTCAGATTGCTTATTTTTTTTATCGGCTTCAAACAATGAAACAGGTCATTTTTTTTCTTCTTGCATTCTACATGACAGCATGTTGCAAAGACGACTTTCACACTGCAGCTGAAGTCAATGTAATTATTTTCAAAGATGGGAAAACGCTCAAGGAGGCTGGCATTACGCCATCATTCCATTTTGTTTCAGGAGAATCAGAAGAAGTTACATTGCCCTTTGAATTGGATACTGGTGACAGTCTGTATTTTCTTCAATCATCCTACCTGAAAAGCATCAGTTTTAAACCTGCAACAATCTTGATCAGATACAACAATTTGCCCGAAACGGATACCCTGGAAATACTGCTTGATTATGAGTGTAAAAGCAACCGCTGCGCTTGTAAAACCGTTGTATTGAAATACATGAAATGTAATTCGGTGTTTTTGGATGATCATACCATTAGAAAATGATTGTTGAGTTTAGATCAGGAAAACAATGAAAAAAATACCATTCATCTACTCATCCTTCTTTTACTGAACAGCTGTTGCGATGATGATTATCGGTTTGCAGTGGTATGGTTCAACATCCTGAAAGACGACAAACCCCTTTCTGAAGCGAATATTTATCCATCCTTTGTGTATGTGGATGAAAACAACAATGAAACCAGCTTGACGAGCAACGGATTAATGACAAGCGGAAGCAGCTATTCCATCAACCAAAGCAGCGAGCTGGAAATGATGAGTTTCAAGCCGGCCACCATCCTTATAAAATATACCGGATTGGATGTTTCGCAAACCGACACCCTCGAAATTTTGCTCGATTATGAGTGCAATAAAACACAACGCTGCGCCTGCAAGGTTCTTGTTTTGAAATATATGAAATGCAACTCCGAATACATAGACGATTTTACAATCAGAAAATAATTGCAAATTTTCGGGGATAAGACACACTAATCGGAGCGCAAACACGAGGGACTGTTTTATGTAGATAAACACCTGATTGCCTACAAAAAACATGAATTTCCGTCATTAACATGACGGAAATCATATAAATTGCGTCAGTTTATTGACGGAAATCAAATAAATCACGCTGACATTTTCAATAAATCTGTTTACCGGCAAAGCATCGGTCGTTCTAAAGCTAAATGTTTTTCCTCCCCGGGATTGCTTCGATGAGTTTTTTGGTGTAAGCTGTCTGCGGATTTTTGTAAAGTTCATCAGCTTCGGCCAGCTCTTCCATTTTACCGTTGTTCATCACCAGCACACGATCCGACATATAACGTACAACGCTGAGGTCGTGTGAGATAAAGATATAGGTAAATCCATAATCCTTTTTCAGCCGGTTTAACAGGTTGAGCACCTGTGCCTGAACAGAAACATCAAGGGCCGAAACCGGCTCATCGCAAATCACCAGCTCGGGATTCACGGCGAGTGCACGGGCAATGCAAATGCGTTGTCGCTGACCGCCCGAAAACTCATGTGGGTAACGCCTGTAGTGTGCTGCCTCAAGCCCTACTTCTTCGAGCAGCTCCATCACCTTTTCGCGTCTGGCCTTTGAGCCTGCATGTAAGCCATGCACTGTCATCGGTTCCAAAATGGCATCTCCAATCGCCATCCGTGGATTTAAGGAGGAATAAGGATCCTGAAAAACGATCTGCATATGTTTGCGGAAAGATCGTAATTCTTTATTTTTCATTGTATTAAGTAGAATTCCTTTGTAGGTAATTTTACCTCCGGTTGGTTCCTGCAACCTTAGAATGCTTCTTCCGAGTGTCGTTTTGCCGCAACCCGATTCACCAACGAGGCCCAGTGTCTCGCCCGGATAAACGTCGAAGCTTACCTCATCCACGGCTTTGATAAGCCGGGTGTTATTCTTAAAAAATCCTTTTTGAACTACAAACCAGGTTTTCAGGTTTTCAATTTTGAGCAAAGGATCCTTCGCATACATGTGCTGATGTTGTTTGAATCGCTCTTCAGGATTTGTTTTTAAAACCTCTGCCATTTCAGTCAGCCCTCCCGGCCATGTGTTATCCAGAAACTCCTTCACGACCGGCAGACGCTGAAGACGTCTATCAAGCGGAGGACGGCAAGCCAGCAAGCCTCGCGTGTAGGGATGTTGTGGATTTCCGAGAACATCCGACACCTTTCCTGATTCGACAATCCGGCCTTTGTGCATCACCATAACCTTGTCAGCAATTTCGCTGATCACGGCCAGGTCGTGACTGATAAAGATTAAACCCATTCCTGTTTCATGCTGCAATTCCTTAAGAAGCAGTAGAATTTCCTTTTGAACAGTTACATCGAGTGCTGTGGTCGGTTCATCAGCAATCAGAAGTTCGGGTTTATTGGCGATGGCCATGGCAATCATTACCCTTTGTTTTTGACCACCAGAAAGCTGGTGAGGCCAAGCTTCGAAAACAGCTTCGGGTCGGGGCAACAACACTTTTTCAAATAGTTTGATTACCAGTTTTCTGGCCGTTTTTTTCATCTCTGGCTGATGCATAAGCAAGGCTTCCACCACCTGATTACCACAACGCATCACCGGGTTGAGCGAGGTCATTGGTTCCTGAAAAATCATGGCAACATGGTTTCCCCTGTATTGTTGCAGCTGATGTTGCGAAAAATGCAGGATATTGGAATCTTGAAAGAATATTCCATCGGCCTTTACGAGTGTGTTGCGAGCCGGAAGCAATTGCATGAGCGCCAAAGAAGTCACAGATTTTCCCGAGCCTGATTCACCAACGATGCCCATAGTTTCACCTTTGCCGAGCGAAAAGGAAGCATCCTGAACCACTTCGGTCCATTGACCATCATTACGGAAACTGATGCTGAGGTTGTTGACCCTGATCAACGACATGGAATTCATTTTGTTCAGAAAGCAAAATTAGCGGATTCGGTTTCACTTTCACCGAAACTGTTTCGGAAAGAGCAATAAAACTGCTGCTTTGCCCGAGAGAAAAAGAGCCGGCCTTGTGTTGAATGAATATAAACCTGCAATTGATGCCATTAACCGAACATTGGGATTTTATTACCACTTACAGGTTTAATAGAAGTTAAACGAAATATTAAGGTATTTTTACCCGTTGCCAAGGTATGGTTATCTTTGTCCGCGGCTGTTTGTGTTAATCTGATGATGATGGGCTACCCTTTTAAACGCTATATTCCTTTGATTGTGTTGGTTGTAATCATTACGACCCTCTTGTTCATTCCATTTCGTGTGCCCTTTAGTTTCCGATCGCTGGGTTTTATTCATCCGGAGAAACGCTGGAGCCTCAAGACAGATTTTGATGGAAATTATGTTGGTGAGTTGCGTAATTACAGGTTTGGCAGGGCTGAATCGGTTATAAGTTACCGTTTTGAACGTGGTGACATTGCCAGCCTCGAACTCAGCTCTTTGGCGCCCGGACAAGCCTTTATTGAATTGGGCGATACAATTGGCCGAATTCGGTCAATGCGCAGTTCGGAGTCGCTTCAGCAAAAAGAAAACCTTGTTTCGGTTGCCTTGCGTGAGTTGCAGGCAGGTATGTCGGCCGAAAAGGCTGAAATCCTTCAGCAATTGAGTCAGCAGGTCGAACTCACAAGGCACCAGCTTAACTATGCCAGCGCACAATTTGAAAGAATCAGCCTTTTGTATCACGACAGTCTGGTTCCGGCAGCAAGTTATGAAGCAGAACAAACCAATTTCCTGACAGCAAAATCACAACACGAAATTGCTCAAAGCAATTATCAATCAGCACTTTCCGGAGTAAAACCGGAAGAGGCAAAACTACTCGAAGAAAAAATCAACAGTCTGAAAAAGGAACTCCATCTGATCGAACAAACTAATCAGGCTTACACCTTACTGGCACCCTTTTCAGGCAGACTCGAGCTCAACCCACTCATGACAGAAACAGGCGAATACCTCTCTATTACTGACACTACAGCCTTTATTATTTACGCGCCCGTAAAAATCCAGTTTCTTCCATATCTCAACGCCAATACCCAACTCGAATTTTTCATACAAGGCTCCGACCTCGCTTGTAAAGCCAGCATTTTTGATATTGGAAACACAGCAGAAAATATTGGTAATCAGCAGGTTATTTTTATTAAAGCTGTGGTAGATGATCCTGGCCGAATTGCCATTGACGGCATCACAGCAGAATGTCGTTTTTTGGGTGAAGACATCAGTTTGCGTGAATATTTCAGTCGTACCTTGAAACTTTATCTTCAATAAGGATGGGACTCCGATACGAATACAAATATTTTGTGCCCAATCACAAAATGGATTTGTTAAGGCAGATGATCATTCCTTTTGTGAAACACGACAAGTATTGTCAAGACGCAGAAAACCACCAGTATACTGTAAGAAGTATTTATTTTGACACCGCTGACTACACCTGTTATTTTGAAAAAGTTGAAGGCATCAAACACCGGAAAAAATTCAGGCTCAGGGGATATGGTGAAAAGGCAGAAGATTCATCTTCCGTTTTTTTTGAAATTAAGCGAAAATTTGAAAACCCCATTTTAAAGAACAGGGCACCTGCCAATTATACGAATGCGCTCAATTTTATAGGAGGAAAAGGTTTTGAAAACTATCAACCTGATGCCCAAAAATATCCGCAGGCAGCCGACGATCTGAAGCGGTTTTTCTATCACTATCACCACGCAAGACTGCATCCGGTTATTTTAATTATTTACGAAAGAGAAGCCTTTTTGGGTGTTCATGACGAAAATATCCGCCTCACCTTCGATAAAAACCTGCGGAGCATTGCCTTTCCGGAGCCGGGACAACTCTATTCCGAAGAAAAAGTCAGACATTCGCTCACCAACCAGTTTATCCTCGAAGTGAAGTTTAACGATCATTTCCCCGCCTGGATGAAACCTATTGTTGCCAGCCTGGGCCTGATGAGGCAGTCGGCATCTAAATATGTTATTTCAATTGATACCCATAACTTTATAAAACCCAAAAAGCTGCCCTCGGTTTATTCAAGAAGCCGGCGTGGCATGCATAACTGACACGCCTATGTTTGAAGAGTTTCAACAATTGGATCTGTTTCCGATTACCATTTACACCGTAATCGGTAATCTGGTGGTTTCATTCCTCTGTGGAATGGTCATTTCATTGGTTTACAGATTCGTTTACAAAGGACCCAGCTATTCTGTCACTTTTGTGAACTCGCTGGTGATTCTTTCGATGATCACTTCCGTTGTGATCCTGGTGATTGGAAACAACCTTGCCAGGGCTTTCGGCTTGGTTGGTGCCATGTCAATCATCCGTTTCCGAACGGCAGTAAGAGACGTTCAGGATATTGTCTTTATCTTTTTTGCACTGAGCATCGGCATGGCCACAGGCGTGGGACTGTATTCTGTTGCCATAACCGGAACTCTTCTTATTAGCCTGGCTATCATTTTGTTATCAATATCTAATTTTGGTGCCGCTCACAAGCGGGAATTTATGCTCCAGGTAACTTACTACAGCAATGCTGACAACGATCAGGCGCTGGAGCAAATCATCAGGCGACACTGCAAAAAGATTAAACTGGTTAACCTTAAAAATGTTGGTTCAGATAATGTGATTGAAGCATTTTATCATATTTCACTCAAGCAGGAAAAGAAAAACACCCTGTTGATGACAGAACTCAGCTCTGCAGCTTTGGTGCTGAATGTGAATCTTTATTTTGACGAAGACGATGTAAACCCGCCTACATATTAATCCTGATTTGGTTTTGTTTTTCAGAATTTCCCTTCACAAATACATGTAACCTTCATTTATTATCAGAAATATCCATAACAAGTCATTGTTTGATTTGATTGGTTAACAATGTTTTATTCGTTAGTAAACGTTTATTAACACTTACATACGTATCTATCCGGATATCAAACGAATCAGTCATTGAGACCGCTGTAATTTTGCCTCATCAATTCGTTCATTGTCAAACCTAAAACTTGAAACCATGACAACAATGAGAAACTCCGTACAACTGATCGGAAATGCAGGCAGCGATCCTGAAATCAAAACACTCGCAAACGACAACAAAATGGCGCGATTCAGCCTTGCAACAGACGACTTCTACACCAATCAAAAGGGTGAGCGTGTGGAAGAAACCCAGTGGCATCGTATCCTGGCCTGGGGCAAAACAGCCGAAACCATTGAAAAAGAAGTGAAAAAAGGCAGGCGTATGATCCTCAACGGAAAGCTTGTAAACAACAGCTGGGTAGATAAAGACGGCAACAAACGCCAGTCGGTTGAAGTGGTTGTAAATGAAATTGCTTTCTTCTCCTGATATTTCAAAGTCATTCAAACACATTCCAGTAACTCACAAAAACATATCTCAAATGAAAACTACCTCTGACACTATCCGACTGATTGGAAGACCCGGAACTGAACCTGTTGTTAAACAATTTGACGAAAACGGACTCGTTGCCCGCTTTACATTCGCCACCAATGAACCCACAACCAATGAGGATGGCAAAACGGTTTATGTCACTCATTGGCACAAAGTAGTCGCCTGGGGAATAAATGCAGCACTTGTACAGGAAAAGGTAAAAAAAGGTTGCAAAATGAGCATTGTTGGCAAGCAGGGTCTTAAGCACTATTCCGGTAAAGACGGTGTAGCGAAAGAAGAAAAGGTGATCCAGCTTTACAACCTGAGTCTTTTTCAAAACGAACCGGCATAGAAATTACCTTCTGCCCAATAAAAAAAGCCACCTTGTCGGGTGGCTTTTTTTTAATCAATCCATTGGTGAAAAGGATACTTTCGATGGTTTTGTTACCAATTCCCTGGCTGTCTTCCTTATCGAAAGTAATTTATCATGGTCGTCGAAAGGTGTGGCAGAATTAGTTGTATTCATCCTTTTATTGATATTATAGAATTTCCGGAGATTAATAAACTGAATATTAAGTGAATAGCTGAGCCGGGGAATAAGGAAACAGGGAAGCATCTGAAATAATCGAAGAAGTTCAATCATATTTGAAGAAGAACAGCTGTTGAAGATTTTCTTAAACTATTGACTATGTATGAATTACCAACATTCGAAACAAGTCATACAGCAAGTCGGTGCCTCACATCATGATATCTTTCTAATAAGCAAGCCACGATGTCTCTGTCTGTTTACTTCATGATTCTTGAATTAACAAGGAAGCACGGAAATTTTAGACCCTAAAACAATTCTAAACCACATAATACTATCACATCCATCTGGCAACTTCATCAAACAAACGCTTTACAACCCTTGTCAATGGCTGTTTCATGACTGAAAGTCTGTTTCAAAACTGTAATATTTCCACAGCGTCTGATTCTGTTTTCATTTGTAAGTTCTTTATAACCAATTATTATCGATTCTTTCTTGAATCTTTTTTCCAGTCATTCACACGACGTTTTTTCCATGTCCGATAATTGAGTTTTTGCAGGCAGATCATAATGGCTTTTGGTGGTAAAAACACCAATCATTTATTAGAGACGAAAATACTCTGAAATCTTTAGCCCTATCGATATTTGCAAAGACTGGCATAGGACAGATTCATTGTTGCTGCATTGGAAAAAAATAAAACATAATATAAAAAACTCAATTTCAATTATATATCCGTTATCAACCGTTTAATAACACTTATTTACGTATCTAACTGTTTACTATACGACTTACCGGTTTAGCCCAATGTAATTTTGCTTCATCAATTCGTTCATTGTCAAAACCTAAAACTTGAAACCATGACAACAATGAGAAACTCCGTACAACTGATCGGAAATGCAGGCAGCGATCCTGAAATCAAAACACTCGCAAACGACAACAAAATGGCACGCTTCAGCATTGCCACCAAAGAGTACTATACCAATCAAAAAGGTGAACGCGTGGAAGAAACCCAGTGGCACCGCATCCTGGCTTGGGGCAAAACAGCTGAAATCATCGAAAAGGAAGTGAAGAAAGGCAAGCGTATGCTTCTCAATGGAAAACTGGTAAACAACAACTGGGAAGACAAAGACGGTAAAAAACGTCAAAACACGGATGTTGTGGTGACTGAAATTACCTTTTTCTCCTGATTTTCAAATCAATGAAAGATGACTGCTCAGGCTTTTATGAAGTTTTTTTATGCTTTACACCGCAATCATGCAATTTATTCAAATCTGTTTTAGACAAATTAATCCTCAAATCATGAAAACAAAAGACGACAGCATACAATTAACAGGCAGACCCGGAAACAAACCATTTGTGAAAGAGTTGGAAAACAACAACCTTGTGGCCATGTTTTCGTTTGCCACCAACGAAAAAACAATCAACGAAGAGGGAAAAACCATGTGGATCACCCACTGGCACAAGGTTGTGGCCTGGGGAAACAATGCCACGCTCGTGAAGGAGAAAGTGAAGAAAGGTATGAAACTGAGCATCACAGGCAAAAACACCGTCAGGCAGTACGCTGACAAGGATGGCGTGTTGAAGGAAGTGCGTGAAATAATTCTTCATCAACTTTCGGTGTGTGAAAGCGAAACTGCCTGATTACACTAACCTTAACCGAACCGCTCTCCGGAGCGGTTTTTTTTTGTCTGATGCTGAATTGATTGCTGCAGGCTTTATCTTTGTAATCAAAACCAACCTTTCTCTCATGGTTCAGGTAGTTAGCAATATCCTCTCGCTTTTGTATCCGGATGTTTGTCCGGCTTGCGGCCAATTGTTGCTTGAAGATGAAAAAATTGTCTGCCTGAGCTGTCATATTCTGATGCCACGAACCGGCTATGAACAATTTGCTGACAACCCTGTGGCGAGGATGTTTTGGGGGAAAATACCACTCAATGCGGTAAGCGCCCGTTTCTTTTTTGCCAAAAAAGGAAGAATTCAGCACCTTATCCATGAATTGAAATACAAGAGTAACAGAGAAGCGGGTCTGTATTTGGGAAAAGAAATAGCCGCTGGCATTCAGTCATCGACTTTCTATCAGGGTATCGATTACCTGATACCTGTACCTCTTCATCCAAAAAGGATCAAGGTAAGAGGCTACAACCAGAGTGAAGTTCTGGCTCAGGGTATACAAAGCCTTCTTGCTGTGCCGCTTAGCACCAACCACCTTATCAGGTCTGTTGCTACGGAAACCCAAACAAAGAAATCACGTGAAGCACGCTGGAAGAATGTCAAAGACATCTTTGTTTTGAATGAGCCCGGGAGCTTGGCCGGAAAACATGTTTTACTCATCGATGATGTGATTACAACCGGAAGCACCATTGAGGCTTGCGCAGCCGTGCTTGCCACAGCGCCGGGAGTAAAAATAAGTGTAGCGGCAGCTGCCTGTCCAACAAACTAATTTATTATTAACCAATTACTTAATGCAGTTTAGCCGAAATGCTAAGCTGCAATTTTACACATAGATGTGTAGCTAAAATCAAACAAACAAACCAAATCAACAAAGGCAGTGGAAATTGTGATTTATAAACCAGTGTTGCCAGGTTGCCAATCCAAAGCCACTGAAACACATAAAAGGCTGTTACATTTCTGCCTGCAAAAACTAACCATTTTGTCAAAGAGGTTGCTGATTCAGGTGACGATAAAAATCCAAAGAACAATACCCAGCAGGTTACGAAAGCAAGATTCCAAAAAACAAACAGTCCGTTGTGATGATAATAAGACTGCAAATCAATCGTTCGGCTAAATCCAAATGGAAAACTAATCAGTAAAACGATGAAAAGCATCATAAACAACAGCACTTGATTTCGTTCGTTCCACCATTTTTCACTCCATCTTTCAGCAATAAGTGACCCAATTACACCAGCAACAGGGTATGCACCCCAGGGAAAAAGCGGAAAGTAGGACCAGAGGAAATTACCATAAAAAAATGACTGAATATATTTCATTGAGTCAGGCAAGACAGCCGATGCCGACAG
Organism: Bacteroidales bacterium; assembly: GCA_024709145.1. Taxonomy (GTDB): domain Bacteria; phylum Bacteroidota; class Bacteroidia; order Bacteroidales; family F082; genus JALNZU01. The sequence continues at coordinate 84,713 of JANJXG010000023.1, read as the reverse complement.
AAAAGGGTTCACAAACGCCAAAACCAGAAATAATAAGCTCCAAAGCAAGATCGATTTTTGGAATACTTTTTTAAACAAAGCAATGATCATCATACTGATACCTGCCAGAAAAAAAATATCAACACCAAAGAGGTAAGGTAAGGGATCGACCTGGTAACCGTGAGTGAAAATTTTGTAAAACAGGTGAAAATTCAAGCCAATGTTAAGAAGCAAACCGTAAGCAAGAAATTTTACTCCCCTGAAAAAAAGCTTTTTACAGGTTTTTTTCTGCTTGCCAGCAAAAAAACCCATGAATACCATAAACAAAGGAGCCGCAGGCGCACCGCCAAAAAAAAGACTCAGCTGACCTCCGAGGGAATTAAACCAGCTTTCATTGGCAAACAACTCTGTCAGGTGAACCTGCACCATCAGCACCACTGCAACGCCCCGGAGCAAATCGGGTAAAAAGGCGCGTTGGGGAATCGTTGTTGTCGAAACATCTGTTTTGGGCATAAGAATCATTTTCAGCATATTGATTTACAAACTTAGCGTAAATCTTTCCGACAAGGTCGTTTTCTTAAAATCTTGTAAATCTATCCGGAAAAAGTATACGTCGTCACAGTTGAAGGAATGGTTACATTTGCTGCCACATAAAAACCAAAACACATGTACGTAAAAAAAATGCTGACACATCTGTTGCTGTCTTTCCTTTTCCTTGGCCCGGTCGTGATTCATGGTCAAATCGTTCTTGAAACAACTTACTCACATTCGGGCACTTATGCGTCGTTGCCACTTTCTGGCAATAAGTTTTACCTCATGGATGTGGGTAACAGCCAGTGCAGGATATACAATACCAACCACAGTTTGTGGAAAACAATTAATCTCTCAGTTCCTGCCAACAACTATCTCTATGACATCAAATACCTTTCGGAAAATTTATTTTCGACCGATAACAGCCTGTGTTTGGCTTATGTTTACTATTCCTACAACGAAACCGGACAGTATTACAGCTACAACGCTAAAATTGTAAAGGAAAACGGGACTGTACTCCTTTCAATCCCCGGGTGTCAGTATTTGTATTTGCATACACTCGACGATGGCAGCACCAAACTTGTAGCCTACAGTTACAATTATGCTGTTTTTCCCTCCACCATCATTACTTCAGTCTATAACCTTCCGGGAAGTCTCGTATCAACAACAGAAAAAGGCATGGAAGCAATGGCGCCTCCCATGCCAAACCCAGCTCGTGAACAAGCAAATATTCCATACCTATTGCCTGCCGGACACTCAAGGGGGCAGCTCGTAATTTTTGATATCCAAGGTAAAAGACTGGCCTCGTGGCCAATAGAAAATGCTTCAGGTGTCTTGACGATTCCCGTTGCCTCCTTTCCAAGGGGTACATACATCTATCATATTGAAGCCGGCACTTACAGGTCGGAAAGTAATAAAATCATTCTGCAATAATAAGGTTGCCGTAATTTGCAAATTCAAACCACTGGTAGAATGGACCTTCAAACGATTAAGCTCGAAGATTTTCTACTGAAATCTTTCGATAAACTGAGGTATGCCGATACCGACAGACAAGGACATGTTAACAACGCTGCTTTTTCCACTTTTTTAGAAACCGGTCGTGTTGAGATATTGTATAACGGTGAAAATAAAATACTGAGTAACAACGCAAGTTTTGTTATTGCTTCACTTAAACTCAATTTCAGGGATGAAATCAATTGGCCAGGTATCGTTGAAACCGGAACCTGTATTTTGAAAATCGGAAACAGTTCGATCAGTCTTTTTCAAAAAATTTATCAGCATGGAAACTGTGTCGCCGAAGCAGAAACGGTTGTGGTTCAGCTCGACAATACAACAAAAAAAAGCCTGAAACTTTCAGATGAAGCACGCGTTCAGCTGGAAAAATATTTAATCTCCTGAAACGAAACTTCTCTGGTAAATAATTATAGTTCAAGAGGTATCCGTAACGCCTGGCAAACTATCTGAAATACACCCGTCCTTCAATTCCGCGAATTTCGCCACACGAAAGGTATTTTGTGTGCATCTTTGTACCACGATTACAACAGCATGAAAAAAAACATCGCCCTGGTTGCACACGACAACCGCAAGAACGACCTGGTTGAATGGGTCAGGCATAACCGTGAAAAGCTTTCGGGCAATCATTTTTTTGCCACCGGAACAACAGGAAGCCTTTTGGCTGATGTGCTTGATGATGTTCATAGGCTCAAATCAGGACCTTTGGGAGGCGACCAGCAACTGGGGGCACTCATTGCCGAAGAAAAGATCGACTTCATGATTTTCTTTTGGGATCCAATGGCAAGCCAGCCTCACGATGTTGATGTTAAGGCCCTGCTGCGCATGACAGTCTTGTACAACATTCCGACAGCATGTAACAGGTCGAGTGCAGACTTTTTAATCACCTCACCACTGTTTACAGATGAAGATTATCAGCCTGCAAAAAAAGATTATTCAACCTACCTCAACCGATTAACAAAAAACACCACTACTTGATTATCAAGTGAATTGAAATGATTCTGTCAGATTCAGACCCTTTTTGTAGCTTTGCAGACAGATAGGGCTGAAACAGCTGTCCCATTTTGACTGCTGATAAAGGAAAAAAGGAATCAAAAAGCAGCTTCTAAGAATTAAAAGAATTACCGATGAGTCAGTTATTCAATTTTGCACTGATTGGTGCAGCAGGTTTCATAGCACCCCGACACATGAAGGCCATCAGGGAAACGGGTCACCGTTTGGTTGCTGCTCTTGACCCTTTTGACAGTGTGGGTATCATTGACAGTTTTTTTCCTGAGGCGCATTTTTTTACCGAACCTGAGCGCTTTGACCGTCATCTGGACAAATTGCGCAGAAAAGAAACTCAGAAAGTTGATTTTGTTAGCATCTGTTCGCCCAACTACCTGCACGACGCCCACATTCGCATGGCTTTGCGTAATCAGGCTCATGCCATTTGCGAAAAACCACTGGTGCTCAACCCGTGGAACCTCGATGCACTTTCTGATATTGAGAAAGAATCAGGCAAACGCATCTATACCATTTTGCAACTTCGTCATCACCCCTCTATCGTGGATTTAAAAGCTGAAATTGATGGAAATCCAAATAAAAATAAACGCTATAACATTCATCTTGAGTATATTACATCGAGGGGAAATTGGTATTTCCGCTCATGGAAAGGCAATCTGGAAAAGTCGGGAGGTATTGCAACCAACATCGGCATTCATTTTTTTGATATGTTGACCTGGATTTTTGGTGCACCGCAAACCAACACAGTCATGCAGTATGAAGCTGACCGGGCCGCCGGCAAGCTTATACTTGAGAAGGCCGATGTCAGCTGGTTTTTATCCATCAATCCTGAAACACTCCCCAACGAAGTGAAACAACAGAACAAACGCACCTACCGAACCCTAAGTGTTGATGGCCGCGAAATTGAGTTCAGCGATGGATTCACCGACCTGCACACCATCAGCTATCAGCATATTCTCAACGGAAAAGGTTTCGGTTTGGAAGACGCACGTCAATCGATCGAAATCGTTCAGGAAATTCGTAAACAAACTTCATCAACCAAAACATATCCATTATGACCATTTCAACCCAACTGGCAAAAGTAATCCGGGCTGCAATCGACGCCGGCGATGCCATTATGGAAGTTTATGCAACCGATTTTCAAGTGGACACAAAAAGCGACAACAGTCCGCTAACCCAGGCTGATACACGGGCTAATGATATTATTACCAACGTTTTAAATACGACATCTTTACCTGTCATCAGCGAGGAAGGCAGGCTCATCCCTTTTCATATCCGTGAAAGTTGGACCAGATTCTGGCTTGTAGACCCACTCGATGGAACCAAAGAATTTGTAAACCGCAATGGAGAATTCAGTGTTAATATTGCACTGATTGACCACAAGAAGCCGATTGCCGGAGTTATTTATGCGCCTGTTACTGACACGCTCTATTTTAGTGATGAAACAGGTGCCTGGAAGTTGCCTCATGCCAAAGGAATTGTGTTGAGCAACAGCGATCTGGCTCATTTCAAACGCAGTGGAATGAGACTGCCTTTGCAACGCATCACCCGCGACTACACCATCGTTGCAAGCAGGTCGCATCTCAATCCAGAAACAACAGAATTTATCAACAAAACCAAGCGCGAGCATGACAGCATTCGTATTGTTTCAAGAGGTAGTTCGCTTAAAATGTGTATGATTGCTGAAGGACATGCCGATGTATACCCTCGTTTTGGGCTTACCTCCGAATGGGATACAGCAGCTGGTCATGCCATTGTCAAGGCTGCAGGAGGAAAAGTTGTTCAAATTGAAAATCAGGAAATTGAGCTGCTATACAACAGCCATGATTTGCAGAATCCTTCGTTTGTGGCATACCCTGCTCCTGAAATCAGCCTAGATTGACAAACTTTAATAGAATACTATCAACCCCTTCAGGCTGAAACATCAGCAAGGCAAACTTTTCGAATGATGTTATGAACACATTAACTATCAATAATTTAAGAGAACTCGAAGCTGAAGCCATTCACATCATCCGTGAGGTGGCTGCTTCGTTTGAAAAGCCGGTGATGCTTTACTCAATCGGAAAAGATTCGTCGGTTATGGTCAGGTTGGCCGAGAAAGCCTTTTATCCCGGTAAGGTTCCTTTTCCGCTGATGCACATCGACAGCAAATGGAAATTTCGTGAAATGGTTGAATTTCGTGACCGTTATGCCGCTGAAAATGGTTGGGATCTGATCGTGGAATACAACAAAGAAGGATTTGAAAGTGGCATTGGCCCATACACCCATGGAAGCAAGGTGCACACTGACGTGATGAAAACACAAGCCTTGCTGAAGGCTCTCGACAAACACCGCTTTGATGCTGCTTTTGGAGGTGCGCGCAGAGATGAAGAAAAATCACGGGCCAAAGAACGCATCTTCAGTTTCAGAGACCGTTTTCATCAGTGGGATCCGAAAAATCAGCGCCCTGAGTTGTGGGATATTTACAACGCCCGAGTTCATAAAGGTGAATCCATCAGGGTGTTTCCGCTAAGCAATTGGACCGAACTCGATATCTGGCAATACATCCGCCTCGAAAATATTCCAATTGTTCCGCTATACTTTGCCAAAGAAAGACCCATCGTAGAAGTTGAAGGTAACCTGATTATGGTTGACGATGAACGGATGCCTGCCGCCATGGCTGCAAAAGCCAGCATGCGCAGGGTACGCTTCCGAACCCTTGGGTGTTATCCCTTGACAGGCGCAATTGATTCAGAAGCCGATACGATAGAAAAAATTGTTGAAGAAATGATGACTGTTACCAAAAGCGAACGCACAACGCGTGTCATCGATTTTGATCAGGAAGGCAGCATGGAACAGAAAAAACGAGAAGGGTATTTCTAAAACGAAGTCCGACAGCATTTCCTGTCGAAGCAATAAAGAGCATGTGTTATGATACAAAATAATGATATTCAAGCCTTTCTGGATCAAGACCAGAAAAAAGACCTGCTTCGCTTACTCACAGCCGGATCGGTAGACGATGGCAAATCGACCCTGATCGGCAGGCTGTTGTTTGATAGCAAAAAAATCTATGAAGACCAGCTTTCGGCACTCGAACGCGACAGTAAGCGAATTGGACACGCTGGCGAAAAAATTGATTATGCCCTCCTGCTCGACGGGTTGAAAGCCGAACGTGAGCAAGGCATCACAATCGATGTGGCTTACCGATATTTTTCAACCAGTAAACGTAAATTTATCATTGCCGACACCCCGGGACACGAGCAATATACACGCAATATGGTTACCGGGGCCAGCACAGCCAATCTGGCCATTATTCTGATCGATGCCCGCAAAGGCGTCATTACGCAAACCCGCAGACACACCTTCCTGGTTTCCTTGCTTGGTATTAAACATATTGTATTGGCTGTTAATAAAATGGATCTGGTCGACTACAGTGAAACAGTGTTTAACAGCATCTGTGAAGACTATAAGAATTTTGTTACCCGCCTGAGTATTCCCGACATCTATTTCATACCACTTTCGGCACTTAACGGCGACAATGTTGTTGATGATTCAGCATATATGAAATGGTATCATGGAAAAAACCTCCTTCAATATCTTGAAGACGTGCACGTTGGTTCTGATCGTAATTTTGAAGACCTGCGTTTTCCTGTGCAGCACGTGTTAAGACCAACCCTAAATTTCAGGGGTTTTTCGGGAAAAGTTGCTTCAGGAATCATCCGCAAAGGTGATGAAGTGATGGTGCTGCCATCAAGAAAAACAAGTAAGGTAAGTTCTGTCATCGGGAGCGACGGCCTGTGTGACTATGCCTTCCCGCCGCAGGGTGTTACCATTACACTTGAAGACGAAATTGACATTTCAAGGGGCGATATGCTTGTTAGACCCGACAATCAACCCAGGATGGAAAGACAGTTTGAAGCCATGCTCGTGTGGATGGATGAAACTAAAATGGACCCATTTACTCAGTTTTTTATCAAACAAACCACTCACACTACCCGGGCAAGAATCGATCGTATCAGCTACCGCGTTGACGTTAATACACTTGAAAATAGTTCATGCGAGGCATTGTCGCTCAACGAAATCGGAAGAGTCGTTATCACAACCAATAAAGCCCTCTTTTTCGATCCCTACCACAAAAACCACAGTACAGGTGCTTTTGTTTTAATCGACCCGATCACACACAATACCTGTGCGGCAGGCATGATCATCGACAAGCTCAATGCCTCCGACCTGCCATCACGCATTTTTGATCCTGAAACAAAAAGGCTGATAGATGGTGGTAAAAGCCTGATCAGTGGAGAAGAACTTCAGCAACGCTATCATCAGCAAGGTGTTACACTTTGGATAACGGGTTTGCACGGAAGTGGTAAAAACCTGCTTGCCTACAATCTCGAAAGACAGCTGTTTGAACGGGGAGCCACTGTTGTTTTGCTGGACGGAAGCACCGTGCGATCGGGACTTGGACGCGAGCTGGACCATTCACCAGCCGATAGGGCCGAGCAATTGCGTCGTGTGGCGCATGTTTGCAAAATTCTGAACGACCAGGGTATCCTGGTTATCTGTTCCTTCATTTCACCTCGCGAAAACATTCGAACCCAGATAGCTCAAATCATTGGTCCTGATAAGTTTCACCTGATTTATATGGATGCGGAGCTTGATTATTGTCGAAAAAATAAACCTGAATTATACGAAAAAGTTGAGCAGGGACTTCTGCAGTATCTCCCTGGTGTCGACGAGCCATACGAAATACCGGCTCATGCTCCGTTGGTTTTCAAACCCACGGCACTGAATGAAAACCTGCAGCACATCATGAACTACCTTCAGGAAAAACAAATTTTTCCTCTGGGTTGAGAAAGCTTCAGCAATAATTCGGTTTAATTCCCTATAAATCCAGTATTTTTGCAAAAAAATAAGCAAGATGAACAACAAAGGACCTGTTTCACAATTCATTGAACATCATTACCGTCATTTCAACGCCGCTGCTCTGATGGACGCAGCCAAAGGCTACGAAGCCCACCTCAACGAAGGAGGTAAAATGATGATAACACTGGCCGGTGCCATGAGTACTGCCGAGTTAGGTATTTCGCTTGCTGATATGATCAGACAGGACAAAGTGCAAATTATTTCATGCACCGGTGCCAATCTAGAGGAAGATCTGATGAACCTGGTGGCCCACAGCCATTACAAACGCGGTCCGCACTACCGTGACCTCAGCCCTCAGGATGAGTGGAATCTGCTCGAACATGGTTTCAACCGTGTTACCGACACCTGTATCCCTGAAGAAGAAGCTTTTCGGCGTCTGCAAAAACATATTTTTCAACTTTGGAAAGATGCCGACATCAAAGGTGAGCGCTATTTCCCGCACGAATACATGTACAAAATGCTTCTTTCAGGTGTGCTGGAACAATATTATGAAATTGATCCAAAACACAGTTGGATGCTTGCCGCAGCCGAAAAAAACCTGCCCATCATAGTTCCTGGCTGGGAAGACAGCACCATGGGCAACATCTTTGCTTCTTATGTAATCAAAGGTGAGCTCAAAAGCACCACCATGAAAAGTGGCATCGATTACATGGTATGGTTGTCGGACTGGTATCGTAAAAATTCAGGTGGAAAGGGCGTTGGATTCTTCCAGATAGGTGGTGGTATCGCTGGCGATTTTCCCATCTGTGTTGTCCCGATGATGTATCAGGATCTTGAATGGACTGACGTGCCTTTCTGGTCGTATTTCTGCCAGATTTCAGATTCAACCACCAGTTATGGTTCCTATTCAGGTGCTGTGCCAAACGAAAAAATAACCTGGGGAAAACTCGATGTAAACACGCCTAAATTCATAGTGGAATCCGATGCTACAATTGTCGCTCCACTCATTTTTGCCTGGGTTTTAGGCTATTGATTAATTCTTTTTTTGCAAATTTGCCCTTTGCTTCTGATTGGAGCAAAGGGTTTTTTTTTACATCCTTTTGCTTATGAAATACTTCCTTATCTTGCTTCTTCCGTTGTTAGCCGCCTGCAGCCGGTCAGCATCAACTGAATTTTGGGGGCATCGGTACTCCTTTGCCAAAAATATCTCCTATGGCGTTGAAAAAGAACAAGTTCTAGATATTTTTTGCCAAGGTGAATGGATTGGTGAACCTTACTACTGGAAATCTGATACCATGAAGCACCCAACGCTCGTATACATTCATGGCGGCGGCTGGCTGGGTGGCTCAAAAGAAAGTGTGATTCCCTTTGTGATTCCCTATCTTGAAAAAGGGTTTAATGTGGTTTTGCTTGATTATCGAACCGGTGAAAATACTGCACCACAAGCAGTTGATGATTGTATGCTGGCATTGAAATGGGTTAGCATGCATGCAAATGACTTCAACATCAACCTCCATCAGATTTATATTTCCGGAGAGTCGGCCGGCGGTCACCTCGCTTTGATCACGGGCTTATTGAATACCATTCCGGGCAGCCATCAAGCCTATTCGGGTGACAGTATCACAATCAGGTCAATCATCAATTGGTTTGGCATCACTGATATTGCTGCCATTGACAGTTATTTTGCCGGCAAGGGAGAAATCAGAAATTATGCTTCGGTCTGGGTAGGTCATGCTGACAGGATGGACTCTATATCGAAAATATTTTCACCGATTCACCGGCTCGGAGCAAACAGTCCGCCGGTTATCAGCATTCATGGGCAAAAAGACAGTGTTGTTCCCCACGAGCAGGCAATGCTGTTGCACCAACTTTTGAATGAGAAAGGAGTCAGAAACAAAGTTATCAGCTTGCCTGACGGAAAGCATCTTGGTTTTTCGGCCAGGGATTTTGAACAGATCTACAAAGAGATTTTTACGTTTCTTGAGAATTATGACCCAAAGATTTCACAGGCAACCAAACATTAAACTGTGTTCCGGTTGTTTCGTCGGAGCTGAAATTGACCCTTCCTTTAAGGTATTGCTCTGTGAGTAGTTTGATGCTGTAGGTTCCCAAACCCCTGGATTGATCTTTGGTTGAAAATGATCGCTGAAAAATCTGTAATTGAATTTTTCGATGAATGAATGTCTCATTATGAACCCAAAAATGAATCATACCAGCAGTAGATTCGAAACCCAAACTCACTTTTTGGCCTTCCTGGCTTGCTTCAAGTGCATTTTTCAACAAATTGATCAATACACGTTTCAATAAAACCGGATCAGATTCGAACCAGGTTTCGGCACCTGGATTTACAATAATTTGTTTACGCTGCCCGACAAAATGATGTTCGAGGTGATTTTTTACAACTTCCAGCAGGCTGTTGGCATCGATGGGCTTGAAGTCGGTTTTTAGTTCGCCCCTTTCGGCAGCCAGGAGTTGCCGCTGAGCCATGATCTCATCCACAAGGTTTTCGCTTAACTTATTGGCAATGTGAAGGTATTCTCGCATTTCTGAAGGGTCGTCGCTGGCAGAGACAAAATCAAGAAAACCACGTATTCCGCCTGCTGTGTTGATGATGTCGTGAAAGAAAATCTTTTCCAGAACCCTACGTCTTTTTTCATCGCTGATATCGTGAAATGAAAGTACAACATAGGATTCTCCCTGATAAGAAAAAGGTGAAGCCGTAACAGAGAAGTCGTATGAGACTTCTTTTTGATCTGCCATGGCAACAATGCGACATTCAGAAGTGATTTTACTGCCCGAATTCATACAAGCCATAATAGCATTCACAGCGCCGCAATAACGGCAATTTTCGGAAGTTCCGCATCCGGCTTCGTTCTTTGCTGCATTCACACATTGAAGCAGTTCGCCCGGACGCAGTCCAACAATATCATCGATGCGGCTGAAGCCCATTGCCTGCAGCAAAGCGCTGTTTCCATAAACAATTTGTCGCTCCTTGTTGAGTACCGCGGCGATGTAAGGCAGGGCATTTACAAGTTCATTGACGTTTTCAAAGCTTTGAAAAAGACCCAGATCCTGTAAAACTTTGCTAAAATCCGCACGTTCGGCCGGTGCATGCAGGGTATTCATAACCATTACTTTTGATCCTTACGGAACAAATATACAACCAACAGAGCCAAAACAGGACTAAAAATAAAGGAAATAAAAAACAACCATTGCCGGCCGGGTTTTCGGTCGGCATAGTTTTCTGATAATGCGAGTGCTGCTACATACCAAACAACAAAAGCGAGTGCAATCCAAAGTCCTGTCATGATTAGTAAAGGTAATAAATGATAAAAAACAAAGGTATCAACACACCAAGGATGGTGAGCCATGCTCCCCTGGCTGACAAACCATCGCTGCCACGTGGAATAAGTATTCCGCTGATAGCCAATAGAATTAATGCTCCGCTAAAGATATCTGAGAACCAGGTCCAATAGGCTGAAGGGTTGTAGTGCAGGTAATTCGCTTCGCGAAAAATGAGTCGTTTTTTCGTCATTTCGATGTAACCCTCCCCTGTTTCGAGGTCCATCACAGCCACGCCACCCGAAAGAAAAACTTTCATTCGTGTTGCAGAAGGAAAATAATGCTTTCGATAATCGCCATCCACATCATACTTTTTTAGGATTTCGAGCACTTGTTTCTTGTCTGGTTTGGTTGTCAGGGGTGCTTCGCTGATTGATTTTTCAATGATGATGTAATTGGGATTCCACTCATTGCGATGGTTAAGCGCGATTCCCGAAAGGGCATAAATTAGGGTCATGGTAAAAAAGAGGTAACCAAAATCCCTGTGAACAGCCCTGTTCCATTTTCTCCATTTGAATGCCATTGGTATTATTTTTAAGTACAAATAAAAGAAAAAAACCAGACAGGATGCCTGGTTTTTCAGATTATAGCAAGCAGCCCGGCTTAGTCTTTAATCACTTCGTAAGAAACAGCAGTGATAGCATAAAAGGAAAGTTTGTTGACACCTTTTTCAGCCATCTGATCGCGGTAATTTTTAATTTGTTCATAAGCAGGATCATCCAGATGTTGTCCGGCAGCTTTTTCTTCTGCGGTCATTGGTTCGCCACCTCCTAGATGTTTGTTTTCCTCAATACCGGCTTTAATTTCTTCTTCCCATTCCTGAAGGTAAGCCTCATCCACGATTGTTTCATCAACTAAACCTGTAACAACAAAATCGTATCCTTCAAGTTCGCTGTTAAAGGCTGCCATATCTTCACCAGTAGTGATTTTGACGCGGCCTTCGGAAATTGTGTCAATCAGGAAGAGTTTTTTGCCGTCATGTTTGCAGATATGGTCGGCGGTGCCTTTGATAACTATCAATTTACCAACAAGTTCTGGTGCTTTTTCTTCAAAATTTGCAACGGTAACTTCAACTGGTGCTTCGATAGCTGTGTTGCTATTTCCGTTTGATTCCGGTTTTGGCCCGCTGCTGCATCCAATCATCATCGCAGCAACAAAGCTTAATGCAAATAATTTTTTCATTGTATTGAATTTGGTTAACATTTCCCGGCAAAGATACATATTTAGGTTGACAGGATATGAAAAGCCAATGAAATTAAGTATCAGCTCTTTGCAAAAAAAGAGGGCTTATTCGGCAATAATGATATCCTCCTCGGGAATATTCAAGCCATCGTAGGCTTTTTCGATGCCGTTTATGTATTCGATTGTAAGCAACAGGCCGCCATCTTCAGACCATTTTTTCCAGCTTCCGTTGCGACGGCCCAAGAGGTATTCGCCTTCTTCACGTTTTGAGCCATCAGCATAATAGAAAATATGTTTTCCGTGAGGGTTATCTTCCAAAAAAGAGCCTTCAAAAAGCAGCTGACCGAATTGATCGGTGTGTTTCCATGTTCCATTCAACATACCTTCCGAAAATTCACCTTCTTCGCGCTGAAGACCGTTGGTGATAATCCAAAAGCCTTCTTCCTTGTCATCGATGAAATCGCCGCTGCTCAAAATCAATCCTTCAGGTGTGTATTCTGTCATTGTTCCATCGCGGAGCCCATTGCGGTAGTTTTCCTCTCGCAAGAGCTGACCTCCAGGGTAGAACCATTTCCAGCTGCCATGGGCTTTTCCTTCTTTGTTGAAACTTCCCTGCTGCTCGATCGATCCCTGTGGATAATAAAACAACCAATCACCCGTGCGTTTACCCTGGGTGTAGGTACCTTCAGCTTTCACTTTTCCGTCGGAATAGAATTCCTTCCATTGGCCATGTCGCAGACCCTCATTGCTTACAATACCCTGACCTATGAGCACACCCTTCGAAAAAGTGTAGGACTGAACCACCTGGCCTTGTTCGTTGAACTCACGACGGATTCCTTCGGCAACACCCTGACGGTAAGTAGCTTCCACTTTAACCTTGCCATCAGGAAAATAATCACGTTTCAGCTCAAGCCTGGCAACTTCTTCGGCACTTTCCTGTTTAACGTCGTCGATGTACTTTTCTATTTTGCTCAGGTTTCCAGTTTTATCATAGGTTTTAAAAATGCCGTTTTTCAATCCGTTTTTAAAGCTTCCTTCCTGCTGCAGTTTGCCGTCGGCAAAAAACCACTTCCACAATCCTGTTGGTTTTCCTTCTGTGTCTTTTCTGTTAATACGTTCGCGTCCAATGATATAACCGCGTTTGTAAGTGGTTAGTTCGATGATATTTCCGGTGGTATCGTAGTGCAGTGCCAGGCCTTCTTCCAAACCTTTGACAAATGGAATGTTTTTCAATAACCTGCCTTGTTTATCATAATGTTTGGTTGGTCCGTTTTTTATATCATTTTCGAAAGTCTCCACAATCCGTTCATCTTTGAGATGGGTAATCCTGTTGCCATCTTTTTTTCCTTCACGGTAATTGATCTCGAGAGTAAGACTACCTGTTTCGTCGTAAAATTTCCAAAGGCTGTCGAGTAAAAAATTGCGGCGGTTACCTTCCGATTTAAGTAAACCATTGTCGTGATAAGTTTTCCAGTAACCGTCGGGTTTTCCGTTGATGAGCCAGCCTTCGCTGGAAATGTTACCGTTTGGAAACCTGAAAACACCCGGTATTGTATCGGGTTCGGCAGGTAAAACCACAGGCTGAAGCGCAAAAAAAAGCAGAAAAGTAAAAAATAACTGCTTCATAATCATGATTTTCATTTCGATGAAATGGAACGTCCAGGCGCTACCCTTTCTTCCTTTTTGAAGTTGTAAATGTCTTCAAGTCTCACTTTCAACAAGGCTTTTTCACCACCCGGAACGATAAAAAAATGCGTGGTATCGTATGCTACCTTGCCATGTTTATTTTGCCATTCAAGGGCAGAAATCCGATACCTGTCCTGTCCATCACGCACAAATTTCAGAACCCTGTTATCACCTTGCTCAAAAGAAACATCAATCATTTCGTCGGTGAAATTTTCACACACACCGGGTGTGTTTTTTTTGATAATGATCCGTTCAATGAATCTGCCATTCTCAAATCTGATTTTACCTGATGCAACCTTTGTTTCTTCATAGTTTAAGTCGCGTTCGAGTATGATTTTACTTGAATTATAAAACTGAACATCAGTGAGTTCAATTTGATAAGAGGCAACATTTTCACGTAATGACTGATCGAAGTAAACTGTTTTTTTTGATGCACAGGCAATCAACAAACCAGAAAAAACCACCAGAATAAGAAATCTGATTGACATCATTTTCATAGGAATCATCATTTAATCAAACCAAGTTCCAACGACATACTGAGCATTTTTTGAATGGGTTTTATTGCCTTATCCAATACCTCAGCTGGCAATTCAATGGCAGGTTGCCCATTTTTGAGCGCAAGATACAGCTTTTCAATGGTATTGAGTTTCATGTATGGACAATCATTGCAATGACAGGTTTTGTCGGATGGCACGATGAGAAAAGATTTTTCCGGTGAGTTACGCTGCATCTGATGCAAAATACCTGTTTCGGTAGCTACGATGAATTTTTTTGCTTTGCTTTTTGAAGTGTATGCCAGCAATGCCGTTGTAGAGCCAATGAAATCAGCCAAAGCCAATACGGTGGCTTTACATTCAGGATGTGCAATCAATTCAGCATCAGGATTTTCAATTTTCATTTGAATGATAGCCTCGGTTGATAAAATATCATGAACTTCACAAGTACCATCCCATAAAACCATCTCCCGACCTGTTATTTGGTTGATGTAGGCACCCAGGTTTTTATCGGGTGCAAAAACAATTTTCTGGTCTTTTGGAAGGGCCTCAACAAGCTGAACAGCATTGCCGGAGGTGCAAATCAGGTCGGACATGGTTTTTACAGCAGCCGAACAATTGATGTAGGAAATAACCAGGTGGTCGGGATATTGTTTCAAAAACTGATCAAAAGCCTGAGGTGGGCAGCTGTCGGCCAGCGAACAACCGGCATTCATATCGGGAAGTACGACCAATTTATCAGGATTTAATATTTTTGCCGTTTCAGCCATAAAATGAACTCCCGCAAAGACAATCATATCAGCATTGGTGTTGGCTGCCTGTTGTGCCAAACCCAAACTATCTCCCACATAATCAGCAATATCTTGTATTTCTGGAATTTGATAATAATGTGCCAGTATGATTGCGTTCCGGTCTTTTCGGAGTTGTTTAATTTCACTGATAATATCTTTCGAACCCATAGCAAGTTTGTAGCTGTTGTTAATCCCGACAAATTTACGACAATTCAACCGTTGCCGTTCAACCAAACTTTCTTTGGTTTTACTGATAAAAATATGTTTTAAAAAAAGATATTAATATTGATTAGAGTTGTTCATAGCTGAATAACTTTTTAAAGAAATGATTGCTATTTTGACTTATCAGACTTTATCAACAGTTTGTTCACAAATATTTTCATTTAAGGTGTTTAATATTAATACTTTAAAAATTTTTATTATAAGAGTTAGCAAGCAGACTTGTTGATAAATAATTAGGTTAAACAGGAAGAATCTGTTAAAAAGAATGTTGATAATTGCTGAAAAAATGCAACACATTGTTGATAAAATCCAAACTTAGCCGATCATGAAAACAGAAGTACTGATTTATCAATTTTGATAAACATGCTATTAACAAAAAAAAACCTTGACTGTTAATAAGTCAATAAGGCATTATCTTTCAATAAGTAAAGGGAAAATAAGTTAAAAAAGGGTTGTGAATAAAGTATTCATTCACAGCTTGAAAGCGTGTTTTGCGGTAGAAAAAAGATATTTTTGCAGAAATAAATATCAACAAAGCACCAAATGCAACGAATAATTCCTATAGCCAGTGATCATGGTGGTTATGCACTGAAGGAAGAACTCAGGAAACGTCTTGAATCGACCGGGTTGATAGTAAAAGATTTTGGCACCTTTTCGGAAGCAAGTGTAGATTATCCCGATTACATTCATCCTTTGGCAAGTGCTGTAAACGATGGTGAATACAGCCTTGGCATCATTTTATGCGGTAGTGGAAATGGTGCTCAGATGACAGCAAACAAATATTCAAAAGTGAGGGCAGCATTGTGTTGGGATGTTGAGCAAACCATGTTGACACGACAACACAACAACGCAAATATCTTATCCTTGCCAGGCCGTTTTCTGGATGCTGAAACAGCCTGGGAAATGGTGAAAGTATTCTTATCAACACCCTTTGAAGGAGGACGGCATCAGCAGCGTATCGATAAAATTTCACAATACACCAAGATTGACTAAGATGGCAGACAATAAGACTAACTTTCTCAAAATGAGTGAAAAGGTAGCCTTTGATCAAAAGCACCGGCACATCATCAATTACAACATTGGCAAGTATGACCAGGCCGTTGTGAAAGGTAAGGAGCGACTTGTTCATCTCGAAATGGCACGTCAGCGTGCTCACAGTATCAAACACAAGGTGTTGGCACAGCTTGATAAATATTTGGTTGAGTTTGAAACAAATTTTCAGCGCAACGGTGGAAGGGTGATTTGGGCGACCGATGCAGAAAGTGCTGTTAATGAAATTATTCATTTGTTGCAAAAGGAGAAGATTGACAAGGTTGTTAAATCGAAGTCGATGACAACTGAAGAAATCAACCTGAACCAAGCACTTGAAAAAAAGAAAATAAAGGTTTTGGAAACGGATTTGGGCGAGTTTATTGTTCAGCGGGCCGGAGAAAAACCCTACCATATTGTGACTCCAGCCATGCACAAATCCAAAGAAGATGTGGCTGCCTTGTATCACGATCAGTTTGAATTACCTCCCAACAGCAGTCCGGAAGATATTACGGCATTTACCCGCAAATATCTTCGCGGAGCATATAAAATGGCAGGAGCCGGCATTACCGGAGCAAATTTTTTAATTGCCGATACAGGTTCAGTTGCACTTACAGAGAATGAAGGCAATGGATTGCTTACCATGGCTTTTCCTGGGCTACACATCGTTGTGGCCGGAATCGAGAAAATTATACCTTCACTTGAAGATTTGGATCTTTTTTGGCCTTTGCTCGCTACGCATGGAACCGGACAGGTGATGACAGCATACAATTCCATCTTATCAGGACCTGCGGGCAACGGAAAAGGACCTTCACAGATGGTGGTGATTTTGCTTGACAATGGACGAACCGAATTACTGGCCAAACCCCGTCATCGTTCAGCCCTTGGATGTATCCGTTGTGGAGCCTGTCTCAATGTATGTCCTGTTTACAAAAATATCGGTGGTTATACTTATGACACAACATACAGTGGACCAATTGGTTCGGTGATTACACCACACCTTAAGGGCATGCGTGATTACAATCACCTGAGTTTTGCTTCCACCATCTGTGGTGCCTGCACCGAGGTTTGTCCGGTGAAAATTCCGCTTCATGAAATGTTGCTTCTCAATCGGAATGAAGCTGTCAAAGCCGATGTGGTGAGTTCATCAGATAAATTTCTGCTGAAACAATCGAGCAGATTTTTGCAAAGCAGGAAGATGCTTGATATGACGCAGGGCGGAACAAAGAATATGGTTATCAAATATTTTGTATCGAAAGCCTGGGGTTCACACCGTGTGATGCCCGAAATAGCTAAAAAGTCGTTCTCGCAACTTTGGAAAGAGCAGCAGCAGAAAGGTGAAGATTAAGCCATTTACTCAGTTAAAAAGCTCCAGAGGTTTTTCAAACGGCTTGATGACAGATTCATGATCATTGGCAACACTGTTGACAAGCGAAGAAATCGCATAACTCTGCATTTCGCCGGCGGGATAGGGCTTCAATAAGCTAAGTAATTCAACTTCATCGTTGCTTGAAAGCCAAACAGACTCCTCTTCCCTTTTCAGAATTACCGGCATCCTGTTGTGAATACCATCAAGCAAGGCATTATTTTGGGTTGTAAGAATTGAAAACGTACTGATGCTGCTACCGTCTGTTTTCGTCCATTTTTCCCATATTCCTGCCATTGCAAACAGCGATTCATCTTTCATAAAGAAACGGTATGGCTGTTTGGATCCGCCTGCTGACCATTCATAAAAACCATTGGCTGGAATTAAACACCGGCGCTGCCTGAAAGCCAGTTTAAATGTATTTTTTTCAAGTATTGTTTCCGACCTTGCATTGATCATTTTGGCTGCCGTTTTTTCATCTTTGGCCCAGGGCGGTATCAGTCCCCAGCGTAAATAACTCAGTTTTACTGCCTGTTGATTGAGAATCACCGGCAACCATTGCATGGGTGCGCAGTTAAATCCCTTGAAATTTAAACCGGGAATTTGTTCCGGTCGATGCACTTCATCGTGAACTTCAACATTGAACCGTTCGAGAATGTGTTTTCCTTTGACCGACAATTGAAAGCGCCCGCACATATTCTATTGATTTATAATCTGATAAATTTTTGTTATTTACCCGGCCATCATCTTTGAAGCTTATCACCGAAAACAGCTTATTGTCTTGTTATGGCCATAGGTTGACTGACCTCCTTGGTTTGTAAGTGTAAAGACAAAAGCAAATCCGAAAGGATGGCCTGGTGATCAAAAGCCAGCGGAGGCAAAGAGTCCAAAGCAAACCAATTTGCTTCGGCTGCATCATCAGCAGGTATCGTGTCAATTTCTTTTTCAACAAAAGCCGCAAAGACAACTGTTACGGTTCGGTGTCTTGGATCGCGCAGTGGATTACCGTATGTTTTAAATTGTTTCAATTGGATACCGCTTATAGCAGTTTCTTCTTTAAGCTCTCTGGCAGCAGCACTTTCGAGGTCTTCATCCATATTTACAAAACCACCGGGAAAAGCCCAAAACCCTTCGAAAGGGGGATGTTTTCTTCTGATCAGCAACACTTTGGGTGATTTTGAATGAGTTGTCAGAACAACACAATCGGTTGTAAGTGCCGGTCTGGGGTATGCGTAAGTGTAAGCATTCATGAGGCAAAGATACATGACCCAAAGATGAAAAATAATTAAACTCAATTCTTTTTCAGCAGACACAACCAAACCACGAGCTATTATCTTTGTTAACAAGTTTGGATGTCAAATTTTCAGCTTGTCAATACAGTTGTATTCAGGCAGGATTTTTGATTGGTAATAAAAGGAAAATTGTCAATCCTGATGAAAGACGACAAGGAATTAAAAGCATTGATCAGCCTGGTGGACGAGCCGGACGACCGTTTGTACGATCAGGTACGTAAGCGGATATATTCCTATGGAAATGAGGCTATTCCGGAGCTTGAAAGTGCTTGGGAGAGTAGCTTTGATGCGGTAGTTCAGCAGCGGTTAATGGATTTGATCCATGACTTGCAGCAACAGCGACTGGTTGGCGAACTCATTGAATGGGCCAAATTTGGCTATGACGATTTGCTTCGTGGCTTTCTGATTGTGACAAAATTTCAATATCCCGACCTGGATGTGCATGCCATCACGAACGCGGTAGGCCGTATCGTGCAGGAAGTGTGGCTGGAATTGAATCCACGCCTTACGCCGCTCGAAAAGGTAAAGGTGATCAACCATGTGATTTATGACATCAATAAATTTGGTCCCAACACAAGCAATTACCAGTCGCCTGAAAATTTTTATCTGAAGCCTTTGCTTGAATCTCGTAAAGGAAATCCTTTGTCTTTGGGAATGCTGTATCTGTTGATAGCTCAAAGTCTTAAAATTCCGATTTACGGCGTGGATTTGCCACGTCATTTTGTGCTTGCTTTTGTTGATCAGGACTTGGAGGGCAAAGAGCAGTTTAGTGCTGAAGATCATGTGGCCTTTTACCTGAATCCCTTTAACAAAGGGGCTGTTTTTACGCGCAACGAAATCTCGATGTATATCAGGCAAATGAAACTTGAACATCAGGAAAGCTATTATGCTCCCTGCTCAAACCGAAGTATTATAAGCAGAATGATCCAGGGGCTGATCGATAGTTATGCACAACTTTCGCAAAACGACAAAGCTGAAGAGTTAAAAACCCTACTCAAGGCTTTGGAAACTTAGCAGCGATTTTAAGCAGCTCAGTTTTCAAAAATCATTCTTTCTCAAGTATTTCTTCATCTTCGGCACGCCATGCAGGATCGACGATGCAAAGGAAAATGAGGTCTTCGTTACCGGTGTTGGTAATGCATTGCAATGCATGAGGCGGAATGTAAATTGTGTGACCTGGCCCAACTGCCTTACTTTCATTATTAATTTGCATAAGACCATCTCCCTGAAGTATATAGTAAACTTCCGAAGTCTTAAGGCTGTGTAAAAATGAAGTCAGTCCGGGTTTAACAACCGCATGCGCCAGGCTGTAGCGTAACTTGAGAGGTGCTTTGTCTGGATGAAGAATTTCGCGCAACAAGGTGTTGTCGCCTGCAAGAAATGGTTCACAATCATTCAGATGTATCAGGTGCATTTTTTTTGTTCAAAATTAGCAGAAAACACCGGATTACCAAAACAGTCCGAACCTTATTACGAGGCTGAAGCGGGCAAAAAAAAACCGGCTTGCGGCCGGTTCGGGAAATATATGTTGAAGAAATCAGGTACTAAAAAGCAGCTCTAACCACAAACGTTGATTTAAGCACAGGCAAGTTGTTTTTCTGACCCAACACCTGCCAGGCAATGGTTTTGGTATCGAAAGGAATGTCGTTGATATAAGCTTCTTCTTCCATTTCAAAGCTTTGGAGCATGGCTTTTTCGCAGCAGTGTTGTGCAGCTATGAGCCTGGTGTTGAATGGGATATCGTCGATATAGGCTTCTTCCTGCATTTTTGGAAGGATGATACTTGAATCAGAGGCCTGGTTTTCCAGATAAATTTCATGGGTGTCGAATGGGATATCCGGGATGTAGGCTTCTTCTTTCATTTTGAATTCTTCGGCGAACAGGCTTGTCGAAACAAACAGACTGAAGAAAAGGGCGCTGAGTAAGTTTGAAGTTTTCATTGCTGTATTTTTTTATGTTTTGTACTTTGTATCTTTTTCCATCTAAATATCGAAATGCGTGCCAAACTTTGTATATAACTGAATTACAGATATATATATTTATTTAGCAGCATTACAAACATTTTATGAACAAATTTTTTTTGTACAAAAACAGCACAGATTTGTACGCAGGTGAACAGATTAGGGCAAGAAAACAACAGGATTGTTGACTGAATTTCAACAGAAATGAAAACCTCAATGTGTTATTCAAGCCACATTGTGCTTGTCTTTAAAGTCCGATGGCTTCGTTTTGACTTTCATTCCATCCATGCCTCGTCCTCAAACTTTAAAGCTCAAGCCCAAGACTTTTTAGGCAGGCACCAGACGGGTAAGCTGGGATCTACAGAAGGTATAAACCGGAATTTCAGCTTATTTGGTTGTCGTGAAGAAACTGAAGAATGTTTTTTTCGATTCTTTTCTCAGCTGAATTTTGATCATGTTTGATGAAAGCCAGACCAGTCATTTTTTGAAAAAGGTCGATATATCTTTCCGAAACTGTTTCGATCCATTCGTCTGTCATTTCAGGAACTGATTGTCCGTTTTGCCCCTGAAAGCCGTTTTTCATCAGCCATTCGCGAACAAATTCTTTCGAGAGCTGATTTTGGGGTAACCCATTTTCAAAGCAATGATCGTAGGAGTCAGCAATAAAATAGCGGGAAGAATCGGGTGTATGGATTTCATCGATCAACAGAATTTCATTGTTGATTTTTCCGAATTCATATTTGGTGTCAACAAGAATAAGTCCTTGACTAGCTGCCATTTGCGTTCCTCTCTCGAAAAGTGCAAAGGTATATTTTTCGATCAAGGCATAATCTTCGGCCGGGATCAGACCTCTGCGAATAATTTCTTCTTTTGAAATATCTTCATCATGACCTTCAGCAGCTTTGGTGCTTGGCGTAATGATCGGATGAGGAAAGCGCTGATGCTCGCGCATGCCATCGGGTACAGGAACGCCACAAATAACGCGCTCACCTTTTTTATAGGATCTCCAGGCGCTTCCGGTCAGATAAGCCCTGATCACCATTTCAACAGGATAAGGTTGGCAGAGGCGGCCGATGGTAACAACAGGATCGGGGCTAGCGATTTTCCAGTTGGGCACGATATCAGCTGTTGCATCCAGGAAGTAGGATGCTATCTGATTAAGTACCTGACCTTTATAAGGAATTCCACGCGGCAGCACCACATCAAAAGCCGAAATTCTGTCGGATGCCACCATCACCAGCAATTGATGACCGATGTTGTAAACGTCCCTCACTTTACCCCGGTAAAAAGAGGCTTGGTTTGGAAAATGAAAATTTGTTTCGGTCAGGGCTGCAGTTTTCATAGGTTATCGTTTGTGGTTTCGTTTTCAGTCAGGTTTATTTTAGGTACAGGTTTCCAGTCCTTTGCACCTTCAACACGTGCATAGGCTTTGATGATGCGCGTTACAAGCTTATGACGGACAACATCTTTTTCATCAAGCAGTATAAAATCGATTCCACTCACATCCTGAAGGATTTCCAACGCCTGAAGGAGGCCAGAAGGCTGTTTATTGGGCAGGTCGATTTGAGTGATGTCACCGGTAATGATAAATTTGGAAGATTTACCCATGCGCGTCAGAAACATTTTCAGCTGGCTTCTGGTGGCATTTTGAGCTTCATCGAGGATAACAAAAGCATGATCGAGTGTGCGGCCACGCATAAATGCAAGGGGTGCGATTTCGATGGTGCTGTCTTCGAGATAACCCTGTAGTTTTTGAGGAGGAAGCATATCCCTCAAAGCATCGTACAAGGGCTGCATGTATGGGTCGAGCTTTTCTTTCATGTCTCCGGGCAGAAAGCCCAGGTTTTCACCGGCCTCAACGGCAGGACGTGTGAGAATAATCCTCCGGATTTCTTTGTTTTTCAATGCCCGAACTGCCAGTGCCACAGCCGTATATGTTTTGCCAGTTCCTGCTGGTCCGATAGCAAACACCATATCGTTGTCGGCTATGCCTGAAACCATCTTTTTTTGGTTGGCAGTGATGGCTTTGATTTGCAGACCTCCTTTTCCATGAACCAATATCTCTTTATCAGTGAGTACATTGGTATTGTTTTCATCGCCCTCACCTATCATCAGCTGGTCGATAATTTTTTCGTTGATATGTCCAAAACGTTCGAGATGAAGCATTACAAGCTCGAAACGATTGATAAAAAACTCGAGGGTTTCGCTTTCGCCAATCACTTTCAACAAACTGCCACGGGCAATCAGTTTAAGTTTAGGGAAAATAGTTTTGATGTGTTCGAGATGCTTGTCGCCAGGACCAAAAAGTTCCAGGGGACTGATGTGTTCAATGTTGATGATCTGTTCACTCATAGGCATTTACCTGCTGATGCATTGTGTTTGCAATCAAGCACAAAAGTATTCAATTCTTTAAGTTGGCTGACAAGGCGCTAGATAAAAGGCCCATCAAAGGTCTTATTTTTTTCGCACGCTTCTCCCCTTCCAGCTCACATTGGCTGTTAATCCTGATATTGCTACCAATGTCACATAGAACGGATAAATCAGCGTGAGAGGCAAGAACCATTTCATCAGGTGCCTGCTTTGCATGAAAGCGGCAACAGAACGAAGGAGCGGATAATCGGTAAACAATTTGAGTAAAAGAAACAGAATAGCGGGTATAAGAAGTTTAATCTCAAATAAGGATGCAATCAGCAAGGCAACTATAGCAGTGTTGAAAAGCATTACAACAATGGCCGGAAAAATAACAGCAAGCCTGCTGTAACCTTTACTTTTGGAAACCCATCGCAACCTTTGAATCAAAAACTCACGCAGACTGACGGCAGGTTCACTTGGAACAATCACATCCCTGTCGGCAACAAAAACCACTGCTTTGCTGCCATAATAACGAACCACTGCATCGAGCAGAAACATATCATCGCCCGAGGCAAAGGTCTCATCTTTCCGCAGCGGTGATGTTTTTTCGATGGCTTCCCTGTCGAAAGCCAGATTGGCTCCATTGGCCATTGATGGCAATCCGACCGAAGCCGAACCGCCTGTGGAACCCATCAAACTCATGAATTCAAGTGCCTGAAACTGGCTAAAATGGCCTTTGTCAGCCCGCAGATGTACAGGTCCCAGAAGCAACAGTGCTTGTGATTGTTCGTAAGCGGCTACCATGCCGGCTACCCATCTTGGCCCGGGTAAGCAATCGGCATCCGTTACAAGAATGAGTTTTCCGGTTGCTACAGACAATCCGGTTGCCAGCGCAGCTTTTTTTCCTTCGGCCTGCGATTCAATAACTCTCACGTTTTTAGCCGGATAGTTTTTGGCAAAAACCTCCAGTAAAGGCTTTGTTCGATCGGTACTGTGATCGTCAACAAAAATAAATTCGCATTGATCAGGGAGGTCGGATTGCCGGCTCAGGTGATAAAGAAGGGATTCAACATGAGCTTCTTCGTTTCGGAGTGCGACCAAAATGCTGGTTGGTGTTGAAGACTTTCCTGCCGGTTGATTTTTCTTCATCAAAATAAACCATCCATAGGTGTACAAGCCAATGATTATCACATAAGCCAGTGCAATTATCTCAAAAAGCCGAAGCAGCCAGGTAAGCCAATCAGACATCATCGATGTGCCTCCTGAAAAATTTGAGTTTAAACGAAAGCAGGGCACCTAATATGGATGGAATAACAAGGTTAAGCAACCACAAAGCCGAGCTTGCTGCGATGACCTGAAAAGCCTTTTCGGCCGACCAAAGTCCTGCCTGTTCGAAATATAAGCTGTATACACCAGCGGTAACAGAACCCCTGATACCAAGTTCGGTGATGGTGATTGTGGGGATAAGAGTCATTAAAAGATAAATGACCGAGATGAGCATAAATGCCACAGGATAACTGGTATGGATACCAAATACACGCAACATCAGATAAAACTGTGTGCTGTAAATAAAATATCGCAACAAACTGAACAACAATAATTTAATTAGGTCCTTTCTGGAGTAAAGAGCAAAAACTTCGGCATAAGCCATCATTTGAAATCGTTTTTTAGTGAAGAGCGCTGATACAATCATTTTCAGAAGACCAACCTGAAAATAAAGGGCAAGGATTACGAAAGAAAACAAAATGAAGGCAATCCAAAGCCCGGCATACAGCCAAAGCTGATATTGACCATCAATGGTCAACACTTTTGGAAGAAAAAACATAAGACCTGTAAGGCCAACAATCATGGTAGCAATAATCTGAGCCAGACTGCCAATGATGGTGGAGAGAATTCCTTTAACATGGCTTGCTTGTTGCAAAACGAAAACTCTGCCCAAATAATCGCCCACCCTGTTTGGCAGAAACATGCTAACCGACATCCCGCTGAGCACTGCCGTAACGGCCTGGTTCAGATTAACAGATTCGAGTTTTGAAATCAGGAATTTCCATTTCAGACTTTCTGTGAGTATGTTAAGAACAAGCAAAACAGATATGATCCATAAAAGATGCCAGCCAGCCTCATTGAGCCTCAATTGTTGCCACATTTCGAACCATTGTTCATTGCTGTGCCTGACAAAAATTTGTTTGTAAACGAAAACAAAAGTCAGCAACATGATCAAAACCTTCAATGCCGTGTTGATGAATTTGGTTACCTTTGTTTTCATGAGGCTAAGAACGTAAAAATTTTGATGAGAGAGCGCATAATTTTGGGTATTGACCCGGGTACAACCATTATGGGATATGGAGTAATCAAGCAGAAGGGGCAGCAGATTGATTTGGTTGTAATGGGGGTTTTGAAGCTGAACAAATACACCAATCAGGCGCTGAAATTGCGAAAGATTTTTGAGCGTACCACCGAATTGATCCAGACCTATCACCCGGATGAGCTGGCCATTGAAGCACCATTTTTTGGTAAGAATGTGCAATCGATGTTGAAACTCGGGCGTGCACAGGGCGTGGCCATTGCTGCAGCACTCAATTGCGACCTGCCCATGTTTGAATATTCGCCCAAGAAGATTAAGCAATCGGTGACTGGTAATGGCAGTGCATCAAAAGAACAAGTTGCAGCGATGTTAAAAACCTTGCTGAAGTTTGAAGACCAGCCTGAATATTTTGATGCAACTGATGGTGTTGCAGCAGCCGTGTGTCATTATTTCCAAAGCAAACTTCCGGTAGCACAAGGAAGCGTTACTGGTTGGAAAGCATTTATTGCACAGAATCCCGGGCGGGTGAAGTAATTACTTTCAGAAGTCCTTCGGAGGCATCTTCAAGTAAATCTATAACCAGATTAAAACCATCAGCACCGCCATAATAAGGATCAGGTATGTGATCGGAGCGATGATGGCGCAGGAAGTCACGCATTCTGACAATTTTTTGATCCTCCTCAGAAGTGAGGGCTTTCTCTTTCAGATCGTCAAAATTAAGATCATCCATCGCAACAATCAGATCGAAGTTTTGAAAATCATTTCTGTTAAAAGGTCTTGAAAAACTTGTGATTTGATAGCCTCTGGCAGCAGCAGCCTGTCGCATACGCGAATCAGCCTTTTCGCCCTGATGCCAGGCCGAAGTACCTGCAGAATCAACAAAAACGTCAATACCCTGAAGTTTGGCTTTGGCTTTGAAAACAGCTTCTGCTGCCGGGGAACGGCAAATGTTTCCGAGGCATACAAAAAGGATTCTGTGGCTTTTGTGTTGATTCATTCGCGCATTATTTGAAAAACAAAGATAAATCAAAAAGCCATTTTTTACGATTTTGGTTGGTGGATTATTGATTGAAAAAGTTAATTTTGCGCCCTCAAAAGCCTTCTTAGCTCAGTCGGTAGAGCAGCTCACTCGTAATGAGCAGGTCGCGGGTTCGAGTCCCGTGGAAGGCTCAAAAAAAAACCTGACACATCTGTCAGGTTTTTCTTTATTTGGAGGTCTCGAGCGGATTCGAACCGCTGTACACGGTTTTGCAGACCGCTGCCTAGCCACTCGGCCACGAGACCAGTATTTTTTCGGGCTGCAAAGATAACCAAATTCAGTTATCCCTCCAAATCCTTTCGCTTGCTTTTTTCGTTGAGCTCATGCAGGCAAACAGGGCAAAGACAACTGCTGTACTGACGTTGAATTTCTTCAAGCAACGAAATGCTGGTATTGATTTCAAAACACCAGCACTTTCCCGATTTACTGCAATAAAAAGCAGCACCGCAACGAGGACAGCGGTCCGGATCAACGAGGAGTAGTTTAGGCTTCAAGGCTCAGGCTCACAAAATCCATTTTTCCACCCAAAGGCGGATTCATTTTCCGAACTTTAATGTGTGCTTTTTCAACAGCAGGAAAATGGTGTTTTACGGCTGTCAAAATTCGTTTTCCAACATGTTCAAGCAGTTTGGAGTTGACTTCCATTTCTTTTTTAACTACCTGATAAACTTCGAGGTAATTCACTGTATCGTTCAGACTGTCAGATATTTCTGCCTTTGATGTATCCGTCGTAAGAAACAAATCAACCACAAACCATGTTCCGATGAGTTGTTCTTCAGCAAAATGGCCATGGTAAGCATAAAATTCCATTCCCTCAATCGAAATTGTTGACATAGCTCAGGAATTGATTTGTTGATTATTTATGGCTTCAATACCATTTTTAATTCTGCGAAGGCTTTCTTCTTTACCAATTACCGACATAATGTCGGCCAGATGAGGTCCTTTGGCTGCGCCCACGAGCAATAGCCTGAGAGCATTCATCACAGCGCCCATGCCAAAGCCATTCACTTCGAGCCATTGTTTAATGGCAGCATCGATGCTTTCAGGGTTGAAGTCATGAACGTCTTGAAGCATCAGCGCGAGCGACTGCATGATTGCCGGACTGTCGTCTTTCCACCTTTTTTTGATCACTTGTTCGTCATAGGTCAGCGGGGCTTCGAAAAAGAACTGTCCTTCATTCCAGATTTCGTGTACAAAATTAACCCTGTCTTTCAACAACGCAACCACCTTTGTAAGTTGTTTTAACTCAGCCTCGATGCCCTTATCGGCGAGCAAAGTCTTGAGTGACAGCGCAAGCTCCTCATCACTTTTCCGGAGGAGATATTGGTGATTAAACCATTTTGTTTTTTCCGGATCAAATTTTGAACCCGCTTTACCAACCCTTTCGAGCGAGAATGCGGTGATGAGCTCTTCCATGTTGAATAGCTCTTGTTCTGTTCCGGGATTCCAGCCCAGGAGGGCGAGCATGTTTACAAAGGCATCGGGGAAATAACCTGATTCGCGGTAGCCTGAGGATGTTTCGCCGGTTTTCGGGTCGACCCATTGAAGCGGAAACACGGGAAATCCCAAACGGTCACCATCACGTTTGCTGAGTTTACCATTACCATCGGGTTTAAGCAGCAATGGAAGGTGTGCAAACTGAGGTGCCTCCCAACCAAAGGCTTGATAAAGAAGTATATGCAGTGGAAGTGAAGGCAACCATTCCTCACCTCTGATTACATGGCTGATCTCCATCAGGTGATCATCCACGATATTGGCCAGGTGATAGGTAGGCATGCCGTCAGATTTGTAAAGCACTTTATCATCGAGAGTTTCGGTTTTTACCACCACTTTGCCGCGGATGATGTCTTCCATCACGACCTCGGTATTTTCGGGAATCAGGAACCTAACCACGAAAGGAATTCCCTCTCCTATCATTTTTTCCACCTCTTGAGGATTCATTGTTAAGCTGTTACGAAGCTTTTTTCTTGTAACAGCGTTGTATGTAAACGTTTGCTTGCTTTCTTCTGCTTCCTTACGCAGCATCTCGAGTTCTTCGGGAGTATCGAAGGCATAATAAGCATGACCAGCGTTAAGCAGCAAGTCGCTGTACTGTTTGTAAAGTGGCTTTCTGTCGCTTTGCCGGTAAGGAGCATGGGGGCCACCAACCGAAATACTTTCGTCGAAATGAATCCCACACCATGCCAGCGAACTGATGATATACTCCTCAGCACCCGGAACAAAGCGTCCCTGATCGGTGTCTTCGATGCGAAGAATCATGGTGCCACCATGTTTTCGGGCAAAAAGAAAGTTGTAAAGGGCAGTTCGGACGCCCCCGATATGAAGAGGACCTGTCGGGCTTGGTGCAAAGCGCACCCTGATTTTCGGATTCATAAGTGAATGATTATTGCGGTGCAAAGGTACGATAAGTGCATTGATGCTGCAAAAGAAGGCAAAAAGGACCTTTGGTGGAAATAATGTCTGACTTTCGTACTGAATCATTTATTTTTGCGTTGACAGATTACACATGCTCATTTGAATGAAAAAAGCCATTTTTTTTGCCTTTTTTTTGTTGATAATTCTTCCACCCGGCCAGGGCCTGATGAAAGAGGAGCATGAGCCGATGCGCTTGCCTGCTTACATAAAACCTAAAATGCCGATACCCGATCAACTAAGAGCTCAGGCCGATTTTGAGTCGATTGTGATTCCATTGAAACGGGCCGGCAAGCTGATCTTAATAGATGCCGTGATCGACAGTATACAGGGTAATTTGATACTGGATTCCGGATCGATGGGTCTGGTACTGAACAGCATGTATTTCAGGACTTCGCGTCGTGTTAGCGGTCAGGTATCGGGAGGTATTACAGGTTCGGTGGGCGCTATCACAAAATCAAGCATTAAAAAAATGCGGCTTTCCGATGTCTTTTACGAAAATTTTGAAGCTGATATGACAGATTTGGGACACCTCGAATCGGCCAGAAAGGTTAAAATTCTTGGCTTTTTCGGGCTTTCATTTTTGCGTGATTTTGAAATTGTAATGGATCTAAAAAACAATGTGTTGGAACTCCACAGACGTGACAAAAGTGGTAAAAGACTCAATCCGGCTCCACGACCAGTCTGTGATTTGTCGCTCAGCATGCGCAACACATCGAGTGTTTTGTTCATCGAAGCAAAGATCAACCGCAAGTCCCTGGTCTTTTGCCTCGATACCGGCGCAGAGTCGAATGTTCTGAGCAATCAGCTACCCGACAAAGTTCTCAATACCGTTACCATCAACCGCAGGTCGACCCTTCGAGGCGTTGGTCAGCAAAAAGTGGATGTTTTTCACGGTGTGATGAACGATTTCTCGGTGGAAGGTCATCAAATCAACGGAATGCCCGCATTGGTGACAAGTTTGAGCGCCATGGCCCACTCCTATGGAATGCCGATTGATGGGATGCTGGGTTGTGATTTCTTTGAAAAGGGGGTATTCTATTTTGATTTGAAAAATGATGAACTGGGTATCTGTTTTCACAAAAACGAGAAAGAATGAAAACGTTGATCTGTATCTTTTTGCTGATAGCTGCTGCTGTTCATTGCCATGGACAGCAAGATCCCGCCGAAGCAGGCAGCCTGCTCGACGGCAAGTTTGTGTTGAAGGTAAACCTTGAGTGGAACAAGCAGCAGCAGGCAGAATTTTCTTCACTTTACGATCTTGACAGTGTGATGGTAAAGCAGCTTTTCAACAGGAATTTTGACTATTTTAATACCCACACAGCCTGGAAACTGCATCGCAACAACGATCAGTTTGTTGTTTTGTCGCAAGAACTACAAAGGGATACAACCGATGGCAAAATTAGCCGTATGTTGATTTTGAATGAAACCTATCATGACACACAATTAGCTGATATAAAACCAGATATTTTAGTTTCCGGTGGTAATAGTTTCAACAGCGATCAAGCATTCCGGTATCTGAAAGGAAGAGCCTGTTTCTTTTTGGCCGGTTTCGAAAAATCCTCCAAAGTGTTTATCGCAGGTACATTCAACAACTGGAGTACAATCTCCACGCCCATGCAGTTTACCGGTAAAGGCTGGACTCTGTGTTTGCCGTTGCCGGTTGGAAAATACACCTACAAATTTGTTGTTGATGGGCGTTGGTATACTGATCCTTTCAACAATAACAAGGAGCGTGATGGCAACAACGGCTACAATTCGGTGGTTTACTGCCCCAATTTTACTTTTAAACTTAAAGGCTATACCGAAGCAAAAATGGTGATGGTGGCCGGCAGTTTCAACAACTGGCACGACCATTCACTGAAAATGAAAAAAACTGAGTATGGCTGGGAACTACCACTTTACTTGAAGGAAGGAACCCATGCCTACAAATTTATTGTGGATGGTGTCTGGATGAATGATCCTGAAAACCGGATCATTCGACCTGATGGCAGGGGTAATCTGAATTCTTTTCTTGGCTTGGGCGACACCCTGGTTTTTCACCTTAAAGGATTCAGGCAGGCAAAGGAAGTTTACCTATCGGGAAGTTTTAATGGATGGAATACCAAGGAATTAGCCATGGATCAAATTGCTGACGGATGGAAGATAGCTTATCATCTGGCTCCAGGGTATTATGAATACAAATATATCGTTGACGGGCAGTGGATAACCGATCCGGCAAATCCTGATAAAGTCGGAACCGGAGAATACGCCAATTCCTTTATTTCTTTTAAGCCCAATAAACTATTCAAACTGGATGGATATGCCAATGCAAAAACGATCCGTTTGAGCGGAAGTTTTAACCGATGGTCACACGAAGGCTATCCTATGACATTCAGGAATGGAAGCTGGCAATTAGCGCTGTATCTTCCTCCCGGAAGATATAGTTACAAATTTATAGTTGACGGAAAGTGGATTCCTGATGAGGCAAATCCACTTTGGGAAGAAAACGAATATGGAGAGAGCAATTCCGTTATCTGGGTTGAATATCCTTAGAATAAGCCTCGGCGAACAATTTACAACTACCTGCTGATTACGACTTTAAGTATTTCAACTTTTTGGTGGTTCCTTATTTCAATCAGGTAAATACCGGTTTTTTCAAGTGATACCGTCAGGCATGAATCGTTGGCAAGCCAGGTGCCTGCAAGTTGTGATGAGGCAGTGTAAATTCTTACTTCATCACCCGCGGATAAGTGGCAGATTTTGAAATTCCCGCTGGATGGATTGGGGCTTAGGCTGATTTTTTGTTGCCTTGGAGCGTTGATGGCAGTGAGGCTATTGGTTAGGGTAATGTCGTTGTTTCCGGCAAGAAGCGGGATGGTTTCCAGGTTAAGCTGATGAGCTTTCAGATTTGAAATCAAAAGCTGCAGGTTCAGCATCTGGCCTGGTAACAATGGTTCACGAAGTTTAAATGTGAGTAAGCCCAGGTAGCCAAAACCTGCATTCATTACCTGGTCGGTACGCGTTATTCCAAAATCATTCCACTGGTTATTCACCCTTTGTTGAATTGCCCATGTGTTCACCGAAAGTTCGCCAATCCAATTTCCCGTAAAGTCTATGTGGAAAGATGTTGGCAGCACAAAGTTACTATCGGCTGACAGGCTGAAGCGAAGACCATAGAGGTTACTAACCGGAGCATCTGCCCTACCCAATATAACGGGAATCTGAACTGTTTGATCATCAGTAAGCGTGGCCTGAGATGCATCAAGAAATAAATCGTTTCCTGAGATTTTGGCTTGATCGGATGCTTTTAAGTTGAGGTGAGTCTGTCCATAATTGACCGAAATAGCCAGGGTATCATCGATGGTAACCAGACCATTCCCATCGGTGTCAGCATGTTTAAAGTTCACGCCAGTCACAACTGTATCAGCCCAGTCGGTAACATACTGAGGTGTCCAGTCGATGCTGGCATTCCAACGCGGCGGACCGGAAGCCCCGGCAGTTAATCCCAAAATCATCAGGTCGTCCATGTCAACATTGCCATCGTAATTTACATCACCCGGCCAGACGTAGTCGAGTACTACTCCGGCAATATTTCCCAGGGCATCAGACTTCAGAACAAACAGATCCTGTTCGTTCACAGCAAGATATTCGTTTATTTCACCAGCGGCAACAAATCCACCGTCGCTTGTTTTAACCAGATTGGTGATGGCGGTTGAAGAATCGGAAGCCATAATGGCAGTTCGGGAGATCAGATTTCCCGAGGCATCAGTTGTGAGCATGGCCGATTGAAAAAAGGGAGTTCCTACACCGTCGTATCGTTTTTCGGTAATCCAAAACTGTCCTTGCTGATTTTCAATCCCGGCTGTTGCCTGCGAATAAACAGTGTCGGGATAGGATTTGTACCACATAAAATTGCCCTGACTGTCGGTTCGGATTACACAACTGTTGTTTCCGTTGGGAGCATCGATGCCGGTGAGCAGGTAACCGCCATCAGCAAGTTGTGTAACATGTTCGGCCGACCTCATCCAGGCTTCAGAGTTGGTGTAGTGTTGCACCCAGGTAGAGTCGGCTGAAGCATCAAATTTCCATAGAAAGGCTCTGGAAGCGGTGCCACTTCCGGCAGAACCGGTGAGGATGAAACCACCGTCGGCTGTTGACTCTATGTGATTTACAAAGGTTCCGGCCAGCCAGCCCGGAGGCACTACCGGCACAAGACTTCGCTGTTCGATCAGTTGGCCATCAGCAGCAACCAGAAACATATTGGGCTGCAAACCATACTGACCTTCGGCTCCGATAACAACGATGCGACCATCAGGAAGCAAAGTGCCACGTGACAATAGTGCCGAATTGAATGGAGCCTGATCAGTCCAGGTGGTTGTCCAAATCAGTTCGCCGTCCTGATTCAGTTTAACAAGCCAGGGCCTGTTTCCTGAGGTAGCACTGCCAACAACAATGAATTCATTTTCGGCGGTTATCAAAATATTGAAAGCCTTTTCAGCATAATTATCTTTGTTGATTAGCTGCTGCCACATCAGATCGCCAAACTGATCGATGCGCAAAACAGCATATTTCGTTGAATTGTTTTCGCCACCATAGCCTGCAATGATGAAACCATTGTCGGTTGTTTGTTTGATGTCGGTGACAAAATCAGCTCCTTCACCCCCAAAATACGCATTCCAGGGAAACTGTTGGGCATGAATCATGGGTGTAGCGAAAGCCAGTATTGCAGTGAGTGTGTAGAAAAGATTTCTCATCGTATTGTCTTTTAATACTTTTTAAACAATACTTACGAAAAAAAGTTCAACATTTGCCTGGTGAGAATTTAGCAGTAGCCGGATTATTCCATCACCACAAATGAAACTGCCAGTTTATTGACTGAAAAATGAAAAGAATAGACACCCGGACTTAAAGCTGAGACGGAAATTTTTTGATCCTCATTGATAAGACTCCCTGATTGAACAATTTTGCCTGCAAAATCGTGTATTTCGTAGTCTTGTGGATAACCAATGCTAATGTTCGTTTTAACCGAAAGCCAGTGAGAAGCCGGATTTGGATAGACGCTGAATTTTCTGTGAGCCTTGACAACCGGCAGAAAGGTATAGATAGCGCAATCTGATGGTGTGGGCAAAGGCTCGATACCAAATACTCCGAAGTCTTCAAAACCAAGGTAATTAACCTCACAGTCTTCGTTTACCCGAAATTTCCATTTTCGGTAATTATCACAGCCATCGAAGCAATCATTGAACTGAAACCAAAAGTTAATATACTGGATATCATCTATTTTATCATATTCTATTCTGCCTGCCGTTCCGATAATATAATCAGGTTCACCATTCAAAACGCCCGGTTCGAGCGTTAAACTATCAATGAGGGCATACACATTCCAAAGGGAGTCGGTATGGAGCAAGGCATAATCTGCAAAGCTCCAGTCGAAGAATTGAACGAGCTGTAAATGGTATCTTGTTGTTAGGGTATCTATGTATGGATTGCCGGTAATGGTGTTGAGATT
This sequence comes from Bacteroidales bacterium, assembly GCA_024709145.1. Classification (GTDB taxonomy): domain Bacteria; phylum Bacteroidota; class Bacteroidia; order Bacteroidales; family F082; genus JALNZU01. Next base: position 50,381 of record JANJXG010000023.1, on the reverse strand, counting down.
TTGCCAGGCCTGCGTCCAGGGATAAGCCAGGTCAACCTGAATCAGTAAACCCTGATAAATTTGCATGGGACTGGTGTTGTCGTGCACGCAGTAGCGATTGAATACAGAATCGGCTTCAGGCAAGCCTGATTGAAGAATGGCTGCAAGGCCCCGGGCAATGGTGTCCTGCCAGGAAGAAGGAATTCGGATCAATTGGAGATCAGGGCTTTGAAGCTGATCCATCCGTCTGAGAGCCATGTTTTTAATATCACGCTCATAATAGGTGCTTAATTCAGCGGGGATTGAGCAATCAGAGGGCGTTTGAGTTTTTGCAGTAAACACGGCAAAAAGAAATACGATAACACAAAACTTTTTCATGGCAATTTGATAATCCTGTTTATCAATTTTAAGTTAAGATTTCTTCTGAAATCCAAATTATTTACAGTGGATGAAGAGGTTAGATTGATTTTTAAATTACAATTTTTCGTGAAAAATCCTGTCTGCCGTTCGTGAGCCTGAGAATGTAGGTTCCTTTTCTCAGTTGACCAAGGTTAACCTGATACATACTTCCGTATGCTTTTTCTTCAAAGATAATTTTACCACTTAAATCACTGATTTGAAGTTGATAAGGTTCATTATTTTCGTTTGTCAGATAAACAGTCAACCTATCTGAAACCGGATTTGGGCCGTAGGTGAAATGAACCGGATTGTGTTGTTGTGGCACAGAAACGATGATACTGTTTACCTTTTCAAAAGTCCAGTTATCGGGATCCACCGTAATGTTTGTCACCGTTTTATCAACAGGAATCTGAAATTGATTGAAATTGGCATCCTGAAAGAGTCGAACCACTTCGGAAGTCCCGTCATTGTATGTTAATTTATAATCAAGTGTCATTTTGAACAATGGGGTCGAAGAGGAAGGTGTTTGGGTTACGTCGAGGTGCAGTTTGTTGTCGAACATATACCATTCGATATTGTATTTTGGATACCCTTCGCCATAATACCACTGATCGAAAAACTGATTAAAATCCATTCCAGTTACTTGTTGGGCGACCATTTTAAAATCTTCTCCAGTGGCTGTGCTATCAGCGAAAACTGTTTGGAATTGATTCATCAGCTGAAAAAACAATTCATCGTTGTTAATTTCATGTCGAAGGGTGTGGATAATTGCCGCTCCTTTATCGTAAGATAGACGGCCGTTGAAAATCCTCCAAACATTTTCCTGGGTAATCTCTGAAGGTGGAATATAAACGCTGCCACCGGGTTGGGAAATTACGTTGTTTTGAGTACCAATCATAAAAGACTGTCCGCCACTCCATCCGATGATCATTTCCTGAGCCAGATAATTGCTGTAGGTTGCAAAGCCCTCGTTGATCCAGATATCGCTCCATGTAGCGCAGGTTACGTTGTCGCCAAACCACATGTGGCCCAATTCGTGTGCCACCAGATTGAAACCCAGACTACCAAGCGTTGTCATCGTTTGATGTTCCATACCTCCGCCAAGTTGTGTGATACAGTGTCCGTATTTTTCTTCGTGAAAAGGATATAAGGTATAAATATCCGAAAATAGTTCAATCATGGGCACTACTGCATTGATGCTGTTTTGATATTGCGGCAGGAAATTGGGGTGGTTGTATACATAATTTTGTACGAGAACAGAATCGCCCTGAAGTGCTGCAGGTTTTGCATACACATTATACTCCTGGTAATCTGCAACCGCGAATGAGATGAGATAATAAGCAATCGGATAATTGGATTTCCATTCATAGCGGGGTTTTCCGCTTGGCAGAATGGTTGTATTGGTTAGTAAACCCTGCGATCCGGCCATCGTACCGACAGGAGTGGTTAAAAAGACCCATACAGAATCAGCCTTGTCGGGTAAATCTTGTTTGCATGGAAACCAACTTTTGGCAGCAAAGGGTTCAGAAAGCGACCAGGTTACATTTTTTTGAAAAACGCTGCTGTAGGCATTGGTTACGCCGGCAAAAAATCCACCTGTGGGTGGCGTACCTCCGTAAGTGATGGAAGCAACAAATTGATCACCCTGTGATAGGGGAGATACTTCAACAAGGACATTATCACCCACCCTGTTTAAGTTGGTATAAGTTTGCCCGTTGAAAGTAAAAGTGGCAACATTCATTTGCGGGATTAATTCAAATGCAAAGGTATCAAGGGTTGCAGCAGTAACTTTTCCATGAATTTCAACTGTACCGGAGATATTTATGTTCATGTTATTTACTTCAATATCAAGAAAATAAAATGTAACATCATAGTCAAAAATGCGTGGACTTTGCCAGTCGCTGCGCCAGGCAAAAGAGGGAATACTTGTTTCTTGCGGATAGTGACGGCAATACCTGTCGTGTGTATGAAGCTCATTTTGCTGCGCATAAAGCCACAGGGAAGAAACTGTAAATAACGTTAAAAACAACTTTTTCATAAGGATGTATCTATGTAAATTTGAACTCACGGACTGAACTCGTAGTATATTTGCCGGCTAAAGTAATAATCCTGAACATACACTGTTTCGGAGCTGACATATTTTTAACAGATAATGACTGTTCAACACGATCTCTTAACACAAAACATCGAGCTTTTTATTCGGAAGTTCTACCGGTTTAAACTACTCAAGGGTATTTTAATGGCGGTTTTATTGCTTTGCTCCGCCCTCTTGTTTTTTAGTGCAATTGAATTCTTCGCCTACTTACCACCTTCCATCAGAATGGTAATTTTCTACCTTTTTATCGGATTGTCGCTCTACATCCTTGTTTTTTACCTTGCCATTCCTTTATACAGGCTTTTCCGTTACCGGAAACAAATGTCGGATTTGGATGCTGCTATATTGATTGGCAGGCATTTCAGCGAACAGGTGAATGACAAACTATTGAATACATTGCAACTTAAAGAAAAGATAAAATTACAGCCTGAAAACGATTTGCTTGTTGAAGCGATCAAGCAGCGAACAGCGCAATTGAGTTTGTTTCAGTTTAGTCATGCAGTGAAAAACAATGATCTGGTTAAGCTTTTCCGTTGGGTTGCGATACCCCTGATGCTGGTATTGGTCATTTGGGCAGTTTTTCCTGATTTTGTTGAAAAGCCTGCATCACGAATAGTCGACTATAAAACTGTGTATCAAAAACCACTACCATATGAAGTCACTTTACTTACAACAAAGCTCGAAGTTGTTCAGCATGATGACTTTATATTCAAACTGGAAGTTACCGGAGATGAAATTCCGACTGATTTTTACGTTGAGACCGAAGGTCTTCGCTATCAAATGGAAACCACTGACCTTATTAGCAGGACTTATCTTTTTAAGAAAGTGGCAGCTTCAATCGATTTTGTAATTGTTGGTGGTGACTATCGCAGTCAGCGTATGACACTGGAAGTCAGGCCTAAACCACTTTTGCTTTCCTATAAAACCGAACTTGATTTTCCATCCTATACTGGTCGCGTTAATGAAACAGTCAGAGATCTAACTTTTCTAAGTGTGCCAGAAGGAAGTGCCCTAAACTGGACTTTTTCTGTGAAGGATACCGACAGTTTGCTGGTCAGCCTTGATTCAACTAAGTTCATTGTTACAGCAGAAAAGGGAGAATGGTTTTTTACACACCGAATATTGAAATCAACCCGGATGGTTGTGATTCCGGTCAACAAATTTGCCAAACAACCACAGGGAATTGAAATAACGATCGACGCCATTCAGGACGCTTTTCCTGATATTCAGGCCAACCAAATTTCTGACAGTCTCATAAGTCGGTGGAGTTATTTTTCCGGAATCATTGGTGACGATTATGGCTTTAGTGCGCTATATGTAGATTTTGAACGATCGGATGAAACTTCCGGCGGGCAAACAACTCAATTTAGATTACCTGTTCAGATTCAAAACAACGCTTTACGTCAGCAGTTTTTTTATACCCTGCACGCCGACAGTCTGGGTATGAAACCAGGGGAACGGGTGTCTTTTCGGTTTGAAGTACTCGACAACGATGGCATTAACGGGCCAAAAGCAAGCTTCAGCAGGTATTTTAATTTTAAGCTGACCTCCGAGGCAACACTTGATTCTATTTCAAATGCCAAAGACATGGCATTAACCGACAAACTCGAAACAGTTCTGGAAAAAGCTCGTGAGGTACGGAAGGATGCTGAACAAATGAATCGCAACCTGATGATGAAAAAAGAGGTAGACTGGAACGATAAACAGCAGTTAAAAAAGTTGATGGAGAATCAGGAAAATCTTCAGCGTGAAGTCGAAGATTTGAAACAAGAAAGACAATCACTCCTTGATTTTAACCAGAATAACAATCTTCAGAATGAAAAGTTGTTGGAAAAGCAGGCAAGAATTGACGATCTGCTTGAGAAGGTTATTCCGGAAGATATAAGAAAGATGATGGAAGATTTGCAGAAATTGCTACAGGATATGAACAAGGATCAAATGAGTGATGCCTTGAAAAATATGGAACTATCGGGAGAGGAAATGGAGAAGATGCTCGACCGCAATCTTTCTTTGCTTGAGCAGCTTCAGGTCGAAAAACAGATGAACGAATTGATCGAACAAATGAAGAAGCTTTCTGATGACCTTCAAAAGAATGCTGATCTTACCGAAGACAGAAAAACTGATATTGACAAGGCGCGCGAAGAGTTGAATAAAATTGACGAAACGCTAAATAACCAACTTGAATCACTGCAGGAAATCAAGGAAAAGAACAAAACACTCGAAGAACCTTTTAATCTGGGTGAAACCGAAGAGTCGGAGAATGAACTCCTAAAGGAAATGAATGAGAGTAAGGAAAGCCTTGACAGTCGGAAAAGAGAACAATCTTCTAAATCTCAGCGGAAAGCATCAGAAAAATTAAAAAAGCTTGGGAATGAATTGAGTATGATGATGCAACAAAGTGAAGAAGAGCAATTGGAAGAAGACGCTGTAGCATTGAGGTTCTTATTGGAGAATGTAATTAGAATTTCCAAAAACACTGAAAGCCTGATGGATCAATTCAATGTAATGAAGAGAGACGATCCTGCTTTTGTAGACCTGATGAAGCAGCAAGGTCTTATCACAGAATCGTTCAGGGTAGTTGAGGACAGTTTATTGGCTTTGGGTAAACGGCAGCCTATGATTGAGAATTTTGTTTTTGACGAGGTCGGCAATGTAAAGCGACGGATGAATGAAGTACAACAAGCCTTGAAAGACCGGATTATGAATCAGGTTCAGAATTCACAACAGTTTGCAATGATGGGGTTAAATAATTTGGCTTTGATGTTGGCCGAGTCGTTGAAGAACATGCAGGAAAGTATGGGAATGCCAAACGAACAAGCCGGTAACGGTAAGGGGAAAGGTAAAAGTAAAAGCAAACAACCTGGGAAAAGCTTGCAACAAATGCGTGAATTGCAGGAATCCCTGGGAAAGCAGCTAAAAGAGGCCATGAAAGGAAAACAGGATAAAGGTACAGGAAAAGGCATGAGTGAACAATTGGCAAGGATGGCTGCACAACAAGAAGCCCTTCGCAATGAATTGAAAAAGATGATTGAAGATTTGAAATCTGAAGGGCATACAGGAGACAATGGTTTGAACAAGGTTCTCGAGAACATGGAAAAATTTGAAGAAGGTTTGGTAAACAAGGAATTAAACCAACGCATGCTTGACATGAACAATGATATTGTTGTCAGGCTGTTGGAATCAGAAAAGGCTCAAAAAGAAAGAGATAAGGAGGAAAGACGAGAATCGGATGAGTTTAAAGGAGTAAATTCAGGTAACCCTGCCGAAATTCCTGAGTATAATAAGATGCTCGAAAGGCAGCAGGAGAGTTTAAAAACCTTACCTGTTCAATTACAGCCCTTCTACAAGCGTCTGGCAAATGAATATTTTATGAGATCAAACCGTTGATATATGGTAAAGCGTGATTTGGAAATATGTTGTAAATTACAGAATATCAATAAACTAGAGTGTTTTGTTGATGATTTTTCAGAATTGTCCCAACTTGATTCTGCTTCAACAGGCTTATTGGCCAGCTTAACTGATCGATTTTTTACATTGGCATGTGAATCTACTCCTGATCAGCGTATATCCATCGAATTGTTTTCGGATCTGGATGTTGTATATTCTACATGGACATTTTGGGAAAAAACCTTGGAAAGTTTCAAGAACTTATGCGAACAATCCGATAGCCAATATATAATGAAATTGAGTAATCAATTTTATTGGGACGAAGTCAATGGAATTTTTGGATTTGAGTTGTCAGCTCCCGGATTACGACATTCAATTAGTTCAAGCCGTAGTGTTCAGCTCAAGGACTATTTGAGGCAATCTCGGTCAAAATCAATTTTGCGAAGATGATTCATGTTTCATGGCTTGATATTCCGGTAGAAATTGATTTTACTTCCGGACTTAGTGACTGGATAGATAAGGTCACGGCATATTATGGAAAAAAGACTGGTGAGGTCTTTTTTTTATTCTGTTCGGATGCTTACCTCTATGAAATGAATTTAGCTCATTTACTACATGATACCCTAACTGATATTATAACTTTTGACACAAGTGAAAATCCGGGTTTTATTAGCGGAGAATTGTATATCAGTTTTGAAAGGGTGACCGATAATGCCAGGCAATTGGGTTATGATTTTATGGACGAACTGCATCGGGTTATGATTCACGGTATACTGCATTTGATTGGATTTATGGATAAATCGCAACAGGACGTGCAGGATATGCGCTCTCAGGAGGAATTATGTTTATCTTTGCGACCCGGAACACTTTAAAACCAAATACTTACACTTCCGTTTCACGTGAAACAATCTAAAATGCTTTTCGAAAAATACGATGTTATTGTTGTCGGAGCCGGACATGCCGGTTCCGAGGCCGCTGCGGCTGCTGCTAATATGGGTAGCAAAGTTCTGCTCATTACAATGAACCTACAAACGATTGCTCAGATGTCGTGCAATCCCGCAATGGGTGGAATCGCTAAAGGACAAATTGTTCGGGAAATCGATGCGATGGGTGGATATTCGGGTATTGTGACTGACAGAACCATGATTCAGTTCAGGATGCTGAATAAGTCTAAAGGACCTGCGATGTGGAGTCCGAGAGCTCAAAGCGACAGAATGCTTTTCTCCCTGGAATGGCGCAGAATGCTTGAACAAACGCCTAATCTTGATTTCTGGCAAGATACTGTAGTTGGCCTGAGTGTGAAGAATCAGACTGTACAGGGTGTATATACGGCTATGGGAATGGAGATTGAATGCAAAACCGTAATACTTACCAATGGCACTTTTTTAAATGGATTAATCCATATTGGTGAGAAATCTTTTGGTGGTGGTCGAATGGGGGATAAAGCAAGCAAAGGTATAACTGAACAACTTGTCGGAATGGGTTTTCATGCAAGTCGAATGAAAACCGGAACCCCTGTGCGTATCGATGGACGTACAATTGATTTTTCGAAATTAACAGAGCAACCCGGTGATGAAGAAGTAAGTGGTTTTTCTTTTCTAGAAAAACCTTCTTTACCCAAACAAAGAAGCTGCTGGATGGCTTATACATCCAAAAGGGTTCATGAGACCCTCAGAACAGGTTTTCATCTTAGTCCAATGTTCTCGGGTAGAATTGAAGGTATTGGACCAAGATATTGTCCAAGTATCGAGGATAAAATAGAACGATTCTCGGGTAAAGATTCACATCAATTGTTTGTGGAACCCGAAGGCTGGGACACTATTGAATATTATTTGAATGGATTTAGTTCATCATTACCTGATCATGTACAGTTAAAGGCACTCAGACAGATTGAAGGATTTGAAAACGCAAAGATTTTTCGGCCTGGCTATGCAATAGAATATGATTATTTTCCGCCTGAACAGCTTAAACATAGTCTTGAGACGAAATTAGTTGAAGGTTTATTTTTCGCGGGTCAAATTAATGGTACTACCGGATATGAGGAGGCGGCTGCGCAGGGTTTAATGGCCGGTATCAATGCACACCTGAAAGTAAGTAAGAAGGAACCTCTGATACTTTCAAGATCAGAAGCATACATAGGTGTCTTAATAGATGATTTGATTACTAAGGGTGTTGACGAACCATATAGAATGTTTACAAGTCGGGCAGAGTATCGCATTTTGCTCCGACAAGATAATGCAGACACCCGACTAACTGAAATTTCTTACCAAATTGGATTAGCCAATCACGAACGATATAATAAGTATAAAGAGAAAAGTAGTAAAATACTTCAGCTTAGGAAACAATTGGACGACATCAGCATTAGCCCCGATTTGGTAAACGACTTGTTGGAAAAACTTGGCACAAGCATAATTCAGCAACGGCAAAAAGCATCAACTTTACTTTTACGGCCTCAGCTGAATATTCACCAACTTTTGAAACTTCTGGATCCCAATATCTTGGATGTTTCAAACTATGAAACTGAGGTTTTGGAATCAGTAGAAGTATTAACCAAATACGAAGGATATATTCAAAAAGAGAAAGATATCGCTGATAAATTGGCAAGACTTGACGATGTTAAACTCAAGGATAATTTTGATTATCACTCCTTGCAATCTTTATCTTATGAGGCCAGAGAGAAACTTTCGAAAATTAGACCTGCCAACCTGGGTCAGGCCTCAAGAATAAGTGGTATTTCTCCTTCAGACATCTCTGTATTGGCCGTATTTTTAGGACGTTAGCAATTTGTTTCACGTGAAACTGTTATGATGAAAAAACATTCATTTTGCCCAGTGTGTGCCGCAGAACAATTTATTGAATACGCACATATCAAAGATTTTTTTCTAACTCAAGAAGTTTTTAAAGTGGATCAGTGTAATGTATGTGGTTTACTGTTAACAAATCCTTTTCCAGAAAATTCGGAGATTTCGAAATACTATGACTCAACCGAATATTTCAGCCATCCCGACAAGAAAAAGTCGATCATTGGATGGGTGTATGAATGGGTCAAGAAGCGAAACATCCGATATAAATTTAAATTGGCTACTTCTGGAATACTGGCAGGGAATGTGCTCGATATTGGTTGTGGGTCTGGTGATTTTTTATTCTATGCGAAGAGTAAATTCTGGAATGTATCCGGAATAGAACCCAATGATAAGGCCAGAGCTTTTAGTCAAAAGAAAACCGAATCATTTATTTATCATCCTGAAAAGATCAATTCAATCGCTGACAGTTCTTTTGATGTGATTACTATGTGGCATGTTCTTGAACATGTAGAGGAACTGAATGAACAATGTAAACAAATCAAGCGCTTAATTAAGCCTGGGGGCAGAATAGTTATCGCTCTTCCAAATATCGGTTCAGATGATGCGAAACGTTACGGTAATTACTGGGCTGGTTTTGATGTGCCTCGTCATTTGTATCATTTTGGATTCGACCAAATCAGAATGCTTATGAATAATCATGGATTTGGTTTTTTGAAGCGTGAACCCCTTCATTGGGATGCCTATTACGTATCAATGTTAAGTGAAAAGTATAGGTACAAAAGAATAAATCCGTTCAGATTTGTTATAAATGGTTGGATATCAAATATTAAAGCAAGGAAAAGTAGGGAATTTTCCAGCAATGTTTATATTTTTTACGCTGTATAGATAAATGATCATTGTAAAGCAAGGTTGAATTTTTCGATTTAAAGCTTTATAACGTAGTTTTGGTGCTTCTGGAAGTTCTGGTCATTTTCTTTATTTTCGTGCTTATAAAGGCTTTATTTTAAGTCGTTTTTTATTGAATATAATATACTGAAAATCAGTTTTATATAGTCTCAGAACTAATGCGTATTCCTAGAATTGACAAAATCTTCCTTATCAGCATCCTTTTGCTGTTAATGGTGTATTCTGCTTTTCTACAACTTTTGAAATACAGCTCCTCAGCAGATATTGTTGCTGATGTATTAGCGCAAAAAATAAATTCGAAACAATTGCTGATCGCTGACTTCGACAAAGAGTTGCAATCTCTGGTAGTAACTCATCCTTTAGACGAGGAAAATTTAAAAAAGGACTTTTTCATAAACCAGGATTTCTTTGACATAAAGCACTCGATCAGGATTTTTCATCAGCAGCAATTGTTGTGCTGGAACAATACTACCTTTTTCCCGGACCATTTGTTAAATGATTCCCTTAAAAATGGGGTTTTGTCTGATTCCACTTCCGGTAACGTCTACATGCTCAGAAAAACGGAAATCGGGAAGTACCTGATACTTTCTTTTGACCTTATTTATGAATATCACAACTATTCAAATGAGTTTATTCATGTTGGATTCAACAAGGCTTACGGGTCATTTACCTCACGTTATCAAATCAGCTCTTCCAAAGATGAGGGTGTTAAAGTTTTAGATCCTGAAAAAAATCCATACTTCAGCATTCAACCTATCGGTGATGATTCCGAAACGGTTCCGTCAGTTTATGTTATTAGTCTGTTTTTGCTTCTAAGCCTTGTTCTTGTATTATTATATATTTACTTATACTTTATTATCAACAAGATAACAGGACTTGGGCGTTGGAAATGGAAATGGATTGTATACAGTTCGGCTATTCTGATTATCCAGTTTGCACTCAGAATATCCGGACCACAGTTCTTTTTTGTAAGTTCTGGCTTGTTTCAACCATCTGCCTTCAGCTCAGGTTTAATTTTCCCCTCCCTTGGATTTTTACTTCTTCATAGTCAGGCATTATTAGCCATTACCATCGTTGTCAGATCACAAATTCAAAAAAGTATTCCGATAGTAAACAGGAAATTCTTGTTAATAAAGGGCGGTGTGTTACTTGGTGGAATATTAGCCCTTTTTCTGTTTCATGCTATTTGGATTGAAAGTGTCTTTTTCCAGACTTCTGTGCCATTGACCTTTTCAAAATTCTTTTTACACACAGCCTGGAGCTATGCAGTTTTTATTTCAGTAGCTTTGATTACTTTGGCTATTATTTTTCTGATCAGTGCAGGTTTTGATCAATTGAGACGTTATCATTTGACCCGAACCGAGCTTTTTCTACTTACAATAATAAATCTTGCTGTTTTTGCGATACTGATTTATATTATTGAATATCAATTATATATATTAATCGCGTTTACCGGATCGGTACTCTTTTACCACCTTACAACTTATTCAAAACGATTATCCGCCCGCACCGGAGAATTTGACATTCATTTAGGTTTATTTTTTATATTCAGTTTGATGTTAACTGCGATTATTTATCATACCAATCAGATAAAAACAGCCCAAACACAACAACTTACTGCAAGACAACTCAGTATCGAGCAAGATCCTGTTTTTGAATTTTTATGGGCTGATACCCGAAAGCAGTTATTACAGGATAAAGAAATATCCAACTTATTGTTTGATTCAACTGAATTAACGACAATTCCTGAGGAAAAACTGCGTCATTATTTCGTAAACAATTATTATACTGATTATTACAGACGCTTCGATGTTGAGCTGACGGCTTGTAATGCGTCAAGTCAATTGCTTGTACAACCCCAGAATATGCGTGTTTTGTGTTCGGATTATTTTGATGAATTAATCCGGACAAGAGCCCGACCGAGCTCTCAGGAAGGACTATATTTAATTGATGATGAAATTCAGGGAATGTATTACATTGCCGTCTTGCCTTACAATGATTCTTTTGCATCGCCAACACCGCAACAATCATCTATTTACATTGAATTTTATTATAAATTTATTCCCGAGGGTCTCGGTTATCCGGAATTGCTGATTGATGAAAGCAAAGGTATCTCAAAGGAATTTGCCAATTATTCGTTTGCAATATACAATGATAGCATCCTTGTGTACAAATTTGGAAATTTTCTATACCCGACACGCTATGAAAAACTGAACAAAAGTTCACAGGAAGCATTCAATCTCAACGAATATCGTCATGTGGTTCAGCAAACAGAAAGCGGTAAAACGATTGTTCTCAGTGTGCGCGAAAAATCTCTTGCAGTGGCTCTTGCTCCGTTTTCGTTCTTTTTCCTGCTCCTGACAGTACCCGGCTTGATGATCTTATTATTACTCAATTACGGGAGTCTATTTTCATCATTTAATTTCACTTTCAGGTTTAAGCTTCAGGTTTTGATTCTGAGCTCGCTGCTATTATCATTTATTATTATTGGTTTTACAACAACATATTACATAACAAATGTTTACAATAAGAAAAACGACGATTTTCTGTTTGAAAAAACACAATCAATCCTGATTGAACTCGAACATAAACTCAAGAATGAAGACATTTCAATACCCGATCTCAGGGAGTATCTGCATCAGTTATTGTTGAAATTCTCACTGGTGTTCTTTTCTGACATCAATATCTTCGACCTTCAGGGACGGCTTATCGCTTCATCGCGGTATGATATTTTTGATCAGCAATTGATTGCTGAACAAATAAACCCCATGGCATATCAGGCCCTGCGATTTGATGAAAAGCTCTATTTTATGCATGAGGAACAGATAGGAACAAGCGCTTATCTTTCGTCCTACATTCCATTCAAGAACGAAAACGGAGAAGTTTTGGCTTACATCAATCTGCCTTATTTTGCCCGTGAAACTGAAATGCGTAACGAGATTTCTTCACTCATTCTCACGTATTTGAATCTTTTTCTGGTGATTTCAGCCATCGTGGTCCTTTTTGTTCTGCTGCTCTCGCGCCGACTGTTGGTTCCTTTACAAATGATTCAGGAAAAAATGCGTTTGATCAGGATTGACCGTGTGAATGAAAAAATCAGTTGGAAAAGCAAGGATGAACTTGGTCAATTTGTAAATCAGTACAACGCATTGATTGACGAACTTGCAGAAAGTGCCGAACGATTGGCCCGATCGGAACGCGAATCGGCTTGGCGCGAAATGGCAAAACAAGTGGCTCATGAAATAAAAAACCCACTGACACCTATGCGACTGAGTGTGCAATATTTGCTCAGGGCTTGGCATGACAAGGATCCGGAAATCGACCAGAAAATCAGAAACACGAGCGAAACAATTATCAATCAAATAGATACACTATCGTCCATTGCTTCTGCTTTCTCTGATTTTGCACGAATGCCTGCCAACAACACCGGAGAAACAAACTTGATTCAACTGATAAAAAATCTGGTTGTACTTTTCGACAATCATGCCAATATCACCTTTAAAATCGAAGTTTCAGCCGAAAAGGATATCCTTATTCGGGCTGATCAGGCGCAAATGAACCGGGTGTTTACCAATCTCATTAAAAACAGCATACAGGCCATTGGTGATAAACCTGCCGGACTCATTCACATACACCTGACCCTGGAGAATCATTTTGCGCTGGTTAGCCTTTCCGACAATGGAAAAGGAATGACAGAAGCGGAGTCGGGTCGCGTTTTTTCTCCCAACTTTACCACTAAAACCAGTGGAATGGGCATTGGACTTGCCATGGTTTATAACCTTGTCACAACCGCTGAAGGCAGCATCGAATTCAAAACAACGCCCGGAAAAGGCACTACCTTTTATCTTCGTTTACCTTTGCATTCATGAAGACCCCTAATCCCATCAAGAGCCTGGCTGGGCAAACCGTTGTTTATGGCATGGGAACTATTGTACCCCGCCTGCTCAATTATATGCTTGTGCCTGTTTATACCCGCGTTTTTCATGATCAGGCAACCTATGGGCAAATAACCGAATTGTATGCATACATCGCCTTCCTGATGGTTTTGCTCACCTATGGAATGGAAACGGCCTTTTTCAGGTATGCCCAAAAAGGGGATAAGCAACAGGTATTTAACAATGCCATGTCGGCCATTTTACTCACAACCGGGATATTTGTTTTACTCAGCCTTCTGTTTTATAAAAAGTTTGCCGGTTGGATGCAATACAGCGGCAACAGCGAATACATTTTACTTGTTGCTTTTATAGTGGCATTCGATGCAATTACGGCCATTCCTTTTGCCATGCTTCGCAAACTTAACCAAGCGCGCAGATTTGCCATCATACGGCTTGTAAATGTGGCTTTTACATTGGTTTTGAATTTTTGCGCCATTATCTACTTTCCGATCTTTTTTAGCGATTTAGCCATCAGTCTTTTAGGACAGGAAACAAGTTTGGTTGTCTGGGTCTTTATTGCCAATTTACTTGCGAGTCTGTTAAGTCTTTTGATGTTGGGCAGTGTTTTCAGGCGCTTTAAATTTTCGATCGAGTGGGAGATACTCAAACCCATGCTTCGGTATGCCTGGCCTGTTTTGATCATCGGATTGGCAGGTATGGTGAATGAAATGCTTGATAAAGTGCTGTTAAAATACCTGCTGAGTGATAAGACCAACGCTATGGCCGAACTGGGAATTTATGGTGCAAATTACAAACTGGGTGTTTTGATGACGCTATTTATTCAAATGTTCAGGTATGCGGCGGAGCCTTTCTTTTTCGCCGAAGCTGAAAAAAAGCAGGCTCAAGCCTTGTTTGCCCGTGTAATGAATTATTTTCTCATCGCCGGACTGATCATTTTTCTGGGAGTGACACTTTTCCTGGATGTGTTTAAGCATTTTATCGGTGAAGCATACAGGGATGGTCTTTTCATCGTTCCGATCATATTGATTGCCAATTTGTTTAATGGCGTTTATTACAACCTGGCCATCTGGTATAAACTCACCGACCGCACCCTGAGCGGAGCTGTTATCGCGCTCTTCGGCGCGTTGATCACCATTGGACTCAATTTCTGGCTCGTTCCCATTTATGGCTACTTGGGGGCTGCCTGGACACACTTGATTACCTATTTCCTGATGATGACGCTTTCCTATGTTTGGGGGCAGCGTGTTTATCCTGTTCCTTATCAACCCGGCCGTTTGATATTTTACACCGTCCTGGCTTTCCTAATATACTATATATCGTTATATTTCAAAGGTTTGCAGCCTCTTTCTATGTATCTCTTCAACACAGCTTTGTTGGTAGTTTTTCTGATTATTGTTTTCCTGATTGAGCGTAAATCAGCTTCAAGAATAAACACTTCAGGCTTGTAAACGATGATTTGTTTTTGTATTTCCTCATTCATTTTCAGTGAATTGAAACAGCCCTGGCCTCTTTCACACAGCAAGCAGATAAATCATTATTTTTGCGTCGTATTCGACTATTAACCATGGAGATTAAAATTGTAAACCGATCAGGTAACGAATTGCCTGTTTACGAAACCGAACATGCTGCCGGAATGGATCTCAAGGCTTCCCTTGATACACCACTGACGCTCAAACCACTTGAGCGTCTTTTGATTCCAACAGCCCTCTTCATTGAGCTGCCGGTAGGTTACGAAGCCCAGGTGAGGCCGCGGAGTGGTTTGGCTTTTAAACATGGCATCACTGTGTTGAACAGCCCCGGAACGATTGATGCTGATTACAGAGGCGAAATAAAAGTGATTCTGATCAATCTGTCCAATCAGGAGTTTGTGATCAATCATGGCGACCGCATCGCTCAAATGGTAATTAGCAAACATGAAAATGCCCAATGGCAAGTAGTGGAAAGCCTCAACGAAACCAGCCGCGGCGAAGGCGGATTCGGTCATACAGGTAAGTAATTTCTCCAACAAATCAACAATCTTCAAAACAAACCGTTATGAACATCGTAATTCCAATGGCCGGAATGGGCAAAAGGCTTCGCCCACACACACTTACCACACCAAAACCCCTTTTGCCGGTTGCCGGAAAACCAATCGTTCAGCGGCTGGTGGAAGACATTGCAAAGGTGATTGCCGAACCCATTGATGAAATCGCTTTTGTTATTGGAGATTTTGGTAAAGAAGTTGAAAACCAGCTGATTGCTATTGCAGAGAAAATTGGCGCAAAAGCAAGTATTCATTATCAGCTGGAAGCTTTGGGTACGGCACATGCCATTCTTTGTGCCAGCCCTGTCTTGCATGGAAAAGTGGTTGTAGCCTATGCCGACACTCTGTTCAGGGCCGATTTTGCACTCAACGACGAAAAAGAAGGCGCCATTTGGGTAAAACAGGTTGAAAATCCGCAACAGTTTGGTGTGGTGAAACTTCGCGAAGACGGCAGTATCGAAGGTTTTTTTGAAAAACCAAAGGAGTTGGTATCTGATCTTGCCATTATCGGAATCTATTATTTCAGGGATGGTGAATACCTCAAAAATGAACTTCAATACCTGCTCGATCAAAAAATTACCACCGGTGGAGAATATGGTATTACGGATGCACTTCAAAACATGATGAAAAAAGGAACCCGCTTTCATACCGAGAGTGTGGAGGCCTGGCTCGATTGTGGCAACAAAGATGCTACAGTCGATACCAACCGGCAGGTTTTGGCTTTTGCCATGGAAGATGGCTCAATGGATGAATTGATTTCTGATCAGGCTGATCTTGAGGACTGCCTGATTGTTGAACCTTGTTTCATCGGAAAAGGTGCCGTGATCACACATTCGGTTATTGGTCCTTATGTTTCGGTGGGCGAAAATGCCCGGATCAATCAAAGTATCATACGAAATTCAATCATTCAACAGGAAGCTCAAATTGAAGGTAAATTATTGCAAAACTGCATGATAGGAAAATTTGCCAAAATCAATGGTCAGTTTGATGAGTTAAGCCTTGGCGACTATAACGAACTTTTAAGCTAAAATTACACCCATTTTGCACCTTACATTTCCAACGAAACAATTCCGGATGAAACATACAAATCCGATTCTTTTTTTGCTCATTGCCTTGACGTTTTTTGTGTTACCTGATGTACAAGCGCAACGTAAAAAGAATCAACCTAATCAAAAAGCGTTGAATGATAGTATCTTGTATGCTGCTCAACGCAAGAGTGCCATCTTGTTTTCTGATGGCTTGCGTGAGAAACTTGCCGGTAACGATGACAAAGCCATCGAAAAATTTGAAGCCGCCCTGACTGCTTATCCCGAAGACCATGGCAGCATGTATGAACTCAGTGATCTGTTTGCCCGGAAATCCAGGTTTGATGAAGCCCTGGAAATGATGGAAAATGCCGTCAGACTGCAAGCCGGAAATGAATGGTATCAAATCAGGCTGGCCCAACTCTATAAGGTGAAAGGCGATTATAAGTCCTTTGCAAAAGTTTATCGTAATTTACTGAAAATCAAACCCGATAACATCGAATACTCCGGTGAGCTGTCATCTGCTCTGGTGCTGCTCGAAGAATATGACGAAGCCCTTGGTTTGCTGAACAGCATCGAAAAACAAATTGGTGTCAATGAGGTACTTTCTTTTCAGAAACAAGCCATATTTCTGGTTCAGAATCAGCCCCTGAAAGCCATTCAGGAGATAGAAAACCTCTCGGCTGCTTATCCTTATGAAGCCCGGTACCTGGCTATGCTGGCCGATCTTTATAAGAAAAACGGACCACCCGAAAAAGCGCTTGACGTTTACCGCCGGATGGTAGCCCTTGATCCCAACGACCCCTATGCCCATATCACCCTGGCAGAATATTACCGCGATCAAGGTAAAGAACCGGAGGCCTTTGAATCCTTGCTCACCGCCTTTGCCAGTAAAGCACTTGATGTGGATAACAAGATTCAAATCATGGTCATTTGGTTTGAGGGCCAGGCTACTTCAGCCGAAGTAAACGACAAAATTGAACGAATTGCCCGTGTATTGCTTGAAGCCCACCCCGAAAGTCCGCGTGGTTACCAACTCCTTGCCGATGTGATGCTGCGGCGGGAACAATTCACCGAAGCCAGAGAAGCCATCTTGAAGTCGTTTGATTTTGACAAGAATAACTATCAAATGTGGGAAAGTCTGCTCATTGCCGATATTCAACTTCTCGATTTCCCAACCCTCAACGATCATGCAGGTCAGGCAATCAGTTTGTTTCCGGAGCAACCTTTGCCATACCTTTTTAATGGAATGGCTCTCTTTCAATTGAAAAACTACGAAGAGGCGGTGAAATTTTTTGAAACAGGCCGCAAGTTTGTCGTTCGAAACGACATGCTTCTGGCTGAGTTTTACAGCCATATCGGCGATACACGCCAACGAATGAACGACAACCCGGCCTCTGATGCAGCCTATGAAAAATCTCTCTCCATCAATCCGGAGAATGCCTTGGTACTCAATAACTACGCCTACTTTTTATCGCTTCGGGGTGAACATCTGGACCGCGCCAAACAAATGTCGGAAAAATCGTTGCAGTTGCAGCCCGAAAATGCTTCCTATCTGGATACCTATGCATGGATTTTGTTCAAACTCAAGGATTATAGCAAAGCATTAACCTGGATTGAAAAAGCGCTCGAAAAAACCGAACAGGCTAACGGAACCCTTTACGAACACCATGGCGATATTCTTTTTCATCTCAACCGGATTGAAGAAGCCGTCAATGCCTGGAAAAAAGCCCTGGAAGCCGGCGAAACTTCTGAACTGATTCATAAAAAGATCAACGAAATGCGATACTATGAATAAGAAACTGCCTGCAATTTCAAAGCTAATCGTTTTTATTCTCGTTGCAGGCAGCCTGTTTTCGTCCTGCAAAAGCAGCAGAAGTGTCATCAAAGCTCCGCTAAAGGCGCAGGGGGAGCAATTTTTGCTCGATAAAATGGCTTTGGCCGAAACAAAATATAACTTCTTCAATGCCCGCGTTTCCATTTCTCTTATTGGGGAGAATAAAAACAAAACTGAACTCAAAGGACAGATCAGAATCAAAAAAGATAGTATCATTTGGATTTCGCTTTCACCTGCCCTAGGCATCGAAGCTGCCCGTATGGTACTCACCACCGATTCGATTAAATTCATCAACAGACTTGATAAAACCTTTTTTATCGGCGACTATGATTTTATCAATCAATACTTTGGAACGACCATCGATTATGACATGGTTCAGGCGCTGATTACAGGTAATGACCTGGAAAGTTATGAAGACGAAAATTTCAGGGCTTCGGTTGATCACATGGAATACAAACTATCTGCAACAAACCGACTAAAGCGCAGGAAATTTCTCCGGCAAAAAGACACACCCAATGTGTTGGTTCAAAGCATCTGGCTTGACCCCGAAAACTTTAAGATTGTCAAAATCAACATGAAGGAATACACCGACGAGAACAAGCGTCTGCAGGCTACCTACACCGATTTTGGACTGGTGAACGAACAACTGGTGCCATTTTCGGTGAATTTTGAACTGCAGGGAGGAAAAAAAATCGACATGAAGCTGCTTTACAACAAATTAGAGCTGAACACTGATCAGGCTTTTCCATTCAAAATTCCGGATAACTTTGTCAAAATAAACTAGTTTATCTTATGGATACCCGCTTCAGTTTCTTCTTTCTGATTGCTTGCTGTCTGTTTGTTTCCATTGCTTCAGCCCAGGACAGTAAAAATGAACTTGAGCAAACCAAAAAAAAACTGGAGTCGGAAATTAGCTTAACCAATCAATTACTCGAAGAAACTCAGAAAAGCAAAAGTCTTTCGCTCAACGAATTGACCATTCTTCAGTCGAAAATAAGACAACGCGAAAACCTCGTTGCCACGCTCAGAAAACAAATTGACAATACCGAAAACAAGCTGCAGCGCACCAGCCGTGAACTCACACAAACTGAAAATCAACTCAGCTCCCTGAAGAAAGAATATGCCGGTATGATCGCGTTTGCCTACAAAAACAGGGACGGATTGAACAAGCTCATGTTCTTATTTGCAGCGGAGGACTTCAATCAGGCATACAGGAGGATGAAATACCTGCAACAATACAGCAACTTACGCAACAATCAGATTAATCGGATAAATCAAACACGCGAAATTCTTCAAGCTCAAAAAAGCCAGCTTGAAGCCGATAAACAGGAAAAAACTGTGCTCCTCGAGGCCGAACGGAAGCAGCAAATCATCCTGGCAACAGAGAAAAATATGGTGGATCAGGCTGTGAGAAAAATCAGTCAGCAGGAAAAGCAATTGCAACAGGAGCTGAGAAAAAAGGAGCAGGAAGCACTGAAGCTGCAACGGCAAATAGAGGCCATCATCGCTGATGAAATCAAAAAAGCACAAGATAGAAAAGGTGTGAAAACTCCTGCCACTCCAGATAAACTAATGAATCTAACACCCGAAGAACAGTTACTTAGCAATAGTTTTACAAAAAATAAGGGAAAATTACCCTGGCCTGTAGAGCGGGGTGTGATCGCTTCTCGTTTTGGCCAGCAACCGCATCCTGCTTTGAAAAAAGTTACGATCAACAACAATGGAATCGACATCGCTACCCCTCAGGGCAGCGAAGCACGCGCCGTTTTCGAGGGCGTGGTTATCAGCGTGAACAAGATCACACCTACCAACAACGCTGTGATTATCCGACATGGCGATTATTTTACCGTTTATGCCAACCTCGAGCAATTGTTTGTGAAGCGGGGTGATATGGTAAGCACCAGGCAGCGACTTGGCAGGATTCACACCGATAAAATCCAGGGCAAAACAGAAATCCATTTTGAAATCTGGCAGGGTAAAACCCTTCTCAATCCATCACTTTGGCTTGCTGATTAAGGTTTTGCCTGATTCCACATACAATCCTGAATGAGTTTGAGAATGGCAGCCATCTTCCCGGGATTGACAGTCTCAAAGCGATCGCGCGGACTGTGATAGTCCTGGTGAAAGCCGGAGAAAAATGTCATCACCGGAACGCCTGCTGATGCAAAAGCAGCGTAGTCGCTGCCCGAATGTCCGCTCACATCCCAAATATCCAACTCAAATGGATTGCCCGACAACTGATTGCAGCCGTTGGCCAGCTGACGCAAACTGCTGTCTCCTTTCCTGATGCCAATGCTGATCACCTTTTCAAGTGTATCACTTTCGGCACTGCGCGAAATCATATCCATATTGAGGTAAAGCGTTGGCAGCCTCAATGATTTTGCAAGGTTATCAACGAAATAGCTGCTTCCGAAAAGCCCCTTTTCTTCGGCATCCCAACAGGCAAACACAAGGTTTTGACTTGGCCTGATGCCACTTTGCATCCACTTTTTGGCTAATGTCAATACGCCTGATGTTCCTGATGCGTTGTCGTCGGCACCATAGTAAATCTGATCACCACGCTTGCCCAAATGGTCATAGTGACCGCCAATTACCACGGTTTTGGTGCTGTCGGTTCCTCTGATCATTCCAATGACATTGCAGGCATGCAATTCAACCAATTCCTGATCAGTTTGCAAACTCGCTTTTTTTCCGGTAACTGCTGTTAAAAAAGGCTTTTCAGCCAGATGCAGCGCTGCCTGATCGAAATCCATTGTTAGGTGCTTGCCCATAAGCCTTCGGGCCTCATGGTGAAGCAAAAAAACCGGGATACATTGCCGGGTTGTATCCATGGGAAAAAGATAATCTCCGTCAGGATATTGCGCCCTGTCGTTGCCGGTGAGGGTGGTCATCCAGGTCATGAGCGCAGAAGTGTCGCTGCCGGCCTGAACCAGCAACAAGGCTTTGGCCCCCTGGTGGAGTGCGTGCTGAAGCTTGGTTTTGAGTCCGCTTTCTTGCTTAAGAAATTCTTTACCAAAGGTTTTCCACATCAATGCTGTGGTATCTGCTTCACCGGGAAGTCCATCGATGACTAAGACTATTTTGCCGCGAACTTCCAGCTCACGGTAACTGTTGTAAACACTGTCGCTGCTGATGAGACCATAACCTGCGAAAACAAGCTCTGCACTCAGTTTTTGATCTGAGGGACAACCAATAGCAGCAAAGTCGTTGAAATACAATAACTTCTCTGAAATGTTTTCACCGGTGTCGATACTGGCCGTGATGAGCGTTGTTTTGAGTAGGCCGAATGGCTGCATAAAAGACTCTCCGATCGGTTGAAGTCCCATTTCTCTCATCTTTTCGGCGAGAAAACGGGCGGCTGCTTTTCCACCATTCGTTGCAGTTTCACGACCTTCCATTTCTGGAGCAGACAGCTGCCGGAGCAACGGGAGAAATTCATCCTGCTGAGGGGAGGTAAAAGGGGCTTTTTCCTGGGAACAGAGGGTTTGACTGAAGAAAATCAGCCACAGCAAAATAATAAAAAGTCGGATAAAAGGCATTTTCAGGATCATTCTTTGTTATCCGACAAATTTACCGTTTGCCATTACACGCACGATATTGTACTCATTGTCAAGTACAACCAAGTCGGCGTCGCAACCTTCCTTCACATACCCTTTGCCGCTTAGCTGCAAAATGTCGGCCGGATTGGAAGTCGCAACCTGCAACGCAATTTCAAAGGGTAAATTCTCTTCATTCACAGCATCTTTAATTTCCCTGAGAATAGAGGAGGGGAGTCCCATTTCTATTTTCACCAGTTTTCCGGTCTCCGGATCAAAGCCCGGCAAAGAGCCGCAAGAATCAGACGTAAAGGTGATGTGTTTAAGCGGAACGCCATTTTCGAGCAATAGCCTGAGTGCAGTGGATGGTTTTATTTCCTCATCGGTATAATAGGGCCACGAACTCGTGGTGATGTCTACATAGCCTTTTTTTCCATATTCCTTAGCGTCCTCAAATATATAAGCGTTTCTGTTACAATGGGTTGGAACGAATTGCTTATATCCCAATTCACTGTTGGCAACCACATGGTGTATCGGACGAAAAGGGTCGGTGGCATCGCCCATGTGCACATTGACGATGCCTGCTTTTCCGCCAATCATTCCGGCTACGCGGGTATGAGCAGCCAGTCTGGCAAGCTCTTCGGTGGCTGGTACAGAAGATCGGTGATCAGAAACGGCAATCTCGCCAAGGCCTATCACTTCTTCAAACAGGGCAATATCCCGCTTGATATCACCTGTGATGCTCGGCGGAGGCACCTGATAGGCGCCTGTATACATCCAGGCAGACATACCGTTGGCCCGCAACGATTTCACTTTCATCAGCACACTGTCAACATTGCGTGTGATGCCATCGGTTCCCAGGCAACCAACAACTGTGGTTACACCGCCCGCGATCATCATCGGAATTTCCAGCTCGGGCATCCGTGTTCCCGGCCCTCCTTCGCCTCCTCCTCCGGTTATGTGTACGTGGGCATCTACCAGCCCCGGAACGAGCTTCATCCCTTCACAATCAACCACCTCCACCTGAAGGCCTTCCGGCACCGGAATCACGTCTTTGACAGCAATGATTGTTTTTCCGGCAACCAGCACATCTTTTTTCCCCTCGGCCTGCGGGGCAAACACCAGCGCATTCCTGAATAGTGTAATCATATCTTTCTGGGTTTATTTTTCTCAAAATTATGGTTTTTTTTTGCTTGTGGAAAAATCTCCCTAATTTCGCTCATTACATCAGCGCAATCGAATGAAAACTGCCATTACGACTTTCCTGCTTTTACTCTGGTTTGGATTTGATGCCCATACCCAACAGGGCAGGTTATTGCTTGTAGGTGGCGGTTCCGAAAAAAACGGAGCAAATGGCTGGAGCGTACCTGCTTACCGCTGGGCTGCCGAAGGAAAAAGGGTTGCCGTGATTGGCGCATCAACCGGTAGCCTGGCCAATTACCTTACACAGTATTGCGGGGCAGCATTCGCCCGCGAATTCGGTGTCGCTTCCCGCGACAGTGCTGACAGTCAGGTACTCTACGATAGTCTCAAAACCTATCAGGTAATTTTTTTCAGAGGTGGCGATCAATATGATTATTACCGGTTTTATAAAAACACAAAATTGCAACAGCTTGCTGAAGAACTTTTTGCGCAGGGCGGAACACTTGCCGGAACTTCAGCGGGTATGCACATCCTTTCTTCGGTGATTTTTAGCGCCCAAAACGGAACCGTATATCCTTATGAAGCCATCGAAAACCCAAACAATTCTTACATGACCCTGGAAGACGATTTTTTTAGTCTTTTTCCGGGATATATTTTTGATACCCACTTTTCTGAAAGAGCCCGTTTTGCCCGTTTGGCAGGTTTTTTGGCCAAATATCAATTCGATCACGGACAAAATCTCACCGGATTGGGTATGGATGATATGACTTGTATGACCATCGACGAGAACCGACTGGGTACGGTTTACGGAACGGGTTGTGCCAATTTTTTCAATTTTAACGAACCTTTTTTACTCAACAACAATAAATTAATTCATCCGGGAATCCGGCTCACACAACTCATTCAGGGCTGCACCTATGATTTTAACACCGGAGCAATCACCACTCCCACGCTGGATCGGTACCTGCAAACTTCTCTTTTGGAAGAAACAGGTGATTTTATTCTGTTGGCAAGTGGAGGAAACACCGTGTCAAACAATACAGCAATGCTTGGTAACCTGGTAAGCCAATGCGGCACGCCGGACGATCCTGTGCTATTGCTCTCTGGCAACGAGAATACAGCACAATTATTTAAAAACCAATTGATTCAACATGGTGCACCACAGATAGACGTTTTTTTACTTAATCAGGCCAATGGGAATAATTTACAGCTTGCCGAAAAAATCAATTCAGCTGTCAAAATTCTTTTTGTTGACAATGCCACCGATGATTTGAATACTTTTTTAACTACCTCCAACGGACAACTTCTGGAACAGCGCCTTAAAAAAAGGGGGATGATTGCAGCTTTTGCCGGCGATGATGCCCGTTTTGCCGGAAAAACGGTGGTCGACAATTTCTACACCGAGCTTGCCTCCTGGTATGGTGAACTTGAATTCAGCCGTGGACTGGGCATGTTGCAGCATAGCATGTTAATGACAAACACTTATTTTCACGCTGATATCTATGAAAACACAGCGACGGCTGTTCCTTATGCCATGGCCATCGACACCTTGCGTTACGGCATTTGGCTCACCGCCAAAAATTACTTGAAAATCATGCCTTTGGATGGGAAAACAACACTGCTTGGCTATGGTCAGCATCCGGTAATGATCCTGCGCAACGAAGGAGGGATGGCAGGCCTCGTTACACAAACAGGAAGTGGAAGCAGCAGCGCCGTGCCCCGCATGGAAGCCGGTTTTGATAAGCTAACGCTCTCATTCACTGATGAAAGTCAACCTTACCTCATGGGAACTACCGATGCTTCTGATGTACCGGAATCTACCCTGAAATCAAAGGTAATACTCCTTCAAAATCCTGCCATCGCTCAGCTCCACCTGAAACTGGATATCTACCCCTGCAACTGGCAGATTTCAGATCTTAAGGGACAACTTTTAAGTCAGGGTAAGGCATATACCAACTTCACGAACATCCCCATTGATTGGTTGGCTCCCGGACCTTATGTTGTTCATCTGCATGACCTCAGCTCAGGCGAGAGCTTTTCTGTAAAGTTTATTAAACTGTAAAACATTCTCTTATGACCAGGAATCTTGTATGGCTGTTTTTGCTTTATTCCACCTTCCTGCTTCCCCGGTCCGCTTCAGCACAGGGCAACCTGATGATTGTTGGTGGTGGCCTTGAAAGTGATAACAAAGAAATTTTTGAAGAAATTCTCAGACTGTCCGGTGGAGCTGAGCAGGCTGTCATCTCGGTTATTCCGGCTGCCAGTGGCGTAGCAGCGCAAACTTTTGCTTATTTCAGTATGGGTTTGCAACGCTTTGGAGCAAAGCCTGAAAACATCCACCTGATCCCGGTGGCGATTGAAGACGACGACAGTACCCTTGATGTTAACGAAGCCACATGGCTTCATAACGGAAACGATGAAGCCCTTGCCGACATAGTCAGACAAAGCCATTGTGTTTGGTTTTCTGGTGGTGACCAGCTTCGCATCATCAAAACGCTTTATCTGCCTGATGGCAGCCGCACTGCAGTGCTTGATGCAGTGTGGGATATGTTTGAGAAGGGGGGCCTCGTTGGAGGCACCAGCGCAGGTGCTGCAATCATGAGCGACCCCATGATCGGAAACGGAAACAGCATGGATGCCCTCATTTATGGTGCCAAAACAAGCCGGCCCGGTGAAGATCTGCCTGATCACCAGGGTGTTCTTCTTACGAAAGGCCTGGGATTTTTTCCGCATGGATTGGTCGATCAGCATTTCCATGCCCGTTCACGAACAGGCAGGCTCATCGTAGCAATGGCATACACAGCTCAGCCCATGGCTTTTGGAATTGACGAAAATACCGCCCTTGTCTATTATGGAAAAGAAGATAAAATGATAGTGGCCGGCGCTGCCGGGGTCACCATTTTTGATGCAAAAAAAGCTGTATTTTCCATGATGGACACCCTTACATCGGTGAATGATCTTGCTGTCCATTACCTTGAATCGGGTGATACTTACAGTTTTCTGGATCACACCGTTGTGCCTGCCCCCGGCAAGTCGGATCTCAAGGGGAAAGAGAAATTTGACACTGCGGAACCTTTCCCGGGCGGGATGTTTGCGGCAGCTCCTTCGTTCCTGCGATTGGCCACACGCCACCTGATGGACAATCAGCATGCCACAACTGTTTCCAGCCTCAATTTTTACACTCACAACAACGCCTTTTTAATCAGCCTTGCCAAAACCGGACAAAGCAAGGCTTTTGGCCGGGATTCCCAAAATGGCCGGCGAACCTATACGCTGTTGAATATGAGCCTAAGTCTTAAGACAGTAACGGTTGATTTGACCCCATTGCATGATTGATTTACTAACCATAATAAACCAAAAAATGAAAAAAAATGTCTTATTGATTCTCGTCCTGACATTGTTCATTGGCTCGGCTTTTTCCCAGTCGGTTACTGTCACCGGAACGGTCACTTCTGCGGCTGACAAACAGCCGATTCCCGGTGTAACCGTACAGGTGAAAGGTACTACCCAGGGAACAACCACCGACCTCGACGGTGTTTACAAACTCCAAGCCCCTGCTGACGCCACCCTGCTGTTCAGCTACGTGGGAATGCAACCCCTCGAATTGCCTGTTAACAAGCGAATGATGATCAATGTGGTAATGCAGGAAAACAAAATCGACCTCGGCGAAGTAGTGGTCGTTGGGTACAGCACTTCAAGTAAAAAACTCATTTCCAATTCGGTAGGCGTCGTCAGAGAGGATGAGCTGAAATATGCCCCGATGCGAACCATCGAAGGGGTACTTCAGGGCAAGGCTGCCGGTGTTACCATTAACATCAACTCTGGAACCCCGGGCGGACAAAACTCGATCAAGCTCAGAGGCGGAAGCTCTATCAATGCTACCAATCAACCTCTCGTTGTGGTAGATGGTATGCCAGTCATCACTGGCAGCTTTGGCCAAATTGGCTACAGCGGCCAGGAAATCGATGCCCTTTCCGACATCAACCCCAACGATATCGAATCAATTACTTTTCTCAAAGATGCATCGGCCACAGCTATATATGGTGCCAGAGCTTCAAACGGTGTTATGCTGATCACTACCAAAAAAGGAGGATATCAAAAAACCAGCGTCACCCTCAGTTCTTCTTACGGTTGGCAGACTCTGCCCGCCGAACGTTTGCCAAAACTGATGAATGCTGCCCAATGGAACGAATACAAGGGTACCAATGTGCAGGGTGTTGATACCGATTGGATGAAAGAAATTCTGCAAACTGCCCCTACTTCAAACACCGAATTTTCGGTGAGCAGCGGCAACGACAAGACAAGGATGTTTATTTCGGGTAATTACTTCATTCAGGATGGTACTGTTAAATCGACCCGTTTCGACAGATACACAGGCCGTCTGAACATCGATCACAAACTCCTCGACAACCTCACTATCGGTGCCAGTATCATGATGAGCTATTCGAAAAACGACCGTGTGGAAGGCGACCAAACCCTTTATGGCCCGCTCCCGAATGCTCTTTCTATTCCGGCCATCTATCCTGTTTTTAATCCAGACGGAACTTACAATGAAGATGGCCCTTATGCCAACCCGGTGGCGATCATCGATCATACCATCAACCAGGCTTTTACTAACCGTAACAACGGCAATATTTTCCTGGAATATAAATTCCTGAACGGGTTTACTTTTACCAGCAAATGGGGTGCCGATCAATACCTGCTCCGCGAACACGAATATGACCCAATCACCGTGGCTCAGGGGCTGAAATACAATGGTCTGGGCATTGAAGGAACTTCTTATGTGAGTAACCTGATCACCAACAATGTGCTGCAATACATGAAATCGATCGACAAAACCCATCACTTTGAAGCACTTGCAGGCTATAGTCTTGAAAAATACGCCAGAAGAAACACCTATATTGAAGCCATTGATTTTCCAAATGAAAACTTCGAATACATCACCTCAGCCGGAACCATCAGGGCCGCTTCGGCTTATGGACTCGAACGGGGCATGAATTCTTATTTCGGTCAGTTCAAATACAATTACAAATACAAATACATCTTTACCCTCACCGCACGGGCCGATGGCTCCTCAAAGTTTGGAAAAAACAACCGCTATGGTTATTTCCCGGCTGCATCGGTAGCCTGGCGCGTGAATGAAGAGTCGTTTATGAAAAATGCTGAAGCAGTAAGCGAACTCAAGTTGCGCGCCAGTGTTGGGATGACCGGCAACGACGGCATCGGCGATTTTGCTTCTCTTGGTCTTTACGGCGGCGGGTTTAACTATGGTCAGCGTCCGGGTATTGCGCCAACCCAACTTCCCAATCCCGACCTGAAATGGGAAACAACCTTGCAAACTGGTTTTGGCTTCGATCTCGGCTTGTTTGAAGATCGCATCAGTCTGGTGGCCGACCTGTATTATAATCACACCCGCGATCTGCTGCTCGACAGACCTTTACCTCCTTCAACAGGATACACCACCATTACTTCAAACATTGGTGAACTCGAAAATAAGGGAATCGAATTGTTGCTCAACACACAAAACATTCAAAGTGATTTTACCTGGAATACTTCCATCAACTTTGCCGCCAACCGCAACAAAGTTCTCAGCCTTTACGAAGGCCAGCCCATCGACGATCAGGGTCGCGGCGGAAACAGGGTGCAGGAAGGAGAACCTACCGGGATTTTCTTCGGATATGTTTGTCTTGGGGTTGACCCTACAACCGGCAAACTGGTGTACGAAGATCTGAACAACGATGGGGAAATCACGGCTGATGACCGCAAAAAAATCGGTAACCCGAATCCTGATTTCACCTTTGGCATCACCAATTCTTTTGGCTTCAAAAATTTCGACCTCTCCATTTTCCTCCAAGGTGTGGCAGGAAATGACATTTTCAACGGAACCAATATTTACCTGGCATCGGGAATAGGCGAGGACAACCAACTGGCATTTATGGCCGATCGATGGAAACAACCAGGCGATGTTACCGATATCCCCAAAGAAGGTGATCAGCTCAAATCATCGCGTTTTATCGAAAATGGCTCGTTTATGCGCATTAAAAGCGTGACATTGGGCTATAACTTCCCGCAGCAACTGCTGAAACCTGTGAAGCTTAAAACGGCCAGAATTTACGTCTCCGGACAAAATCTCTTCACCTTTACCGCCTACACAGGCATGGACCCTGAAGTGAATTATTACAGCAACGACAATGTGGTGATGGGAACCGATTTCTTCACTTATCCACAATCGCGAACTATCATGGTTGGAATCAATCTTGGACTTTAATCCTAAAAAAATGAATGACATGAAAAAATTAATATTTCTGCTCCTGGCTTTATCCACGCTGATTTCTTCCTGTAATAAAGTATTGGAAGTCAATCCATCAGCCTCTGTATCAAGCGATATTGCACTTAAAGACAGCACCGGGGTCGAAAGGGCCATTATTGGTGCCTACAGCGGTTTGCAGGCTGTTGGCCTCTATGGCCGGAATGCCGCTATCATCGCAGACCTGGCTGCGGATAACCTGGTGTGGACCGGAACAACTCAGGATTATGGCCAGATTCCCAATAAGCCAATCCCTGCCGACAATGCCATTACCGATGGCATGTGGAGCGCTGCTTATGATGTGATCAACAGGGTTAATAATATCCTTTATAAATTGCCGCAAATACCATACGGATCTCCATCCGGCAAAAACAGTGTACAGGGTGAAGCCTTGTTTATCCGGGCTCTGATGCACGCTTATCTTGCCAACTATTTCGGTGGTGTACCGCTCCGGATTGAGCCTACCCTCGACCTCAGCAACATTGATTTGCCTAAAAGCAGCCTGACAGAGGTTTATGCCGGTGTAATCAGTGATCTGGAGGCTTCAATTGATTTGCTCACGCATACGGGCACAGTGGGAAGAGCCAACAGCACAAGCGCCAAGGCCTTGCTTGCACGGATTTATCTCACCCAGTTTCATGCCACCAACGATGCTGCTTTTGCTGCCAAAGCGAGGCAAATGGCGTCGGATGTGATTGCTTTTCTACCCGGATTGGCAACTACCTATGCCGAACTTTTTGATCCGGCTGTCAACAGCAGTGAATCTATTTTTGAAATCGTTTATGACATTCAAAACTTTAACAGGCTGGCTCAGTATTACTACACCCGCGACCTCAACGGAAGATATGAAGTTGCTCCTTCGGCAGCTTTGATCGCAGCTTTTGATCCCGCCGACCAGCGATTGGGTTCCACCATTCGTTTCGATGAGAAAAACAATCCTTACGGTTCCAAATACAACGATGTGTCAGGGGGTGTCGACCGCGTGTATGTTTTGCGCCTTGCCGAAATGTACCTCATTCAGGCCGAAGCACTTGCTTATACAAATGGTGATGTGGCAGCAATTCAAAACAACCTCAACATAATCAGGAATCGCGCTGGCTTGCCGGATACTGAGGCCGCCGACATCCCTTCATTGAAACTGGCCATCGAAAACGAACGTCGGCTTGAGTTTGCCTTTGAGGGCCACCGCTGGAACGACCTCGTGCGCACCGGACGTGCTGTCGATGTACTTGCAATCGATCCTAAGTTTACCCTGTTCCCTATACCACTCAGCGAAATGCAAACAAATAAAAAAATGCAGCAAAACCCAGGTTATTGATTAACAATGAATACAATGAAAAATACAATCCTGAATATTCTGCTCGTTATTCCTTTATTTTTAGGGATAACTGCCTGTGAAAAGTATGAACTTGGCAACCCGCCTGCCAGCACACAGGCCGATTTCACCTTCACTTTGTCGAACAACGGCAATGCGCCCTGCGAGATCACTGTTACCAATAAGTCGCTCAATGCGAAAAGTTACCTCTGGGATTTTGGCAATGGCATCACTTCTACCCTTGAAAATCCTGTGATACAGTTTGAGACCCCGGGGATTTACTCCGTTAAACTCACCTGTACGCCGGTGAACGATGTTCACTACAATACCACCGTCAAAACACTTGCTGTGAATGTAAAAGACCCCCTTGCCGGTCAGTCACAAGTGCTTTATTTTACCTCCAGAAGCCCATCGGGCGGCGGGGCACATTTTGTTGTACTGAACGATGAAGCCCCCATTGTGCAGGATTTTGAAGCTGTTACTTTCTCGCGGCCTTATGGCATTGTAGCCGATTCGGCTTCACGCAAAGTGTTTGTCTCTGATTACAGCCTTGGTGTGATTTACAGCTTCGATGCGGACGGTAAAAATCCACAGAAAATCCTTGACGTAACTGTTCCCGGACAAGAAATCGTTGACTCACCCGAAGCCCTTATGGTGATTGGCGATAAACTCTATTGGGGCCGACCTGGTGGCATCTACCGATGCAACCTTGATGGCAGTAACGCTGAGGTATTTATCAGTACTGATGGCATCCGCCCCGAATATCCCATCGACATGCAATATGATCCGGTGACCCAGAAAATCTATCTGGTAAATGATAAAACTGATTTTACGGGTGGTTACTGGTCGGTAAACCTCGATGGTAGTGGCCTGACCGAACATGTGGTTGATATTGACGGAACTGCCCTTGAAATCAATTTTGAGACCGGAAAAGCCTACATGGCTATTTATGGTTCAACACCATCGCCGGTCGAAGAAAATGGCATCTATATGTGCAACCTGGATGGTTCAGGCCTCTCTAAAATTGGCGATTATGGCAGCAAAGCCACCTGGGGTCTTGCCATCGACCAAAAACGCAATAAGTTGTTCTGGGGATACAAAATTTCCAATTCTGCCCCCGACGGCAAGATTATTCGTTCAAACCTCGACGGCTCAAACCTCGAAGACTGGGTGACCGGTGTCAGCCCTCACGCCATGCAAATTGTTTGGATCAAGCTTTAAGGCTTACGCTATGTAAACAAAAGACGGCTGCCATTTCCGGCAGCCGTCTTTTGTTTTAATGATAAAAATTTAGTCCGCTATTTCGAAATAATCATTTTGTTGGTGATGCGTTTCTCATTGAAAATGAGTGTGTAATAATAAATACCGGGAGCAATTCCGGTTGCATCGAAATCAACACTGTGCAGTCCGGCTGCCTGTGAGGCATTCACCGCAACAGCCACTTCGTTGCCCAACTGATCGAACACTTTCAGCGTTACCTGACCGCCGGTTGGCAGATGATAACTGATGGTGGTTTGCCCGTTGAAAGGATTTGGATGGTTGTAGCCGAGTCGCAAAGCATTGGGATTGGCTGCAATATCGCCCAAACCACTGAAAAGATCATCAAATTTCTGTTGGGCTTCAGCAATGGCTGCAAGCATCGCTGATTGATTGGTGCCAAGGGCAAAGGCATAGTACACATCCATCGTTTCATTTGGGTTAATCACTTCTGGTGCTTGCGCTGTGATTGTTACCGGGCCATCAGCTGTATTCGAAACATACCGGGCCTGAAGTCCACCCGAATTCATCCATCCCCAATAGCCGGCATCCGTCATATAGCCATCAAACCATTCAAAGGAAGTGAGTGAAGTAAAACTGGTTGAAAGCAGCTTCATGCCCATATTCATATCCGTTCCGCGGTGAAAACGAACCACACCGGTCGAAGCGTCATAAGTCACGGTGTCAAAACCATACTCCATAGCCAGTTCGGGAATAATGTCGAGTCCCACTGTTGCAGTCATGGCTGTTGTTCCAATGTTTTTTACATTGAATTTGAGCACTGTAAAAGTCTTGTTGGTCCAGCCATAAGCATTCAGACCCACCAAAACATCCGGAGGATTGTTAGAGTAGGTGTTGTCGAACGACCCGAATAGTTCGAAATCGCCCCAACTGGGTGGTGTGACCAGTTCCGGTGCCTGGTTTTCTTCAGAGTCTTCGTTGTAATCAAAAACCTGGCCCGATGGCGTTCCAACCAAAATGGAAGCACGCTGAAGATGGCGCACAGCATCAGGCGTTGACAAGCGCACACGGCCATAAGTGTTTACGTTCACAATCATGCTGCCCGTGTTGAACTCAGCCTGTCCGAATAGCTGAACCATACCTAAGACCATGGAAATGAAAAGAAAGTAGATTTTTTTCATAGACGTTTTTTTTAAGTGAGTAATCAAATTTGAAGTCAAAGTTAGTACTCTTTCAAAGCAAAATCAAAAAAAACCTTTCAAGTATTCAAATTCTTTTCCATCATTGAAGGCTGTCAAACCAATTCTGAAACATCCGGTGCAGCGGGGAATAGCAGTATTGTTAAAAGTTAATGTAATTTTGTGCCATGATCATCATCAACAATACCATTGTAAGAGACGACCTTATCAGGGCGCAGTTTATCTGTGATTTGCCCCGCTGCAAAGGCGATTGCTGTGTGGGTGGCGATGCCGGAGCACCGCTCGAAGCCCACGAAATTGAACTCCTGGAGGATGAATTGGACATCTACCGCAAGTTTATGACCGAAGCCGGAACAAAGGTGGTGGACGAACAGGGTGTTTTTGATTATGATGAACTGGGCAACCTGGTAACACCCCTTGTTAACGACCGCGAATGCGCCTTTGCGGGTTTCCATGAAAACGGCGTTAGTTTCTGCGCCATCGAAAAAGCCTGGCTGGCCGGTTTAACTTCATTTCGCAAGCCGGTGAGCTGCCATCTGTATCCCGTCAGGCTGATCGAAAAAGATGGATTCACACATCTCACTTATCACCAGTGGAGCATTTGTGTGCCGGCCAAACGCAAAGGAGCAAAGGCAGGCTTGCCGCTTTATAAATTTCTCAGAGAGGCACTCGTACGGCGTTTTGGCGAAGAATGGTATGCCAGGCTTGAGGAAGAAGTTCAGAAAATACGCTGATTTATAAACTTCTTTTCCTGCAATTCTTCGGTTTTCGGCCAACCCGGATTAATGCAGCAGCGACTCTATTACCTCCGGAAAATGCCGGTATTCCAGCTCATGAATGCGTGCTGCCAGACTTTGAGCTGTTTCACCTTCGTTCAGCGCAATCTTAGCCTGAAAAATCACATCACCCTCGTCATAATGCTCATTCACATGGTGAATGGTAATGCCCGAATAGGGTTCTTTGGCTGAAACCACTGCTTCATGAACCCGCATCCCGTACATGCCCTTGCCTCCGTAAGAAGGAAGCAAAGCAGGGTGAATGTTGATGATTTTACGGGGAAAAGCCTCAAGCAGTGATGGCGGAACCAGCCAAAGAAAGCCGGCCAGCACAATCAGATCGGTTTGAATAAGGCTGAGTTTTTGCGCAAGGTTACCGGTCGAATAAAAACTTTCCTTGCCTATTATCTCAACTGGGATGCCAAACCTTTCGGCACGCGCAATCACTCCGGCACCGGGTTTGTTACAAACTACCAGACTTATTTCAACACCGGTGTTGCCGGCAAACCATTCGGCAATCCTTTCCATATTGGTGCCGCTACCCGAAGCAAAAATGACAATTCTCTTCATGGGGCAAATGTAATCATTTTACACGCCTGCCCTTGTCCAGCCTGTCAGGCAAACCGGAAAACGCTTACTTTTGCCTGCATCATTTACTCGGCTTATGGTAGAACCCAATGAAATTTTGACCGTTAACCGCAAGGCGCTGGAAATCAATCTTAATCAAACGATTTTCGGAAGTTTTGCCGAGATTGGCGGCGGACAGGAAGTGGCACGCAATTTTTTCCAGGCCGGCGGGGCTTCGGGCACCATTGCCAAATCCATCTCGGCCTACGACAAACGCTACAGCGACGCCATCTACTGCAAAGATAAATCGTCGAAACGCTATGTGTCGCGCGAACGTCTTGAATTGATGCTCGAGGCTGAGTTTGCCGAACTGACCAGTCTGTTGGCTGCTTCTTCTAATCCCGAACTGAGGTTTTTTGCTTTTGCTGATACCGTTTCAACCCTCAACTACAAAAAAGACAACATCAGCCATGGCTGGCTCGGGGTGAAGTTTCAACTTCATCCGCAAAGCGAGCCTAATCAGGTGATTATTCACGTCAGACTCTATGAAAACGATGCCCTGCTGCAGCAAAACACATTGGGTGTGCTGGGTGTCAATCTCCTGTATGCCTGCTTTTATTACTGGCAACGTCCCAACTCCTTTTTACTTTCGCTCATGGATAACCTGGCCAACGACCGCGTAGCCGTGACAATGATGCACATGAGCGGCCCTGAGCTTGCCTATGTGGATAACCGTTTGCTGGGCGTTCAACTGGTAAAAAACGGCATGACAAACGCCATTATGTTCGACCGTTTCGGCAATGTGCAGGAGCCTGATGACATGCTTTACAAAAAAAATGTGCTCATTTTCAGGGGCAGTTTCAGACCGGTGACCTACGTAAGCGTTGATATGTTAAAATCAAGCTACGCCCTTTTCAAAAAAGACGAAGATTACGACAAATACAACACCCTACCTCTTTGCGAGATAACACTCAACAACCTGCTTCAGGAAGGCGATTTTGATGAGCGGGACTTCCTCGACAGGGTGGACGTGCTCAACGAAATGGGTCAGAATGTTATGGTGTCCAACTTCAGGGAGTTTTACAAACTGGTCAATTATATGTCGCAGTTTCGTATTATAAAAATGCGCGTTGTGATTGGCATCGAGACCTTTATCAAGGTGATGCACCCCAAATATTACAGCAACCTCAGGGGCGGTATTGTCGAAGCGCTTGGCAATCTTTTTCCCGGTAACGCCAAAATGTATATTTATCCGGCTCTTGAGAAAGGTGCTTCAAGGCTTATTACCATCAAAGACCTGGTGTTTCCTGTCGAAACAACCCATTTATTCGCTCATCTGGCAGCAAACCGGAAGATTCTCGACATACCTGGTGTCAACCCGGCCTACTTGCAGATTTATTCCCATGAAGTGCTTGAAAAAATCAGAAATGCCGATCCCGACTGGGAAAAGGATGTACCTGCTTTTGTCGTAAAAAGAATCAAAGACCGCAAACTATTCGGGTATCATGAACCCATTGAATGATTTACAATAAAGAAAATTTACCATGTTTAAAACTAACAGTTATTTTGAAGGAAAGGTGATGTCGATCGCCCTCCAAAATGCCGACGGACCGGCAACCATTGGTGCTATGAAAGCAGGTGAATATGAATTTGGCACCACTACCGTTGAGCATATGACGGTGGTTTCGGGAAAAATGGAAGTGATGCTCCCGGGTGAAGCTGAATGGACAGCATACATACCGTTTCAGACGTTTATTGTACCCGCCAACATCAGGTTTAAAGTGAAGATGGAAACCGAAACAGCCTATATCTGCCACTATAAGTAGTGTCTGTCCAAAATGTCAGGTGCTTGAGCTTTAAAGTTCGAGGGCAAGGCATGTGCGGAATGAATGTCAGGAGTTTACCAATGTAAATGACTGACATGAATGACGAACATAACGAAGCCATCGGACTTTAAAGACAAGCGCTAAGTAGGTTGCTAAACAAACAAAGATTTTTACGTTTACTGAGACCTGAATTTTGTGCTGCAAAATGCACGGCAAGGCATCTTTGATTGAGGAAAACTAAACAGTTGGCAAGTTAAGGCTGAAGCTGTGCAGCGGAATATACAGCGGACCCTCTTTGCGAAGAATACTTTCAAACAGGATGACAGAGTGAACTGGCACGATTTGAATGCGTTGCTGCGGCAATTGTTGCATCAGCTGTTGAAAGCGGGCTTTGTCGGTCAGGCCTTTGATGCGCCCCAAAGTGAGATGTGGCACAAAATTTTGTCTGTCTCGCTCAAAACCTACCCGTGCACAGGCATCCAACACACTGTTCGCAAGTTTGTCCATGGCTTCGGATCTGTCCTGACTCCCCAGCCAGATGACACGGGGGTCGTAACGGCTTCCAAACAGTCCGGTTTTGTCAAAATTAATCGTAAATCCTGCTGTCGGTTCAACGGCCTTACGCAGTACTTCAACAAGCCCGGGGATAGCTGCTGAATGCGTTTCCCCAAGAAATTTCAGTGTCAGGTGGAGGTTTTCAGGCTTTGCCCAGCTGATACGCTCATAGCTGAGCTCTCGTTGTAGCCGGCCGAGCAACGAAAGCAAACCCGGGTCGGGCTTGATGTGTATGGCAACAAAAAGGCGTTTCATGGGCCAAAGATACAAGCACAGACAGAATTTTTTCCCGAAATTTGCTTTTGAAATGCGAAATAGTTTAATTTTGCATCCTCAAACGGGGAATTAGCTCAGTTGGCTAGAGCGTTTGACTGGCAGTCAAAAGGTCATCGGTTCGATTCCGTTATTCTCCACAAGGAAGCTGGTTCTTTTCTGAATCAGCTTTTTTACGTTTTTCACATTTGTTCCAGGCTTAGCACCATGATTGCCGGGTTTACGATTTAAACATTATCCCGTTTCAACTGTTCATTACAACGAACCTTTTTAAGACGAAAATCATGGATAAGATCCCAAACAAAACTGCCCAAACAGATTTTAAGCTACACCCTTTACTCAGCGAGCGTTGGAGTCCAAGGGCATTCAACGGCGAACCGGTTGAGACCGAAAAACTTCTGCGGATATTTGAGGCTGCCCGCTGGGCACCGAGCGCTTCCAACGAACAGCCCTGGCGGTTTATCGTGGGTTTCAAGGGCGATGAGACTTATGATAAGATTTTTTCAACGCTTGTCGAATTTAATCAGCTGTGGGCATCCACGGCTCCAGTTCTTGTTTTAGACCTGGCACGCAAAAGCAGCAGTAAAAACCCTGAAAAGGAAAATCATTCAGCCAGATATGACCTGGGACAGGCATTGGCCTACCTCACTTTTCAAGCCATGAGCGAAGGACTGTTTGTGCACCAGATGGGTGGGTTCGACTTGTCGAAGGCTGCTGAGCTGTTGAAGGTGCCGGCAGATTTTCATGTGGTAACCGTTACAGCAATTGGCTATATAGGTGATCCTGAGGTGCTTCATCCCAACTTAAAAAAAATGGAGTATGCTCTCAGAACCAGACAGTCGCTGGCTGAAATGGTGTTTTCCGAAACCTTTGGTCAGGCCCCTTCCTGGATACAACCCTGAAGTAGAATGCCTAGCAAAAGCCATATCAACCGAATCATTACTTTTGTCGTCTCAAATGTAATAATCCGGATGAAAAACTTCCCAATCATTCTCTTCGTTGTGCTGTTGCTGTCATCCTGCAACGGCTCTACAAAAAAACAGGCGAGCCAGATAGCCACAGCACCGGTTGTCAGGGTGAAACCTCCGCTGTTTCAGGCTGATTCGGCCTACGCTTTTGTGGCAAAGCAACTGGCTTTCGGGCCGCGCGTCCCGGGTAGTCCTGCTCACCTGGCCTGTGCCGGATGGATGTCAGCAAAGATGGCGCAACTGGCTGATACTGTTGTTGTCCAACCGTTTAAAGCCAGGGTTTACACCAAAGATGTCATGGAAGGAAAAAATATCATTGCCAGTTTCAATCCCAAAGCAAACCGGAGAATTATTTTGGCGGCTCATTGGGATTCAAGGCCCTATGCTGACCATGACCCCGACCCCGCAAAGCACCGCACACCCATCGATGGTGCCAATGACGGTGCTAGCGGAGTGGGTGTTTTGATCGAAATAGCCAGGCTTTTAAAGCTCCAGCCTATTGACCCCAGGACAGGTATCGACATTATCTTTTTCGATTTGGAAGACTATGGCCCCCACAACAGCGTGAGAACCGGCGGCGACGATGATTATTGGGCACTGGGTTCACAACACTGGTCGCGCAACCCGCATGTTCCCGGCTATCAGGCTCATTACGGCATTCTGCTTGATATGGTCGGTGCCGCAGGTGCTGTTTTTCCCCGTGAATATTATTCCCAGCAATACGCTGCCTGGGTGCTCGACAAAGTATGGCGCAGGGCGCAGGAGCTGGGTTATGAAGCTTACTTCAGCAACAGACCCGGTTTACCTATCAACGACGATCACATCCCGGTTAACCGCATTGCCGGAATCCCGATGATTGACATCATTCATCAAGACACCGGCAGCACGAACGGAACTTTTTACGAGCACTGGCACACCAGTAACGATAACCTCAGCCAGATTGACCGGGAAACTTTGCGTGTTGTGGGTGAAGTTGTGACGAGTGTCATTTACGAAACACCCTGATAATCTTCGGTTAACCGGTGTTTTGTATTAAACCTGAATGGCTTAATCCGATCAGCCGGCTTGTTCTGAACTGTGGCTCACCATCCAGTTTACGCCAAACTTGTCTTCAAATGAACCGAAATAATCACCCCAGAAAGTGTCGGACAGGGGCATGGTGATTTTTCCACCTTCCGATAAGCCGGCAAACAATCTGTCGGCATCAGCACGGCTCTCTGCCGCAAGGTAAATCGAAAAATTATTGCCCTTACTGAAATTCGGCGACCACTGATCTCCAGTATCACTGCCCATCAGTATCGTTTCCTTGCTGACAGGTAATGAAATGTGCATGATTTTGTCGGCCATTGACTGAGGCATGGGTGGCATCCCTTCCTGAGGCGGCATTTCACCAAACCTGCCAACATAGTTAAACTCACCGCCGATTACAGAGCGGTAGAAAAGAAATGCTTCTTCACAATTTCCATCGAAATTGAGGTAAATATTTGCTGTACGCATTTGAATGTTGTATGAATGATTTATGACTGAGTGGATTTGGATTTCACAAAAAATGCCACGACGGCCGAAGTCACAAGACCCATCAACAGGGCACCGATGACGGATTGCTTCATGTAGTTTTCAAGACTGAAATAGGCTTCAGCTTCGGCACGGCTTTGGTGATAGCCGGTTTCGAGGGAGTATTCGATGACATTGGGAAAAAATTCAGGCGTGATGACGACGGAGGTAATCCATTGGGTAAGTGGCGAAAACAAGGTCACTACCAGAGTAATGATCAAACCGGATACAAAACCCTGCACATATGTCATCGTCCCGCTGTAATCTTTCCGTTTCTTTTCCCTGAGGGCAAACACATACAAGGCGATGGCAGGAATGGCAAACAGATTTGTCAGATACAGGTGTTTGTCGATGTGTGTGCTGTGAAGTCCTGAAAGTTTCTCCAACAGCATCCAGGCCAGGGACATGATTACAAACAGCAAGCCCCATTTCAATTCAATACGGTACTTTTTCATCATGATTAATTTTTGGTTCAACAAAACATACGGTGCCTTTTGAGGCAATACGGGCTGCAATTTCTGTCTTTTAGAGGTAGGGATGTGATAATTATTCGTTAAAATTTCGGGAAACAGGTCTTCATCAGCAATTTTTTTCCAGAAATGAAAGCAGGCCTCTGCCTGCCGGAAAACAGCACATTCCCTTCCACGTACCGGTTGGTTATAAAATCCGAAATGGCATGCCATGGCTGACACGATCTATCTTTGCTTAGATTTGGGATGAAGCAAGTGCAGATTTTGTTAATTTTGCGCCCTGAAACTTTAATCTCCAAGTCTATGTTCAGAACACATACCTGCGGTGAACTCCGCCTCACCGATGCCGGAAAAGATGTGATACTCAGCGGATGGGTTCAGCGTGTGCGCGACAAAGGGTCACTATTGTGGATTGATTTGCGCGACCGCTATGGCATCACCCAGCTGATGCTCGAAGAAGGTGTTTCTGAACCAAAACTACTGGAACAAGCCAGGCAACTCGGAAGGGAGTACGTGATCAGGGTAAGTGGAAAAGTAAGCGAACGCTCTTCCAAAAACCCGCAGCTTTCAACCGGCGACATTGAAGTGATGCTTGGCAGCATCGAACTGCTCAACGCTTCCAAATTGCCGCCATTTACCATTGAAGACAAAACCGATGGTGGTGACGAGCTCCGGATGAAATATCGTTACCTCGACCTGCGCCGTAACCCACTGAAAAGCAATCTCGCCCTGCGGCACCGACTCGCCATAGAAACACGTAACTATCTCGACAGTAAGGGGTTTTATGAAATAGAAACACCCTATCTGATTAAGTCAACCCCCGAAGGCGCCAGGGATTTTGTGGTTCCCTCACGCATGAATCCGGGTGAGTTTTATGCCTTGCCTCAGTCGCCACAGACGTTTAAACAGATCCTGATGGTGGCTGGTTATGACCGTTATTTCCAGATCGTCCGATGTTTTCGCGATGAAGATCTGCGTGCTGATCGTCAGCCCGAATTCACTCAGATCGATTGTGAAATGGCTTTCATCACCCAGGAAGAAATCCTGAACACCTTTGAGGGTCTTGCCCGTTTTCTTTTCAGCAAGGTGAAAGGCATTGAAACAGGTCCCTTTGAAAGGATGGACTATGCAACTGCCATGAAATTGTATGGTTCTGACAAACCCGATCTGCGCTTTGGCATGTCATTTGTCGAACTCACCGACCTGGCAACAGGAAAAGGCTTTGGTCCGTTTGACGAGGCCGAGCTGGTGGTTGGCATCAATGCCGGCGGTTGCAGTGAATACACCCGCAAACAACTCGACAACCTGACCGACTTTGTGAAGAAACCCCAGATAGGCGCCAAAGGCCTTGTATATGTGAAATACAACACCGACGGAAGTCTTAAATCATCGGCCGACAAGTTTTTTGATGAAGGTACCCTTCGCAGCTGGGCAGAGCGATTTGGGGCTCAACCCGGCGACCTTCTGCTCATCCTCTCGGGTAAGTCTGAATCTACCCGCAAACAACTCAATGAGCTTCGCCTCGAAATGGGCAGTCAACTTGGCCTGCGCGATCCTCAAGTGTTTAAACCACTCTGGGTCACCGACTTTCCTTTGCTCGAATGGGACGAAACAACCGAAAGGTTTTATGCCATGCACCATCCTTTTACCTCGCCAAAACCTGAGGATATTGAGCTGTTGGAAACAGAACCTGCTAAAGTGCGTGCCAATGCCTACGATATGGTGATTAACGGCGTGGAAGTGGGGGGAGGTTCCATCCGTATCCACGACAGGGGATTGCAGAAAAAAATGTTCAGTCTGCTTGGATTTTCCGATGAAGAAGCTCAAAATCAGTTTGGTTTTCTGATGAATGCCTTCGAATACGGTGCACCTCCGCACGGCGGTATCGCCCTTGGCTTTGACAGACTGACAGCGCTCATCGCAGGCTTCGATTCGATTCGCGACTTTATTGCTTTCCCAAAAAACAATGCGGGTCGTGATATGATGATCGATTCGCCTTCACCCATTGCCGGTCAGCAGCTCGACGAACTCAGTTTATGTGTTGTTAAACCCACAACCACATCAAAATAAGCAGCATCCCAACAGCCTTGCTTCTTTTGCTTCACAGTCCGGAGTGAGGGGTGCAAGGGGCGATTCAGCTGCAAACAACAATGAAAGCTCCAATGACAGCCTACAACTTTCACATGCATACCAATTACTCCGATGGCACAGATTGTCCGGAGGCTTATGTGAAGGCAGCCCTGAATCAGGGCATGAAAGCCATTGGTTTTTCGGATCACTCACCGTTGCCGTTCGACAACCCCTTTTCGTTGCCAAAAGAGAAGCTGGATGAATACGTCAGGCTGATCAGGAAGCTGCAATCAGAATACAGAGACCGGCTTGATATCTTTCTTTCGCTGGAGATGGACTACGTGCCGCACATGTCACAAAATTTTGCCGAACTCAAAGCCCGCGCCGGCCTCGATTATGTGATAGGTTCCGTGCATTTGGTTGGAAGTGCCAATGAAGAAAATCTGTGGTTTACCGACGGTCCCGACGCAGCCATTTATGACGACGGCTTGCATCAGTTTTTCGGGGGTGACATTCGCAAAGGTGTGAAAGCCTTTTATGATCAAACCAACGAAATGATTCAAAATGAATTATTTGATGTGATAGGTCATTTCGATAAAATCAAGATGCACAACCAAAACCGCTATTTCAGCGAAGGCGAAACCTGGTATCGAAACCATGTGTTTGAAACACTTGGGCTTATCCGTGAAAAGGACCTCATCGTTGAAATCAACACCCGCGGGATTTACAAAAAACGTTACGACGGCCTCTATCCTTCGGGTTGGGTTTTGAACGAAATGCACCGGATGAACATCCCGGTGATCGTTAGCAGCGACGCGCACCATCCTGATGAGCTCACCGCTGAGTTTGCACGCGCCACCGAGGCCCTCATGGCTGCCGGCTACAAAAGCCGTATGGTCTTTCAAAATGGTAAGTGGAACGAAACGGGATGGTGGGATTAATAAGCATTTACTACAGTGCAATCTACTGTAAACATTTTGTGTCGCATCGTTGATACCAAAGCAGATGGCATTTCCTGATTTGCAATTCTGAAAATTAGAGAGAAACTTCCTTACCTTTACAATCCAAAAAAACCGGCAAATGATCTTTGGTATTGGTACCGACATCATCGAAGTGGAACGTATGGAGCGCCACTTAATCAACAGTAAAGGGCTGAAAGATAAGTTATTCACTCCTGTTGAACAAGCATATTCCGAAGGTAAGGCTACTGTTTTTCAGCATTATGCAGCCCGGTTTGCGGCAAAAGAAGCTTTTTTCAAGGCACTTGGAACAGGCTACCGTTATGGCATGGCCTTTCATGAAATAGAAGTAGTGAATGATGATTTGGGCAAGCCCATCATTCACCTGCATGGCAAAGTGAAAGCCTTCATCGAAAAGGAAGGCATTCAGCACATTCATCTGAGCATCTCACACGTTAAAGAAATGGCGAGTGCATTTGTGGTGCTGGAGATTTAGCGAACGAAGCGATCGGACGAACGAAGCGATGAGGCGAACCAAGCTATCTTACTTCAAACAAAAGCACTCACTAAAACTGCAGCTCCACTACTACCGGACAATGATCGGAGTGCACTGCTGAAGGCAATATGGTAGCAGCTTTCAGATTTTGAGCCAGATTTTCGGTGAGCATATTGTAATCAATTCGCCAACCTTTGTTGTTGGCCCTGGCATTGGCCCGGTAGCTCCACCAGCTGTAGTGATGCGGCTCTTTCACAAGTGTTCGGAAACTATCCACATATCCCTGTGCCAGAAACCGGCTCATCCACTCCCGCTCTTCAGGCAGAAAACCACTCATGGTGGCATTGCGCACCGGATCGTGAATATCAATGGCCTGGTGACAAATATTGTAATCGCCAGATAACACCAGCTTTGGGCGCTCAGTGCGCAAGTGTTTGACATAGTGTTCAAAATCATCAAGCCACTGCATTTTAAAAGCCTGACGTTCGTCGCCGCTGCTGCCCGAAGGATGGTAAACCGACACCACCGA
This sequence comes from Bacteroidales bacterium, assembly GCA_024709145.1. Classification (GTDB taxonomy): domain Bacteria; phylum Bacteroidota; class Bacteroidia; order Bacteroidales; family F082; genus JALNZU01. The sequence goes on along the minus strand of JANJXG010000023.1, from coordinate 6,269 downwards.
AAGATCACCAAAATCGGCCCTGAGAAAACGACCCTCCTCATCATAAGCAGGCATATTCATGCCATAAACCACTTGATCGGGTTGTTGTTTCGACAAGATGGCCACGCCGCTGTAGCCTTTTTTTTGTGCAGGAAACCAAAAATTCTTGTAGCCCAGGGCCTCAAATTCCATCAGGGGAATTTGGTCGGGTGTCGCTTTAATTTCCTGAAGACAAAGCACATCAGGCGACTCGGAAGCCATCCAGTCCAAAAAACCCTTGTTGATAGCAGCCCTGATGCCGTTGACGTTGTAGGTGATAATTTTCATAGCAGACGAAATAAAGGCCGAAAATACGCAAATCAGCGGAAAAAGAAAGATTGATTCAAAAAGAAGCTTGCCCTTGCCGCGGCTGAATTATTGCTTATATTCGCCCTTTAATCTGACCAAAATTTTATATGGCGCTGACGCGTAGCATCTTGAACCGTTTCATGGAGTGGAGGGCCAAACACATCTCCGAAAGGCAGTATATTTATCTGCTCAGTGTAGTGGTCGGCGTTCTGGCTGCCATCTCGGCCATCGTCATCAAAAAATCGGCACACCTGATCAAGCATTTGCTTACCAGCAGTTTCACCAATCAGTACGAAAACATCCTTTACTTCTTTTATCCGGCAGTAGGCATTTTGTTGGCCATTCTCTTTATGCGCTACCTTGTGAAACAGGAGCCAGGCCATGGAATTCCGGGTGTATTGCACGCCATTTCACGCAAAAACGGCCTGATAAAGTTCCACAATGTCTATTCAGCCATTGTTTCGAGTGCTTTCACCGTGGGTTTTGGCGGTTCGGTAGGACTCGAAGGGCCCACGGTGTCAACAGGTGCTGCCGTGGGATCGAATCTGGGACAGTTTCTGCGGCTCAACCACCGTCAGATCATCCTGATGATCAGCCTGGCAAGCGCGGCGGCCATGGCATCCATCTTCCAGTCGCCCATCGCAGCCATCGTTTTTGCCCTCGAAGTCATCATGGTTGATCTGACAATGGCTTCACTTGTTCCCTTGCTCATCTCCACCGTTACGGCCGTTCTAACCTCCTATTTCGTGCTCGGGCAGGCGGTGATGTATCCCATCGACCGCAGCGTGGCTTTCGACCCTTCAAACACGATCTTTTATGCCGGCCTTGGTGTGCTGGCAGGATTGCTCTCTGTCTATTTCACCCGTATTTCCATTTGGGTCGAATCCTCGTTCAAGCGCATACTGCCTTTGTGGTGGCAACGGTTTTTGCTGGGTAGTCTGCTGCTTGGTGTACTGATTTTCTTTTTTCCGGCGCTTTACGGTGAAGGGTATGAGGCCATCAACCAGAGCCTCAACGGCGATTTCAGTGCCTTGTATAATAAAAGTCTTTTCTTTGGTTTCAAGGACGATATGTGGGTGGTTTTTGCACTCTTTGCCGCCGTTTTGCTGATGAAGGCCTTTGCCACCTCGCTCACCTTTGCAGCCGGTGGGGTGGGAGGCATATTTGCTCCGGCCTTGTTTCTGGGTGCTTTTCTGGGCTTATTTTATGCTGTCTTTATCAACCACACGGGTTTGGGCGGCCTCGACCCCGGAAAATTTGCCGTGGTGGGCATGGGCGGCATGATTGCCGGTATCCTGCATGCACCCCTCACCGGCATCTTCCTCATTGCCGAGATCACCGGCGGCTACAACCTCTTTGTACCGCTCATGATCGTTTCAACCATTGCCTATGCCACCGCCAAAGTGTTCGTTACCAACTCAATATACACCTATCAGCTGGCAAGCCGCGGTGAGCTTATGACGCACAACAAAGACAAAAGCGTGCTCAATATGATGAAAGTAGGCAGGCTTGTTGAAACCAACTTCCACCGCATCAAACCCGGACAAACCTTAGGCGAGCTGGTGAAGGTGATCAGCCGTTCCAAGCGTAACATCTTCCCGGTGGTTGACGAGCAGGGCCTGTTCAAAGGACACATCCTGCTGGATGACATCCGCAACATCATGTTCGACACAGAACTCTACACTACGCTGGTTGACAGCATTATGGTGTATCCTTCTTACATCATTCAGCCCGACGACCCGATGGAAACCGTGGCAGCCATGTTTCAGGATTCGGGCAAATACAACATCGTGGTGCTGAAGGACGGCAAATACCTTGGCTATATCTCCCGCGCCAATGTGTTTATCACCTACCGAAACAAACTCAGCGAGATTTCGCAGGATTGATGTTGGCGTGAGAGTGAAATGTTTATGATGAGGCAGGTTTTCTATCGCTCATGTTGCCGAAGATTCTGACCAATTAAAAGAAAAGCGTGATCGGTAATGCGTAATCGGTGATGGGTGCCAAAGCCTTAGCTTTAGCCCACGCCAAAAGCCCCTCAACCCACACAGGAGCAAATCTTTGAATCACTGACAGGTTGATTTGTTGATTTAGAGTGGTTTAGGGTTTAGAATTTAGGGTTTAGGGCTGGCGCATCGGCTTGGGAGTTGATTTGTTGATTTGAAAATTTGAACCGATCACTTTCGGATTTGAAGATTGGAGCGATACAAATTTTCAAATCAGAAATTTTCAAATCCCTCAGCAAGCCAATAGCCAAGTGCCAACAGGCAATCAACCCTCCCCGTAGCAAATCTTTGAATCCGAAAGCTTTCAGCCCGAATCAGGAATAATTGAATTATTTCATACTTTTACAAGAAATCTGATACCTATGATGCCTACTCTTTTATCCCAATTGAATGAAGCATGCTTTTGGGATGTTGACATCACGAAACTTGATGAGCAGAAATCAAAAAGATTGATCATTGAACGGATCATTCAATTTGGTACCCTGAATGAAATCAGGCTGATCAAACAATTTTATGGCGTAGAGACAGTGATATCTACCCTTTGCCAGCTTAACTATATCGACCCAAAAACCTTGAATTTCGTATCATTACTCTTTCAAACACCAAAAACAAAATTCAGATGCTACACCAGAGCACAGTCGATGAGTCAACATTGGAACTATTAAAACAGTTACAGAAAAAAGACTACCTGAAAGGATTTTACCTTGCTGGCGGCACGGCACTTTCATTAAAAATGGGACACAGAAAATCTGTGGACCTTGATTTGTTTTCTAATTTCAGTTTCAACACATCCCAACTTCTGGAAAACCTGTCAGCTGATTTTCCATTTAAGTTGTTATTTTCAGCTAACAACACCCTGAAAGGCAGTATCAATAAGGTTCAGGTGGATATTTTGGCGCATCGCTATCCGCTTGTTGCTGAACCTGAATTCATTGACAATATTCTGATGTTATCCAATGAAGACATCTCAGCCATGAAACTCAATGCCATTACGGTGAGCGGTCAACGGGTAAAAGACTTTATTGATATTTATTACCTTTTAAACATCTTCACCGTGGAGCAAATGATTGGTTTTTACAAAATAAAATACAAAGAGTATAACGATGCCAATGTTCTTAAAAGTCTATGCTGGTTTGGAGATGCAGACCTTTCTGATTGGCCTGTTTTGCTCGAATCGCCCCACTTAAACTGGAAATCTGTTAAAAATAAGCTAGAAAAAGCCACCTTCGATTACTTAAAAAATGTTTAGCAAACGACGTAACAGAATAAATCCCACCAAAGCAAATCTTTATATTTCTGACAAGTTGATTTGTTGATTCGTTGATCTGTTGATTTGTTGCTGGCGCAAGCAAAAAGCTAAAAGCTTTCAGCACCGCTCACATTCAAACGCGTCAGCATCAACATATCAACAAAGAACAAATCAACTCTTTTTATTCGATTGATCTGTTGATGCGTTGATTTGTTGGTTTAGAGGGGTTTAGGGCTGACACAAGAAATGATAAGTTGCCACGAATGCACGAATGAAAGACGAATAATCTGGATGGCGCATCTGATTATGCCTTGAATGAAGCCAATAGCCAAAAGCCAACAGGCAATAAACCCCTCAACACCGGAGCAAATCCAAAAGCTTTCGGATTGAATCCCGAATCTGTGAAAGGTTGATTTATTTCCTCCGCCGGGAAAATGCAAATGACGATGAACAGGCTTTCTCAGCAAATCCAACGGATAACCTATTCGTTATTGGGTTTAATAATAAAACTTCCTTCTACAGGAGACTCTTCATCGATGTTTGCAGCAGTTGAAACAAAATGGTAAATGGAATTGAATTTGCCCGTTATCACATATTCTCCTCCAAGTTTTTCCCATCGGCCTTCGATATCAATGTATTTATCTATGTGAGAAATATGGGTTGTAGGGCTGTCACTCCACGAAACAGCTGCCCAGGATTTGATTGTTCCTGAAATGTCTTTTCCATTTTTTGAGAGTTCAGATTCCTGATGACTGGCACCACTTTCCGAATTGATTAAGAGAAGATGATCATCAGTTGATTCAGTGATTACAATGTTAATAATCCTTTTATGAGAAATGACATTTCCTTCCTTGATGTACATTCCTGAAAAGGTGCCTTTAAAGGAGCCTTCACCCGAAAAATGCTGCTTGGTACAGGAAGATAAAGCCAGCAAACTAAAAGTAAATAAAAGCAGGAAGATCTTTTTCATCGCAAAAACTTTTCTTAACCCGAACAAAATCCGAGTCTAAGCCTTTGTACAAATCTACATCAAATAAGTGCTGAAAGTCAAAATGTCTCTTATTAAATTAATTTGGTAACTGTCTCGAAATCTGATACCCCGGTTCTCTTTCTTGTTGATTCGTTGATCTGTTGATTTGTTGCTGGCGCAAGCCAAAACCAACAGCCATTGCCAAAATTGTTTTAATATCAAACGACCGCGCCGGGCAGATGCCTTTCCGGATGCTGAAAGCAGCAGGAAAACATCCTTGGACATCCGTAGACAAATATCATCAGTGGTAAATCTGTGTTGATTTTTTGATTTGTTGATTTGTTGCTGGTGCAAGCCAATTGCAAATTTTCAAATTCAGGACAAGACACCCGAAGGACAATCAAGCCAAAGACAGACATATCTCTGACTGCATTTTAAACTTTAAACCTTGAACATTGACCTCTCTCCTCAAAACCCCCTGCCAAACATTTCCCAAAACCTGATTTCCATCTCTTTCCAGCGTTGTACTGTGGCAGCGGCAAAGTCTTTCGAGAAGCGGCTCAGCTCTTTGGAGGCCTCGGCTTTTTTGCCTTCTTTGAGCAGGAGCGCGGCTCTTTTTTCGGCAAGCGGCATTTCATCAAAGGCCTTTTGTTCAAAATCACGCACATTGCCAAGCACAATGTCTTTGGTTTTGCCCCAGCTCACGGTGGCCAGCTTGTTGGCTTTGCGGTAGTGCCAGAGGGCGGCATCTTCGCGGTATCTTTTTTGTCCGCAAAACTCAAAGCCGGCAGGGAGTTCCGAAGCGCCGGCATAGATGGGGATGCGCGGACTCTCGCCCGGGTTGTCAAACGAAAACCAGCTCACACCGCCTATCTCATCGGGTAGCCAGTCACGCAGCTGTGTGATATGACTGTAGGAACACCAGCTCACCGACACCGTGCGCTGAAATTCCACAGTGCCCGGAGCAAGGTAGTTGAGGGTGTTGCGCATATCGGTTGTCAGCCAAGGGTTTGCCACCGGACTCACAAGGGTGTCGGCACCAGTTTCATTGCGTTTGTCGTCGTATTTCTTCTTGATGTATTTCACATTTCGGGTCATGTCGTAGGCGGTGCCTTCGTAGGTGGCTCTGTAAAGTTCGGTCAGTTTGGCTACGGTGACTTTTACTTCAGGTTTCACTGAAAAGGGTAGTTCTTCCATGTCCATCGTCAGGCCCAGCGAGGGGGCTAAGCTGTTGAGCACAAAAAACTCCCTGATTTTAAACGGTTTCTCCTGACCGGCATAGGCTTTCCAGAATTTGAATTCACCCTGGCCGTCCCACAGGCCAAACTCCTTGGCTACAGCCTCCACATTGTTGGATGCCATGAAATAGTCGGGATTATTCCGGTCTATTTTACCGATGCGGGAGATGTTGGCCGAGATGCCTACATGGTCGTCGGGGATGCGTTGGGCTGCCCAGACACCACCGATGCGCACGGGGCCTTCACCCAGAATCTCCATCTGCCACACTTCGTTTTTATCGGCTATGGTGATGCACTCGCCATAGTCGGCATAGCCGTATTCCTTTATCAGGCTGCCGATCAGGCGGATGGCATCGCGGGCGTTGTCGCAGCGCTGAAGAGCCAGGCGCTGCAGCTCCTCGATGAGGAACATGGCATTTTTATTTACGAGGGTGTCGGGCCCCACGAAGGTGGTTTCACCTATGCCGAGTTGCTTTTCG
>JANJXG010000010.1 GCA_024709145.1 Bacteroidales bacterium | reverse complement strand
CCGAATCTTTGAATCTTCGAATCTTTAATGCAGCATCAATTTGTAAGTCACTGAACTGTTGTGACAGCCAAAAAAACCTAGCTTTGCAAAAAAAAGGACTTATGAAAACTTTCGATCTCAGCGGACATGATCACATTCAGCTGAACCAGTTTCTGAAGCTCCTGAATCTTGTCGGGAGCGGAGGCGAAGCCAATCAGGTGATTGTTTCGGGACGGGTAAAGGTAAACGGCATCGCAGAATTTCAAAAACGTAAAAAACTTTTTGCCGGCGACAAGGTATTTTTCCGCGGACAAGAATACAGCATCCTTCAATCCTGATCAATGCCGGATAAAACTTTTACTGAGAGCCCTGACATACAGCCTCCGTTTGGCTGAAGGCAAAAACCGTTAAATCGGCCGAATCACAGCCGGCTCAAGCCAAAACAACGAATCCGGGCCTTTGAGCTTTTCTTCCTAATTTTGTAAAAAAAATTACCATGTCAAGCCTTCGTACCGAAGCCCAATTGCTAGCCTGGTATCAGGAGAAAATTGCTTCGCAAACCGCATCACTTCACCAACTGAACCGGCGAATCAGCCTCTTCTCCTGGTTGCGGCTCACCGGATTCTTTCTCCTGGTGGCACTCACTGCGGTCTTCGCTCTGCACGAGTCGGCAGTCTGGCTCTTTCTGGCATTGGTTTCCTTTGTTACCCTGATTGTTTTGATTGTCACCCACCAAAAGATTTATACCAGCCGCGACCGTGTGGCTGTTTTGCTCAGCATCCTTCAAAACGAACTGAACAACATTCATGGCGACGGCAATTTCTATGCTGACGGCCTGCCATTCGCGCAGCGACTCCCCTTTGCCGACGACCTCGACCTTTTCGGGCCTCATTCCCTCTTTCACCACCTGAACAGGTGCACAACAAGCTTTGGTCAGTCTTTGCTGGCCGAGGCACTCATCCACGGGGCCAGGGAGAAGGACAGGATTGTGCTGCTTCAGGAAGCCATCGCCGAGCTGGCTGACGATATGCCGTTTAACCAGGAAATACAACAACTTTTTGTGCAGGCTTATGCCGCTCGCGATCACCGTGAACCAAATGCATCGCGCGAAAATATTCTCCTTTTCAATCACAAAGCCTATGCCTTTGCTGTCTGGTTTCTTCCCCTCGCTGTCATGGCAAGTCTTGTCATCTGGATCACAACCGCATCAGCCGGCTTGTTCATTCTTTTCAGCACAGCTTCTTTGTTTACTGCCTTTGCCCAAAACCGTAAAATGAGTCTGCTTTCGGAAGAAACATCCGGCATCGGCCACAGCATACAGGCCTATCACAAAGCGCTGAGCCTTTTAAAAAAAAGGACTAACCGGGCTCCAGTGCTTCATGAAATGGAGAGCCAGGCATTGGAGGCCATCGATGCCTTGAAGGAACTGGAAAAAATTGCTGCATGGTTCGACCGCCGTGCCAACGTACTGCTTTATCTGGCGGGCAATATGCTGCTTGCTTCCGACCTTTTGCTGGCCCTGCGCTATGAGAACTGGAAAAACAAGCATTTCAGGCAGATGGAAGAATGGCTGATGACAGCCGGCCGGCTGGAGATGCTCATCAGCCTGGCAGTCTTCAGGCACAACAGTCCCGGATTCTGCACACCGGTGGTTGCGCCGCAGATTCAGATCAAAGCCGAAGCCTTGGGTCACCCGCTGATTCCGGCTGCAAAACGCGTTAACAACGACCTGAACCTGCAAGTCGACCCGCGGATTGTTCTGGTCACAGGGAGCAATATGTCGGGCAAGAGCACCTGGCTGCGAACCCTCGGCCTGAATGTGATTCTGGCCCAGACGGGCACCGTTGTCTGCGCTAAAGCCTTCAGCTGGCGACCGATGCCGGTGCTAAGCTCATTGCGGCAAACCGATTCGCTGCACGAAAACACTTCGCTCTTTATGCAGGAACTCAAGCAACTGAAGCGTATTCTGGAAAAAGCACTCCGGCCCCAACCCTGTCTCATCCTCCTCGATGAGGTGCTGAGAGGCACCAATTCCGACGACAAATACAGTGGCTCCGAAGCCCTGATCAAGCGTTTCTATGATTGCAACAGCCTCGTGGTGATGGCTACCCACGACCTCAAACTCAGTTCGCTTGAGCAAAGTGCAGGCGGGAAAGTTACCAACCAATGTTTCGAAAGTCAAATCACCGGAGGTCAGTTGATTTTTGACTACAAGATCCGGCCCGGTGTGGCTGTCAACCGCAATGCCACCTGGCTGATGCAGGAAATGGGTATCATTAAGACTGTTGACCCCAACTAATTATCCTGTTAAAACAATATGAATCAACATCTTGGCTTAATTTCAATCCTGGTGGATGACTACGACAAAGCCATCGCATTTTACACCGGCAAACTTGCCTTTCAACTGATTGAAGACACCCGGCTTACGGAGGAAAAAAGATGGGTTGTCGTCAGGCCCAAAGGCAACGGAACGGCTTCGCTGCTTCTGGCAAAAGCAGCCAACGCCGTCCAGAAAACGCAGATCGGTCGTCAGTCGGGAGGAAGGGTCTTTTTGTTTTTATTTACCGATGACCTTGAGCGCGACTATAACAATTATACCGGTCAAGGCATCGAGATTGTGCGTGAGCCTGTTACACAAAACTACGGTCGGGTTTTCGTGTTTGCGGATCTTTACGGAAATCTTTGGGACTGTATCCAACCCGCCAACAACGGGCTTGCTTCAAAACAAACCGATTGACACAAGCCGGGAGCTGAGTAATGCAAAGTGCGAGTTCTTCTGAAAGCACCTGCACCATCACAAGTCTCGGGCATTTCTTAACAACAAGGGACCGATAACCGAAATCATGCTTTCAAGACCATGATCATGGTTTCAGGCGGCCATAATAAAGCACTGCCAGACTCACCAGCAAAGCAGGTAAAAAGAGGGTTGAAAAAGCAATGATAAAGTTGAATTTCATCAGGCCAATAAGCATGTAAACCAGGTATCAAGTTCCAAATTTCAACATACGTTCGAGACCTCGCATAAGGGGTGTTTTCGCAACCACAAAAAACGGAATAAAAAAACTCAGCAACAAAGCACCGATTCTGCTGTTCAGATTGGCTTCCGAATCCAGCGTAAGGTATCCGGGAACCATCATCAAAGCAATATTCAAGGGGATTAGGAAGGTCAGATTGATCAAAATTTCCGGCATCGGTTTTTTGTCTGCAGCAACAGGGTCTGATTTCAGATCATCGGGTTTGATTTCCAGGGCATCACAAATCAGATTCAGGGTGCTGCCACGCGGGATGCTTTCCGAACGCTCAATACGTTGGATCGTTCGCAAATTCACTTTCAATTTTTCTGCAAGCCCTTCCTGAGTCAGTCCTTTTGATTTTCGCGCTTCGCTGATTTTTTTTCCTATCATGAACCTTTCATTTCTTAAATTCCGGCAAAGGTAAAGGAGTTATGCAACGATGATTGCGGCAATCTTACGACATTTTCACGTCATTTTGATCAATTTCACATCTGTCAGGACTTTTTAAAATGAAAAATCATTGCTGAAGTCAATCATATGTTTTTTCGGTTCTCGTGTGCCGCAACCGGTATTCAGGCTTTATTACAGAGCTTGCTGAAAAACTCCCTGAACATTTTAAACAATCTTCTCATCTACCTGTCACAAGGTGTAAAGTTTTTGTATTTGTATCAACCGTAGCTAAAAAAATTTAACCGCAAAGACCGCCGTTAGACGCAAAGGGGCTGGCGCATTGTTGTTTATGATCGGCGAACGAAGCGACGGTGCGACGGGGCCACTTTAGCGAACGAAGCGATTGGATATCATTGATTCCAATGCGCCCCCGACAGCTTTCTGGATCGCTGTCTGCGGTTAAAAAAAAAGTACGCTACCGGAGCCTTTTCAATCAATCCCGGCTACGAATTTCGATCGGGATACAAGCTTTTTGAGCTAAACAAATTCAATTGCGTGCACAAATAATGCAAAATTTAGCTTTTATTTATTGATAATGATTCACTTAAGGGTTTTTCAACAGACCCTGGATAGCGTGGCAAAGCAAAACCCACGAATTACTGCTGCTCCGGCTTTGGTGTGCCTGTCCTGATCACACGCACCACATCGAGCATTGCCTGATTGATTTCGCCGTCCATATTGGTATTCCAGCTATCGAAACGTATTTTCAGTTCGTTTTTTCCCTTTTGAAGAAAAACCTTCCTGACATTCGACCAGCCCCAATCACTCCATTCGTCAGTACCACGCTGCGGGAACACCCAAACACCTTCGTAAGTGTCATTGATATACACACTTCGCAACGCACAGTTGTTGTCGGTATTCCAGGGCCCGGTTCCGTTGGAGTAGCGGCAATCGATCAGGTAGTATCCTGCATCTGCTGCTGCAATGGGAATGCTTAGTTCCAGGTTTTCCGTCATGCTGATTTCCACAAAGCCTTTTCCCGAAAAATTGGAATAAGGCAGGGCAGATCGTGGAGCAGCATCTTCAACTTCAACCATTTTCAGATCGGACGGCTGATAAACGAGAACCGGCTCGCTGATGAAGGAGGTCATGCCCGGGCCGTCAACAGCGGCCACCGCATATTCAGCCGGCTCCCCGGCTTGCAGCGGGAATTTCAGGCTTTTCACATTTTCCAAAATTTCACCGTCCCTGAACACTACATAATGCACCGCTCCCGGCACTGCATCCCAGCGAAGTTGTTGATCTGAGATGGTTACAACTGGTTCGGGCAGCGAAAATCGATTGGGAACCATGTTAATCTCAGAAGCTTTAAAATCATGGTTCTTCAGGAGAATCTCCACTTCGTGATGGCCTTTTAAGTCAGCCGGCACAAATGCCTGATCCAGGATTTTTCCATTAAGCCGGAAAGAATCAATCTGATTTCCATACCCTTTTACAGTAATTTGCAACACTGCATCCCGGTAGCGAAAATTGGAAAGTGTTTTGTTTCCAGTGTACACTTTTGGAATTACGGGCTGAAAACGAATGCCATCCGTCTCGAATTGCATACCTGCAAACACCCTGTAAACCATGGCCAGATTTCCGGCCATACTCCAGAGCATTCTGTGGGAGTTGATTTCGGTGCCAACATAATCGCCGTTGTCAGCCACAAAATTCTCATAATTTGACAAAAACAACGCAGCAGGTCTGTAGATGGCAGCAAGGCCATGCACCAGGGCTTTTTCGTGGCCTGTTTTTGCTGCTGCCAGATTCCAAAAGGCCTGCACAAACGGCCAGATACCATTGTTGTGATAAGGCGGAATACCCGGGATTTGCGGGTAGATGCAGCTTGTACCATAATTGATGACAGGTGATTTAGTGAGGATTGACCATGCCTGCTGCTCACCGGCGACCTCAAACAGGATAGCCAGGGCCTCACCCAAGGCTTCAAAACGGGGCGAAAGCAGCAGATGGCTTTTACCATACAGGTACTGACCATAATAACCCTTGTCGGCCATCCACAGAAATTTATTGACACCCTCTTTTATTTCGGCAGCACGCTGAAGATAGGCCCCGGATGGCTGCCCAAGAATTTCGGCCATTTCAGCAAGAATCTGATTGGCCTGATAATGCACTACATTGGTTCCGAGGTTCTCCGAAACATAGATATCCATATTCGACATCCACTTCGGGTAGGTTTGTTCGCGCCAGTCGAGGAAGGATGATTCACCACGGTTCATAGCAGTAAGCGGCGATTGCAGTGTTTTCTCATCATCGGCCAGACTATTTCTGATGATACCGAAGGCAGTCAGCAGCCATTCTTCATCACCGGTTACCTTGTAAATTTCCCAGGCTGCGAGCGCCCAGGTTGTGCGGTCGGACGACACAGGCCATGCCCCACCCGATCCTGTATCCTGGATGATGCGGCCGTTCTTAACTTTTTTCATCAGGCTGATCTTGGCCACTTCGGGTTCATGACACGCAAAAGCAAGCAGGGTGCTGTAGCTGACGTCGCGCGTCCACACCCCGCCCCATTTGGCACCGGTGCGAAGGGTGCTGTCGGCCTCAATGTTGAGTCGTGCCTCTTCGAGTGAAAGGTTAAACAAGGCATCCACCAGGGGTTGGCCCGAGGTATAGACCGGCTTCATTGAAACGTCGGCCGTCAGATGCCAGCTGTTGAGCTGAGATTTTGCATCATAAGGATTGAGCAGCAAGCTAATCTCATAAATACCGTCCTTGTCGGGATCCTGCAAGGCAAGACCTTTTTCGTCGAGGTTCACAAAATCCCAACTCATCGGCTCACTGCCTCCGGCAATATATACCCCTTTAAAGTCGGAAGCAGCAATGCGCGTGCCGTCGAATGTTTCATAATAACCTTTACCGGCAAACTGTTTCAACACCGGATTCATGTCGAGACGAAAAGTAAAAGAATGGTTTACATTCAGTTTTGTTTCGGGTTCAGCAGGAATTGCAGCATCTTCAACACCAAACACAATCACCGGCGACTCATGCAGCCCGTCTTCAATCACCAGCCAGTGATCGTGTCCGGCTTTCATTTCGTTATCCTTTTCGTTGATGCTGAATTTGAATTTCACCAGTCTGGAGTAATTCTCATGTGCCAGGCTGCGGTAATCTGAAGTGATTTTTGTGGCACTTTCTACCGTGGCAGTAAACGCTCCTTGCACAACCTTATCAGAATATACCGTGAATTCGGGCGATTGATACAGGATATCCGACCTCTGATTGCAGGCTGTAAACAGAACAGGCAGCATTGAAAAGCACGCTATGACAACTACCTTTGGGGAATGCAGCACCGACCTGATTTTTTCTGCAATCGCATTGCTTGCTGCCGGAAATGATGAAAAACGAATCTTCATGATATAACTTATTGAAATAATATTAATGAACAGCTGAAAAACCCTCCCGACCCTGAGAAAAACACGCTTTATGAAACTTAACCTGCTGAGCCGGTAAGAATCCAAACCTGCTTCCGGCCGGATGACTACCTTCTGTCGCCTCTTAGCTCTCCCACCCTACCCAGCCTGACAGTGTTGGATGTCCCTGTTTTCCAGGCTGGAGTGCTAAGCACATTCACAATAAACTGACCCTCCGCGATGAGGTTTTTATCAAGCAGGCTGGTGTTTACCCTGCGCATCAGACTTTCTGCATCGCCCGTACCTTCATCCCACGAGGTTTGAACACCCCACAACAGATTGAGGCTGTGTATCAGATGCGGATCGTGGGTAAAGACATACAATCCTGCCTTGGGACGGTGACTTGCCAAACGAAAGGCAGAATAACCGGAATGTGTCACAACCACAATCGCTTTGGCATCGGCAGTTTGGGCAAGTCCTACAGCATTCTGCAATACAGCATCGGTAGCAAAGCGCGGACCCGGCTTCAGGTCATAATTCTTTTGCTGATAAAAAACGGTTTCATCCAACTCTATCTGGCTGATGATGCTCTCCATAATCCGGATGGTCTGCACCGGATATTTACCCACCGAAGTCTCACCACTCAGCATCAGGGCATCCGCGCCATCGAGCACGGAATTGGCCACATCACTCACCTCTGCACGGGTGGGACGGATGTTTTCGATCATGGCTTCCATCATTTGTGTGGCCACAATGACCGGCTTGCCGGCTTTCTGACAAAGTCTGATAATTTTCTTCTGTATCATGGGCACTTTCTGCATCGGGATTTCAACCCCGAGATCCCCGCGGGCGACCATGATCCCATCGGTGGCCGCGATGATGGCTTCGATGTTTTTAACAGCCTGAGGTTTCTCAATCTTGGCAATGATCATGGGTTTGTTTTTTGCAGGATGGGCATCGATCAGTGCTCTTAAGGCATGGATGTCGTCGGCTCTACGCACAAATGATAAGGCAATCCAGTGCACCTCTTTCTCCAGAATAAAATCCAGGTCTTTGAGATCTTTCTCTGTCAGTGAAGGCAGCGAGATCAAAGTGTCGGGCAGGTTAACCCCTTTGCGCGGGTACAAAATGCCCCCGTTAACTGCCTCCATCACCACCTCATCTGTGTTGTTGGTTGATAGCACCCTGAAGGCCAGCTTACCGTCATCAACAAGCACCGTTTCGCCCTCCTTCACATCTTTGGCAAATGAAGGGTAGCTGATATACACCTTTTCATTAGTCCCGAGACAGGGTTTTGAGCTAAACACCATTTTGTCGCCGGCCTCCAATTGATAACTGTCACTTTCAAAATCACCAAGACGAATCTTGGGACCCTGCAGATCGGCCAGAATCGCCACAGGATGCGCTGTGAGCCCGCTGCACCTGCGCACTGTTTCCATGACACTTTCATGATAGGCATGTGAGCCATGCGAAAAATTCAGGCGGCATACATCCACACCGGCTTCAATCATCTGAACCAACACCTCCTCCTGGTCGGAGGCCGGTCCTAAGGTGGCAACGATCTTGGTTTTCATATCTGGGAGTTTGAAGTAAAAATAAAGATAAATTTGGCCGGCAAAGTAAAACAAAAAAAATCTTTCAACCCGGCCCCGGTTTATCTCTCTCAACATGGCAGGATTTTTTTACAGGCTTTAAAACTTTCGGTACTGCCCATCGTTATGTTGTCATGAATTCAAAATTGTTTCTTCTTTCTTTTATACTTTATTGGAGCAGTTTCCTCCTGACCGCCCAGCAGAGCGACGGTGCTGCCGGTAAGCTGAATCGTTATCAGGCCTCCTCTATCAAAGCCCTGGCAGAAAAAATCAAACTGAGCCACAGCCAACCGCAGCAACGTTACGAAGCTGCTTACCAATGGGTTGCACACAACATCCGTTATTCACTGACCGAAAGTAACAGTCAAAGCAGGTCGTTATCACAGGTTGAAATCACCGAAAGAGCTTTCCTGCGCCGGAAAGCTGTTTGTGAGGGCTATGCCGGTCTGCTCGACAGCCTGGCGCAACTGATGGAAATCCGCACCGCGCTTGTCAGCGGTTATACGCGTCTGCTGGGTCAGATTGATCCCACACCACATGTGTGGTTAGCTGTTCAACTCGATGGAAAATGGCTGCTTTCAGATCCCACTTTTGGCGCAGGCGCGATGGTCAACAACAAATTTGTTCAGGAATACAACCCTGACTTTCTGTTGGTCACACCCGAAAAAATGATCCGTTCACACATGCCCTACGATCCCTTGTGGCAATTCCTTGCCTCGCCTGTCACTCACGAAGGTTTTATCCTTAAAAAAACACATTTGCACTGGAAAGATTATTACCGCCATCATGCCGACAGCCTGAGACACTTCTTTCAACTCGATCAAAATGAGCAATATCAGGCTGAATATGACCGGCTAGACCGACAACCGCATCAATATGAGGCCGTGGTGTTACGCATGAACTTCCTGATTCAGGCACTTGAAATTGCCCGCCATAACGAAACTGTAAAACTCATCAACCACATTTCAGCAACTTTCAACGAAGCGGTGGGAGCCTACAATAACTATGCAAGGTCGTTCAACGAACAGCAACGGCAAGAAAAAGGCAAGGTGAAACTCAGTGAGCTTCAGAAAGCAGCGGTTTTGCTCGACAGCTGTGAAAAGATGCTCCTGAGTGGACGGTATCCGCCGGAGCTGATCGATGAGGCTAAAACCATCCAACAATCCTTGTTTGAGTTTCAGCAGAAAGTTCGGGATGCCCGCTGAAAAATGGCTGATAAATGCCTTTCCCTGAGGGTAAACAGAGATAAAAAGCAAGCCGGTTATCCGCCGTGGGCCTGATCGGTCAGTCCAAAAAGGTCGAAAGGCGGCACTTGCATCACCTCTTTGAACAAGACAATAAGCAGCACGATGAATACAACAAATGCTGCAACAACCAACAGCTGAGACCAGGAAGTTTTCTGAATGGCCTGCCTGTCTTTCACTTCACAGACCTCACCCGGACAATATTGCGCCTTTTCCTTGTAAATCCAGGAATAAAATTTGCAGCCCAGGCAGATCCCGAAAGCCGACTCAAAAAAGAGAAAAATCAAACAGATGAAGCATATCAGTCCGGTGATCGGGCTGAAAGAATTTACAACAACCTGCAAGACAAACATGATTACGGCAAGCACCAGCCCGATAATCCAGGCAAACTTTTTCTGCTGTGCACCAACATATTCAGGCGTCTGATTGCGAACAATCAGCCGGCCAAGAACTAAAGTAGGTGCAAACCGGGGATTAACAAACACCCTGATGGCGATGTCAACAAGAAAAATCACAATGGCAAACTTCAGCATCGTGAAATCCTGCTTAAATATCACTGTCAGAATCGACAGAAACATCATCACAAAGAGCATCCCGGCAGCAGCCCTGACTTCCCTTTCGTTCAACACCGGAATGGTGTAACCTTCGACATCCTCACCAAATTTGAAAATTTTAGACATTTGAAATATGTTTATTTGATATTCAATAAATTAAAACAATACAATGAATTATAAACTGATCAAATTTCTGACTTATTTCGGTGGAGGCAGCTTCGTTTCGGATTTTTAACCAAAAAATAACAGTTGCCAATCTCATGCAGGCAGCGCTTAAGATTAATTAGAAGTCAGCCATTTTTTTTCAAAGAACTATCAATGCATGATACCTTGTTTTTGGTTCAACCTTTTATTTTACCTTCGTCAGCAGAAAACCAAATTCAGATGAAACAATTTTTTACAATGCTATTTCTGCTGTCGCTGGTTTATACAGGACTGAGCCAGAATTACTTTGCCTGCGGTGTTGAAACCGGCGAATGGAACTACGACACCGTTTTCGTACAATGTGATGTGCAAATTCCAGACGGACAAACCCTACAAATTGCGCCCGGAACCAGGGTTGTTTTCACGGGCTATTATTCCCTTTTGGTTCAGGGAACCCTCAAAGCACTTGGTCAATCTGCCGACAGCATTGCTTTCACGGTGGCCGACACAACAGGCTTTGGAAATATGCACAGCACCGAAGGAGGCTGGAATGGCATTCGCATCGAAGATGTATCCGAAAACAACGATTCCACTCAGTTTGCTTTTTGTCGGTTCAGTTATGGGAAGGCTGCCGGTGATTCAGCCAATTGTTATGGCGGTGCTGTGAGGATTAAACGGTTCAACAAAATAAGTTTCAGACATTCGAGCTTTCGCAACAACTATTCCTTTCTGTCGGGTGGAGCAGTGTACGCCTTTAAGAGCAACCTGATCATCGAAAATTGTGTCGTTGCCGACAATGATGCAGGAAACGACGGCATGGTCTATGGCTATGGAGGCGGTCTTTGCTTTGTTTCATCTGATCCGGTTGTCAGAAAAAACCTGTTTTATGCCAACAGCTCCACAGGTGTTGGCGGTGCAGCTTCCTTTGAGTTTTCCAGGCCTGTGATGCTCGACTGTATCATCCGAAACAATTACAGTGCATTGGGAGGAGGACTGTGTTTTTTGAGATCGCAGCCCGACAAACAAGTTGCCAACTTACTCATCATCAACAATGAAGCTAAGTTTTTTGGAGGCGGCATTGCCAACCTGACTGCAACTACGGTGATGTCGAACGCCACCATCACCGGCAATCTCGCCCCGATGGGCGGTGGTTATTACTGCAACGAATATGCCCACGCCAAACTTCACAACAGCATTTTGTGGGGCAATATTGCTTACGACACCCTGGGATCACAGGTATGGATCTGGGATGTAAATTCCATGCCCGGTTTCTATCATACCATTGTTGAAGGTGGAATACCCTGGTTTGGCGGAAGCACTTTTCAGGGAGATTTCGTGAATTGCCCCGACCTCGACCCCCTGTTCAATCAACCCGAACTGGGCGATTACAGCCTTGCAGCAGCTAGTCCGGCCATCAACACGGCCAACAAGGATTTTGGTATTTTTGAATTACCCGTCAGTGATCTGGCAGGCCACAACAGGCTGATGTACGGACAACTCGACATGGGTGCCTATGAGTATCAAGGCTTTGTTGACCTGAAATCAGTTTCGGAAAACGAAACTAAATTGGATTTGTATCCAATCCCGGTTACTGAAAATTCGGTGCTCGCAGTCAGCAGCCCGGCAGATGCAAGCTGCACTTTGCGAATCAGCAATGGCTCGGGCAAAGTGATTGTAGTGACCGAAATTGTTATGAAACAAGGGCGTAATCAATGGAACCTGAATAACATAATTACCGGTAAACAACTGACAAAAGGGATTTACCTGCTTGAAATCAAGGGCCAAAATACTTGGTTGAAACTTAAATTTGTGGTTTAGCCTGACGCTCCTTTTGCTTTTGTTCATAAACCCAGCCGGCGTCGATACGCAACATTTCTTCATCTGTAATACCCCGCTCGCTGGCTTTTTGCTGCACTTTGGCATACCAGTCGGGACTCCCTTTGATGGCCATCATCAACATCTCGATCACATCATCACGATCAGGGTAGCGGTCCGGATGCTTCTGCCAATCGCCAAACATCCTGAATTTTGCTTCCAGTTCGAGCCGTTCTTGCAATGGCATACGGGCTGCCAGCGCCTCATTGTAAATTCGGGTAAATTCGAGGTTACCAATACGCACTTCATTTTGAAAATGGGAACGCCGGTCGATGTTGCCAGGATACAAGGCTTCGTAGAGTTGCGTGTCGAAGCCCCAGGCAAAATTTTGGTGAAAACGCTCCGTGATCATAATCAGGATCACATCATGCTTCATCACTTCAGGCAAAAGAGCATCGGGCGAGGTGAGGCCCGTTTCCGCACCTGCGTGATTGTAAACCAATTTGTTATAATACCAGAATTTACTATCAGCAAAGGTGTTAAGAATGATTTGTTCGTTTTGCCAATTGAAATAAAAACTATCGCCAACTGTCAACAGCTTTAGACCCTTGGCAGGTTTGGTTTTGTAAACCAGGGTGGGATAAGCGATGTTTTGAACAGTCGGACTTGCCATCACATTCATGGTAAGCCAGATGTCGTCGTCAGGATGACGCAGTTCGTTTGCTTCCCGGAGCTGACTGATGCCAAAAGGCTGAATGCGGTCCGGGAAAACCACAGCCAGTCTTTTGAATAGGCTGTCAGCAGCCAGGGTAGCCCCATAATATGACCAGTGTGTTCCGGTTTGGGGAAAAAGCCGGTAATCAGCAGTGTCTTTCCAGTGCAGAAAGCAGGCATTATAATCTAGCACCTCCACTCCGGCAGCTTCAAAGTGCGTCAACATGGCCTTGTAATTGTTTGGCCCGCCTGTCAGGCCTGCATATTTTGCCGGAAAAAATTCAGGATAGACAGTCCCTTTGCCCGGCTCAACAACTACCAGCAACAACTTGCCAAGGTTGCGAAGACTATCCTGAACGGCCCTTAATTGAATCGCCTTTTGTTTCCAGACTTCGTCACCGATAAAAAAGGCACCTGTTGCTGCTCTCAGATAGTCTTCTTCGTACAACTCACCTTGCTGCCCAACGATAACACCTTCGGCATTGGCTTTGCGAAAGAGCATGTATTGCCACTGATTATAAAACCGAACCAGGGTGTTGTGAAAACCAATTCCGGCTTCAGTTTGCTGATTAACTGCTGATTGAAACCGGCCATCGAACCAGCTTTCAGGATTGAGTGAATCCCGGTTTACCTTTTGTTGTTTCTCAAAGGCGCCAAAAAGCGGTTTTTCCGGCCAGATACCAAACTGCTGCTGTATCCATGGAAGAACAATCAAAAGCAGAAGGATGCCGAACATTAATTGCTTATAAAAGGAAGACTTGCCAATCGGCTTTGCCGGATTCATATTTTAACGTCCTGTTTTGATGATGGGCTTTACCACTTGCTTCTTTCCTTGTCTGACCATCACATACATCAGCCCCTCGCTCACCGGAGTGATGTCAGGTCTGATTGAATAGGTTTCTCCTGCCACAGCTAGCATGGTTTTAGCAAAAAGGTGCCGACCGCCTCCGTCGATGATGATTACCTCGACAGCTTCGTTGGTGACAGCCTTAAACTGAACATTCATTGTTTCAGCAAATGGATTGGGATGTAGCAGTACTGCCAGCTGAGCCGATTCATAAGATTCTTCATTTCCGGTGTATATCTTCACAGCAGGCAACACAACATAGTCTATCCAAACGCAGTCGCTGCCCGACGAAACACTGAAGTCCTTTTCATATAACCATCTGAAAGCCTGTTCGCCGCCATCAATCTCATACACTGCATGTGCCCACGGAAGCTCACCCGCCCATTGTTGCTGCTGAACACCATTAACCGAAAACTTCAGGTAATCATAATTACTTTCTGTTGAAATCTTGTACCAAAAAGAAATGGTATCCGGAAAAGCAACATCATAGATCAATGTCAGGGCCGAACTCTGGTTATCCCCGATCGCTCCCGAGCGGGCTGCATAGCTGCCTTCATAGGGAGTCACATCAGTTATTGTCCAGGGTGCATCACCCGACATTTCCCAATTAAAGGTATCGAATCCTGCTGTTTCAAAATTCTCCACAATCAGTGAAGTCATCAGCGGCAGGTATTTATCATAAGAAAAACCATTGGCAGCATCCACCTGAAGCAAGAGTTCGACCAATTGCATCGGTGTGGCACCGGCAGATAACGAAACCTGAAAAACAGCTTCCCAGATGCCGGAGGGCAGGAGCTGCTGAATTGATGCCTCTCCATCTAAAACGGTGAGATCGGGATTGGATGTTGACAAGGCCGCTTCAAGTTGGAGTAATTTAGCACCCCCATCATTCTTTAGTCTCACAACCAGGTTTGCAGTTTCTCCGGGTTCAAGAATGCCATTTTGACCATCGTTCACACTTAAGGTCAACACTTTGAGTTCAGGCGCATAAGCTGTTAACCTCACAGGTCTGCTGAAACTTCCCTGCGGGGTAGTACAGGTTAAATTAAAACCGGCTGCGTATTGATCCGGAACCTGGTTGCTAACCTCGACCTGAAAAAGATCGGTCAGTTCCAGCACTTCATCAACGGCAAGGGCCGGAAGATCGAAACTACCATTGATGATTGTAAAAAACTCATCCGACCCTGAAAGACTTAGGGTACCTTCTCCCAAAGCTGCAGGAGTTTTGTTCTCCAGATGAAAATCGAAGGTCACCAATTCTCCGTATTCAATAACAGCATCGCCACCTGCCTCCACAGTGTATTCCATGACCACACCCTGTACTTCAACGGGAAGTTCGGCTTTATGGCGCAAATTATTCTGGTCGTGGACGAGCACGCTGATGGTTTGTCCCGAAGTATAGGACTCAATATTAGCCGAAAGCAAGCCCTTTTTCGTCAGGTTGACATTGGCAAAACGTTCATGCGGGATAAAAGTAGTGTGTTGCTGACTTGATGGAACAAAGTATCCCGTTTTATTCAGAATAACCAAATTTTCCCCATCACCTGCCGATACCCCTGCAAAACGTGCAATGTAGGATGCTGCCAGATGCGTTCCATAGAAAAACTCAATTTTTCCATCTTTGTGAAGCCTTGCCGCCATACTCACCTCGCTGTTCCCTCCCTGACCATAAACAGAAAGTTTCCAACGGATGATTGCTGACTCAGGACCTGATTCTACCCAAATACCATCGCCCGAGGCAGGATTTACATAAAAAGGCTTGGCTAAGGCAGGAGCAATAATCTTGTTTTGAATAAGATAGGTTTTTCCGGCCACATAATAAGGCCAGGTTACCAGCGATGGTTCGAACAGAATAAAACCATCTGCTGCAACATAAATTTTTTGATATTTCTTTCCAAAATAAGGAAATTCAAATGGTAGTTGCACTTCTCCTGTTCCCTCCGAATTATCAGAAAGTGACACTTGTGTGCCATTGATAACGGGAAATGAAGCCGTTGACTGCAAGGTATCGTAATGATCGAGCAGATGCCAGGTGTATGGTTCCGTTCCTCCTTCGGCCACAAGCTGTACTTCACTGTTCTGATACAGCTCAAACGGAGGCAGGTCTTCGGTAACTACTTCAACCGGAACAAAATCGATCGCGGCGGTGATGCCGACATGCGTAACGCTGTTATTCTGTATCAGCACGATGGCCTGCGAAGCAGGAATTTCGTTGAGGGTGCCCGAAGTATAATCCATCAGCGTGAAGTCGACGATGCTGCCCTGATTGCTGTTGCCGGGATCGTCTTCTACAACCGAAAGAAAGAAACGTGCAGGCTGACCAGGCTCAATATGTTCGAGCAGATAATTCATATCAAGGGCAATTTCAATGGAATTTCCGCCTCCGTTTCCTGCCATCGGTTTGCAGCCACCCTGAAAATCAAACATTGGATATTGCATCACAAATTCCGGCTCGAACGACAAGGGATCAGTTGAAACTCCGGTCATGATTTTGAGCTGGTTGCGACAACCGTGATTGATGGTTACTTTCGCAACCAATTGTGGCTGATAGTCTTCCTTCACATCAACCACAATCACCTGGTTATTCCAGATTCCGCCTTCGGTTGAAATATCTGCCACTGTTTTATACATCATATACGAAAAACCCGCATCACCCCATCCACTGATGCTGCCGTATGTGTTGGCCATCTTGAAACCACCGATCTCCCAGTCCCTCACATCGATGAGACCATCACCATTGATATCGAGGTGGTTAGTATATTGTCCGTCACTGTTATAATCCCAACGGATTGAATCATGATAACCAACGATGGCCATGGCATGATTTGGTGAGCTGCCCCAGCTGTGAATGACATGTTTTCCTGCTTCAGGCGTACCCGGAGGGAAAACAGAAGGCGGACTTGTGAATTGTGAATAGAAAGAAGCCATGCCACCATATTGGGAGCCGTCGCCATGATCGAATATCCAGTTTTTGAGTGTCTGCAAACCTTCCAGGGTGTTTGTACGAATAGAATAGATACCATCAACACGGTTGGTCATCGCATTGTAGTATTTATTGTATCCGTTCATCCATCCGGAGGCACCTCCCGATGCCATCCCGCCGTAATCAACCACATTCGGATTGCCTGCATACTTGACAATTTGCATGCTTTCGAAATAATTGATACCCGCATCACTGCCACCGTTAAGAAAATTATATGTGAAATGAGTGGCGTACTGATTTACAGGCAAATTACCCGGAACCTTCCGTTTTGCATTGATTTCATATGTAAACATAATGCCAATGCTTGAGGCCTGCCCGCACTCCAGACCAACCTGCCCGATCAGAGGCCGCATAAAAGGCAATGCGCTGTTATCGACAACGGCAGGTAAAAGCCTTCTCAGTGTCTGATTGTTTAACTGAAGCTCAGGAATCTTACTTAAGGTTACAGAGTCGGATGCTGTAAGCGGTTGCAAAGGAAGTGCAGATTCACTTTGGGGGAAAATTTTGGCTGAACTTAACAGCAGCAGGGCCAACAAGGGCAAGCGTAGGGATCGGATCATAAATTACAGATTTCAGGCTCCAAAGATAAGTTATTGAATGAATTGACACATTCAAATCAGTCATTTTTCAAGCTTGAATCCAGTCATCCTAACAGCTTCAGCACGATTATTCAGCTGAATTGCCATCATTAAATAAAAACCACAGAAAATTAATGGAGGGAAAGAATTATTGTCCAAAAACAAAACTGACAATATTGGCGCCCATTTTCAGGGCCTTGAGCCGTGTTTCTTCGCTGTCGTTGTGAATCCGCGCATCCTCCCATCCATCACCCAAATCGCTTTCATAGCTATAATAACACACAAGTCTGCCCTCATAAAACAATCCGAATCCCTGAGATGGTTTGTTGTCATGCAAATGAATTTTGGGCAAGCCGTCGGCAAAATCAAACTGTTGATGATAGATTTCATGACCTTTGGGAATTTCGATGAAACTAAGTTCCGGGAAAACCTTTTTCATTTCTGTCCTTACAAACTGATCAAGCCCGTAATTGTCGTCAATATGCAGAAAACCACCGCCAATTAAATACTTACGCAGGTTTTCGGCCTCAGCATTATTGAAAACAACATTGCCGTGTCCTGTCATGTGAACCAGTGGATAACTGAAAATCAACGGACTGTCAGGTTCAACCGTTGCCGGCTCGGGATTGATACTCATCCCCAGCTGGGTGCGGCAAAAATGAATCAGGTTCGGCAATGAAGTCGGATTGGCATACCAATCACCCCCACCCCGGTATTTAAGCAGCGCAATCTGATGATCCCACTGAGCAGAGACCGATAAAAAGAGGTGAAAGAATATAATTAGCGTGAAAGCGCGTGTCTTCATCGGGATATTTGATTGATTAGATGAATAGTGTGAACTGAAACCATGGCAGCGGTTTCGGTGCGTAAACGCGAATTTCCGAGGCTCACCGGCCGGAATCCGGCATTCAGTGCAGCCTGAACTTCTTCCTGAGCAAAATCACCTTCAGGACCGATCAGTATGGTACAATCCATGCCGCTTTGGTAGCTGGTGCTTAATAAATCTTTGACATTGTCGTCAATCCAGGCTATAAAGGCCTGACCCTGAAATTGATTCTGCAAAAATTCTGCAAATGTCTTTTGAGGATTGATTATTGGTAAGCGCGATTTAAGTGATTGTTTCATGGCCGAGACAGCAATTTTCTCCATCCTTTCGGCATTGACGTGCTTGCGCTCGGAGTGGGCAGTGAGAATAAACGAAATCTCATCAATCCCGATCTCAGTGGCCTTCTCAACAAACCATTCCATTCGGTCGGCGTTTTTGGTTGCGGCAACAGCCAGATGCAGCCTGAAAGGCCTGTGATCCGGTCCCGGCTTCGGTTGCTGAAGCGACAGCAAAGCCTGTTTGGGATGGGCAACAACCAGCGAAGCATCGAAAAAATAACCCTTACCGTTGGTAACAACAACCGGATCACCCGCGTTCAGTCGCAAAACACGAATGGCATGTTTTGATTCCTCTTCCGAAAGTTTTACGATTCCTTCAGCGGCTTCAGGTAAATAAAAAATATGCATTTTCTAAGTTGATCAGGACGGTTTAAAACCTTGAATCAATTTGCTTTACGTCGCTTGGTATAACCCTGATACCAGATATAAAAACCAGCTACCATAAAGGGAATGCTCAACCATTGACCCATATTGAGAGCCATCGATGCCTCGAAACCAACCTGAGGTTCTTTAAGAAATTCAACAAAAAACCTGGAACCGAAAACAAGCATCAGAAACCATCCAAAGAGAAATCCCGGTTGTTTTTCGCCAATGCTGCATTTAAAATAAGAACGCAGAAGGAAAAAGAAAGTGGCCAGGTAAACAAGACCCTCATAAATCTGGGTGGGATGCCTAGGGTCGGCATGCATGGCTTGCTCGTGGTATCGAACAAAATAAAATCCCCAGGGCATCGTGGTAGCATGACCAAAAATCTCTGAGTTCATCAAATTACCCATTCTGATAAAAAATCCGGCCAGGGCTACCACAATCACGATGCGGTCGAGTATCCATATTAATGGCTTGTGTTGCTTTCTGGAGAAGAAATACAGCGCAATGATTATCCCAATCGCTGCCCCATGACTGGCAAGTCCGCCTTCCCATACCTTTAAAATTTCAATTGGATTGGCCAGGTAATAAGCAGGCTCATAAAACAGACAATGACCAAGCCTTGCGCCAACAACCGTTGCAACAAGCATATAGGTCGAGAGCTGATCGAGCACCTCTCCGGAAATATTCTCCCTCCGGAAAACCCTTTGCATGATCATATAACCAACTACAAATGAAGCTGCAAAGAGTAAACCATACCACCTCACTTCACGATCGCCCAACAACGGGAGCCAATCCGGAAACGTAAACATAACGGGTGAAACATCCCAAACAACAGAAAGTAACATAGGTCGAAATTTTTACAAAGATATGTCTTTCATCCAAATGATGTCCGACAATGCCTCAGGAAGGAAATATTACAGGCATTTTTAAGGGATGGGAAAAAAGTTTGGGAATATCCCCTTCTACAACCTTTGAAACTCAAAGGTTGGATATCCCTTTTCACCTGCGTTGTTGTAGAAGCTGATAAAGCGCAATTTGTAATAAAAGCCTTGCTGGTCTTTCAGAAAGTAATTGTTTTCAGGTCTGATTTCGTAATACACATTGCCTGTGTTAACATCTCCAAGCACTTCTTTCCAATCATAGCCGATCAAATCGGGTCTACTCGTAAACAATTCATCCTGAATATGTTCGGACGTAATGGAATCAAAAGCCAGGGTAGTATCCAGGTAAGCCTGCGTTGCAAACCTGTTGAGCAGAACACCCGTTACGAGATAGGGATAAGGCTCACCCTCGTTGGTAAAAAGCAAGGTAGTGTATTGGGTAAAAAGCAGATCATAGGCAGTTTTTGGTGGTTCCGGATATAACTGCAGGCCTTCATCAAAGGAGAAGTAGAGGAAATTGCTTTGACCGGTTTTTTCCACCACTGCCGATTGCAATCCGCTACCGTTGAGGTTTGAGAACCTGAAATAATACCTGTTACCCGACAGGCTGTCGAAAATTATTTTGCGATAACCCAGCAGCGCCCCCAGGTCGTCGTAACCCCTGTCGATCACATAAACTTCACCCGGCCAAATGGTGTCGGCGCCATCGAAGGTGAACCAATTTTTAAAAACCAGTGAATCCGGGTTTCCTGAGGAAGCATCGTAGGTATAATTCAGCCCTGTTGCTGCTGTCACTTCATCCAGGTTGAACTTACCGGTGGCAGCAGCCTGACTAAAATTGGAGGTATTGAGGTAAATACCAGAACCGCCGGGGTCGTTGGAAAAAAGCAAATCGAAGCCGGTCTTGAGATTGGAAGAAACCACCTGACTGTCGGCAAGGCTGTAGTACACCTGGTATTTATAGGTTTGTGTCATTGCAATGGCAGCAGTGATTTTCTCGCCCCGGTCGTAAGGAATAATTTTCTCATCTTCCTTAAAACATGAAGCGAGCGCCATCAACGGAACAAAAAGAAGTAAGCGGTTAATTTTCATTGCGACTGTTTATTTTTTGAAACTGAAAAGTAAGCCGAACAAAAAAGGTCCTGCCCCAGCCAACTGCCGAACTGCCACCGCCACCGCTGTGAATGCCACCGCCGGTGTCGCCTTTCACAGCGATGTTGGTGTTGTTGAAAAGATTTTTAACACCGATCTGCGCCTGCAGCCGTTGAGCAAAAAATTCCTTCGATGCACTCAGATCCATCGTGTGATAACCCTCCATGATGGAGCGCGAAACACTTTCATCAGCATTGATAAAAACCTCGGGATAATCACCATTGTATTTGTAATACAGCGCCACCCTGAGGTCGGCCTTTCGCCACAGATAATTCACCGACCCCAGCACATCTGTGCTGTAAATCATGTCGATATTGAAGTTTTTATCCTGCATTTGCTTTCTTCCAGTCTGACCAATCCCTGCTTTCAGCTCAAGCCATGGATAAAGTCTGTTGTTGAAAGTGAGCTGATAGCCCTGAGTGATTAAATTATCAAGGTTGACATAGGTGTACAAAGCCTCCTCGGCATTCACAGTAGCCAGTGTAATGCTGTTGTGAATTTCATTGTAAAAGAAATTTATCTCAGCGCCATAATCATAGCTGGGTTTTTCCTTGTGGTACCTGAGCGCGAGGTTGATATTTTGCGAATCTTCTGCTTCCAGCAGTTCATTGCCCCTGATGTTGTGGTTCACATCCACAAACTCAAGATAGAGCTCTTTGAGCGAAGGGGCTCTGAATCCCTTTGCATAACTGGCTCTCAAACTAAGCTCTTCCTGCAAATCCCATTTCACATTCAAAGAATAAACAAGCGGAGAATTATATTTTGTATTGTAGCCGTACCTCAGGCCGGGCTGCAGCATCAACCTCACAAGTGGCTGTATCTTCAAACTCAGGAATGCAGCATAATCACCGATTTGTTGTCGTTGATCGAGAATCCTTCTGCCAAATCCTGTCTCGTGGTTCAGATCGATACCCAGTTGGTAATTGAACTTGCTGTTGGTGGTACTTTTACTGAATTCAGCCCTCAGCAGATATTGCCCAAACCGGGAGGTATCCTGATCGAAGGTGTTGGCAGTAAGTATTTTATCCAGGGTGGTAAGGTCAATAAAATAGGTGTTCTTGATTCTGTTGTAAAACGAATACGAAGCCAGGACATTGATATAGCGGTCGGTGGCAACTTTGGCCTGCACATCGGCTTTGGCAGTAAACCGGTTGGTTTGAAAGTCACTATCGAAGGCGGTTTCATAATAAGGCTTCATCAGCTCGCCTTTGTCCTTCAGCATTTCATTAAAAAATGCGCCGGATAACCTGAACTTAAAATCTTTGGCCGAGTAATTGATAGCGGCATCGGCATTGTACTGCCTTTTTGGTTTCCACCGCTGCGAGCGAGCGTTTTCATCCAGGTTGAAACCATCAAAAAAATTCCGGGCAGCGGCTACCGAACCAATCCAACGCTTTTTTCTGATCGTGGCATCGGCAGTGAAATTGTAAACTCCAACCGACTCAAGATAGGCCGAGGCATTGGTGCTGAGACTGGTATGCCTGCTTTCACCCGTGATGATATTGATCACGCCAGCCAAAGCATTGCTGCCATAAATTACCGACATAGGTCCTTCGATCACCTCAATCTGGTTAACGTTATAAAGGTTTAACTGACCAAGGTCGATGTTTCCGTTCATTCTGCCGATCAGGGGAACACCGTCGATGAGAAATTTAATGTGCTCTCCCCCCAAACCCTGCATGGTGATTCTGCTGCCAAGTGCGCCGTCGAAAGAGCTCCGGATGTTCAATTCGCCTGCCATGAGCTCACCTAGATTATTGGATGCTTTCTGCCCGATTTGCCTGGCACCGATAACTTTAACCCTGAAAATAGACTTGTCAACAGCCTGGGGTGTGTACTGACCTGTCACAACTACCTCATCCATATTGTATACCGAAGGTTCCAGCGCAACCTTTTTATGCTGGCCGGGAAGGATGGTATCAGTCAATTGCCTGTAGCCCAAAGCACTAATTGTAAATAAAAGTTTAACTGAGGTATTGACTTTCACTTTCCCATCGATGTCGCTGACCAAAGTTTGCTGATTGACACCCTCCAAAGTGCTGAGCAGCACATGTGCATAAGCCACTGACTCAGCTGAACGGGCATCACGAAGAGTCAGGATCGATTCCTGGCTGTGTCCCCATAGAACACAGCCAAGAACGAAAATGAGACTGATGAAAGTCGTCTTATTCATCGGTAAATTGTTACCTGTTAATGATAAATTTGCTGATACTGCGTTTTTCTCCGCTGATGGTTTCAATCAGATAAACTCCCTGATTCATATCATCAAGGGGCAGGTAGAGGTCTCCACCACCCTGCACAAAACGGGAAGAATGAACCACTTTTCCGGTGATATCCAGGAGGCGAACCTCAATCGATTGTCCGCTTGATGCCTGCTGTTTAACATAGATTCCGCTGCTAGCGGGGTTAGGATAAACAAGCTGCTCCTGGCCGGCGATTCCTGGCTCATCTATGGAAACGAGCGAAATCAATTCTTTTACGAGACCTGTTTTGCCCGATCCCGACCCACTGAAATATTCCAACACCAGCTTGTAAATATCTCCCTGACGGGTTTCAACAAAATAAACCGTTGAATCTTCGATAGTCCATTGAAACAAAGTCATATTGAATGATTTCCAGTTGTGTCCAATGGGTGTACGGTAATACTCCAGCGGCTTGGCAGTCCAATCGTCAAAGTCGGGCGTCACCGGATGGTGTTTGGCCACACCCACTTCATTGTTGGAAGTAATGCCTACCACCAGGTAATTGGAAGGTGCTCCCGTGTTGTCATAAACGATGGCCGCATATTTACTGAACATCAGATCCCAGCTGTTGATATCAGGTTCACGGTCGATGACTAGTTGCATCGTGAGCGAATAATAAATAAACATCCTGGTGTCCTGATAGGGCGTCACATCGAGCACTTCGTTCACCTCGTTTGATCCGTCGATGTCAGCATATTTAAAATAAAAAGTATTGGTAACTGAGTTTTTACGCTCGATAAAGAGCTTCTTCAACAAACCATTGGCAAGTTTCACGATGTAGATGGAATCGCCAACCACGTCGTGGTTAATGGTGTTGTATACACCCCAGCCATAATCAGGATGTCCGAGGGCATTGCGGTTAAATGCGCCATCTTCCCAGATGGTATCTGAGTTGTAAAGTGGTGTCCAGCTCTCGATGGCCGTAACATCCACGCTTGACCATGCACTGACATCACCCAGCGGATAGGTATAAAGCATCACACCGCTTCCATCGTTGATGCTAACACCTGCACTCCAGCGGGAGGTGTAAAAGGCAATGTCCCAGTTAGCGCGGGTTTCGGTTTTCACATGACCGTTAGCCATGCTGTAGAAAACATCGTTGGCATAACTTGGCCCCATCGTGACAGTGTCGTTGACAGGGTTAGCCTGCATTTGAAGCAGCAGCATAAAAACAGCTGCAAACATGAAAAGTAAATTCTTTTTCATTGGATTAATGGATTGAAATAAAAATAATTGAGTAATTCTGAAATTTTTAACCCGCCACCTGATGGTGGCAAAAATTATTCAAAGCTGTTTCGCACCAAATAAATATAGCTCACATCCGGTGATTAAAAAGGATGTGACAACAAAACAGAATTGATGAATAATGGACTTAAATAGCAGGCGGACCCCTCAGCGACAGGATATTACGCAAACACTGATGCCTGAGTACCAGGTAAGGTTTTGGGGAAAGAAACAGGCTGTATTGCGAAACAGAAGGAAGTATAGCTCCTTGTTGACAGGCAATCAGGTCGGTTTTGAACCACGATTGCTTATCAAAATCTTTCGAAACCTTCAGGTGACTGGTTTTTCCGTCATCTTTGCCGCCAGGTTTCGTAAAAGGAGAATGATGTTCGTAGAAATTCGTGCCAAAGATTTTCTCCTGATGATAGGTGATCAGGTCGCCAATAACCATCCAGAAAATGGCGAAAGCCATTATCAGCTTGATGGACTTTGATGTAGCGTTGTCTCTTGACATTTGATTCTTTGAGATTGCAAAATTAATGCAAAAAATGAATCTGCCGAAAAGCAAAAGCTGTTTTCGGACAAGAATACCCTGTTTTAGGTAGTCGAAAGACAAAAAGCGGGTTTAAAAAACAAAAAACAGCCCGAAAAAGGCTGTCTAAAAAACTCGGTGCAAACGATGAGTTACACAAATTCTTTTTTGAGCTGAGCAACCCATTCCTTTACTCTTTTATCAGTGAGTTCGGGTTGCTGATGGTCGTCGATTGGCAAGCCCACGAACTGTCCGTCTTTCTCGGCCAGACTAAAGTAAAACTTATAACCTTCTGTAGGCCAGAATCCTACTACTCCATCCTTTTCGGGAAGACGGCAATACAAGGTACCCAGGCCATCGACAAAACTCTCGGGATATTCTTCCTGATCACCCAGGCCAAATAGCGCTATTTTCTTTCCCGTAAAGTCAATTTCTGACAGGTTATCCACAAAATCCTCCCAATCGTCCTGCATATCACCGATACCCCAGGCGCTGGTGCCAAAAATTAAATTTGTGTAAGAGGCTATCATCGAAGTAGTTGCTTCTCTGATATTGTGCAACTCTGCATCTTTTCCAAAAGCTTTGGCAATCTTTTCGGCAGCAGTTTTTGTTGTCCCAGAGGTTGATCCGTAGAAAATTCCGACAGTTTTCATTTATCTCTTATTTATATCTTTTCTAAATTAGCGTGCAAAAATAGACAATTTCAAGTGAGTTTTGTTTGATGAGGATTAAAAAAAGCGTTAAAAATCTGCCGGAAATCGGTTTGTTTTTTTACAGATTATTGCAATTCAATAATATATGAGAAACCAGATGCTATTCTCTGCTGCTGCCCTTTAGCTCTCCGGCCTCGACAATTTTATTGAGAATTGCATACACAGTTAAACCGGAAACTGTTTTAATACCAAGTTTACGTGTGATGTTTTTCCGGTGAGTCATCACAGTATGAACGCTGATATAGAGCTTTTCACTGATTTCGTTGTTCGTAAGTCCCAGGGCAACAAACCTCAAAACCTCTGTTTCCCTTTCGCTAATTGACTCGCTTTCATTCGCCGTTCCGGCTAGACCAGATTTTTGTAGCATTTCCTGCATCTGCTGCATAATTACCGGCTTGGGAGAATGGATATTCAGGCTAAAATCGACATGTGCTCCATGGTGTGAAGCCATTTCACCATAGCAGATTCCTGCAATGATCAGGCCGGAGAATCCGGCACTGCTTCTGTTGCCGGCCCATTGCCTGAACAGCTGCTCCTGATTCACAAGCAAGAGCTGCGGGTTGAATTTTTCAATCAGCCGGGGAAGATTATCGCGCAGCGTCTCAACTTCATCAACCCGGTAAGCCAGCCCCATTTGACTAAACAGCGTTTTGACACCCTCTCTGACAATAAAAGAAGGTTCAATTATCAGCATGTGTATGATTTCGCTCATGATCAGGATGAGACTGTGCGTGCGTGAAACGCTTGTTCCATTTTATCAACAATCGGAACCAAAATCAAATCTTCGATGTGTGCATGGTTGTTGAGGTCACGCTCCAATTCAAAGAGCTCATGCAAAATCAGGTTGAGAATCCTGCTGTCGGTTGGTTCGGGTATGTATTTGATGAGAATATTCTTCAAATCGAACAGTTTGGCTTCCACGTCATCATGGTCTTCCTCATATTCGTGAATGGAGTAGGCTTTAAGTCGCTGAATCAAAGCCTGATCGGAATGCTCAGAACTCAGAAATCTTTCAAGTTCAAGCACATAAGGATAAACCCTTTGCTCTTCCTTGTTGATGTGGGTGGTGAGCTCGCTGGTGTATTGATTAAAAAAATGCTGTAACAAGCCTTTGATATCCTCACTGAAGGCCTTATCATCCGACAACCGCTTGATGTAGTTGGCGATTTCAGGGATTCTGAAATCGAGGTAATAACGATGTGTTTGGTGCAGGTAATTGATCAGCAGGCTTGCCTTGAACTGCAGCATATTTTCGATCGGAAAATAGGAAGGATCGTGAAAAGTGTTGACGATTTCAAGAAAAAATGAAAGCGGAATGTCGTGTGCCTGACAGAGCTGGCTTACAGTCTTTTCACCATAACCCAGCTGGATGCCAAAACGGTTAATAACATGCAAAAGATGGTGGTTAAGGTGGATCACCTCCGCCATTTTCATATCCTGGTGAATCAGCATGATCGAAAAGCATTTTTTTGCAAAAGTAATAATCTACAGCGATACAAGCCAATTCTTCAAATGAAGAAGAAGTCTGTCATCGGTGCCATGGAATTCTTTCAAGGGTATCGCTGTTGGAAAGCTGAAACCGGCTTTGCTGATATCACGCTGTTTAAGCTGTTCGAAATATCCCTTTTTCGCTAAGACAGCTGCAAGATACTCCTGTTCTGGCTGCCCTGGGGTCGGAATAAGTGTTGCCGACCGGTTACATGCTACCAGATCCATAATGGTTGAATAGCCGGCACGCGCAATCACCCGACCGGCATTTTTTAACTGAAAATACATTTCGGCATCGCCCAGATGATTTTCCATTCTGATGTTTGGTCCCGACGAAACGGCTTCATTATTTCCGGGCAAGCCTCTTACAATCAAAACCTTTCTCGTTGTATTGGCAAAATGCCTTAACACTGATTGCTCAAGCAAACTACGCTGTGGTTCTGGTCCCGACAACATAATAAAAATATCAGCCGCATCAAAGCCGGCAGCATTTTGATTTTCCACAGGATGCATAAACCGGCTCAGGGGCCCGATCCAATGGCAGGGCAGGTGTTCAAAAGGAGGTTGCGAAAGTGCTGCCGACAAAGCCTCTTCACCAGGCCAGTCGGGAATCCAGCAAGCTGAATAATTTGAAACGATCCTTTTGTTGATTTCGAAAAGCAGAAACTCACTTAGCTTCAAAAGACCGGGTGCTTTGATGTGAATCTGATGTGTGACAAAAACGGAGGGTACCGTTTTGCTGAATGCCCCGAATCTGTTGTCAGAAATCACAGCATCAGCTTCTACCTGACTTACGATAGCTTCCATTTGATGCTGATCGGCACGGTATTGACGCCACCAGCCGGGCAATTGCATCAGCAGCGGCCACAGCAATGAATCTCCTCTCCCGTAACGGGGAACCGGCGCCGGATAAGAAACATAATCAACCGAAGGAAAAGCCTGTCGAAGCAACGATAGCGGCGCTCCTGCTGCAGCGATGACAAGCCGCTGATTGAGGGTAATCAATTGCCGAATGACCGGAATCATGCGGCTTGCATGCCCGATACCCCAATCCAGCGGGGCTACAACGATGGTTTTCTGTGGCAACAAATTCGCTCTTTTAAACAAAAGTACCATTTTTTATCCTAATTTTGACCCCATGTCCGAACAGCTTTTGTATAAAATTGGCCTGACTCTCATACCGGGAGTTGGTGATGTGGTTGGTAAAAAACTTGTTGCCTACTGTGGCGGCCCCGAAGCAGTTTTCAAAGAAAAGAAAAAACAACTTGAAAAAATTCCGGGTATCGGTGCGCAGACAATTCAGTCAATCGTGCACCAACAGGTGCTTCAAAGAGCCGAAGCAGAGATTGAATATGCTGCCAAAAAAAACATCAGCATTTTGTTTTACCTGGATAAAAACTATCCCAAAAGGCTTCAGCACTGCGCTGACAGCCCAATGGTGCTGTATTACAAAGGCACCTCCGACCTCAATATGCAGCGGGTGATCGGGGTGGTTGGCACGCGAAACGCCAGCGATTATGGCCGGCTTTTTTGTGATCACCTCGCCGAAGAGCTTAAAAACGATGATGTCATGATCGTGAGCGGACTGGCCTATGGCATCGATACATACGCCCACCGTGCTGCAATAAAAAATCAGTTACCAACCATCGGTGTACTCGCACATGGCCTCGACAGAATCTATCCTTATGTGAATAAAAATCTTGCCGACAAGATGATGCTTCATGGCGGACTTCTGACCGAGTTCATGTCAGGAACCAATCCAGACAGGGAAAATTTTCCGCGACGAAACCGCATCGTGGCCGGCATGATCGATGCTCTGGTGGTGGTTGAATCAGCGAAAAAAGGTGGCGCACTCATCACAGCTGATATTGCCAATTCCTACAACAGGGATGTGCTGGCCGTTCCTGGAAGGATAGGCGACACCTTCAGTGAAGGCTGTAATTATCTGATCAGAACCAACAGGGCATCATTGATCGAAAACGCCTCGAATCTGCGATACCTTCTTGGCTGGAGCAGCAAAAAAAACAGTGCTGTTCAAACCCAGCTCTTCCGGACCTACTCTGAGGAGGAGCAAAAAGTAATGGATGTCTTTGGCCAGGAAAAAGAATGCGGCATCGACGACATCATGCTTCGCAGTGGTTTCACAGCATCCAAACTGGCAGGTGTTTTGCTTACCCTTGAATTCGATGGCATTTTGATTGCCCTTCCGGGCAAAAAATACAAGATAGCCTGATCATCCGAGCGTCTTTACCTTCAAAGGGCGTCGCTACAGCACTGATTTCTGTGGTTACCGGGAACATCATGCTTCAGCTTGTTTTTCGTAACTTTGCCGGCCTATGAAAGATTTGCGTCCATATATTTCTTCCAGACTTTTCACTGTGGTTGCAGCCATCGCAAAAAGCAGGAATGAGCCTGCCTATGTTATTGGAGGCTACGTTAGAGATATTCTCCTTGAAAGAGAGTGTAAAGATATTGATATAGTGGTAGTTGGTGATGGAATCGCTTTCGCCCAACAAGTAGCAGAACGTCTTGGAAACCACCATGACGCAAGATATTATGGTCAGTTTGGCACTGCCATGATTCGTTATCAGGATATGGTGGTTGAATTTGTTGGTGCACGGAAAGAATCCTATCAACACCTGAGCCGAAAACCTGAAGTGAGTACTGGTACCCTCGAGGACGACCAAAAACGCCGAGATTTCACCATCAACGCATTTGCCATCAGTTTAAATGAAACTGATTATGGTCAACTCATCGACCCGTTTTCGGGTCTCAACGACCTCAGTAAAGGCATCCTGCGTACACCACTCGATGCCGACATTACCTATTCTGACGATCCTTTGCGCATGATGCGGGCCATCCGTTTTGCCACTCAGCTCCGCTTCACGATCGATGCTGATTCCTTTCAGGCCATCAGCCGCAACAAAAACCGTATCCGAATCATTTCAATTGAACGCGTGGCCGATGAGTTGAATAAAATCATCCTTGCACCCAAACCTTCCATTGGTTTCAAACTGCTTTTCGACGCCGGTCTTCTTCAGATAATTTTCCCGCAAATGGCTGCATTGCAAGGCATTGAAACAATCAACGGAAAAAGTCACAAAGACAATTTTTATCATACGCTGGAAGTACTCGATAATCTTTGCCTGACCTCTGACGACCTTTGGCTTCGGTGGTCGGCCATTCTGCACGACATTGCCAAACCGCCCACCAAAAAATTTGATCCTCAGCAGGGCTGGACCTTCCACGGGCATGAATTTCGCGGCGCAAAAATGGTCCCCGGAATTTTTAAACACTTCAGACTGCCCTTGGGTGAGCCCATGCGTTTTGTCCAAAACCTTGTTTTGCTTCACCTTAGGCCCATCGTTCTGGCTCAGGAAATTGTGACCGATTCGGCTGTCAGGCGCTTGCTTTTCGATGCCGGCGATGACATTGACGCCCTCATGCTGCTATGTGAGGCAGACATTACTTCCAAGAATGAATACAAAGTCAAAAAATACAGAGACAACTTCGAACTTGTCAGGCAGAAACTGAAGGAAATCGAAGCCAAGGACAAAATCAGAAACTGGCAGCCTCCGGTGAGTGGAGAAATGATCATGGAAGCCTTTGGACTTCAGCCCGGCAGGACGGTTGGAACCATCAAAACAGCCATCCGCGAAGCCATCCTTGATGGTGTGATCGGAAACAATTTTGAAGATGCTTATGCATTTATGAAGCAGGAAGGTCAGCGGCTTAAACTACAGCTTGTGCAAGAAACAAGTCCGTCGGATGTTAAGTCCAATGGCCCCCTTCCACTTTAAATTCACCGGCGATGCAGACTCAGAAAAATTTTCTCATCGTTTTAGCCGGCCCTACAGCTGTGGGTAAAACAACCACTGCCATTCTTTTGGCCAAACATTTCAATACGGAAATTATTTCAGCAGACAGCAGGCAATTTTACAGGGAGTTAAAAATCGGGACGGCAGCACCTTCCTTTAACGAACTTCAGCAGGCAAAACATCATTTTATTCACCACCTTTCGATTCATCAGAAATATGATGTTGCTGATTTCGAGCGGGATACAATCCCATTGTTAGCCAATCTCTTCCAGAAAAAGAAAACGGTAATCCTTACCGGTGGTTCAGGTTTATACATTGATGCTGTGTGCAATGGAATAGATAAAATGCCTGAAATTGATCAGCATGTACGTCGACAGGTTCACACTATTTACACCGAAGAAGGTCTTGAAGGTTTGCAAAATCTTATTCAAAAAATTGATCCTGAATACTTTAAAACAGTTGATCAATTAAATCCAAGGCGGTTGCAACGTGCTTTGGAAGTTTTTTTTCAAACCGGTAATACTTTTTCATCCTTTCGGATAAACAACCGGCCTCAACGATTTTTTACACCTGTTTATCTTGGGCTCGAACGCCCAAGAGGCGAACTTATCGGTCGCATCAATGCACGCACTGAGCAAATGATGACAGACGGATTGCTGGATGAGGTGCAGAACCTCCTACCCTATCAGCAGTTAAATGCACTTCAAACTGTTGGTTACAAAGAACTTTTTGGTTATTTGAACGGCCTTTACAGCCTGGAAGAAGCAGTTGAAAAAATCAAAGTCAGCACCCGGCAGTATGCCAAACGACAAATGACCTGGTTCAGAAAGAATCAGGACTACCGGTGGTTTCATCCCCGGGATACCGATTCAATCATTGAATTCGCTGCACAAAAAACTGAATAAAAAAAGCCGGATAACCGGCTTCTTTTTCACGCTTTCTTACATCTTTAGAGTGCTGCAAGGGCTGATTTATAATCCGGCTCCTGGACAATCTCCGGTACCTGCTCAGTATACCTGACCACACCACTCTCGTCTAAAACTACAACGGCTCTGGAATGCAATCCGGCGAGCGGACCGGTCGTAATGGTTACACCATAGGATTCACCAAAATTTCCATCACGAAAATCGCTGGCGGTTAGCACATTGTCCAAACCTTCGGTTGAACAAAACCGCTTGTGGGCAAAAGGAAGGTCCTTCGACACACACACAACAACAGTGTTATCGAGCTTTGAAGCTTCGGCATTGAACTTTCTCACCGAGGTGGCACATACATCTGTGTCGAGGCTGGGAAAAATGTTAAGCACAACTTTTTTTCCTTTCAGATCGCCCAATGTGAGTACGCCAAGGTCGCTTTTAACTAATTTGAAATCAGGAGCAAAGTGATCTCCTGCCGGAAGGTTTCCAACTGTCTCAATTGGATTTCCTTTTAATGTAATTTTTGCCATAAGTGTAATTCATTTATAAGGTAAACATGTTTATTGAGAAATGGTTCAGGCCGTGGTAAAAAATTGCCGAAAATGTTATCCGGTCTAATTAAAAATGTTTTGATACAGCCTGTCAGCTATCACTTTACCATCGGCTTTTACCGCCTTAAATGCACTCACAAAACCTTTATCATCGTAGGTATAGGTATCGGTGCGCATCAGCTGTCCGTCAGCATCTGTTTGTTTAATTTGGAGAAAATCACCTGCAGAATTGTATGTGTAAGCAAAACTATAGCTGAGCGAATCATCTGCACCGTAAATGTGTTTTTTTGTTCGGCGTCCATCAGCTCCATATTCGTTCTCAACACGAAGTTTGAGTGCACCCTCAGCATCGTTCTGAATGATTTCGATGCAATTACCAAAATCAGGACTATCAGCATAATGGTATGAAATCGAGTATTCAGGCTTATTGTCTTTACCGGTTTTGGTTACAAATATTTCAGCTGTTTCGGGCATCAGCTCATACGACAGCCTGCCACTGATCTGCCAGGCGCTGTCATAACTTACGATCTTCCAAATGAGTCCATCCTCATCATATTCAAGCACATTCATCTCTTTGAGCAGTCCTTCGGGGGAGCGGTCCGCATCGAGCACCAGATTTCCAAACTGGTCATAAACCTGCACCACAATAGCTTCCAGACGACCCTCTTTGTCGTACAGTAACATGAGGCTGTCGCGCCCTGATATATCATAAAAGTATTGCACCACAGGCAGAAACTTTGCATCGACAGACCGCTCACTGATCAAAGTTGATTTCATGCCGGCAGCAGCTTTTTTTGCAAAGCCTGCTTCACGTTCTTTCTTTTCTTTCAGGGTTTTTGGTGGCTCTATGTGCGCCGAAAGCACCGTACCAACGAGCAACGCAGCTGCTAAAAAAAGCTTTTTCATATTTACGAAATTTGTTGTAAAATTAATCAAAAAAGCCCCGTAAACAGGGCTTTTTTGAATATAAAATTCAAAGGGCTTCCGATACAATCCAGGGTAGCTGTTTGCAAAATCCTTACATACTTGCATTAATTTAAAAACTATACTGCAACGAAAACAAGAGGTTTCGTCCGGGAGCAACAAGACCTGAAGAATACGGCCTGTATCGCTTATCGAAAAGGTTCTCAACTCCGCCACTCACCGTAAAATTGTCGTTCACCTTCACCAGTGTTTTAAAGTTGAGTGTAAACCATGCCGGCGAAAATGGATTTCCATCACCATCAATGGCATACATATAACTTTTCCCCTTTTCTTCCTCCGGCATTTCATCATAGCTTACCTTGGCAGAATAATGCGTATTCAGTTCCAGCATCACTTTTGGCATGGCATATCTTACGCGTGCCATTCCGAATAAAGGCGCAGCATGGCGTAGCGGGCTTGTGGTTCCATCATCGAGCTCCTCTTCGCCTTTTTGCCAGGTGAGATTGCTGAAGAAACTGAAGCCTGCCGGAAGCTTTAATTCAACGGCAGCCTGCACTCCATAAACATTGGCTGAGGCAGCGTTTTGAATAGCAAACACCCTGCTCATCTCACCCTGGTACATGACACTATCCGAGCCATTGAGCTGAAACTCACGTCTCACGAGGGCATCGGTGAGCATAGTATAATATGCTGTGAGGTCAATTTTCAAAGATTTGGCAAATACCTTGCTGATTCCTGCTTCGGCATTGTAGGCATATTCCGGTTTCAGATCAGGATTCGGGACCATCACTGCACCTGGCTGTGAATCGAAAATTTTGCCCATATCGTCCACATTCGGCGAGCGGAAACCTGTTGCCAGATTGGCCATCAAAACAAAAGAATCACTTGCTTTGTGTGTCAAGCCAAGGCTTCCTGTCAGTGCTCCGCGCGACATTGTTGCATCCTTGAAAGGAAGAGCAAACAAAGTGGTATCGAAGCTTGCCTGCAGCTGATAGTAATTGTAGCGCAAGCCGGCCTGGGCAGTAGTTTTTGCTCCAAAATGATATTGATAAGCCCCAAACAACGCATAGGACGACCATAGCGATTCGGGGTAGCGTGCCGGGCCTGCAACAACAACACCGGTTCTGATGTTTTCGTCCGTCCCGCTTGATTGAATGTCGTTGCGAACCAGCTCAAGCCCGTACAATAGTTTGTCTCTTAAACCCAACTGCCTGTTGAAGTCGAGGTTCATAGAATAGGCAGCCACCTCTTCCATCCGGTTATAGCGGATGTTTTTGTTCAGGTCACGATCGTGGCGACTCTCGGCAAACTGCTGCAATGCAACTGACAACTGCATTTGATCATACAAAAGTCCGGATTGCTGATGCGTGACCGAAAGTTTGTGCATCGTCCAATCCTGCGGGCCGTAATACCATTCAGCACTTCGGGGAATTCCGTTTTTGAGACGAAGCAATCGGTCGTATCTGGAATAATCTGTTGTAGTTGAGTAATATAACCCATACTCAAACTTGAGGTTATCATTCGGTTGGAAAATAAACTTTTGCATCAGGTTTTGTTGGTTATATCCAGAAGGATTTTGCACCAAAGGATCTGAATTTGTCACTACACGATCCACACTATCCTGACGCACAATATAATACGGTTTCAGGTATTCTTCAGGACCATTTTTCCCCATACGCAGATCGCCAAAATGATTATAGCTGAAACTGGTAACCGAGGCCCATTTCTTTCCGGCTACCGCCACATCAAGATGCGTACTCATTTCGTTGTTGGCCGATGAAAAGCGTGATGAAACTTTTCCATGAACCGTGGTGCCACGATCGCTCATCATTGCTCCCAGCGTACTGAAAGCCATAACACCACCAATGGCATCGCTGCCATACATTACCGATCCCGGCCCGAAAAGAACCTCGACAGATTGCACGGTATAAGGGTCAACAGAAATGATGTTTTGAAGGTTTCCTCCGCGAAAGATGGCAGTATTCATTCGCACACCGTCAACAGCAATGAGCAAACGGTTGGTGGAAAATCCTCTGATCATCGGGCTGCCCCCACCCTGCTGGCTTTTCTGGATGAAAACCTCCCCGCTCTGCCCGATCAAATCAGCAGATGTTTGGGGGTTTTGCAGGGCAATTTCTGTTGGTCGTATCACGCTCACTCTTTGCGATATCTCGCTTCGCGACTGTGCCCAACGATTGGCCGATACCACCACTTCATCCAACTTAAAATCAGCCGGCTGCATTAAAACAATGAACTTTTTTGTCTGAAGCATCCGGTAACTGCGAAGTTTGGTCTCATAACCCAGGATCGAAAAATAAATGCTGTCCACTCCCTTGAGCATATCCACACTAGCCTGACCTTTCTCATTGGTAATAAAACTGTTGGATCCTGAGCTAATGTTTACATAAGGCAGCGGTTCACGCGTCAGGGCATCAATCACACTGACTGTTTGTGCCGAAAGCCTTATGTGAGCCATTAAACAGATAATGGCAGATATAATGATATATTTCATTCATGAAAACTTAATGAAAGATAAGATAATTGATTAACCATTTGTTGACGCCGTCATTGGCATCCGGATTAACAATTGCAGGGTGGCGGGCTGAGTGGAGTTGCCATAAACTCCTGAAGACTAAAATGGTAATGATCTAAAAAAAGTTTATTCAGATAAGAAGCTGCTGCAGTTTGGCAAATCATAATATCCTCAAAATAAAGCTGTAAGGATGAATAAACCGTCGTTTCTCCTGATTTACCTGAACTACGTCCTTGTTCCTGTTCCTGTTGTTTTGCCATTTTCATCCGGAGCTTTGTTTCCTTTGTGTCAGGATAAACAAGATACCAGGTTGACTGCCCGGCAACCTCAGCTTCCACAATATCATACATCTGCCCAAGGTATTGAAACTCTTTGGCATGTTTTCGTTTGAACTGGCTGTTGGGATTTTGCTCCAGTGTGAGCGGAATTTCCAATAAAATCAGGTCATCACCCAAAAAACGGTTAAAGTATTTGTGATGTATTTCTTGCTGATGTTGCAGGGTGAGTACAAAATACATACCCGATATCCCTGACTGGATCAGAAACAACAAAGCCATAAAGGCAAAACCGATTGTAGAAACTCGTTTCAAAACAGTGCAAAACTAATCAAAATGTCCACTTCTCCTGAAATTCAATGTCTGGATGATTTTCTCACCTTAAGGATTTGCAGATGTAGTAATGGCAATAAATAAAAAAGGATCAGTAGCAGCGAACTCAGCACCAGCAACCATTTGGCAGAGCCGAATGCCGAACCTGCGA
Source organism: Bacteroidales bacterium (assembly GCA_024709145.1). GTDB lineage: Bacteria > Bacteroidota > Bacteroidia > Bacteroidales > F082 > JALNZU01. The sequence goes on along the minus strand of JANJXG010000010.1, from coordinate 144,457 downwards.
GTGTTTGGGCAGTCGTAATTTTCGGATTGGAAGTCAGCATCCCAATGATATTAAGATTCTCCAAAACATCAGCAAGCCCTGCCAGCAGCGGGAGTACTGAGAGCTTGAGAAAAAACCTCCTGCGGGCTGTAGCTGTTAACAACATTAACAGGATCTGATATAACAAAATGCTGTATATCAATGGATAAAACATATCTGCGATTAACAGTTGTTTGAAATAGGTATGTCGTCCCTCCTCCCCGAGTTGTGCAAAGAGCAGCGCCACATCATCGGGTGTATAGAAAAACCGCAGGTCCAATAGCTTCAGCCCATCCAAGGTATCAGGATAATTAAAAGACGGGAAAACATACAAGGCAAAGAACAACCATAATACAGAGAGGAAGGCAATGAAGAAACTTCTCCATTTCAGGACTTTTTCAACCGGCCTTGCTTCATTTTGTTGATCCATCAAAACATATTCTTTCGTGAAACAATCTATATTTGCAACGCAATTTGATCAATCATAATAGAATTATTTTATTACATATCAGCAATTTATGCCTGTTAAGAGAAGACGACCGGCCAAAACCGGTTCCAAAGGTAAATCAAAAAAAACAAGCGCGGGAAAATTGCAGGGTTTCCTGAAAGTTTTGGTTGTATTTTTAATCCTTGCGCTGATTGCCATTGCAGCCGGCTATGTTTATGTAAAACAAACCGGGAATACCTCTTCAATCCCACCTCAGGAACAGGCAAATACCTTAATTCAGGAAGATAGTTCTCCGGCCATTGAAAACTCATCAGTTGTGGCAGAGAAAAAATCAGTGTTGGAAGGAACCTGGGTCAACAGCGAAAACGGCTCCATGCTCAGCATCCGTCAAAGCAGTTTTACACTCGACTATCCTTCGGTTGAAGCAGGAAAACCAATCAATGGAAACATTTTTATTCAGGATAATAAAATAGTAATTGAGGTTAAGACCGAAGCGTGCAAAACAATGAAAGGAAGTTATTCTTTCAAACTTACAGGCGACGACCTCAGCATCAAAGCTGTGAATGAAGCATGCAAAAAAAGGGAGAATATGTTTCAAAACGATTGGTACCGTCTGTGATCAGTCGGCCCGCATCACTACCTTCAGGTATTTTGGTTAACCGCTGAACATCGCACTCCTCACCATTCAGTGATTTCGTTATTTTTGCAGGAAAGATCGAAGTCAATATCCCAGACCTGACAACATGACTACATATAAGTTTTTTAAGAACTGGAGGGCACTCCTATTTATTATCAGCATCTTTACTTTGAACGAAGCCTTTGCTCAGCACAGCATTTCCGGCACCATCAAAATGTATAACCAGCGAATGATAACCCTTGAAATGCTTCGGGGTGATACACGGTTGGCCATCGATTCGGTGCGTACGGACGACAACGGGCATTTTTCTCTTGAAGCCAAAACCTGGTATTTGCCTGCCATGTACCTTATCAGCACGGACGATGGTAATGTGTTCAAAATCATTTACAACAATCAAAATGTTCAATTCATTTCCGATCAGGCCGAACAGGATGCCATGGTACAATTTATTGGCTCTGATGAAAATAAACTCTGGTACGAATACAGCATTCTTAAAAATAATGTCAGGGCACGGCAGGAACTGATCAAGCCTATCTTACAGCAATACCCGCCAGATGAAGCCTTTTACAAAAGTGCTGCAGATACCTATAACCAACTTCAGTTAAAATTGAAACGCAAAGCCGACTCAATTTACAATCACCGGCCCGAAACGATGGCTGCACGACTCATCAGAGCTGACGTGCCGCCTGTGATCGATCTAAAATTACCCTTCGATCAACAGCGTCAGGAATTGATTACACATTTTTTTGACGACACCGATTTCGCTGACACCATCCTCTTATTTTCGGATGTACTCACGACAAAAATGATCGATTTCCTGGCGCTCCACCAGAGACCTGGAATGGATATGCCAGAATTACAATTGCAGTTTATGCGGGCTTTGGATGTCGTTATGCTCAATGCTTCTGTTGAAAAAAAGACATACCTTTTTGCTTTGGAGTATTTTCTCGACGGATTCGCCCGAATGGGTTTTGCAGGAATTACCGACTACCTCAGCAACCTGCCTCACCTGAATCAGGAATGCATGGACATCGAAACACTGACTGAAATTGAAAGGGTTGCCGGACCGCATCGACGCATTATAACAGGCTCGGCAGCTCCTGACATCGCAATGAACGACATTGAGGGCCATCCGTTTAATCTCGAAGAAATTAAAGGTAGGATGAAAATTCTCCTCTTTTGGTCAGTAAATTGCCCCCATTGCCTCAAAATATTGCCTGAAATAAAAAATCTTACTACAAAATTCACTGATGTACGTGTCATTTCGTTTGTGATCAGTCAGGATCAAAAGCAACTCCGGGATATAATCGCTTCCGAAAAACTTGAATGGCATCACCTGTCTGATGGATTGGGCTGGCAAAGCCCTGTGGTTGAATCATATATGGTGTATGGAACACCAACAATCTTTGTCCTCGATGCACAAAACAACATCTTGTCAAAACCTTCAGGCATTGAAGAACTTGAAGCAGTATTAACAAAACAATCCGAAATGCCATGATAATCAGTTTAAATAAACCAACAATTATGCGTGTGCTGACCATGTCAAATGGCTTCGGTTTTCATCGAAATCTCTTATTTTTATTTCTTCTTGTTCAAATACTTCCAAAATTTTCCCTTGCCCAGGATGAAAAATGTGAGCGCTGGGTTGATTCAGTCTATCAGCAGCTAACGACGGAAGAAAGAATTGCTCAGCTCATGATTGTCAGAGCCAATCAACCGGATAAACCTTATGATCCGCGTATCATGGACTGGATCAGAAACTATAATATAGGAGGCGTCACCTTTTTTAAAGGCAGCCCGCAAAGTCAGGTTTTTCAAACAAATCAATGGCAGCAGGCATCAAAAACACCCTTACTGATCAGCATTGACGCAGAGTGGGGTCTTGCCATGAGACTGAATGGAACTGTTTCTTACCCATTTCAAATGACCCTCGGGGCAATTCAGAACGACAGCCTGATTTTTGCCATGGGATCACAAATAGCCGAACAGTGTAAACGAATGGGCATCCACCTCAACTTCGCACCAGTCGTGGATGTCAACAGCAATGCTGCTAATCCGGTGATCGGTGTTAGAAGTTTTGGTGAAAATCCCGACCTCGTGGCAGGCAAAGGCCTACTCTATGCTAAAGCCTTGCAAACCAATGGTATCATCGCAACCGCCAAACATTTTCCCGGACATGGAGATACCCAAAACGATTCTCACTATTCACTTCCGGTGATCAAACACAGCCGCAGCCATTTTGATTCCATCGAGTTAAAACCTTTCAAATTCCTGATCGATCAGGGAATCGAAGGTATTATGACAGCCCACCTCAACATCCCGGCCCTCGACACCACTCCGAAGCTCCCTTCGACACTTTCATATGACATCATCACAGGTCTATTAAAAAAGGAACTTGGTTTCAAGGGACTAATTATTACAGATGGTCTTGATATGAAAGGTGTTACATCGGTGCAGCCCAGTGGAAAAATTGAGTTATTGGCCTTGCTTGCTGGCAACGACCTCCTACTACTGCCCGAAAACGTACCCTTAGCCATAGAAACAATTAAAAAGGCCCTTGTCGATGGTAAACTACCCGTTGAACGTCTCGAAGAAAGCTGTAAAAAAGTCCTTCGGTTTAAATACCGTGCAGGCCTTCACAGCTGGCGGCCTGCTTTCACTGAAAACCTGAATACCGACCTTAATCAGAAACATTACAGCGATCTGAGTCAGACACTTTTCAACGAAGCCGTTACATTGATCCAAAATGATAATGATCTGATTCCGATCCAAAACGATTCGACCAAATGGGCTGTCATTAATATTGGAAAAGGCCAATCAGACATCATCACCGGAGAACTCAAATCCTCTGGTGTCAGCTTGCAGAATTTCGAAATCAACAAAAGTGCTGATAAAACAGCTTTTGATGCCCTGACAAAACAGCTGAAATCATTTTCGCATATAATTGTTAACTTGCAGCATACCAACATACTGGCAAATAAAAAGTTTGGAATCACTGATCAAACCATCCATTGGCTCAATCAGCTTCCAAAAGAAAAAATGATCGTGCTTAATCTCTTCGCATCCCCCTATGCCCTGGATTTTCTCAACACTACCGAGCAATTCGATGCAATCCTGATTGGTTATCAGGACAGGACTGAGGTAGAAAAAGCAATTTCTGCAATTCTTACCGGCAAAATGTCAGCAAAGGGCAAACTCCCCGTTTCGCTGAAATCTGGATTTCCTGCCGGAAGTGGAATGACCGACATCAGCCAAACCAGAAAAGCCGCATTCGTTCCCGACCCTGAAAAAAAAAGTCCGGTAACCAACACTGATCACCCGATATTGCGAAAAATTGACTCTCTGGCTCAGGATGGAATCCGCACGAAAGCTTACCCAGGCTGCCAGATAGTAGCTTTGAAAGATGGTAAACTCATTTACCGGAAATCGTTTGGATATCTAACCTACGACTCAACTGAAAAGGTAACAGATACTACCATTTACGACCTGGCCAGCTTAACCAAAATGTTAGCCACTACTTTGGTTATCATGGATTTGTATGAAGATACACTTCTGCTTATGAGCCATACACTGGGCGATTACCTACCTTATCTGAACAAAACAGACAAAGGACAGCTTCGGATTTATGATGTACTCACCCATCAGTCAGGACTTGATGGCTGGATACCATTCTATCTGAAAACGATCAAAGAAAACAAGCCGGATCCGGCAGTGTACAGCCCCTTGCAGGATGGTGCACACCCTGCCAGAGTGGCTGATGATTTATATATTTCACAGCATTTCAAATTAAACATTTTTAGGCAAATTGCTGCTAGCAAGTTGAAAAAAAGAGAATATCGATACAGCGATCTTGGATTTATTCTGTTGCCAACCATTGCCGAACTAATCACGTTTGAACCCTTTGAACGCATTGTAAGCGACAGGTTTTATGAGCCGTTAAAATGCAACAGCATAACTTATCTGCCTTTAACTAAATTCCCCGCACGGCAAATTGCACCAACCGAAAATGACCGTGAATTTCGTCAACAACTTCTTCGTGGCGATGTTCATGATCCGGCTGCAGCAATGCTTGGCGGCGTTTCGGGCCATGCCGGCTTATTTGGCACAGCCACTGATGTAGCAGCAATTATGCAAATGCTTGTCAATAAAGGCACTTACAACGGAATAAAATTTTTTGAACCTCAAACGGTTGAATATTTTACAAAAACTCACTTCAAAAACAACCGGAGGGGACTCGGTTTCGATAAACCTCCACTCGATCCCCGCGATCCTAACAGGTCAGTTGCCGATGCGGCATCCCCTGAAAGCTTCGGACACACAGGTTTTACCGGAACTTTCGCCTGGGCAGACCCGAAAAATAAGCTCGTCGTTGTTTTCCTCTCCAACAGAGTTTATCCCGATGCCAAAACAAATCTACTGGCAAAAAAAGGTATCAGACCAGCCATACATGAACTTTTCTATCAGTATGTTTCAAAAAGCCCATAATAACCATGCATCAAATCAATACGCAGCTAAAGGAGAAAAAAGAAAGCAGAAATTTGTTTTTTACCCTGTTGCTCAATCTGCTTATTTCGGCTGTTGAACTGATTGGCGGCTTACTTTCCAACAGCCTGGCCCTAATTTCTGACGCCTTGCACAATTTCAGCGACGGGATTGCAATTCTCATCACATACATAACCTTGAAAATAAGCAAGAAAGCCCCGAATAGTCAGCTTACTTTTGGCTACAAACGCATTCAGATAATGGCAGCACTTTTCAATGCAGTGAGCCTGATTGCCATTTGTGTTTTTTTGTTGGCAGAAGCCTATCAGCGACTCATTAAACCTGAAGAAACAGAAGGTTTTACCATGCTCATGATTGCAATCATTGGATTGGTTGCGAACCTGGCAGGTGTTTTTTTACTGAAAGGCTTTTCAGCAGGCAATCTTAATATCCGTGCCGCCTACCTCCATCTGATCGGCGATACATTGTCGAGTGTTGCCGTTATCGTGGGTGGCATCATCATTATGGTATTCAAAATTTATTGGATCGATCCTGTCATCACACTGCTCATCAGTGTCTATATCATGAAAGAGACATGGGAAGTTGTGGCGGAAACCTATGCCATTTTGATGCAGGCTGGTCCTAAAAACCTCAAACTCGAACCTCTAGCCGAACGCATCAGGCAAATACCAGGTATTCGCAACATCCACCATATCCACGTGTGGCAACTGACTGACACGGAGATTCATTTTGAAGCCCATCTTGAGATGAGCAACGATATGCTGCTCAGTGAGGTTCAGGACCGAAGGAAACTAGCTAAAGATGTACTAACCAAAGAGTTTGGATTCACGCACATTACGCTGCAAACCGAAATAAATTGTTGTCACGAACCTTCACTAGTTTCTGAATCACAAACATGCATTTGCTAAACCACTTGCTTTGGCGATCAAAGCAACCCAGTTCGCCAACAATGATTAACTTTGCAAAAAAAAGATACCATATGTCAAAAAATGTCAAAAACATTCTCAAATCAGTTGCCTTATGGATTGCTTCCATCCTGCTGATGGCAGCTTTTGCCGTTTACCAGCGAACCACAGGACCGACATATCCTGTTCGGGGTAAAGTTACAATTAAGGGTGAGACTGTTAAATACAAGCTCCTGAGAAGCCATGATACCGGCATTGATGCCCCCGTTGAAATCCAAGTCCCCGAAGGCATAACTGCCGTTTACAGATACAAGCGATTTAAAAGTCATGATGAATGGACTACAATCAACCTTGAAGAGAAGGACGGCAAAATAAGTACTGTTATACCACAGCAACCGCCGGCCGGTAAAGTTGAATACCAGATTGCCCTAATGGATGGCGAAAAGTCATATCCGCTTACTGATGAGGTTGTTATAATCAGATTCAAAGGATCAGTGCCTGACTTTGTTTTAATACCACACATTTTTTTCATGTTTTTTGCCATGGTTTTTGGAATAAGAACAAGTTTTGAAGCCATCCTAAACCGGAGGAACACCTATCGTCTGACAAGTCTGACGGTTGTTTTAATGTTCATCGGCGGTCTGATACTCGGCCCGATTGTTCAGAAATATGCTTTTGATGCTTACTGGACCGGATGGCCCTGGGGTCACGACCTCACGGACAATAAAACTATCGTAGGATTTTTATTTTGGGTTATCGCCTGGCTTGTATTGCGTAAAAAACCGGACAATAAAACCTGGCCTATTGTAGCCATGATTGTCATGCTTGCCGTTTACCTCATACCGCACAGTGTGCTTGGTTCGGAAATTGATCATACCAAAAGCAGCCAAACGCCCGTAAAAACCGAACAAAAACCATGATAATAACCATTGCAATCATTGTAATTACCGTCCTGGTATCTGTAGCTGCTTTTCAGAATGCCACTATTTTTCACCGCCTTAGTTTTAGTCCCTGGTTGATTGCGGAAAAAAAACAAAACTGGAGGTTCCTTTCTTATGGGCTGATTCATGCCGGATGGGCCCACCTCGCAGTAAATATGTTTGTATTATACTCCTTTGGAAGACAGGTTGAACAAGCATTTTCATTGATATTCGGAAACGAAAAAGGTGCCTTGTTTTATATCCTGCTCTACCTTGGCGGCATCCTTTTTTCGACCCTGTATGATTTTGCCCGGCAGAAAAAAGACATTTACTATCATGCTGTTGGTGCTTCGGGAGCAGTTGCCTCGGTGCTCTTTTCGAGCATCCTGCTGATGCCCACTTCCACACTTATCGTCTTCCCCATTCCCATTCCAATCCCTGCCTGGATTTTCGGCATTCTCTACCTGGGTTATTCGATGTATATGGGTAAAAAAGGCCAAGACAACATCGGACACAATGCGCATTTTTTTGGAGCCGTTTTTGGTTTTGTCTTTACCTTGATCCTGAAACCTGAACTTGCCAACTTTTTTTTGGCACAACTCTTTCAATAAACTAATTTAACTCAGGATTCAGCGGAAACCGTCGCCAAAGATCATAAGCCGGACCCATTCGTTGCAGGCAGGTGCTCCACAATTTTTCGGGACGAGTTTTCATAAGGGTGTGAAGTGTAGTTTCAGAAACGAGCCAGGCATTGCGTTCGAGCTCCTCTTCAATTTGTAGCGGCGACCAACCGGCATAACCAAGAAAAAACCTGATCTGACTTTGATTGATTAAGCCAAGAGCCATCATTTCTCGCACAACATCCAATTCACCACCCCAAAACAGGCCCGGTAATATTTCACTGCTCTCTGGAATTTCATTACCAAGGGTATGGATAAAATACAGATTATCAGTCTGAACCGGCCCGCCAATGAATACCGTGGCGTCAAAGGAGGGAAAATCCTCCAGTATTTGATTGAGTTGGGTGGTCGTCGGTTTGTTCATCACGAGACCAAAGCTACCCTCTTCATTGTGGTCGGCAAGTAAGATTACCGAGCGTCCAAAATAAAACTCATCCATGAGTGGTTCGGCTATTAAAACCCTTCCCCTGTGTGGCTTCAAATCATTGCTTTTAATATGTAACAGCTTCTCCATAAATATCTTACAAAAATGTGCATCAAATTACAATGCAAAACATTATTTTTACACCCACAAAATACGTACCACGCTTGAAACACACCCATCATCAACAAAAGTTTTTGCAACTCAGAGAGGAGTATCCATTTTTTGAATACCAAAATTACACGTTTACTGAAGAAGCAGATGGCTTCCGCATTCATTTTAACTTTAATTTGGCAAATAAATTCAGCTTTTCTCCTGAGACGTATATCCCGAAAAAAAGTTTCATTCAACTGCCGGAAAACGAATCCCACCTCCGGTGGCTGGTATTTCATATTGGAATGGTTGAGCTCATAAGTTATTGGAAAGCAAGCTGTTCACCTTTAGTGATCATTCGCTGCTTTCAACTCGATGACTTACAGATTGCCTGGTGGAAAAAACTCTACTTCAATGGCTTAGGAGAATTCTTTTACACCAACAATATCCAAATTTCTCAGGAAAATTTCATGGACCTGAGATGTGACAGCTCGAAAAAAGGAAAAGCTGTCAAAACAGAACTCATGCCTGTGACTATCGTTCCTGTTGGCGGGGGAAAAGACTCAGCAGTTACCATTGAATTATTAAAACAAGCGGGTGTGAATGTGTTGCCTTTCATCGTCAATCCAAGAAAAGCAAGTCTCGACACCGTAAAAGCAGCAGGTATCGCTGAAGAACAAACCATAATTTTTCAACGAACAATCGACCCGCAACTGCTCAGACTTAACCAAAGTGGCTTTTTAAACGGGCACACTCCCTTTTCGGCCCTGCTCGCCTTTCAGTCTGCCCTGGCAGCCCTCCTCACGGGAGCAGCCGACCTGGCACTATCCAATGAATCCAGCGCCAGTGAATCAACGGTACACGGTGAGAATATCAACCATCAATACAGTAAATCAATTGAATTTGAACAGGATTTTCGTTGGTATTCAGAAACCTACCTTTTTAAATCATTGAATTACTTCAGTTTTCTCCGACCACTGAGTGAGTTGCAGATAGCCTGGCTTTTCAGCCGTTTCGACCATTACCACCAGGTTTTTAAAAGCTGCAATGTTGGCAGTAAGACCGACAGCTGGTGTTGCGCTTGTCCGAAATGTTTGTTTACTTATCTGATTTTGTCACCATTTTTACCTTCCGACCGTATGGTTAAGATTTTCGGAAAGAACTTATTGCAGGAACCTGTTCTTTCGCCTGTCATGAAAGAATTGCAGGGCAAAACGGCTTCCAAACCCTTCGAATGCGTGGGCACAGTGGATGAAGTGAATTTTTCGATAAGTCTTCTTTCTTCCAAATACCGTCCTGATGAATTACCAATTCTACTAAAGCAAGCCACAGATACACACCATTCAGCAGCTTCGCTTCAAAACACCTTAGAAACCCTCAATAACCAGCATAACCTTGATGACCAATACCTCAGAATTATCCTCGATGCAATCAGAAATTGAACTGATTCTGAACATCCTGCGAAATAAAAAAATTCTTATTCTTGGTTTTGGACGCGAAGGTCAATCAACCCTTCGTTTTTTAAACCATTGGCTTCCTGGTGCAGAAATCGGCCTTGCTGATGCAAATTTAATTTCGGAGACAATCTTACCGGAGAACCATTCTTGCACCTTACACACGGGCCCGGACTACCTTCAGGCTGTTGATAAATACCAATTCATTATCAAGACACCGGGAATTCCAGGAAGATTAATACAACTCAAATCTGATCAGATACTTAGCTCGCAAACAGATTTATTTCTCGAAGCATTTCACAAACAGGTGATTGGTATCAGTGGCACCAAAGGTAAAAGCACTTGTTCGAGTCTGATTCATCATGTGCTTCAAGAATCCGGATTTAAGAGCATCCTGACAGGCAATATCGGGATTCCATGCTTTGATATTATCCCTCAAATCAATCCCACAAGCTGGGTTGTGTTTGAACTAAGTGCCAACCAATTGGAAATGAGCAAACACTCACCAAGAATTGCCGTCCTACTAAATATCTACGAAGAACACCTTGATCATTTCGGAACCTATGACGCTTACATCAGGGCAAAACTACAGTTAATCAGATATTCATCTATTGGCGACACCGTAATTCTACACAAAAGCCTCCGTCAATACTATAGTGGAAATGCTTTTCTTCACCTTTTTCCTGATCCGGCGCAACTTCAAAATGCACATCCTTTAAAGCTCAGGGGTGAGCACAACCAATGGAATGCCCAAGCCGCTGTCTTGGCTGCAAAGGCCACTGGCGTTGACGAAGATACAATGATCAAGGCATTGTCATCTTTCGCCGGCCTTCCACACAGACTTGAGTTTGTGGGTAAAAAAAATGGAATCAGCTTTTACAATGATAGCATCGCAACCATTCCTGAAGCTTGCATTGCAGCTTTAAAAACATTTGAAAAAGTTGATTATCTGATTGTTGGCGGATTTGACCGAGGAATTCATTATGAAATACTGGCTGATTATCTTCTTCAACATCCCGTGAAACACCTTTTCTTAATTGGTAAAGCCGGGCAAAGAATTGGCAGCCTGTTTCAAAAAAATAATCATGAACCAATTATCATACATCTTGTAGAAAATCTCAACGATGTATTTGAGATTGTTCGTCAATGCGGACAAAGTGGTGAAATTTGCCTGCTATCACCGGCAGCATCCAGTTACGATCAATATAAAAACTTTGAACACCGTGGAGAGGTTTTTAAAGCTTTGGTCGCTGAATTTGGAAATGCATGACCTACTAATCCATCTGCTCATCAGGGAAAGTCGTTTTCGGTGGTTCTTTTCTTGAAGTACCAGGTTTCGGAACCGGTAACAAAGGCCTCCACTCCTCATCTTCAGCGGATGGCGTAACCGCAATCCCGCTTTCACCCATCATAATATTGATTACCTCTGCGATACCAATTTTGCGGTAATGCTCCGGAGGTAGAAAAAAATCCTCTCTTATTGCAGTCTCTCTTAATTGAATTACCTCCATCACATTCGGACCAAGAGGCGTATCGAGCACCGAACGCATCACCACACCACCGGCTATCAGATTCATCCAGGCTTCCGTCGAGCGGGCAGTTGAAAGTAGCGTAGGGCGGCTAAAAAGACGCATCATAGCATTCAATTGAGTCAGTGAAACCGTTTGGTAAGGTTGCACAGCATGTGTAACCCATAATTGTTCTATCGTTAATGAATCGATCTTAAGCAAATACTTCCGGGTTGGATGGCCCAATAACTCAGCAACAGAGTCAGTGGAGATGATTGAAAATCTCGAAAGCAGAGAAGTATCTTGTTCTCCCAATCGCATCTCCTCAATCATTCCATTAAGCTCAGCGCGGTTCTTTTCGCGCTCAGCTTCAGGCATTTGCTCAACCATGACCATGATTTGTTGCTCAACCGAACGCAAGAAATGATGTTTAAGGCTGTCGGCAGATCCACTCCACGACACAAGCTGCCCGGGGAAAACAAGCGTCACAATTTTTTTTTCAAGATCGAAAATAAAGGTCGAAGTTGAATGTTCAATTCGCACCCTTTGTCCTTCGATGATAAGACTTTGAGAAGAAAAATTACCAAACTTGTCTTCTTTTTTCTCAGTAATTAGCCACCCTGCGCGGCAAGAAAAAGACAAAAAAAGAATACAAATGGTTAAAAGAGATTTCAGCTTGCTAAAAACACTCATTACAACATTTAAATAGTTGATATTAAACACTTAAATATCAGTACAATATGAAAATAAACTCAGGTTATCCGATTAATTGACCTGCTATTGCCATCTCAAAGATAAAAAAATACACTCCAAAGGGGGATATTAAAGGAAAAAAAACTACTTTTGCACCTCTAAAATAAGTACATACCATGTCAAAAGAAAAAGAAATCCTCAAAAGTGGTGATGAGAAACTTGAAGCTGTTGAGGAAGCGTTGAGTAAAACCGAGAAATTTATTGAAAATAATCAGAAAACGATCAGCATTGTTGTTGGTGTGCTGGTAGTCATCGTTTTGGCTTATTTTGGTTTGAGCAGGTATTATTTTGAACCCCGCGAAAAAGAAGCTCAGGTTCAATTATTTGCAGCTGAAAAGTATTTTGAGCTTGACTCACTCAACAAAGCTCTTTATGGAAATGACAACAACCCTGGTTTCATTGATTTAATTGATCAATACGGTTCCACGAAGGCGGGTAATCTTGCAAAATATTATGCAGGTGTATCTTTCCTTCGTCAAGGCAATTATCAGGAAGCCATCAATTATCTGAAAAAATTCAAAGGCAATGACAATGTTATCGCCCCGCTTGCACTTGGTGCTACCGGCGATGCTTATGCCGAAATGAACGACCTGGGTAAGGCAGCAGATTTGTATGTAAAAGCAGCAGCTAAAAGCGACAATGAATTCACCAGGCCTATGATGCTTTTTAAGGCCGGAAGGACATTTGAAGCTTCGAATAATTTCAAGAAAGCGCTGGAAATGTATGAAACCATCAAAAAAGAATTTCCAAATTCAACCGAAGGCAGAACCATCGACAAATACATCGAACGTGCCAAAGGCAAAGCCTGAACCAAATAAAAAATTTAAAAAAAACCTGGCATCTGTCAGGTTTTTTTATTTTTAACCGATCTTATCCAAACTTTCTATGCGCGTTATCTTTTTTGGAACACCTCAATTTGCAGCTGCTCAACTTACCCACCTGATCGAACAGAATATTTTGGTTGTTGCTGTTGTAACCGCACCTGACAAACCAGCCGGGAGAGGAAAAAAACTCAGTCAGCCGGCAGTAAAAGAAATTGCCCTCCGATACCATCTTCCGGTATTACAACCTGTTAGTTTAAAAGATGAAAAGTTTCTGAGTGAATTAGCCGCTTTTAAGGCAGAGCTGTTTGTGGTGATTGCCTTTCGGATGTTACCCGAAATCATCTGGAAAATGCCTCCCAAAGGCACATTCAACCTTCATGCATCATTGTTACCCGATTACCGAGGTGCTGCTCCCATTAACTGGGCTATCATGAACGGTGAAAAGATTACCGGACTTACAACATTTTTCATCAATGAAAACATTGATACTGGTGCAATATTGAAGCAAACTACAATGTCTATCGGGGAAAACGAAACTGCAGGTGAATTGCATGATCGCATGATTGAGGAAGGCAAAATACTGGTTATCAATACTATTCATCAAATTGAGACTGAAACCATTCAAGAAACACCTCAGTCACAATTGATAAATGAAAGCAAATATCTTAAAGCTGCTCCAAAAATTTTTAAAGAAGACTGCAGAATCAACTGGACATTGAGCGGGAATGCCATTCACAACCATATCCGTGGTTTAAGCCCTTATCCGGCAGCAACTGCCCAATTCCTTAACGAAGATGGAAGAAGTCTGGACGTGAAAATTTTGATGGGTAAGTTTGAAGGAAAGCAACAGGAAAATGCCCACTTTGCCCTTGTGACAGACAACCGAACTTTTCTAAAAGTTGCATTAGCCGACGGATATTTGTTTATCCTTACGATTCAGGTAGCAGGGAAACGGGCTCTCGGAATTAGTGAATTTTTGAATGGATTCAAATTCAATGGCAAGTGGCACGTAAATTTTGAATGATCCCGGCAATAACACTCTGAAAGCAAGCATCTAAGCCTGACTGATTGATACTAATTTGAAATCCTTTGGAAAAATGCGATTTTTTTTTGTAAAAATTCGATTTTTTAACGCTAAAGCCTTGCATTTGAATAATTATAGTTTATTTTTGTGCCTTGTTCGACCAATATTCTAACTAATATCTCAAAAAGATGAACAAAGCTGAATTAATCGATGTAATGGCTGCAGAAGCCGGCTTAACAAAAGCAGATGCCAAAAAAGCATTGGAAGCTTTTATCAACACAACCTCCAAATCTCTCCAGGAAGGTGACAAAGTCACTTTAGTTGGATTCGGAACCTTCTCCGTCTCTGACCGTTCTGAAAGAAAAGGCCGCAATCCTCAGACTGGCAGTGAAATTAGTATCGCTGCCAAAAAGGTTGTTAAATTCAAACCAGGCTCCGAGTTATCAGCTGCCGTAAAATAACTTTTTACGCCTGAAATGAAAAACGTCCTGCGGTTAAAACCTGCAGGACGTTTTTTTATGTTGAAATCAGCGTTATCTGATAAAAGGATCTATTGCCAGAGAGATGATAATCACCAAAACAAAATAGTTGATCCGCATGAAGTAAAAGAACGGATTAAAAGGTTTTGCTGTCCCCCTCAACAAACCGGCGAACACAAAAATGAGCCAAAAAACAGCCAGAAGAATCATAATTGTCACAAAAACTGAGCTTGTCAGGCCGAATAACGGAATCATCAATGCTGTCACAGCAGTGGCAAATGTCCACAAAAAAGTAAGGTATCTGATGTGTTTTTCGTCATACAGCTGGGTTATAGACGGGTAACCTGCTTCAACATATTCATCACCATATTTCAACATCAGTAGCCAGAAATGGGGAACCTGCCAGATGAAGAAAAAGAATGCCATCACAAGAACCTGAATGTCAAATAAATCACCTCCTCCGGCAACCCAACCAACAACAGGTGGAATTGAACCAATCACCGATCCGGGGATAACTGCGAAAGCCGTTTTACGTTTCATTGGCGTATAAATGCCGTTATACCAGATCAACGCAAGCAAACCCAGTTGAAATCCGGTAAAATCAGATCCAATCCAGATTGCTGCCGAGCCAACGACAATCAATGCCAATGAAATAAGCAAAGCATTTGTTTTTGAGATTTTTCCCGAAGGGATGGGTCTGTTACTGGTGCGCTTCATCAAACCATCGCGGTCACTGTCCTGAAAGTGATTCAAAGCCGAGGAACCACAGGCAAGGATGAAAATTCCCATAACAGGCAATATCAAACCCTGGTCAAAGCTTCCTCCGGCTAACACATATCCGGCAATCGTTGTGAGTGCAACAGCGAAAGTTATTTTTACTTTTCCGAGTTCAGCCAAAAGCTTGAGTTTTTCTTTCATAGGTTATTGAAGTGTTTTGATGTAGTCGGTAATTGAAGCAATCTGCTCATCGGTCAAAACAGCTTCATACGAAACCATCAGTCCTTTCATATAACCTTTCACCACGTCGGCATTGGGTTGCTTGATGGAACGGGAAATGTAGGCTTCGTCAATCACAATCTCTCGTTCAACACCATCAGTAACTACAATTTCAGTCTTTCCAAAAACACCTTTGAAGGAAGGTCCGATGATTTTACTTCCATCCTGAGAATGACACGTAAGACAAGCATTTTGCTTAAGCAAGGCTAACCCAGGGTGTTCATTGGATGTGCCTGCGGTTGATGCGAGCCATTGTTCATACTGTGCATCCTCGACAACTGTAACACTTGAAAGCATATAACTGTGCAGCTGACCGCAGTATTCCGCACAAAGAATATCGAATCTCCCTTTCTCAGTGGCTTCAAACCACAGAAAGTTATCTTTTCCCGGAACCATATCTTCCTTCATTCGGAAAGCAGGGATGAAAAAACTGTGAAGCACATCTCGCGATACAAGGTTAACCTTCACCGGTTTTCCCAATGGTACAACCAATGAATCGGTGATGCGACCATCAGGATATTCAAAAGAAAATTTCCACATCTGGCCGTATGCCTTGACTTCCAGGGCACCATCAGGCGCTTTTCTTAATGGTTTGTATCCCATCCAACCAAAATAAAACATAACCATCACCAGCAAAGTTGGTATCGCCGTCCAGATTACTTCCAGTTTGTGACTACCCTCAATGTTGGTAGCCACAGGGTTACGTTTCTTGTTATAGCGGAAAACAAAATACAACATCACAATCGTGATACCGATCAGAAAAAAGACTGATATTCCGACTATGACATAAAGGGAGAAATCCACTCCCTGAGCAAATGTTGATGCTGATGCTCTCATGATCTTTAGCGGTTAAAATATTCAATAGCTGTTAGCACAGTAAATGCAAGAAACAAAATCGCAACAAGCAGAACCAACCAGGTATAAAGCTTTTTATCGTATTTCAGATGCATGAAGTAGTAAGCCACCACGATCACCTTAACTGTAGCAATAAGCAAGGCAGTAGCAACAGACAGCGCAGCCAAATTGGCTCCAAAAACGGATATTACCACAGTAACCACAGTTAACAACAACAAGGTTACCAAAGTGCTCCAGTGATCACGGTAAGACGAAATGTGTACTGGGGCGTGATCAGATTGTTTATCGTGTTTTTCCATGATTATCAATGAATTAAATAAAATAATGGGAAGAGGTAAATCCAGATTAAATCCACCAGATGCCAATAAAGCCCGGCATTTTCAGTTAAGGCATACTTCTCCTGGTTCACCTTATTTTGACGGGTCCGGTGTACCACCACACCGATCAATACAGCACCTATAATGATGTGCAGGGCATGCAGACCGGTCATAATAAAATAAAGGAAGAAAAATAATGCCTCTCCCTTAGGCAAATTATTGTAAAAATCCATGCCCGGAAATAAACCATGATGGATTTTCGCTGACCACTCAAAATATTTAATCACCAGAAAGACGAGCGAAAGGCCGAGTGTCGTCAGCAAGAGCCTGACAGACGTTTTTTTATCTCCTTTCTGAATAGCAGTAATTGCCATTGCAATGGTCATACTGCTCACAAGGAGTACGACAGTATTGATGGTTCCGAGCGTTACGTTCAGTTCAAAAGAAGACAATAAAAAAGCTTCATGATTGAGCATCCTGTAAACCATGTAAACGATAAAAAGGCCGCCGAAAAGTAATAGTTCGGTAAAGAGAAAAAGCCACATGCCCATTTTGGAAGCTTCATCATCCCTGTTATGACCTGAATTGGGCAGTACAAAACCACTTAAATGTTCCATATTATTCTTTTATTGCAGGTTTATTCTCAAAATCATAAGGGCCATTGAGCGGGATCTCAGGCATTCTGTCAAAGTTTTGAACCGGAGGAGGCGATAAAGTCTGCCATTCGAGCGTAATACCATTCCATGGATTACGTCCCACTTTCGGACCTTTCTTAAAGAATCCAGCTGCAAGGTTTGCCAGCATAAGGATCAAACCCGTTGCTAAAACCCACGAACCATAAGTACTTATCATATTTGGCAAATGAAACTCGGGCAGATAATCGTAATATCGACGAGGCATACCCATCAGGCCAACGATCAGCATGGGAAAATACAGCATATTGAACCCAATGAAGAAAATGACAAAAGCGATGTTTGCCATTGTAATATTATACATACGTCCCCAGATCTTAGGATACCAGTAATGCAACGCTCCAAAAAAAGCGAATCCCGTACCCCCAAACATCACATAGTGAAAGTGCCCCACAACAAAATAGGTATCGTGCAGGTGAATGTCGGTCGCCAGTGCACCCAATACCAACCCTGTAAACCCACCGATCATAAACTGAAAGATAAATGCCAGTGTATAAAGCAAGGGTGGCTGCACATTGATAGAACCTTTGTATAAGGTTGCAACCCAATTAAATACTTTGATTGCTGTTGGGATTGCAACCAAAAACGTAAGCATTGAGAAAATAAACCTGGCTGTTCCACTCATCCCGGAGGTAAACATATGGTGGCCCCAAATGAAATAGCCGACAAAAGCAATGGCTAAACTGGAAAATGCAATGGCTTTGTATCCAAAAATCGTTCGTTGGCTAAAAGTCGGAAGCATCTCTGAAATCACGCCGAAAGCTGGCAAAGCCATGATATATACGGCTGGATGTGAATAAATCCAAAAAAGATGTTGATAAAGAATCGGGTCGCCTCCAATCGATGGATCAAACAACCCGACACCCAGCACCCTTTCAGCAGTAATCATAAGCAAAGTGATGCCTATAATCGGTGTAGCGAGAAGCTGAATCCATGAAGTCGCATACAAAGCCCAGGCAAAAAGGGGCATTTTAAGAAAAGTCATACCAGGTGTGCGCAGACGGTGAATGGTGACAATGAAGTTTAAGCCGGTTAAAATAGAAGAAAAACCGAGGACAAAAGCCGCTAAAACCGACATTGTTACATTCGTACCCGTCTTAACACTGTATGGAGCATAAAAAGTCCAGCCGGTGTCAGCCGGACCATCTCCAAAAACAAGTGTGGAGAGTGCCATCAATGCACCCACGATGTATACCCACCAGGATAAAAGGTTAAGTTTAGGGAAGGAAACATCATCAGTCCCCAGCATGATAGGCAAAAAGAAATTTCCAAAGACTGCGGGGATACTGGGTATGATGAACAAAAAAATCATGATTACACCATGCAGTGTGAAAATTTGATTGTAGGTTTTTGCTTCAACCAGGTCTTTACCAGGGTTCAGCAATTCGTATCGCATCAACAGGCCAAGTGTTACCCCTACAAGAAAAAAAGTAATCAATGAATAGAGGTAAAGCAAAGCAATGCGCTTGTGATCGACACTGAAAATCCACGAAAAAAGACCTTTTCTCGTGTCGAAAAAACTAAGTTGTGTACTTACAGCTGTCATACATTATGATAATTTGGGTTTTCTTCTTTGGTTTCCTGTTACTACCAGGAATGATAATAAGCCAAGGGCGGCCAATAAAATAACAATTCCAGAAACCTTGGTGGCGTTGAAAACATACTTTTTTCCTTCGGCGTCATAACTGAAACAAAAATTGAGCACTTTGTTGATGGTCGGTCCAGACTTTTCCATACCAGCTTCTACGACTGCCATCTTGAAATCAAAAGGAAGAAAATAAGTACCATGCAGGTACCTGGTAATTTTACCACCCGGGCTGAGCACCAAAATTGTTGCGGGATGAATATACTCTGCACCCTCCTGCTTGATTTGGTAACCAATGTTGTCGAGGAAACGATCGATCGTCAGACTATCACCTGTAAAGAAGCGCCAGCCCTGATTAACCTCCCCTTTTTTGATCAGATTTGCATAGGTCTTTTTCTTATTTTGTGCCAGAACAGTTTTTTCCAGATGTGAAAAACTTATCGTAAACACTTGATAATCTTTATTCAATAATAAGTCCGACTTATTCATTACGTCCACAAGACCATTCATGAGCGGGGTGCAAATTCCGGGGCATTCATAGTAAACCATCGAAATGATGGTCGGCATTTTTACGGCATCTTTGATATCTACCTGATTGAAATTCTCATCCGTGAAAACAATACCATCCTCAACAAACTGATCAAGCTTTTCATATACTCCAAGCTCCTCCTGACCATGTATACGGGGGAAAAACATTAAAATAAACACAGTCAAAACAAGAATTTTGACTAAGCGTGCTTTATACAACGTATTCATTTACTGTAATTTAAATATTTGGTTTGTGCAAAAAATGATTATGCTAATTTAGACTAATTCTAAATTATAACAAGCTTTTTTCGAAAAGTTTTCAGATTCAGGTCATTAAACTTAAAAAAACAGTAAAACTGATCGTTCAAATCAGGTGGTTTGCGATCTATGCTTTTCCGAAAAATGGAAACATTCATCCAGAAATGATTAAATAGTGAACAATTATTTGTCCGGGATTGCGCAAAATACTTCTGGCACGATTATTGTAGTTAATAATACGAAGTAGTTTTTTTATAGAATATTGGTTGGTTAAAAAAGAAAAGCCCGGTTCACTAATGTGACCGGGTTTTTTCTTTTGGTCGGTTTTGACTCTGAGAAAACAATAAATGAATGCTATTTAAAGGCCCAATTCCATTCTTAGATATTGCGCTGTATGGCTTTCACGCACCAATGCAACTTCTTCAGGAGTTCCTTCACAAACAATTGTTCCGCCTTTGGACCCACCTTCAGGACCCAGATCGATCACATGATCGGCCACTTTGATAACCTCCAGGTTGTGCTCGATGATAAGCACTGTGTTTCCTTTATCAACCAATTTATTCAAAACATCCATCAGCACCTTCACATCTTCAAAATGCAGACCGGTTGTTGGTTCATCGAGTATATAAAGTGTTTTTCCGGTATCCTTTTTTGACAATTCGGAAGCGAGCTTCACCCTTTGTGCTTCACCCCCTGAAATGGTGGTAGAGGCTTGTCCCAGACTTAAATAACCTAGCCCAACATCACGCATCGTTTTCATTTTATGTTGAATCATGGGTATATTATCAAAAAAATCAAAAGCCTGTTCGATGGTTAGATTTAAAATGTCGTTGATTGATTTGCCTTTATAACGTACCTCTAAGGTTTCACGGTTGTATCGTTTACCACCGCAATCTTCACACATTACGGCTACATCGGGTAGGAAATTCATTTCAATAATCCTGAGTCCTGCCCCTTTACAGGTTTCGCACCGACCGCCTGACACATTAAAAGAAAACCTGCCAGGCTTGTATCCCCTGATGCGTGATTCTGGCAATTCGCCAAACAACTTCCGGATATCATCAAAAACCTTGGTGTAAGTGGCAGGGTTGGAGCGGGGTGTGCGGCCTATTGGTGACTGGTCAATTTCAATCACTTTGTCAATCAAATCGAGTCCGGTGATGCTTTCGTATGCTAAAGGCTGTTTGAGTGCATGGTAAAAGTGTCGGCTAAGGATTGGGTATAATGTTTCGTTGATCAAGCTTGATTTCCCGGAACCTGAGACGCCGGTAACACAAATCATTTTACCCAAAGGCAAGGTAAGCCGGACATTTCGGAGGTTATTTCCCCGTGCACCCATGAGCACGATCGCTTTGCCCACATGTCCTTGTCTGCGTGCCTGAGGCACTTCAATCTGCTTCTTTCCACTAAGGTATTCACAAGTAATACTTTGGCAATCAACCATCTGACCAGGTTTGCCCTGAGCCACCACCAATCCGCCATGAATACCGGCTCCAGGACCAATGTCAACCACATAATCTGCTGCAAGGATTGTATCTTTATCATGCTCAACAACAATCACTGAATTTCCGATATCACGCAACTGCTTGAGCGATGCAATGAGCCTGTGATTGTCGCGCTGATGAAGACCGATACTGGGCTCATCAAGGATATACAGCACACCGGTTAACTGCGAACCAATTTGGGTAGCCAACCTGATTCGTTGTGATTCACCACCACTTAAGGTATTGGCAGGCCTGTTAAGATTGAGGTAATCGATGCCAACTTCAAGCAGAAAATCAATTCTTTTCTCAATCTCACGGATAATCTCTCTGGCAATTTGAAACTGTTTTGCACTCAACTTGTTTTCGAGCTGTTTCACCCAATGCGACAAGTTTTTCACATCCATCGTGGCTACTTCAGCAATGTTAAGTCCGTCAATTTTGAAGTACCTTGCTTCCTTTTTCAACCTGCTTCCCTCACATACAGGACAAGGTATGTGATTCATGAAACCAGCAGCCCATCTTCTGATGGCTGGTGAGGCATTCTCGTTGTTCTGACCTGAGATAAAATTGATAATTCCTTCAAAATTGAGTGTATATGAAGTCACAACGCCAAGATACTCCTTTTTTACCTCAAATGATTGTGTGGAACCATATAACAAAACATCGATTGCTTCCTCCGGTATTTCATTGATTGGTGTATTCAGTGTAAATCCGAATTTAATGCCAATAGCCTCCATCTGATTAAAAATCCAGTTGCTCTTGAATTCACCTAAAGGAGCCAGTCCACCATTACGAATGTTGAGTGATGGGTTGGGAATGATTTTCATCATATCAACTTCTGTGATCTCTCCCAAGCCATTGCATTTCGGACAGGCGCCATAGGGCGAATTGAACGAAAAAGTATTGGGCTCAGGTTCATCATAGGAAATGCCTGTTGTCGGGCACATCAGCAACCTGCTGAAATAACGCAGCTGCTGTGATTCAACTTCGAGCAGCTGCATAAGCCCCTTTCCATGTTTCATTGTTGTTTGAACTGACTGGCTCAACCGCTTTGAATCTTTGTCCTTCAAATCCAACCGATCAATCACAATCTCAATATCATGTGTTTTGTACCTGTCGAGCTGCATGCCGAAAACAATCTCTTTGATTTCGCCGTCTACCCTTACCTTAACAAAACCTGCTTGACGAATCTGTTCAAAGAGCTCACGATAATGACCTTTTCTTGCCCTGACAACCGGTGCAAGAAGGATAATTCTTTGGTCGGCGAACTGTTCAAGTATCAACTGAACTATCTGGTCTTCCGAATATTTAACCATCAGCTCACCGGTTTCATACGAAAAGGCATCGGCTGCCCTGGCATAAAGCAACCGCAGGAAATCATAAATTTCGGTGATTGTTCCTACGGTTGATCTCGGATTTCGGTTCACTGATTTCTGTTCAATCGAAATAACAGGGCTTAAACCAGTGATTTTGTCAACATCAGGACGTTCCATATTACCGATAAACTGCCGGGCATAGGCTGAGAACGACTCCATGTAACGACGCTGTCCTTCGGCATAAATGGTATCAAAAGCAAGGGAAGATTTACCACTCCCACTGAGGCCGGTGATAACAACCAGCTCGTTTCGGGGGATTTTCAGATCGATGTTTTTTAGGTTATGCATCCGGGCGCCATAAACCTCAAGAAATTGATCTTCGGAGAATTGCTCTTTACTCATTCAGTTTTTGCGCTTTTAATTTCCACCATCATTGAGCTCTTTCACCGTATGACTTATGGGTAAGATTATAAGGAGACAGGGGTAGTTTGAGAATGTACGTCTTTCCTAGACCGGCTTGCAACTTATTGCTCCGCAACCAGGGATTGAAAATTTTCAACAGCTTATAGGAGAAGCCTTTGGAAGCAGCAAAAGCAGCCAGGTCGTCGATAGGCTGATTAACTGAAACTTCTTCAAATTGAAGAGGCTGATAATAGTCATTCTCTCTGATCTCATAACCAAAGGCGCCGGGGTCTTGCGCGATTATTTTCATGGCCATGATTCGGTAAAGATACCTTTCGGTTTCTTCAGCCATCAATAAATCAAAATAAGAAGCAGCCTTTTGTTCTGATAAAAACCCATCGATACGCTTTGTTCCGGCATTGTAAGCAGCAGCAACCAAGGCCCAGGATTGATAACGTTCAAAAGCCTTCTTCAAATATTGACAAGCAGCTTTGGTCGATTTTTCCAGATGATAACGTTCATCAACATCAGCATTAACCTCCAGCTGGTATTCTTTGGCGGTTCCCTCCATAAATTGCCAGAATCCGGCAGCACCGGCAGGCGAACGGGTATTGGTGAGGTTGCTTTCAATTGCGCAAAGGTATTTGAAATCATCCGGAATCCCATTTTCTTTCAAAATGGGTTCTATCACCGGGAACCAGCGACCGGTGCGCTGCAGGGTCATTAGCGTTGAACTGTGCCAATAAGCATTGACAAGTAGTTCACGCTGAAGACTTTCAACAACGTAAAACATCTGCAAAGGAAGGTTTTCACCGGCAAAATCAAGCTCTGATGGGAGTTCAGGCGAAAAAATGCGGTAATTATGCCGGCTGGAAGGCGGATCATTTTGTTGATCAATCTGAAATCCATTGATTGCTTTAACTTCGGTTGCCCGCCCGCAAGCACTCAACTGAGCGAGCCCTAACAAACCGAGGAATGCCCAGCATAATACATGCAAAGACGTCTTGGTGAAAAAAATCATCAGTAGTCAGTTAATAGTTTAGAAAGGGCTGACAAAGTCGCGGAATAAAGGAGCTTGCTGATCTTTGTCAGAGAGCAAAGGCGTAGCATGCCCCCATGTGATGTTTAAGTCCGGATCGTTCCACCGGATACTGCCTTCGGATGCCTTGTTGTAGACATTGGTGCATTTATAGAAAAACACCGTATTGTCTTCGAGTGTTATAAAACCATGTGCAAAACCGGGAGGAACCCAATACATCCATTTATTCGACTCCGTGAGTTCGATGGATGCCCACTGACCATAGGTGGGGGAATTCTTTCGGATATCGACGGCCACATCGAGTACTGCACCTTTCATGACCCTTACAAGTTTACCTTGTGCGAAAGGCGGTGCCTGAAAATGCAGGCCGCGCAACACCCCCTTCATACTCTTGGACTCATTATCCTGTACAAAGTTCTGGTCTATCCCTTTTCCTAAAAACTTTTCCTTGTTGTAGGATTCAAAAAAATAGCCTCTGTTATCCTCAAACACAGCAGGTTTAACGATAAGCAAATCAGGGATTTTTGTTTCAATAATTTCCATATCAACAAGAATTACAAGGTTTAAAATCTGATCAGTGGCTTTGGCTATCGTATCCGGATATCCTGTTTAATAGCCTAATCGAATTTTATGTAATTGATTATAAATGAATTACTTCTCCGTATGCATCAGCAGTAGCCTCCATGATAGCTTCTGACATTGTAGGATGCGGATGAACGGTCTTAATAATCTCATGGCCGGTAGTCTCAAGTTTTCGGGAAGCAACAGCCTCTGCTATCATTTCAGTGACATTGTCACCAATCATATGACAACCAAGCCATTCGCCATATTTAGCATCAAAAACAACCTTTACAAAGCCATCTTTGTTACCGGCAGCACTTGCTTTACCGGAAGCGGAAAATGGAAACTTGCCGACTTTAACCTCATAACCTGCTTCACGGGCTTGCTTTTCAGTCATGCCCACCGATGCAACTTCGGGATTGGTATAAGTGCAGGAAGGGATATTACCATAGTCGACTGGTTCAGGATTGAGGCCGCAAATTGCTTCAACACAGGTAATTCCTTCATGAGAGGCTGTATGCGCCAGAGCAGGTCCGTGAACGATGTCTCCGATTGCATAAACACCCTCAACATTGGTTCTATAATAATCGTCAACCAATACTTTTCCTTTCTCAGTAGCTACGCCAACTTCTTCAAGTCCAAGTCCCTCAAGGTTTGTTGCAACACCAACAGCTGATAAAACCACATCAACATGAATAACTTCTTCGCCTTTTTTGGTTTTGATTGTAACTTTGCACTTGTTTCCGGTTGTATCTACCGATTCAACACTTGAACTCGTCATAACTTTCATTTTCGCTTTTTTAAATGACCGCTCAAGTTGTTTTGAAACCTCTTCATCTTCAATAGGCAGAATATTTGGCATAAATTCAACAAGCGTCACATCAACGCCCATCGAATTGTAGAAATAGGCAAACTCACTTCCTATTGCACCAGAGCCAACAACGACCATCGAATCAGGCATCTTTTGCAAGACCATGGCTTCACGGTAACTGATAATTTTTTGACCATCGATTGGCAAGTTGGGCAATTGACGCGCTCTTGCCCCAGTGGCAAGAATAATATGATCGGCTTCAACAATAAATGTTTTTCCGTTGGCATCGGTAACTTCAACTTTCCTTCCTGCCTTTAGTTTGCCAAAGCCCTGAATCAATTCTATTTTATTCTTTTTGAATAAAAATTGAACTCCTTTCGACATGCCATCTGCCACTCCTCTGCTTCGTTGAACGATCGCTGTTAAATCAGGTTTTGGTTCGCCTTCAATCTGAATGCCATAATCTGAGGCATGTTTTGCATAGTTGAATACCTGTGCACTTTTGAGCAGTGCCTTGGTCGGGATACAACCCCAGTTAAGACAAATGCCGCCAATTTCACTTTTCTCGACGACAGCTACTTTTTTTCCGAGTTGGGAAGCACGGATAGCAGCCACATAGCCACCTGGTCCACTGCCTATTACAATGATATCATATTTCATAGTCGGTAATTATTTTGAATTGTTACGAATTGCAAAAGTACAAATTTACGCAATCATGAATCAGAATGTGTATGCTGCTCACAGAATATCTGTCATTGTGCAGTAAACAAGGTTTGTGAAAAAGTGTTCAGCAGGGTATTCAATCGCATGAAGGATAAAAAATACACATCGAATAAGGTAGATACAACCGAAAGCCTATCTTTGCCACAGACTTCCGGCGAATTAACTCTACTTGCGCAGAAATGGCCGGCAAGAACCGGCAAGTCGGAAGTCTATTTAATTTTCACAAAATGAAATACCTGAGTTTAGCTTATCTTTTCGTTGCAGTACAATTTACTTGCCTGATCCTGATTGCTGCTACGGGTAAACTATTGTCGTCGACAGAATGGGGCATTTTGCTTGAATCAGCAGGAGTTTTCCTGGCACTTGTTGCCATCTACCAGATGAAAATCGGTAACTTTAATGTCGCGCCAATACCAAAGATTGAGGGTCAGCTTGTTACACATGGAGTTTACCAATATATACGCCACCCGATGTATTTGGCGCAACTCATTGCAACTCTTCCGTTAATTGTTGAAGATTTCACAATGCCAAGGCTAGCTGTGTGGATCATTTTGGTGTTCAACCTAGTTTTTAAACTGCATTATGAGGAAAAACTATTAATCAGGCATTTTATAGGCTACCATAAATACATGCAATCAAGTTGGCGGCTTATTCCATATGTTTACTAACTACGAATCAGCCAACTGAAATTTTGTCATTCAGTATTGTCAAATTTGATCAATAAGCTGGCTGGCATACATTTTGATTTGACAGGCTTCAAATTATAACAAAAATGGCTATACAAACGATTCATTCACTTCAGGAATTGAAGCAAACCCTGAAAAGTGACACAAAGAACTACCTCTTGATTTATAAATCAGGCAGCGAAGCCAGCGAGTGTGCTTTAAATAACCTACAGACCGCAATCGAACAGATTCGAGCAATCAATATAATGACAGTGGATGTAACCGAGGTGAGAGACATTCACGTTGCTTATCAGGTCAACACTGCACCATCGTTGCTGGTATTCGAAGGAGAGAAATTTATTAATGTTGTCAAGGGGTGCAACGAACCCGCCCATTATGTATCCCTTTTTGAAGAGAGTT
The DNA here is from genome assembly GCA_024709145.1 of Bacteroidales bacterium. GTDB lineage: Bacteria > Bacteroidota > Bacteroidia > Bacteroidales > F082 > JALNZU01. Next base: position 117,138 of record JANJXG010000010.1, on the reverse strand, counting down.
ATTTTCATTCAGCTATGCCAGGCCAATTGCCCAAACAAAAAAGGGTCACCGTTTACTCAACGCCTTCGTGCTCATGGTGTACGACACTGAAAAACTACCTTAAATCAAACCATATTCACTACACTGACATTGACGTTTCCAAAAACCAGCAGGCTGCTGAACAAATGGTTAGAAAAAGTGGTCAGCAAGGAGTCCCTCAAACAGAAATTGAAGGACAGATTATTGTTGGTTTTGATAAAAATCGTCTTAACTCGATACTGGGCATTCAAAATTCTAATAACTAAATATATTTAAAATGAAAGAGTTACAACCTTTAAGTGAAAATGTCATTCTTGACATGAACAGCGACAAATCTGAGCAAAAAACGGCCTCTGGCATTATTATTCCTGACACTGCCAAAGAAAAACCACAGATGGCAAAAGTTCTGGCTATCGGAAACATCGAAAACGTGGCCATATCAGTGGGTGATCTGGTTTTGTTTAAAAAATATTCCGGCACCGAAGTAGAGTATGAAGGCAATAAAATGCTGGTTATACCCTATGCTGATCTATTGGCCAAAGTTGTTGAGACGGAGGAGATTTAGAAAAAAAAGAGGCTGTTCGGTTGAACAGTCTCTTTTTTTTAAGCCTAATTTAAAACCTCATTCACCAAGGCAGAAGCGTCCTGAAGCCTGATGGCAGAGTATACTTTTAATCCAGAACGATCGATTAGTTCTTTTCCTTCTTCTGCATTGGTTCCCTGAAGACGAACAATGATTGGAATATTGATTTCACCAATGTTGGTATAAGCGTCTACAATTCCTTGCGCAACGCGATCGCAACGAACGATTCCGCCAAAGATGTTTACAAGTATTGCTTTCACATTCGGATCTTTAAGAATGATTCTGAATGCTTCTTCAACGCGTTTGGCATTGGCAGTGCCGCCAACATCCAGGAAATTTGCAGGTTCGCCGCCCGACATTTTGATCATATCCATTGTAGCCATGGCAAGCCCTGCACCATTTACCATGCAGCCAACATTGCCATCAAGCTTTACATAATTCAAATCAAATCTGCTAGCTTCCACTTCAATGGGATCTTCCTCGTGAAGGTCGCGCATGCCGGCAATCTCGAGCTGACGGAAAATCGCATTGTTATCTATTGTTACTTTGGCATCTGCAGCAAAAACTTTGTCATCTGCAGCCTTGATCACCGGATTGATTTCGAACAAACTGGCATCCGATCCCTCATAAGCCTTATACAATGCGGCAACAAATTTTACCATTTCCTTAAATGCCACACCTGAAAGACCAAGGTTGAAGGCAATCTTTCGTGCCTGAAATGGCTGAAGACCAACTTTTGGATCTATTTCTTCGGTAAAAATCTGATCAGGTGTTTCTTCTGCAACTTTTTCGATATCCATACCGCCTCGGGGCGAATACATGATCATGTTACGACCTTTTGCCCGGTTAAGCAAAATACTCATATAAATCTCCGAAACTGAAGCTGGCCCCGGGTAATAGATATTTTGCTCAATCAACACACGGCGTACCAGTTTACCTTCAGCAGAAGTCTGCGGCGTAACGAGCATCATGCCAATAATTTCATCGGCAAAACGTTCGACATCCTCCAATGACTTGGCTATTTTTACTCCGCCACCTTTCCCGCGGCCTCCTGCATGTATTTGCGCTTTAACTGCCCATTTATCTGATCCGGTCTGTTTTTGAATCTCCTTTGCTGCTTCAACAGCTTTTGCAGGCGATTCAGCTACAATTCCTACCGGAACTGAAACACCATAACCGCTTAAAATTTGTTTTCCCTGATACTCGTGTAAATTCATATCTTTTGTCCTGTAATTTTATGGTGTCCAAAATTAGGACAATTTGGTTAACATCGGTAAATATTTACATTGAGAATGGAAAAAAACCAGTTTAACAGAGGTGAAGATTGCAACTTATGCAATAAATTGCATATGATCATAGTTACCGGGCGTTTGCTTTCAAAACACAATAGGCCTTTGAGGGAAATGAAGCCAGCATTTCCATCGAATTGTGTACTTTTGCCATGTAAAACAGGAATATGATCAACGCATCTGGTATTTATAAATCTTTTGGTCAATTACAGGTTCTTAACAACATTGATTTTGTGGTTAACAAAGGAGAAGTTGTTTCAGTTGTTGGTGCTTCCGGAGCTGGTAAATCTACTTTACTGCAGATCATTGGAACGTTGATGAAACCTGATCAGGGACAATTGGTCATCGGAGATACTTCTGTTAATTCGCTTTCTGACAAAGCTCTTTCAGCCTTCCGAAACAAAGAGATTGGTTTTGTTTTCCAGTTTCATCATTTGTTACCTGAATTCACAGCCCTTGAGAACATCTGCATTCCTGCCTATATTTCAGGTCAAAACAAAAAAAAGGTTGAAAAAAAGGCGATGGATCTACTCGACTTTTTTAAACTGACAGCGAGAGCAGATCACAAACCATCCGCACTCTCGGGCGGTGAACAGCAGCGGGTTGCGGTTGCAAGAGCCCTTATTAACCAACCTGCAGTAATATTGGCGGACGAACCCTCGGGTAACCTTGATTCGGTTTCTGCCAATGAATTGCATCAACTTTTTTTTGATCTTCGCAATTCTTTCAATCAAACTTTTGTCATCGTCACCCACAATCCTGAGCTGGCTGACATGGCTGACAGAAAAACCCAAATTACTGACGGAAGGATATCTTCAGTCAGCAATAAACATTCAATCAATGCGTTATAACTGATATTAAAGATTACATGCGTCCATTCTATTACCTCATTAGTGCACTGTTGATTACGCTCAGCCTATCCACCGCCAGCAAAACTTTTGGTCAGCAAGCCGGCGGTTATGAGTCAACCATACAGTCGGCCAACGAAAAGTTTGATTCAAAAGATTATATCAGTGCCAAGACTTATTACGAAATGGCTCTCCGGCAAAAACCGGAGGATGTCTTTGCTCAAAAGCGACTGAATGAAACAATCTCACTTATTCAGAAACAAAATGAATTGCAGGAAGTTTTTTATGGTCGCCTCGACCAGGGAGATCAGCTTTTGAAGGCAGACAAACTCGAAGAGGCCTTGCAATCCTATAGAAAAGCCCTTGAAATTTTTCCGCAGGATAAATATGTGAATGCACAGGTTACAACGATCAGTACAAAACTGAAAAACGAAGCGGATCGAAAGAACAAGTTTCAGGAAAATATTAATCTGGGTAATCAGCTTTATGACAATCAGAAATTTGAGGAAGCACTTGTCCAGTTTAACCTGGCAGCAGCACTGGAACCCGCCGATGCCAATGTGAAGGGCAAAATCAAGACTACAGAAGCAGCTATTGCCAAGCGTAAAGCTGATGAATTGAATTTCCAAACCCTTATCAGTGAAGCAGATGAGCTTGTTAAACGGAAAAACTATGGTGCTGCAACCGAAAAGCTGAATCAGGCAATTCAAATTTTTCCAGGCCAGGAAAATGCTGTTGCAAAACTTTCCGAAGTAAAAGCACTGTCAGAAAGACAAAATGCTTACGATGCCAAACTTGAAATAGCTGACAAAGCCTTTGAAAACAAAGAACTTGAAAATGCAAGGGAGTTATATGAACAAGCGCTTGCAATCTGGCCTAATCAGTCGTACGCTGCTGACATGGTTCAACGGATCAACCAAACAATTAACAACGAAGAACTTAACCGACAAAAAGCAATTGAAACATCACTCACCGAAGCCGCTACTTTGTTTGAGAGCGGACAGTGGGAAGCATCTTTGGCAACCTACAATCAGGTGTTAGGGCTTGATGCTGAAAACAAGCTTGCTACCGACAGGGTTGTTGAGCTTACTGGTCTCATTGCCAAAAAGAAAGCAGAAGAAAATGCCAGAATAGCTTTCAATGATTTGCTTCTCAAAGCAGAGAAATTCATGGATCAAAATCAGCCCGATCAAGCATTATCCGTTTATCAGGATGCAGGGAAATTATTTCCGGATGATCCGAGCCTTCAACCTGCCATCGCGAAAGCCACACAGCTTCAGCGAGATAATCTTGCCAAGTTTGAAAAACAGCAACAATACCTTAAAACAGTCGCCGAGGCAGATGTGTTTTATCAGACGGGAGCCTATGAATCTGCCAAAACAGCTTACGAATCAGCCGCAAAACTTGACCCATCACAGGTTTATCCAACCCAGCAATTGCTTTTGGTAGAAAAATCCATCGCAGAAGCAATCATCTTAAAAGAAAAAAACAATGCTTATGAGGCTTTGGTAACTGAAGCAGATGCCTTCTTTAACACAAATGATTACCAGTCAGCAATCGGGAAATATAGGCAAGCCCTTGATTTGAAACCTACTGAGACATATCCGGCTAATCAAATCAGTCTTGCCGAAAAAGCCATTCAGAATCTCAAGGAACTAGCAAAGCTTGATAAAGATTTTGATGATTTCATGACACAGGCAGAAAGTGCCGAATCAAATAAAAAGCTCACTGAAGCGCTTGCCTTGTATCAAAAGGCCAGTCTTCTGAAACCAAATGAAATAACCCCAAAACAACGGATTGAACAACTCAACCTTCTTATCGCAGCAGCAGAAGCCGCTCAGAAAACAGAAGCCACTTACAGGCAGCTTATTGCCTCAGGCGAAGAATCTTTTAGTAAACAGTCATACAATGAAGCACTTGCAAACTTCAAACAAGCAGCAAGTCTGATGCCAGCCGAGCCCTTAGCTACTGAAAGGATTGCTGAGATAAACAAGATTTTAGCCGATTTACAAGCTCAAGCCGAAATAGAGAAAAAATACAATGATTTAATGCAACTCGCCGATCAACAGTTTGAGTCTGGTAAATATTCTGAAAGCATCCGCATTTACAAGGAAGCTCAGCAGTTGAATCCTTCTTCGGGCAAGTCAGAGGAGCAAATTACGTTAGCAGAAAAAAAGCTGGCTGAATTGGAAGCCTTCAAGCAAAAAGAACTGCAAATCATCAACTTGATGAACGAAGGTGAGGCAATGGCAAAACAGGGAAATCTTCCAGAAGCAGTTCAAATTTTTCAGCAGGTTTTAGAACTTGACCCTAATCACCTTGCTGCCTCAGCCGGGAAAGCAGAAGCAATGCTTGCAATGGAAACAATAGCAAAAGAACAACAGAGCAGGTATGAGGCTGCCATGGCGGAGGCAGAACAACTGATCACTACCAAAGAGTACAAGCTGGCAATAACCTCACTTAAACAAGCTCTTGGTTATAAACCAAACGACCCAGCTGCCAGTCAGCGTATCAGTCAGGTTGAAACCATCCTTGAAGAAAGATTGATGGCATTAAAATCGGAATACAACAAATTTGTAAATGAAGCCGATCGCTTCTACAATACTCAAAGTTTTGATCAGGCGATAGAAAAATACCTTGCCGCTGAAAACATCAAACCCGATGAGACTTATCCGAGAGAAATGATCAAAAAAATCGCTGCCAGGATGGAAGAGAATAAAATCAGGGAACTGAACAGTACCCTTGTGGTTGTTCCATCCAACACCAAGAAACGATTTGATTTTGAGCCTGTTGATATCACCGAACGAAGGAGTAATTATATCGTTGTCAAGGCCAGAAATATGGGTGAAGGCAGTTTTCCGCTTTTGGTTAGTTTTGGGAGTAAGTCGGGTCGTAATGGCGGGTTTGTACTTCCAATCCCTGAAAATGCTGACCTGAACGATTTCATTGTACGTATTGGTCAACAGTACAAATGGTTTAGCGAAGACAATACCTGGATTGAATTTTTACCGGAAAATGGCGATGTTGAGATTGGCATGATTCAAATTTCGAAAAGCAATTAAACATTCCAATCTTGCTGCGCTATTATCACATTGCCCCATAACAGCAATGGATTGACAACCTTTTGGCTTTATAAATTGTCATAGATTTGTATTTTAAACCTGTAGTTATGTCATCACTGGAGCAGCACTTTGACTATTTTCGCAATAATACGATTGGCCATGACCTTGTTTTCAATAGTCCTTATGGCCCCCAAAAACTCGTTTACGCCGATTGGATAGCCAGTGGCAGGCTGTACAAACCAATTGAAGATCAAATCATTCAAAAGATTGGTCCTTTTGTTGGCAATACCCACACCGAAACCAGTGAAACAGGCACAATGATGACAAAAGCTTACCATTATGCCCACAAGCTGATAAAAAAACATGTGAATGCCGGACCTGAAGATGTTATTATCACCGCAGGTTCGGGCATGACAACCGTCATCAACAAGATGCAACGGATCATGGGATTCAAGTCATGTCGCATGATTAAAAACCAGGATTGTCTGCAAAAACACGAGCGTCCGGTGGTATTTCTTAGTCATATGGAACACCATTCCAATCAGACCAACTGGTTTGAAACCAATGTTGATGTAGTTGTTTTACAACCCGATAAAGACTTACTGATTGATTTGGATGAACTTCGTTTTCAGCTGGAAAAACACAAAGACAGGGCTTTTAAAATTGGCTCATTCACCGCATGTTCCAACGTTACAGGCATCGAAACGCCCTACCATGAGATGGCCAAAATCATGCATGAATTTGGAGGTATTATTTTCGTTGATTTCGCAGCCTCTGCTCCTTATGTTGATATTGATATGCATCCGTCCGATGACGAAATGAAAAAACTTGATGCTATTTTTTTTAGCCCACACAAGTTTCTTGGTGGCCCCGGCAGCTCTGGTGTTATGATTTTCGACAAGTCGCTTTACAATAACCCAACCCCCGACAACCCCGGAGGTGGCACTGTTGACTGGACAAATCCATGGGGCGAATACAAATACATCGATGACATTGAAATTCGCGAAGATGGCGGAACACCTGGTTTTTTACAGGCAATCAGAACAGCACTGGCAATTGAGTTGAAGAATCAGATGCAAACCAGTTTGATGCGACAACGCGAGCACCAATTAATTACCAAAGCTTTCGATGGACTGAAACAGATAGATGGGCTGCACATTCTGGCCGACAATGTGCAACAACGATTGGGTGCATTGTCCTTTTATCTCGAAAACATTCACTTCAACCTTGTGGTAAAACTTCTCAACGATCGTTTTGGTATTCAGGTAAGGGGCGGCTGTGCCTGTGCCGGTACCTACGGTCATTTTTTATTGGATGTAAGTCATGACAAATCAAGAAAAATAACCGAATTGATCAATCATGGAGACCTGTCTCAAAAACCAGGCTGGATCAGAGCATCTCTTCATCCCACAATGACAGACGCAGAATTAGACCTGCTCATTTATGCGGTTGACCAAATCCAACGAAACCATCAAAAATGGTCAGCAGATTATGTGTACAACAAATACACCAACGAATTCAGGCATGTGAATGAACCAGAGGATAAAACAATCAGAATTAAACCCTGGTTTGAGTTTTCCTGAGGGTTAAAATGGCACACGATGTGGGTATAAGGCCCTGACAATGAAAAACAATGCCAAAGCTGCTGCAGCAATAAGGGCAAATGTAAATCCCAGGACTTTTTTTCTGCGATAAAAAAACCACCCAGACAAACCGGAAAAGAAGACTGATAATATCAACAACTGGATTACCATAACGATGTTTTCGCTTAAACAAGTTTTCGCTTAATTTGTTTCATAATCAACTGCTGTCAGTCTAATCGCGATACTTTTTCAACTCCCTGAACCTTCCCCATTCTGTGAATGAGTTGTTCGAGATGATCAGTATCTTTGATTTGCAAAACGATCTTACCTAAAAACCTTCCGTCTCTTGTATCAAAGGCAATGCTCCGCATATTAACTTTCAAGTCATTGGAAATAAGCTTTGTAATTTCACCAACCAGTCCTAATGTATCCACCCCGGTAACCCTGATTGCCGCCTGAAAATTTGGGTTGTCCTTTGAATCTTTCCATTTTACTTTTAAAAACCGATAGCCATAACGTTCACGAAGTCGTGAAGCGTTCGGACATGAAACCCTGTGAACGGTTATTCCTGAAGTAATCGTCACAAAACCAAAGACATCGTCGCCCGGTATCGGATTACAGCAACGCGCCAATTTGTAATTAACATTGCTGATGCTGTCGTCAATCAGTAAAAAATCGTCTTTACTTTCATGGCGCTGATTCTGACGTGTTTCCGCCGTCAATTCATCCGCCTCAACAGCTTTTGAACCAGGCTTTTCTTCTGTTGTAAGTGAAACGAGATGCTTTTTTAATTCAACCAAATCGATTTTTTCAGTCGAAATATCATGATAGAGCTGTATGGATGTGTTTGTCTTATAATATTTTACGAGATGGTTAATGATGTCTTCACTGTAGTTGATCTTCCAGTTCTTCAATTTTCGAAGCAAAATACCCTTACCCAGCTCAGCTTCCTTCAGCTCTTCCTCCTTCAAATACCTTTTTATTTTACTTTTTGCCCTGTCAGTCACAACAAATCCTAACCAGTCATGTTTTGGAAGCTGCTTTTTATTGGTAATAATTTCAACCTTGTCGCCATTAAGTAAAACATGCCTGATTGGAACAATTCGATTGTTTACACGGGCACCACTACAGTTCGATCCTACCTGTGTGTGAACCTCATAGGCAAAATCAAGTACTGTTGATCCAACCGGGAGTTGCTTAAGATCACCATTTGGGGTGAAAATAAAAATTTTATCACCTGTAGGTTTACCGGTCTTCTTATAAGCGTCGAAATGAATCTGTCCCGGATTTTCCAGTACGTCCCTCACCTGATTCAACCATTCTTCGGCATCTTTTTTCTCAGGTTTATCTTTGTAGAGCCAATGAGCTGCTTGCCCCTTTTCAGCCACCTGATCCATTCGTTCGGAACGGATTTGCACTTCAACCCATTTATCGTCCATCGCCTTGACCGTGGTGTGAAGCGATTCGTAGCCGGAGGCTTTGGGGCTTGTTATCCAGTCTCGCAATCTTTTGGGATTGGGCGGATAAATATCTGATACAATGGAATATACACGCCAACAGTCTTCTTTCTCTTTTTTAGGCTGGCTTTTGGTAATGATGCGGATAGCAAAAAGATCATATACTTGTTCAAATTCGACATTCTGATCTTTCATTTTCGCCCAAATGCTGGGAACTGATTTAGTTCGCCATTTGATGGCAGATTCCAGTCCATGATTTTTCAATTCGCGCTCAATGGGTGCAATGAACGATTTCATGAATACCTCCTGACTTGCTGCGCTGGCCGCTATTTTCGACCGGATGCTGTCAAACACATCCTGATGTTCAAACCGCATGACCTTCTCCTCAAATTCCGCTTTTATTTTGTATAGACCCAAGCGGTGTGTAATAGGAATATACAGGTACTTTACTTCCTGTATAAACCGGCTAAGGTTTTCTTTTTCAATATGTTCAGGATATCTGATATCATAAAGCCTGTGTGCAATTTTTAAAAGAACAACCCGGATATCTTCAACGAGACTTAAAAACAATTTCCTGAATTGATCCGACTGATATGACAATCGTGTTGTGGGTATTTCCGAAATTTTTTTAAACCCACCTAATATCACCCAAACATCATTTCCATATACCTGCCTGACCCATTGTAAATCATCTTCGCCCTCGCTGCTTAACCCATGCAGCAGAGAGGCGATAAAAGTTGAAGCCCGCAAACCAATTTCCTGCACAGCTATCTGAGCCACTCCAAGGTAATGCATAATAGCCGGGTCGCCATTGGGAAGGGTTTTGTGCTCATAAGATTGCAAAGCCTGTTCGAAAGCTTTTTGAATCAACAACTTTTCCCCGGCATTGACATAATGATCAAGACTTTGGATCAGTTCGTTGTATTGTTGTTCGATCAATGCATTCAAGTCAAAACTTATTAAGTGGTTTAAAAAAAAACGTTTGCATCTTACCTGATACAAACGTTTTTGTCGATCAGGGAGCTAATTTATTTCTTACCCGAGCTCAAGTCCTTTGTTGACTGGCTGCTGCCATGAGCAGGATCGGAAATACTGTCGCGCATCCTGGTGTCAGCCTGAATATTCTGGAATTTATAATAATCCATGATTCCCAGATTACCTGCCTTAAAAGCTTCGGCAATTGACTGAGGGATGAGTGCTTCGGCCTGAATCACATTGGCACGTGCTTCCTGAGCCTTGGCTTTCATTTCCTGTTCAAGGGCAACGGCCATTGCTCTGCGCTCTTCAGCCTTAGCTTGAGCAATATTCTTATCTGCCTGAGCCTGATCCATTTGCAATACAGCTCCGATATTTTTCCCAATATCAATGTCGGCAATGTCGATAGATAGGATCTCGAAAGCAGTTCCAGAATCGAGGCCTTTCCTTAACACGACTTTTGAAATAGAGTCAGGGTTTTCGAGAACTGATTTGTGTGAATCAGCAGAACCAATGCTTGAAACGATCCCTTCTCCAACACGGGCTAAAACAGTTTCCTCGCCAGCACCGCCGACCAGTTGTTTGATATTCGCTCTGACGGTAACACGTGCAATGGCAATAAGCTGAATACCATCTTTGGCAACAGCTGCTACTTTCTTGGTATCGATTACTTTCGGATTAACCGACATTTGCACAGCCTGAAAAACATCCCTCCCTGCAAGATCGATTGCAGTTGCGGTTTTAAAGTTTAGTTCAATATTGGCTTTATCAGCCGAAATCAGGGCATTGACTACCTGCTGCACTTTTCCGCCAGCCAAAAAATGAGCCTCCAGGTCATCGCGTTCCAAAACCAAACCCGCTTTGGTTGCAGCAATCATGCTGTTGACAATTACCGATGGTGGCACCTTGCGCCATCTCATCAGAATCAACTGTAGAAGTGAAATTCTTACACCTGAAACGAGTGCAGTAAACCACAAACCCACAGGGATAAAGTAAAAAAGGAACCAAATCAGGAAAATAGAACCCAGCCCAATGGCAATAAATACATACATTTCGTTCATGGTAAAAGACTTTTTTGTTTGATAATTATTTTATTTCCTTCCAATCTTACAACAATAATTTCTTCGTTCTCATTGATAAACTCAGTACCTGCATGCACTTCGTAATGCATATGGTTTATAAGGGCTTTGCCTGAAGGTGCGCAGCGTGAAACTGTTTTTCCAACATCACCAACCTTCACAGCTCCATCTTCAATGGTATTTACCCTGCCATCGATATTCGTTTTCAGCATTGCCCTGTCCCAGGTCTTGCTTCTTAACGCAAGCACAAGTGCCGCAATATTGAGTACCACTGTGCCGCTAAGTACAAACAAACCTTGAGTGGTGCCCATTCGTTCAAAAGCCAGATAGACCCCTGTTACCATCAAACCAAAACCAATTACTCCTGCAACACCACCACCTGGAATGACAAGTATTTCAAGCAAAACGATCAACAAACCTACCCCGATAAGGGTCAAAATGACTGTCCACATAGTTTTATTCGATGCTTGCTGTTAAATTTCGGTTCACAAATTCCTGATAAACGGGTTTTAGCTCATATGCTGACCCCGATTTCACGGCACATTTACCTTTATAATGTACGATCCATGTGCAGGTTTCGGCTTGTTCAATGCTGTGACCGCAAACCTCAATCAATGTATCAATCACAAAATCAAATGTATTAAAGTCATCATTGAAAAGAACCAGGTTCTTTTGCCTGTCGCTTAAAACATCTGTTTCCTCCAAAAGATTTTCTTTGACACTGGCCATTGTCTTCCCTGTTTATGGGTTAAAAGTACAAAAGTAATGGTAGTTTTCAATCCAAAAAATCGAAATGCGTTAAAAAAATATAAGTTTATTTTGCTAATCATAAATCAATCAGTCCATTAAACCCCAATGTCGAATATGTTTCTTCTATGCTCAATTCTGTCTATTTTTGCAGAAAATCGAAATCTTTGAAAAAGATTATTCCACAACTCACTCAAAGAATGCTGGAACCCCTGCCGGGATGGGATGCCCAATCGAGGTTGGAGCCGGAGGTTAGAAAGAGAATAAGGCTTCAGGCTTCTGTTAATCTACAGCATGCCCGTGAAAGCGCTGTAATGCTGCTTCTTTTCAATAATTCAACTGATGTCCACCTCGTTTTTATCAAAAGGTCGGAATATGAAGGCGTCCACAGCGGACAAATTGCTTTCCCCGGAGGAAGGCATGAGCCTGAGGATGCCAGCTTTGAACAAACGGCATTGCGCGAAACCCAGGAAGAAATTGGCTTGAAAAGCACTGACATACATATTGTTGGTAAATTAACAAGTCTTTACATTCCGCCAAGCAATTTCAACGTTCATCCATTTGTCGGGTTTTTAAACTCTGAGCCAACATTTTACCCTGACCCGACTGAGGTTTCAGCGGTTTTTTCTGTGCCTGTTCGTGATCTCATGAATCCTGAAATTATTCAACAAAAAACCATCACACTCGGCGATGGTTCTGAACTTTCGGTTCCATGTTATGTCATTGACAACTACACCATCTGGGGTGCCACTTCAATGATTTTGAATGAATTCCTGGAGGTATTTCGTTCCCTTGATTAATTTATTCAGAGGATAACAACTTCACTGGTTATTTCAGCCCCTTTGCGAAGTAATTCATTCACACCGCAATACCTTTCCTGTGACAAACTGACAGCTTTTTCCAATTTCTCCCTGTCCAGATTTTCTCCCTTAAAAAAATACCTGACATGAATTTTGTGGTAGTATTTAGGATGTTCTTCAGTCAACTCACCATCTACTTCTACATTAAACCAGCTTGGTTCAACCCGCATTTTTCTGAGAATAGAAATGACGTCCATTCCCGTGCAACCCCCAAGTGAGGCTAAGGTCAATGGTTTCGGGCGTGGCCCGCGATTTTGGCCACCCACTGATTCGTCTGCATCAATAGCTAACTTGAAGCCATTCACATCAGCTTCAAATGACATATCACCTGTCCAGGTTACTTCAACTTTGTTGTTCATGTTCAAATGTTTTAATCTTTCAGTTAAATCCAATAAAACCGGGAATGATCCCTGCTGCGAGCGAATCAATTATTGTGCCATTGGGTTTATATCGGTATACATAGCCTTTCTGAAGGTAATTACCGGCATCAGTTGCAAAAACTGCATTATCCTGCGGATCGACGGCTAGTGAATAAAAATTTCTGTTTCCTGCCAGGGCAAAAGCAGCTTCAGCAAGTTCATCTGCCTCAATGGGCAAGCTATAAATCGATTGGTTCAGGTAGTAAAGTGTGTCACCTCCTGCATTAATGGTCAGTTGTGAAGGTGAGGTGTTAATATCCGGAAAGTCAAACCGCTTTTCAATATCAAAAGTTTGAGTATTTATCCGGAATAAGGCAGGTATTTCTTCGTTCAGATAACCTCCACTGCATAAAACCCACAATTTTCCGTTTTTATCAACCACCATGCTGTTAGGCTCTTTTGCAACGACGATGCTGTCGGTCAGCTGGTCGAGTGACACATCTATTACCTGTATGGTATTGTTTGGCCGGGATTGCTGGTACGATGACCAGTTGGCTGCAAAAACCTTGTCACCAACCAGCAACAATTGCTCGGTTGTTTTGCCGGTTTGAATTGTTCCGAGTGGCAACATTGTTGAAGTTTGAAAAACAGTAATCCCGGGAATCTGGAAATCACTCACATAAGATTTTTCTGCGTCTACAACACATACATAACGTGGTGAATGTAACCCACTTAATTTTCCAACAACTTTTGCTGTCGAGGAATTAATAGCCCAAACAACGCCACTATTGTTAACGACTACAAAAGCATAATTCTTCCAAAAAGTCATGCTTTGGGCCACATCTCCCAATGGCACACCATTTCTTTGGTAGAAAATCTGGTTGATCATTTTAGCGGAATCCTTCCTGTAAAATGACATAGAGGCATTTCCGGAGGTAAAGTTACCCTGATTCAACACATAAAACCCTTTCCCAAGGTTTAAGTTTTCAGGAAGCGGGTAATCGGGCTCTTTACCTTTTGTGCAAGCTGAGGCAATGAGCAGCAGAAAAAAAACCGACTGAATGAAAAGATGTTTGAGAAGGTTGACTTTTTTCATGTGTAAAAATTATTTCTCTTTAGCGTTTTTGAAATGATAACTGACGATAAATTCAAAGCTTCGTCCGGGCATTGGACGCCACATAACAGCCTGATAACTCTCGTCGAGCAGATTGTGAATTTTGATTTCAAACTGGAAATCAAGAAGTCTGATGCCGGCATTGGCATGAAGCAGGTGATAGCGCGGTAAAAAATCATAGAATTCCTGCCCATCACTGAAACTTGTTTTCCGTTCGCCCACTATTTCAAGGCCAGTTCCGGCAAACCATTGTCCATTTCCAAGGTTAATGAAAATGTTTCCATGATGGCGCGGAATATAAATCAACTGTTTTCCTGAATAGTGATCGATTTTTGCCACAGGACTTTCATCTGTTGTGCGGGTATAAGCATATTGCCCGCGAAATTGGACCTCAACCTGATTGATTTTGATCATTGATTTGTTCTGCATCTCCAATCCCCGTGCGAAAACACGGGCAATGTTTTCAGGAACCCAATACCTGTAGGAAGTTGGCCTCCATTGAATCCAGTCGTGAATGTCGGAAGCATAAACCGAAACCTTGTTTTCTATCTTTACATTACGAAGAACAACTTCATGGTTCAGGCTGACATTTCCAGTGATGGCACGCTCGGGAATAAGTTCAGGATTCCCTCCCGGAAACCAATAAAGATCGTTCAGTGTAGGATAACGTGAGATACTGCCACCTGAAAAACTAATTGCCAATCCCGAAAGCGATTTAGACCGATATACAAACTCCATAAATGGATTTACACCAGCATGTGATTTGTTGTATCGATCAAATCTGGCTTGAAAATTTAGCTCAACAAACTCATTGATAGTCCGTTGAAATCCTGCACTCATTCCAAACTTCTCTCTTTTGACAATTTCCCGGTAACTACCCGAAATGGCCTTTTCCCTGTCATAATGCATGCTGAAGAACAAGCTGGTCTTTTTAATCTGTTGCTGCACAGTCAATTGACTCAACCATGACTCAACATCATTGCGTGAATCAATCTGGCTAACAGGCTCAAATGGAGGAAAAGCCGCAGTTGTTTGCAGGTAATAATGTTGCTTTTCGGTAAAAAACGATGACCTAAACTCCGCTTTGCCTGTTTGCCAGGGAATGTTAAGCCTTATTATATTCCGACTAAACCAATCGTGTTGGTATTCTTTCGGATTGCCACCTCTTTCCAGATTCGTCATAATAGGAGGCAGGTTGTGTTTGTTCCACTGATTCCAACTTACCATGCTTAGCATCATTCTGTTAAATCGGTAGTGGAATTCCTGTTGAAAACCCTGATCGATGTATGAAGCATTTTCTTGTTTCATACGACGAGATGGCAGGGCGGCTGTATTGATAAAGCTAAAGTCGTTTTCACTCGATTTCTTAAAAAATCTGCTTCTGAGCATTAGTCTGCCTTTTCCGAACGTAAAGGCTGCATATGACCCAAAGCTTCCAAAACTTCCGAATGATTGCATCGCCTGCACTGCAAAGCTTTGATTAAAATCAGGTGTATTCTCAATGGCAACAACACCGCCGATTCCTGAGGATCTTTCCAAACCTGCATTTCCTGTTGAAAGCTGAATACGGTCGATAAAAAAGACTGGTATGGTTGCAAAATCAACCTGTCCCAGCTGAGGGCCGTTGATCGGAAACCCGTTCCATAAAACCAATGTATGATTCGCCGTTGTACCTCTGAATGAAGCCGTTGATACCAGTCCAGGGCCACCTGATTTCAAATAAACGGGACTGTTAAAACGAAGTATATCAGATAGACTGCCGGCATGCCATCCCTTCATCGTCATACTATCAAGCTTGTAGTGTCGGCCGGGACTTTTCAAGTGAGTCAAACCGGACTTCACCTCAACCTGCTTAAGATCAACAGTATCCGGAATAATTGCAAGCAGAGGGTGATTCATGAGCACCAGCACTAAAACAAACCAAAAACCTGCGAGCTTATTTTTCATCGGAGCATTAATTTTTGGAACCAAGTCTGATTGCCATTGTTTAAACTTACTACATAGGTTCCTGCATTCAAATGTGAAACATCGATTGCTTCATTTGTTGATGTTAAACTTGTCTTAAGAATTACTTTTCCTGATAAGTCGCTCACCAAAAGTTGATTAGATTTCTGAAAGTTAGCAGAAACTACTATGTATAGCAGTCCTTTGCAGGGGTTTGGATAAAGTTGAAATGAGTTGATGAGTTGCTTTGAAACATCTAAAAAATCAGCATTATGAATCACGCCAATGGCATCAAAATCAAAGCCCGAAGATGGAAATGGCGTCGGCCACGGATCGTTGATAATTCTGCCTTCAGCATCAAAGCTGCATAAGCCAGCCTGAAGACTTCCAACAACATCTACCACCCTGACAACCGTGATGCTATCCACATTTACAATTTCACTTTGAATCTCACTCAAATCAAAAGGAGTTCCGTAAAAAGCATGGTATTTTCCTGCCAGATTATGAATGAGCGTAGCCTCAAGAATTCCAAATCCACCCACCTGCACAGCTTCAGTAGTAAGCGAAACTGAAGGAAAACGCGCGAATTGAATTCCATCACTGCTAACTTCAACAAAACCAAGTTCAAGAAATTGCTCTGAGAAACCATTTTCAAAAACAGCAAAATCAGGACCGGGACCGTTGATTAAATATTTATCAAAATAACAACTTATTGTACCTCCGTCACCTAGGCTAATCACATTGATGTCAGCTTTGCCAATGGCCGCAGCAGTTGTGCCATAACTTGCATCGCCAAGTGCTGGCATATCAATTTGTTGTGGCCCACGACTTATGACTGCATTGGTCGACCAGGCAACAAAAATACTGCTGTCGGCATGCAATGCAGTACTTCCCTGTTGGCCGGCAGAAGGAGGAAACTGAGCTGAAGTAAAGCTCCAACTCAGCAGAAAACATGGAAATAAAACCCAAATCAATGGCTTGAATAACTGCATTTAACTACATTTTTATGAAAGTAGAACGGATTTGATCACCATTTGAATTCTGTAAAAGAAGCTGATAGATTCCTGCTTTCAAATGAGTGACATCAATCTGCCAGCCATTACCGGCCTGAATTGGATTAACAGGTACTTTGGCGCCGTTTAAAGCATAAACTGTCCATGATTCGGGTTTAAAGGCATTTTCAACTTCAACACTTACATGGGTTGGAGCCGGATTGGGCCAAACTGAAGCCAAAGAAATTTCGTTTTCATTGTTCGAACTTGTCAAATCAAAATCCAACGCAAGTGCTTCGGCTGATATGCCTGCATAAAAACTTCCGGTTTGCAATCCATTGACATCAAAAATCTTACCCTCTCCCATTGAAAAATAATCAGTGATTGTAGCATAAAATCGCTGATCAAAAGGGTCAAATACAATGTCAGCAAAATAAGTGAAGGAAGCACTTCCAGGATCAGGAACCACGGCTGCGTTGGAAACAGACCAATCCTGAAGGTTAATTTCGCCGATACCGTTGTTCAATAACAGAAAAAGTTTCTCCTCGGATACTGCGATTCCTTTACCAATAGAATACGGAAAAAGATGATGACTTACACTTCGCGTCAAGGGATTAAACATAGAAATTATCCCTTCATTAACTCCCCAGGCGGATCGGTTTACTGACAGAATGTTGCCGTTGAAAGCAAATAAATCATGAATACCACTTCCCGAAGTGCCAAAATCTACTTCTTCGATAAACTCACCTGAAAAAGAATCCAACACTGCCACTTTCCCCACCGTGCTAGTCCAATCCCCTGGCACAGCTACAAAAACCTTATTTCCGAACTGCAACATACCGGCAGATTCTCCTGAGATCTGGGAAATTGTTTTAACGACTTCTAATGTGTTAATATTAAGAACTTTAACAAAATCACTTGTTTGAGGATACTGTATACTGACAAACAGCAATTCATCAACAGCCAGTAAATACCTGACCCCAGACATTGCAATGCCATTCAATCGTTGATGATTAAGTGCGTCGAACACGACAATTGAATCAGTGGCGGTTACATATATTTTGTCATTGTAAACAATAACATCCTGTACGGCTTGGGTGCGTATTTCACCAAATACCTCAGTAGATTGATTTTGGGGATGATAGACACTTATACTCACAAAATCGTTTGGATTCGAGAACGCACCTCCTGAAGCAACAATCAGTTGGCTTACGTTCTGTTGCCCCAGGAGCTTCGGAGCAAACAGGGAAATCATGACTAAAAAACAGAGAACTCTGGCTGAAAAAATTGACATAAAAACGGTTTTAAGGTTAAAAACATTTTACCTCAAAACTCCAGGAAATTTGTCGAGATCTTTTGACAGTTCGACAAGCTTTTATCCCGAAAGCTTTGTTCTAAACTGACTTGGCAGGTCTTCTGACTTACTCACCCTCCGGAGGCCTTCCCATATCATACAAGTGATACAGTGGCAATGGTTTCCGGTGGTTTTTCAAGGAGCTTACAGCAGCGGGTACTGTCCGGGATTTTCACCTGGTTCCCTTTTAAGTCCATCGCAAAAGCGGCTGGACACCAAAATCGTGGCAAAGATAATACATTAGCTCACCGTTCACAATCAAAACACCCGATTTATCAACATCCGATTGTTGATGATTCACACAACAGCGTTGCTGATCTATTGTTAATTTTGTGCCCTGATATAAACGAAGAATTTTATGTGTGCAAGAAAATTAGCCTCTGTTTTAAGCCTGCTTTGCGCAATGATTGCCTGCAATTGTGCACAAGCCCAACAAGGTTATACGATCAATATCAATCTTGAATCGGCTACCGATACAACATTCTACCTCGCCAATTATTACGGTGATAAGTTTTTTATTGCTGATACGAGTCATGGTCAACCGGGTAAGGCGCAATTTATTGGTCTAAAACCTTTAAAACAAGGAATCTATCTGCTGGCAAACGCAAAAAAGGAGAAACTGATCGAGTTTTTAGTCGGTAACGAACAGTTTTTTTCCATCACTGCCGGTAAAGATGATTCCAGGCCTGCAGTGGTTGTGGAAGGTAGTATAGACAGCCAACTATTTTTTGAACACATTGCACTCGTAAATGATTCTCATCGCAAAATAGAGGATATCAAATTATTACTTGATAAATCATCCCTCTCTGAAACTGAAAAGAATCACTACCTTAATCAACTTGATTCGATCAATCAGTCAATATCTGATTTTCGGATGGAAATAATTTCGACCTATCCCACATTGCTTTTTACGAAAATCCTGAAAGCAATGGAGGATCCATTGATTCCTGAAGAAATAAAAAATGAACAGGATTTGGCCTACAAATATTATAAGTCAAATTTTTGGGCAAATGTGGATATAAGCGATGAACGACTCATTCTGACTCCACTGCTTCCTATGAAGCTAAAAACCTATTTCGAGCAGCTGGTTCTCCCTGATGCAGATTCGGTAATCAAAGAAGTTGATGCATTATTAGGTTTAACAAATGGAAACGAAATCATGCTCGACTACCTGATCTGGCATTTTATTGCAGAGTATCAAACTCCAAAAATCATGGGATTAGATAAGGTTTTCGTGCACATTGTTGATCAATACGTTGCCAAAGGCAAGCTTGGCAATCTTACACCATCCATTGAAAAACAGTTACTTGAAAGAGCCGGTAAGATGCGGAGAAACCTTTTGGGACTCAAGGCACCAGATATGTGGTTAGTTGATACCACTGGTAATTTCAGATCTTTCAACGAAATCAGCAATCAATTCACTGTGATCATTTTTTGGGATCAAACCTGCGGACATTGTAAAAAGGAGATGGAAACATTGTCAAAACTCTATCAAACCAATACATACGATTTGGGGGTTTATGCCGTTAATTCGACCAATGATTTTGAAGGATGGAAGCGCTATTTGAATGAAAAAAAATATCCATGGCTTCATGTCAACGGGATGAAAAGCATGACAGAAGATTTTCATAATTTATATGACATTTACAGCGTTCCGGTGATCTACCTGCTTGATAAAAAGAAAAATATCATCGGCAAAAGAATCAGTGCAGAACAACTTTCTTCTCTGATGGATAACTACTTAAAAACTGAAAATAAATAGTATTTCTTTAACTTATTAAAAAAATAAAATAATCTCACGGGTTCAATTACATAAGGCAAAAATATCTGGGAAAAGACTGTCAGGAAAAACCTCTGTGAAGGGTTTCATTTTCATGATCGTCTTTATCATGATATGGCCTTTAGCCGGTAATGCACAAAGTATCGTGCATAGAATGTACTTATTTAATCCCGGATTGATTATTACCGCAAGCGCAGGGCCTACAACTTCTTTTACCGACATTAAAAAAAATAATGTTTTTCCCACCCGAAAACCTGTGAATGAAATGGGCTCATCCTTCCAGGGCACCTTAAGCTGGGATGTATTTCAATTTCTCAGGATTGGTGGCCAGCTTGCCTACGCTTCCATCGCGGGCTGCAAACCAAATGCCAACCTCTATTTTGAGGCCAAACTCATTGAAGGTAATTTCAGCATTAACCTGAATCCTATGTTATTGTTTATTCCGTATCGGTCTGATCAAAAATGGGCGCCTTACTTCATTCTTGGTGTTGGTTTAAGCTATTATAGCAGTGATTTAATTCAAATATCAGATAGCGAAGTAGTTGCATCCAGAGGCTACGGCTCTGGAAGTGGTTTATGGGGGCTTGTTATTGAAGGAATTGCACTTGGAGGTGTGGGTGTGAGCTACAAAATAAATGAAAACTGGTCGATCAGACTTGAATCTGCAAACCGATGGATGGATACGGACCGCCTTGATTCTTTTGAGAGCGCAAACAGATCACCTTATGACTTTTATAACCTGACGACACTGGGTATATCCTATAAAATTTTCAAGCCACGAACTTATCCAATGGTCCGAAAATAAAAAAGCAGTCATATTTTGCTGACTGCTTTGTGGGCGTTACTGGACTCGAACCAGTGACTTCCACCCTGTCAAGGTGACACTCTAAACCAACTGAGTTAAACGCCCGCTTCAAAAAAATCGGATTGCAAAAATAATAAAACCCTCCCATTCCCAGCAACACCGACTGAATTAATTTGTGTATTTTTGAACAAATTCTTTAAAAGTTAATCCTTATGAGAAAATTATCACTGCTGATCTACATAATCTGCCTCATTGCTGTAGGCTCGTTTGAAACATTTGCCCAAGAAAAGGCTCTGACGCTCAAAGACATCTGGGCAAGCAGGACATTCGCCTCCGAAAATGTTTATGGTATCAACCCGATGAAGGACGGCAATAATTTTTCAACCATCGAAAATGGCGATCTCAATGTTTACACCTACGAATCCGGAAAACTTCTCTATACCCTTGTCAAAGCCACGGATCTCACACTGCAAAGTAGTGATAAGCCGGTTGCGCTCTCTGATTACACATTCAGCCCTGATGAAACGAAAATGCTGATCCCTACAGAAGCAGAAATGATTTATCGTCATTCAGTGAAATCAGCTTTTTACATTTTTGACCTGACAACAAAAAAACTCAATGCACTTTCAGAAGGCGGCAAACAACAACTTGCCACCTTTTCGCCTGATGGCCAAAAGATTGCTTTCGCTAGAGATAATAATCTTTTTTTAAAAGATTTACTTTCAGGAGAGGAAAAAGCAATTACCACTGACGGACTTTGGAACGAAATTATTAACGGAACCACTGACTGGGTTTATGAAGAAGAATTCAGTTTTACCCAGGCATTTTTCTGGTCGCCCGACAGTAAAAAAATTGCCTTCATCCGCTTTGATGAATCACAGGTGAAAGAGTTTCAAATGACATATTACGGCAATCTGTATCCCGAACAATATAAATACAAATATCCGAAAGCCGGGGAGCGCAACTCGATTGTTCAAGTTAAAGTCTTTAACCTCGAAACCGGTCTTACCTCTGAAATCGACCTGGGTGAAAATTCTGATATTTATATTCCAAGAATTAAATGGACAAGAAACCCCGACATGCTTTCCATTCAACGTTTGAATCGCCATCAAAACCACTTTGAACTGTTTTTTGCTGACACCCGCAACGCGAAGACTACCCTTGTTTATGAAGAAAAAAGTCCATATTACGTCGATATTACAGATGATTTGTATTTCCTTCCTGATGGCAAAAGTTTTATACTAACAAGTGAGCTTGATGGATACAATCACATCTATCAATATGATCTGACTGGAAAACTTGTTAAGCAATTAACTGCAGGCGAGTGGGATGTCACTAAGATTTATGGTTATGACCCTGACAGTAAGCAGTTGTTTTTTCAAAGTGCCATGAACAGTCCTCTAGACAGAGGAATCTACAAAGTAGATCTTAAAGGCAAAATTCAGGTAGTTAGCGATGCTCCCGGGCACAACTCGGCCATGTTTAGCAGCGATTTCTCCTACTTTCTCAATACAAACACAACCATCAACAGCCCCGCTTTGATCACAGTGCATGAGGGAAACGGTAGACTGATCAGAACCCTTAAGGACAATGCCAGCCTGAAAGCCCGCCTGATAGAATATAAACTACCAGCGTTTGAGTTTTTCGAAATAAGCGATTCCAGCTTCAAACTACCTGACGGCAAAGTTGTTGACTTAAATGCATGGAAACTCCTGCCTCCTGATTTCGATCCGAAGAAAAAATATCCGGTACTCCTATATATATATGGTGGTCCGGGAGCACAAACTGTAAACAATTCATGGGGAGGAGCCAATGGTTTATGGTTTCAGCACCTTGCTCAAAAAGGGATTATCGTTGTGTCGGTTGACAACAGGGGAACAGGAGCAAGAGGATCTCTCTTTAAGAAAATGACATACAAAGAATTGGGAAAATACGAAACCGAAGATTTAATTGCGACGGCACGCTATCTTTCGCAACAAGCCTATGTTGACCCGGCAAAAATAGGCGTTTTTGGCTGGAGCTACGGAGGCTATATGGCAAGCCTTGGCATCACCAAGGGTGCTGAATACATCAGTACTGCCATTGCAGTAGCTCCGGTAACCAATTGGCGTTATTATGACAACATCTATACCGAGCGCTATATGCAACTCCCTTCGGAAAACACTGATGGATATGATTTAAACTCTCCCATCAACCATGTTGACAAACTGAAAGGAAATTTCCTGCTTGTTCATGGCAGCGGAGATGACAACGTTCATTACCAAAATACGATGGAAATGATCAACGCACTGGTTAAAGCCAATAAACAGTTCGACCTGATGATTTATCCCAACAGAAATCATGGTATTTATGGCGGTAACACCAGGCTACACTTATATGAAAAAATGGACAATTTCCTGTTTGAACATCTTCTCCGGCAAAATCAACTACAGTAAAAAAGTTATTCTAACACCCTGAAAAAAATAAACGGGTCAGAATGAAAACATTCCGAAACTTTTTATATTTTTGCCGGCCAAAAGTTAATTAACTTCATTATTCATCACTTAAAGAAAGAGAGTGTATTTAACATGATCATTATTCCTGTAAAAGAAGGCGAGAGCATCGACCGTGCCTTAAAAAAGTACAAAAGAAAATTTGAGAAAACCGGTGTTATTAAAGAACTCCGTAACCGTCAAAAATTCACCAAGCCATCTGTGATCAACAGAGAGCAAAGACTGAAGGCTATTTACGTTCAACAGCTACGCCAGGAGGCCGAAAACTAAAGCCTCCGTTTTGCAAGAATCTTTTTCATTAAAACTTTGATGTAGGCCGATTTTATCGTAAATTTACATCAAAGTTTTTTTTGTTTGTCATGACGATTGAGGATTTCATCATATATATCCGTTCCGAAAAAAGGTACTCACAACATACTCTCAGAGCATATCAAACTGATCTGATGCAATTTCAATCCTTTTTGGAGCAGTATTATAATCAAATCAACCTGGCCTTGGTTGATGAAAAAATGATTCGGCAATGGATAGCCGGCCTCAAACAAAATCACCTCGACAACAGCAGCATTAACCGCAAAATTTCAACCCTGAAGGGGTTTTACAACTTCCTGCTGAGAAACGGTGTAATTGAAAAACACCCCGTTTCGCTGCAGAAAGCTCTGAAAACAAAAAAAAGAATCGCTGTATTTGTGCCTCAATCGGATATGTACAACATGGTTGCCGAACCACTGATAAACGATTTCAACAGTCAGGTAAAAAAAATAGCCATCGAATTGCTCTATCAATGCGGGTTGCGTCGTTCAGAGCTTCTTGGATTGAGCATCCAGGACATTGATTTTGCGCAAAATCAAATAAAAGTGCAAGGAAAAAGAAACAAACAACGCCTGATTCCGTTTGATCAATCACTTGGCAAACTGATCAGACAATACCTGCATGAACGGATGGAAATTCAACCAAAAGGTGATTGGCTTATTGTTAACAGGTTAGGAAAAAAAGCCAGTGAGAGTTATTTATACAATCTCGTTTCAGAAACATTAAAAGAAGGTACAACTTTGACAAAAACCAGTCCGCATGTATTGAGACACACATTTGCAACCCATTTACTCAACAATGGAGCCAGCCTACTGGCAGTTAAGGAGTTATTAGGACATTCCAGTCTGGCAGCAACACAAGTTTACACACATGGCACGATAGAAGAACTCAAAAAGATTCATCAACAAGCCCATCCAAAGGGCTAAATAACAATCAATAACTAAAAGGAGGTAATTATGACAGTTAACATCACATCGGTACACTTCAAAGCCGATCAAAAATTGGAAGCCTTTATCACGAACAAGATTGAGAAACTTGGCAAGCTTTTCAGTGAAATAATTGGAGCAGAAGTTGTGCTCAAGTTGGAAAACACGGAGAATCCGGAGAATAAAATCACCGAGATAAAGCTATTGATAAAGGGCAATGACCTGTTTGCATCCAAGCAAAGTAAGACCTTCGAGGAAGCTACTGACGAAGTAATTGATGCTTTAAAGAAGCAAATTGAGAAGCATAAAGCCAAGCATAACAAATAGAAAATATTCTATTTCAATTAGTTGAACAAGTTTTGGAAGTTTTTACATTTTTTTTTAGTAAAAATCTTTGCCAATTAAATTAAACTATCTATTTTTGCAGACCTTTTTAAAGGGGTCTGCATTTTTTATGAGACCGACGTTCTTTAACAAAAGCCGGTGTAGCTCAGTTGGCCAGAGCAGCTGATTTGTAATCAGCTGGTCGGGGGTTCGAATCCCTCTACCGGCTCAAGTAAGACATTTTGAATTTTTTTTTGGGGGAGTACCAGAGCGGTCAAATGGGGCAGACTGTAAATCTGTTGGCGCAGCCTTCGGAGGTTCGAATCCTTCCTCCCCCACCAATGCGGGAATAGCTCATTTGGTAGAGCGACAGCCTTCCAAGCTGTAGGTGGCCGGTTCGAGCCCGGTTTCCCGCTCAAAAGCCGATGTAGCTCAGTGGTAGAGCGCTTCCTTGGTAAGGAAGAGGTCACGAGTTCAATCCTCGTCATTGGCTCAAATAATCTTTTAACACCTTTAATAAACAAAGTAGATATGGCTAAAGAAAAATTTTCAAGGACCAAGCCACACGTTAACATCGGAACAATTGGTCACGTTGACCACGGTAAGACTACACTCACTGCTGCTATCACACTGTGTTTAGCTGACAAGGGTCTTGCTCAGTTTAAATCATTTGACTCTATTGATGCTGCTCCAGAAGAAAAGGAAAGGGGTATCACCATCAATACAGCTCACGTTGAGTATGAAACCGTAGCTCGTCACTACGCTCACGTTGACTGCCCCGGTCACGCTGACTATGTTAAAAACATGGTTACAGGTGCTGCTCAGATGGACGGTGCCATCATCGTTGTAGCTGCTACCGACGGTCCTATGCCACAAACCCGCGAGCACATCCTTCTTGCACGTCAGGTTGGTGTTCCAAGATTGGTTGTTTTCATGAACAAGGTTGACCTTGTTGACGATGAAGAGTTGTTGGAACTTGTTGAAATGGAAGTTAGAGACCTCCTCTCATTCTATAAATTTGATGGTGATAATACTCCGGTTATCCAGGGTTCAGCGCTTGGTGGTTTGAATAAAGAACCAAAGTGGGTAGAAAAAATCTATGAACTGATGGATGCCTGCGATGCCTGGATTCCGCTTCCCGAACGCGATCAGGATAAACCATTCCTTATGCCAATTGAAGACGTATTCTCAATTACAGGTCGTGGTACTGTTGCAACAGGTCGTATCGAAACAGGTGTTATCAACACCAGTGATCCGGTAGAAATTATCGGTATGGGAGCTGAAAAACTCAAATCAGTTGTTACGGGAGTTGAAATGTTCCGCAAAATTCTTGACCGTGGTGAGGCTGGTGACAACGCTGGTTTGTTGCTCCGTGGTATTGACAAGGATGAAATCCGCAGGGGTATGGTTATTGTTGCTCCAGGCTCAGTAAAACCTCATAAACATTTCAAAGCTGAGGTTTATATCCTGAAAAAAGAAGAAGGTGGCCGTCACACTCCATTCCACAACAAATATCGTCCACAGTTCTATTTCAGAACTACTGACGTAACAGGCGAGATCGTTCTTCCTGCAGGTGTTGAAATGGTTATGCCAGGCGACAACCTTACCATTGAAGTTAAATTGATTGCGGAAATCGCCATGACCAAAGGTTTGCGCTTCGCTATCCGTGAGGGTGGACGTACAGTAGGTGCAGGTCAGGTTACCGAAATTCTCGATTAACAGATAAAAAAACGTAACTAAAAGGTGTTCCCAAAAGGAACACCTTTTATTACACATTCAATACGGGTGTAGCTCAATTGGTAGAGTAGTGGTCTCCAAAACCATTGGTTGTGGGTTCGAGTCCTACCACCCGTGCAACTTAAAAGAAATAAATCGATGTCAAGATTCAGCATTGTCAATTACGCAAAGGAAAGTTATACCGAATTGATGCAAAAGGTATCCTGGCCCACTTGGGCTGAGCTGCAAAGCAGTGCTATGGTTGTATCCATTGCTTCCCTATTAATCGCTACGGTGGTTTACCTGATGGATATATCGTTCAGAACGTTACTTGAAAACTTTTACAAGCTTTTCTAGGAACTGTTTTGAGTTGTATGATAACGATTTTTTTGTATTTCAATTAATTTAGTTCTTGTTTCTCAATGAGTGATTCCTTTGAAAAAAAGTGGTATGTAGTCCGTGCCATCAGCGGTAAAGAGAAAAAGGTAAAAGAATACCTTGACTCTGAAATTGCCAGGCTAGGTCTGCAATCAGCAATTTCACAGGTGTTGATTCCTACGGAGAAGGTGTTTCAAATCAGAAAAGGGAAAAAAGTCAGCAAAGAACGCAACTATTTTCCCGGCTATGTTTTGGTTGAAGCAGTGTTAACCGGAGAGATCCCTCATATTATCAAATCAATTCCAAATGTATTGGGATTTCTTGGTACAAAAGGAGAAGCCGACCCATTGCGCCCTGCGGAGGTTAAGAGAATTCTCGGTAAAGTTGATGAGCTTTCTGAAATGGGAGAAGAGGTTAACATCCCCTTCATCATTGGCGAAACAGTCACTGTTACTGACGGACCATTTAACAGTTTCAGCGGTGTTATTGAAGAAATCAACGAAGAGAAGAAGAAACTGAAGGTCATGGTGAAGATTTTTGGCCGGAAGACTCCGCTCGAGTTGAGTTTCATGCAGGTTGAAAAGGAATAATTTTATTGAAATACAAACTTCCTTCATATTCAATCTTATAAAGGATTAAAATGGCAAAAGAAGTAAGCGCATTAGTAAAACTGCAAATCAAAGGAGGAGCCGCTAATCCTTCTCCACCAGTTGGACCCGCATTGGGTTCGAAAGGTGTCAACATCATGGAGTTTTGCAAACAGTTTAATGCCCGTACACAAGATATGGCAGGGAAAATTGTCCCTGTTATTATCACCGTGTATAAGGATAAATCATTTGACTTTGTTGTAAAAGCTCCACCGGTTGCCATACAGATCAGAGAACTTGCAGCCATCAAAAAAGGTTCAGCAGAACCTAACAGGGCAAAAGTTGGATCGATCACATGGGATCAGGTTCGCGCCATTGCTGAGAACAAGATGAAAGATTTAAATGCTTTCACCATGGAGTCGGCCATGAAAATGGTAGCCGGAACTGCCCGTAGTATGGGAGTAAAAGTGACAGGCGACGCCCCATTTGAACTAAACTAAAGTAGGACACTTTGGTTTACACGCATTTTGTAGAACCCTTAACACATTTAGTTAAATGGCAAAACTGACCAGAAAACAGAAAGACGCTCTGGGTAAGTTCGACAAAAGCAAGATCTACTCCTTGACTGAAGCAGTTGATATCGTCAAAAAAATCACTTACACCAAGTTTGATGCCTCTGTTGACCTGAATATCCGTTTAGGCGTTGACCCCCGTAAAGCCAATCAGATGGTTCGCGGATCGGTTACATTGCCCCACGGCTCGGGTAAAGTAATGCGGGTTTTGGTACTTTGTACCCCCGATAAAGAACAGGAAGCAAAAGACGCAGGTGCTGATTTCGTCGGTTTGGATGAATACATTCAGAAAATCAAAGACGGTTGGACAGATATTGACGTAGTTATTACCACACCCAATGTAATGCCAAAAGTTGGAGCCTTAGGCCGAATCCTCGGACCCCGTGGATTGATGCCAAACCCAAAAACTGGCACTGTTACAATGGATATTGGTAAAGCTGTTCAGGAAGTAAAAGCCGGTAAAATCGACTTCAAAGTTGATAAGTATGGTATTGTCCATGCCGGTATTGCAAAAGTCAGCTTCACTCCGGACAAAGTTGTTGAAAACGCCCGCGAGCTGATTCAAACAATCGTCAAGCTCAAACCATCTGCTGCAAAAGGAACATATGTAAAAAGTATTTTCATTTCGAGTACGATGAGTCCAGGCGTTCAAATCGACCTTAAATCAGTAACAATCTAAACGAAAAAAGGAAGTTATTGATATGAGAAAAGAAGAAAAATTAACGATTATCGAGGGTATTGCCGAGAAGCTTAAAGCGAATCCCAATTTTTACCTTACCGATATTTCCAATCTGAACGCTGAGAACACCGCCAAGTTGCGTCGTTTGTGTTTCACTCGCGAGATCGAACTACTGGTTGTCAAGAATGCTTTGTTGCGTAAGGCAATGGAGCGCACCGGTGTTGATATGAGTGAGTTGCACAGCGTGCTAAAAGGTGCAACCTCCGTGATGTTTGCAGAAGCAGGCAATGCTCCGGCAAAACTCATTAAAGAGTTTCGCAAAACATCAGATCGTCCTGTACTCAAGGCAGCATTCATCGAAGAAGCAGCTTATATTGGCGACAATCAGCTCGAGTTCCTCATCAATGTCAAATCCAAAAACGATCTTATTGGTGAACTTATCGGGTTGCTGCAATCACCTGCCAAAAATGTTATTGGCGCGCTTCAATCAGGCGGCCATAAGCTCAGTGGCATCGTGAAAACCCTCTCCGAGCGGGAAGGATAACAGTGAATTATTAGAATTCAAAGAAAAAAAGAGAAGATTATTATTAAAATAACTATTAAAACGTTAATAAAATGGCAGATTTGAAAGCTTTCGCAGAGCAATTAGTAAACCTCACAGTTAAAGAGGTCAACGAATTAGCTACCATTTTGAAAGAAGAATATGGTATTGAACCCGCAGCAGCAGCTGTTGCAGTAGCCGCTGCACCTGCAGGTGGCGCTGATGCTCCTGTTGTTGAAGAAAAGACTTCTTTTGATGTCATCCTGAAATCAGCTGGTGCCTCTAAACTCGCAGTTGTTAAATTGGTAAAAGAACTCACCAGCCTTGGTTTGAAAGAAGCCAAAGAACTGGTTGATGCAGCTCCAAAACCAATCAAAGAAGGTGTTAGCAAAGACGAAGCCAATGCATTAAAATCTCAGTTGGAAGAAGCTGGTGCAGAGGTTGAAGTTAAATAAGAAGGATCGGATTTCTGCAAAATTTGAGGCAAAACAACCTCTATCTCAATACATTTTGAGATAGAGGTTTTGCGCCTATTTTGCATTTTGTGATATTGTTTCTTTTTTATTTTTAATCCGCCTGCCTCAACAGGCTTCCAAAACTTAAAGACCTTGGCAGTAAAATCATCCCAAAGAATCAGTTTCGCATCCACTAAGAGTACGATTGACTATCCGGATTTCCTAGATATCCAGCTACAGTCGTTTCAGGATTTTTTTCAACTCGATACCAATACCGAAAACCGCAAGGAAGAAGGACTTTACAAGGTTTTCGCTGAAAATTTCCCGATCACGGATGCAAGAAACAACTTTGTATTAGAATTTCTTGACTATTTTGTTGACCCGCCACGCTACACCATCGAAGAATGTATCGAGCGCGGCTTAACTTACAGCGTACCCCTTAAAGCAAAGCTTAAGCTGTATTGTACTGATCCTGAACATGAAGACTTTGAAACCATCGTTCAGGATGTCTATCTGGGTATGATCCCATATATGACTCCCAAAGGCACTTTTGTAATTAATGGTGCTGAACGTGTGGTGGTTTCTCAGCTGCATCGTTCACCAGGTGTTTTCTTTGGACAGCACAAACATGCCAACGGCACACAGCTTTATTCGGCCAGAATCATCCCGTTCAAAGGTTCGTGGATGGAGTTCTCGACCGATATCAACAATGTCATGTATGCCTACATTGACAGAAAGAAAAAATTACCTGTTACCACCCTGCTTCGTGCCATCGGCTATGAAACAGACAAGGATATTTTGGAGATTTTCAACCTTGCTGAAGAAGTAAAAGTAAGCAAGGCAGGTCTTAAACGTGTTCTTGGCCGAAAACTGGCTGCCAGGGTTGTACGTTCCTGGATTGAGGATTTTGTGGATGAAGACACCGGTGAGGTTGTTTCCATTGAACGAAATGAAGTGATTATTGAGCGTGAAACCATACTCGAAAACGATCACATCGACCTCATCGTTGATTCAGGAGTGAAAGCGATTCTGTTGCATCGTGAAGATTTTAACACCTCAGAATACGCGATTATTTTCAATACGCTGCAGAAAGATACAGCCAACTCAGAAAAAGAGGCTGTTGAATTTATTTACAGACAGTTAAGAAATGCCGAACCCCCGGATGAGGAAACCGCCCGAGGCATCATCGACAAACTCTTTTTCTCAGATAAACGATATGACCTTGGCGAAGTTGGGCGCTACAGGATTAATCGAAAACTGAATCTTCATATCTCTGATGAGACCAAAGTTCTCACCAAAGAAGACATTATTTCGATTATCCGCTACCTTGTTGAGCTTGCTAACGCCAAGACAGAAGTTGATGACATCGACCACTTAAGTAACCGACGTGTAAGAACAGTTGGCGAACAGCTATATGCACAATTTGGTGTTGGTTTGGCACGTATGGCCCGTACAATTCGTGAAAGAATGAATGTGCGTGACAACGAAGTGTTTACACCTACCGATTTGATTAACGCAAAAACGCTTTCGTCAGTTATCAATTCTTTCTTCGGAACAAATCAGCTTTCGCAGTTTATGGATCAAACCAATCCGCTGTCGGAAGTGACACACAAACGTAGGATTTCTGCACTCGGTCCGGGAGGCTTATCGCGTGAGAGAGCCGGTTTTGAAGTTCGTGACGTTCACTATACCCATTACGGTCGGCTTTGTACGATAGAAACACCAGAAGGCCCTAATATCGGTTTGATTTCTTCACTATGTGTTTATGCAAAAATCAATAAGCTTGGCTTTATTGAGACCCCCTACCGACTTGTAAAAGAAGGTGTTGTAGATCTCGCTGATTCACCGGTTTATTTGAGTGCTGAAGAAGAAGAAGACAAGATCATTGCTCAGGCAACAACTCCTATGCAAAAGGATGGCTTATTTGCTGAAGACAGGGTAAAAGTAAGGTATCTGGCCGATTACCCAATTATTGACAGGGAGAAGGTGGATTTAATTGACGTTGCACCCAATCAGATTGCTTCAATTGCTGCCTCTTTGATTCCATTTCTCGAACATGATGATGCCAACCGTGCTCTGATGGGATCAAACATGATGCGTCAGGCAGTGCCATTGCTTCAGCCTGAAACTCCTATTGTTGGTACTGGTATTGAGCGATCTGTTGCCGAAGACTCACGCGTATTGATTAACGCAGAAGGTACAGGTGAAGTTATTTTTGTGGATGCCACAAAGATAACCATTCGCTATGACCGAAGTGAGGACGAGAAAATCCTTAGTTTCGACGAAGATGTCAAGACTTATCACCTGACAAAATATATCCGCACCAATCAAAACACCAGCATTAACCTCAAACCCATTGTTCACCGTGGTGATAAGGTGCAGAAGGGACAAGTATTGTGCGAAGGTTATGCCACCCAAAATGGCGAGCTTGCCATCGGACGAAACCTGATGGTTGCCTTCATGCCTTGGAAAGGTTACAACTTTGAGGATGCTATTGTAATTTCCGAAAAGATTGTCAAGGAGGATATCTTCACTTCCGTTCACATCGAGGAGTTCTCACTCGAGGTACGTGATACCAAACGTGGTATTGAAGAGTTAACGAATGATATCCCCAACGTTAGTGCAGAAGCTACCAAAGATTTGGACGAAAATGGATTGATTCGTATTGGCGCAGAAGTATCTGAAGGTGATATCCTGATTGGAAAAATAACTCCCAAAGGTGAAAGTGACCCAACACCTGAAGAAAAATTACTCAGAGCAATCTTTGGTGATAAAGCAGGTGACGTGAAGAATGCCTCACTGAAGGCACCACCGTCAATGAAAGGTGTTGTTATCGACAAAAAACTATTTAGCCGGGTCATTAAAGATCGCAAGTCGAAAGCCAAAGATAAGGATGTTGTTCAGGAATTGGACGAACAGTTCAACAGACAGGTTGCCGACCTTAAGAACAAGCTTGTGGACAAATTGCTCATCCTGCTCAATGGCCGAACTTCGCAAGGAGTAATGAACAATTACAAAGAGACCATTATACCCAAAAAGGCCAAATTCACTCAAAAATCATTGCTTGCAATTGACTTTGCTACAGTCAATCCAAATAAATGGACAACCGACAAAGATGACAATGACAGGATTAAGACACTGATTCACAACTTCAATATCAAGTATAAGGAGTTTTACGGTGTGTATAACCGAAAGAAGTTTGTTGCTACTGTAGGTGATGAGCTTCCCAATGGAATTGTTCAGATGGCCAAAGTGTATGTTGCCAAAAAGCGCAAGCTGAATATTGGAGACAAAATGGCTGGTCGCCACGGAAACAAAGGTATTGTTGCTCGCATCGTGCGGGAAGAAGACATGCCTTTCCTTGAAGATGGCACACCAGTTGACATTGTTTTGAATCCCCTCGGTGTACCAAGTCGTATGAACCTTGGTCAGATTTATGAAACAGTGCTTGGCTGGGCCGGTGCAAAATTAGGTGTTAAATTTGCCACACCAATTTTCGACGGTGCCCATATTGATGAAATCAATGATTACCTGAAAAAAGCCGGTCTACCCGAAAACGGCAGTGTTTATCTTTACGATGGTGGTACAGGCGAGCGATTCGACCAGCCGGCAACAGTTGGCTACATCTATATGCTGAAACTACATCATATGGTTGATGACAAAATGCACGCCCGCTCGATCGGACCATACTCACTGATTACCCAACAACCTCTTGGTGGTAAAGCACAATTCGGGGGACAGCGTTTCGGTGAAATGGAAGTTTGGGCACTTGAAGCCTTTGGCGCGAGCAACATCCTACAGGAAATACTCACTGTTAAGTCAGACGATGTTGTTGGAAGAGCGAAGGCTTATGAAGCCATTGTTAAAGGCGACAATATGCCGGTTCCGGGAATCCCAGAATCCTTCAACGTACTTATCCATGAACTTCGTGGTTTAGGCCTTGAAGTTTCTTTTGACTAAAATTCACATTGCCATCCTGTGTTAAAGCAGGATGGCAACACAATCTTTTAACAAACATATCACAACTATATGGCTTTCAGGAAAGACAGTACTATCAGCAGTAACTTTTCAAAAATCACCATCAGCCTTGCATCGCCGGAATCCATTCTGGAACGATCGAGCGGCGAGGTTCTCAAACCTGAAACAATCAATTACAGAACCTACAAGCCCGAGCGAGACGGTTTGTTCTGTGAGCGCATTTTCGGTCCTGTAAAAGACTGGGAATGTCATTGTGGTAAATACAAAAGGATCAGATATAAAGGCATTATTTGCGACCGCTGCGGTGTTGAGGTAACAGAAAAGAAAGTCAGGCGCGAAAGAATGGGCCACATTCAGCTGGTGGTTCCGGTTGCACACATCTGGTACTTCCGCTCTCTTCCCAACAAAATCGGAGCCCTTCTCGGTTTGCAAACCAAGAAACTGGATATGATCATTTATTACGAAAGGTATGTTGTGATCCAGCCAGGTATAAAAGCAGAAACCGGCATGCAGGTCATGGATTTTCTAACCGAAGAGGAGTATATCGACATTATGGAGGCATTACCTGCCGACAACCAGCATTTGCCAGACTCAGATCCCAATAAGTTTATCGCAAAAATGGGAGCCGAGGCTATTCACGACCTGTTGGCCCGCCTCGATCTTGACCAGATTTCATTTGATTTACGTCATAAAGCAGGAACAGAAACATCGCAACAGCGTAAGGCTGAAGCATTGAAACGCCTCCAGGTTTTTGAAGCCTTCCGAGATGCCCGCTCCAGAATAGAAAACAGACCCGAGTGGATGATTACAAAAGTAGTTCCGGTTATTCCACCAGAACTTCGCCCGCTCGTTCCACTTGATGGCGGACGTTTTGCTACTTCAGACCTTAATGACCTTTATCGTAGGGTCATTATCCGTAATAATCGTTTGAAACGTTTGATCGAGATTAAAGCACCTGATGTAATCATGCGCAACGAAAAGCGTATGCTTCAGGAGGCAGTTGATTCCTTGTTTGACAACTCAAGAAAGGCAAGTGCCGTAAAAACTGAATCAAACAGGCCACTCAAGTCATTGAGCGACAGTTTGAAAGGAAAACAAGGTCGTTTCCGTCAAAACCTGCTCGGTAAACGTGTCGACTATTCGGGTCGTTCGGTTATCGTGGTAGGCCCAGAGCTCAACCTCAACGAATGCGGTATTCCAAAGGATATGGCGTCGGAATTGTTTAAACCTTTCATCATCCGCAAAATGCTTGAAAGAGGTATCGTTAAAACAGTGAAATCAGCCAAGAAGATTGTAGATCGCAAAGATCCCATCGTATGGGATATTCTCGAAAACATTCTGAAAGGCCACCCCGTTTTGCTCAATCGCGCTCCTACCCTACACAGGTTAGGTATCCAGGCATTTCAGCCGAAATTGGTTGAGGGTAAAGCCATTCAACTTCACCCACTCGTTTGTACAGCTTTCAACGCTGACTTCGACGGTGACCAAATGGCTGTACATGTACCCCTTGGAAATGCTGCCATTCTCGAAGCTCAGATTCTGATGCTGGCATCTCATAATATCCTTAACCCTGCCAATGGAGCTCCAATCACCGTTCCTTCACAGGACATGGTACTTGGTCTTTACTACATCACCAAAGCCCGTAAAAGTACTCCTGAACATCCCGTCAAAGGTGAAGGAAAACGTTTCTATTCTCCAGAAGAGGTTATCATTGCCTATAATGAGAAAAAGGTTGATCTCCATGCCATTATACATTTGAAAGTCAATGTTAAAGAAGGTAAAAACCTTTTAAACAAATTGATTGAAACCACAGTGGGAAGGGTACTTCTGAACGAAGTGGTACCACATGGATATGGATACGTAAATCAGTTACTTACCAAGAAATCGCTCCGCGATATCATTGGTGCTATGGTTAAAAAGCAAGGAACTGCAGCCGCTGCCAAATTCCTTGACGACATAAAAAATCTTGGTTTCCGGATGGCCTACAAAGGAGGTTTATCCTTCAACCTGGGTAATGTTAAAATTCCGGTTGTAAAAGAAGAGCTTATCCGACAGGCTAATGAGGAAGTTGAAGAAGTTCTGTCCAACTACAATATGGGTTTTATTACCAACAATGAGCGTTATAATCAGATCATTGACATTTGGACACACACCAATTCAAGGCTTACGAATACCGTAATGCAGCAACTTTCTCAGGATGATCAGGGTTTCAACCCGGTTTATATGATGCTGGATTCAGGTGCGAGGGGTTCCAAAGAACAGATTCGTCAGCTTTCAGGAATGAGGGGTTTGATGGCGAAACCGCAAAAATCAGGCGCTACCGGAGGTGAAATCATTGAAAACCCAATTTTGTCCAACTTCAAGGAGGGCCTATCAGTTCTTGAGTACTTCATTTCAACACACGGTGCCCGTAAAGGTTTGGCCGACACCGCCCTTAAAACGGCTGATGCCGGTTACCTTACCCGTCGTGTGGTTGATGTCTCACAAGATGTTGTAATTACTGAAAAAGATTGCGGAACACTGAGAGGTCTCACGATTTCGGCTTTGAAAAAGAGCGAAGAGGTTGTTGAAACTTTGTATGACCGTATCTTAGGAAGGGTTGCGTTGCACGATATTTATCATCCTCAAACCGGTGAGCTGATTATCAGTGGCGGTGAGGAAATCACCGAAGATATTGCTGAAATCATTGAAAATTCACCGATCGAGAATGTTGAAATCAGGTCGGTACTCACCTGCGAATCCAAGCAGGGTGTCTGTGCCAACTGTTACGGACGCAACCTTGCATCGGGAAAGCTCGTACAAAAAGGTGAAGCAGTAGGTGTAATTGCTGCCCAATCAATTGGCGAGCCAGGAACACAGCTTACTTTACGTACATTCCACGTTGGAGGTACGGCTTCCAATATCGCCATCATGTCGAAAGTAGAAGCCAAATTTGATGGTATCATTGAACTCGAAGAACTCCGTGCTGTTGAAACAACACGTGAAGGAAAGACAATGGATATCGTCATCGGTCGTTCGGCAGAGATGAAAATCGTTGATAAAAAAACAGGTATCGTATTAACGTCCAGTAACATCCCTTATGGTGCCAATCTCTATGTAAAAAATGGCGCCGAGGTAAAAAAAGGCGATCCAATCAGTGATTGGGATCCATACAATGCTGTGATTTTATCCGAATTTGAAGGCAAGATCAGCTTTGAAAATATCATTGAAGGTGTCACCTTCAGAATCGAATCAGACGAGCAAACAGGTTACAACGAAAAAGTGATCATTGAAAGCAGGTTGAAAACGAAGAACCCTGTCATCAAAATTCTCGACAAGGACAATGTTTTGGTCAAAACCTACGATATTCCTGTTGGATCACATATCGTTGTGGAAGAAGGCGATTACATCCACGCAGGTGGTATGCTTGTTAAAATCCCTCGTGCGATTGGAAAATCAGGTGACATCACTGGTGGTTTACCACGTGTTACCGAGCTTTTCGAAGCACGTAATCCTTCTGAGCCTGCTGTTGTTTCTGAAATTGACGGGGTCGTTTCATTTGGTAAAAAACTGAAAAGAGGTAACCGTGAAGTGATTGTAACTTCCAAAACCGGCGAAGAAAAAAGCTATCTGATCCCAACATCAAAACAGATTCTGGCTCAGGAAAATGACTTTGTCAAAGCAGGCACACCTCTTTCGGAAGGTGCCATGACTCCGGCTGACATCCTTGCCATCAAAGGGCCGATGAAAGTTCAGGAGTACATTGTGAACGAGGTACAGGAAGTTTACCGCTTACAGGGTGTTAAAATTAACGACAAGCACTTTGAAGTTATCGTCAGACAGATGATGCGCAAGGTGGAAGTTGAAGATCCGGGAGATACCCGTTTCCTTGAAGGTGAGCTGGTTAATAAAACTGATTTCCAGGAAGAAAACGACGAAATCTTCGGTAAAAAGGTTGTGATTGATCCGGGTGACTCCGAAGTGCTTCACCAGGGGCAAATCATCACTGCCAGAAAAATGCGTGACGAAAATTCCCTGCTTAAACGAAAGGACAAAAAACTTGTTGAAGCCCGTGATGCCAAACCGGCAACAGCCTTCCAGGTTTTACAAGGGATTACGCGTGCCTCACTCCAGACGAATAGTTTCATTTCGGCTGCTTCCTTCCAGGAAACAACCAAAGTGCTTACACAGGCTTCCATCAACGCCAAGTCGGATGATCTCAAAGGCTTGAAGGAGAATGTTATTGTGGGTCACAAAATACCTGCTGGAACCGGACTTCCGGAATATGACGATCTGATTGTTGGCTCAAGAGCTGAATATGAGGCTGTAATGGAAGCTACTTCCCTGAAGCTTAAAGTTGGACCTGAAAAAAACAGATAATCATTCGATTCACCTTTCAATCACATGTTGAAAGGTGAATCACTAAAAAAATTGTTCCTATGACTGACAATAAAAATCAAATCAATATCGAATTGAGTGAAGAGGTGGCTGAAGGTACCTATTCCAACCTTGCCATTATTACCCATTCACATTCGGAGTTCGTTGTTGACTTCGTAAAACTGATGCCCGGTGTGCAAAAGGCTAAAGTGAAATCAAGAATTATCCTTACACCAGAACACGCCAAGCGTCTTTACAAAGCCTTACTCGACAACATCAAGAAGTACGAATCGGTTCACGGCCCCATCAAAGAAGGCAGTGGCGAAGGAATGCCTCCGTTTACTCTGGGAGGGCCAACGGCTCAGGCATGATTAAAAAAGGCTGTTCGTTTTGAACAGCCTTTTTTATTTTACCTCAATTAATTCCCATTTTTCATAATCAAAAAGGTAAAGCAGATAACCCTTTACAGATTTGGTCTGAAGGTCTTCGATTTCTTTCACATAACGCCTCACCTGCTGATGATGTGAGCCATCCTCACGTCCGGTTTTGTAATCGATAATAAATACCTGATCCGTCATTTCAACATATCTGTCAACCCGAAAAATCTCTGAAGTCTTCGTAAGGATTCCGGCTTCTGTCTTAATTTTCCACCTTGGATCAAAGGCGTTTGAAAGTAATTCATGGTGCGCAAAGGAATCAATCAACCTACCCATTTTCTCCTGCTGAGTCTTATCAAGAAAACCTGAAAGAAAAGCATTCTGAAGCACAGGAGCGGCATCAGCGACATGAATAATTCGCGCAAGCAAAGCATGAATGAAATTTCCGGCATCCAATGCTGCATGATTGAACAGCATGACCGATCCCGGCATTGACTCAGCAGCTATACTTATTTTTTCAGACCAATTGGTTGAGATAAATTCAACAGTTGCAGTTTCCTCATTTTTTTGATATTCTGCTTCAGTCTTTTTACCATTAAACTCATTTCCAAAAGTGTAGATTGTTTTAGAATCTTCCCAAAGTCCAATATCGAGGAGGAAATCCTTAAAAAGTGCTGCATAACCCGGTACATTTCGTGTCGGCAGACTTGTAAGAACATACAGTTTCCCGATAGCACGGGTTAAGGCAA
The DNA here is from genome assembly GCA_024709145.1 of Bacteroidales bacterium. Taxonomy (GTDB): domain Bacteria; phylum Bacteroidota; class Bacteroidia; order Bacteroidales; family F082; genus JALNZU01. Next base: position 77,850 of record JANJXG010000010.1, on the reverse strand, counting down.
CATAAAGAACATTTAATTTATCAAGTTTTGATTTTTCTTTTTCATCGCTGTATTGGAATCCGTAGCGTGTTTGTTCAAGACTTTTACTGGCTTTGATAAAGCCTGACTTAATTCCTGGAATCTCTAATTGCTTAAGGTCGAGCCATAAATTCTTTCTTGTTAGCGTTGAAAATGAACGGGTTGCAAAAGGAAGAATCACCACAGGAAATTCAAGTCCCTTGGCTTTGTGCACTGTCATCACCCTCACTGCCTCGGTCTGCTCCGGAACAACAACTGATTTATTATCGCCATTCTCATCCCAATAACTAAGAAATTCTTCCAGCGATTTTTGATCCTGAACCACAAACCGATAGATCTCGTCGAGTAAAAACTGAAGGTATGCATCCGGGCTTTTATCCAGCTGGAGCGAACGGATGATAAATTCAGCTAAATCATACAGTGAAAAGTTTGAGTTCCAAGAAGGAAGGAATTTGTTAACGAAATCTTGTTGCTCCTTCTGGTTCAACAAGTTATATGATTCAAACCAGTTGTGCCCCGCAGTGGCTGTTAACACTTCCGGCCTTAAGTCCTGCAAATGGAAAAGCGCTTCCAGCCGGTTGATCTGATCAGAAGGATATTGCTGAAACCTCATCAAAGACAAAACAAGCCGAACCGAAGAGGATGAATTGAGAAGCAATGAATCAGAAGAAACAACCTGAATACCCCTGGAAGCTAAAAAACGTGCAATTTCATTGCCATCTTCTTTGTATGAAACGAGAATGGCAATATCACGCAATGAAAAACCAGCGTTTGTTTGTTCAATTACAAGATCATAAGTACGCTCAATCATTCTGATTCGCCTGGCCTGCATTTCTTCTGTTGGCTCCAAAAACTCGATCTGAACCAGTCCATTCTCATTTGATGGTTGGTGAACCTTTTGAGCCTGATTTTGATACACGACCCGATAGGATTCGCCGATATAATGCTTGCTTACGAACCCAAAAAAATTATTGTTAAACTCCACAACCACCTTTTCCGACCGATAATTGGTGTCGAGGTTATATTCCAGATAATTCCGTTTTAAAAGATCCTGAACCCTGAGCAGGTGGTCATTTATCCCGGCCTGATAGATTTCAGGCAACTTCAGAAACTGCTGAAACTCCCCGCTACGAAACCGGTAAATCGATTGCTTTCCATCGCCCACAATCAGGTTGTCGTTGCCGGTGGCCAGTGAATTTTCGAGAAGCGGCAGCATATTGTGCCATTGTAGAATCGATGTGTCCTGAAATTCGTCGAGTAAAAAACTCTTATACCTTTCGCCCAGACGTTCGTAAATAAAAGGAACCGGACTTGACTGAAGCAACGCGGCAATGCGCTTATTAAACTCCGAAATATGGACCTCTTGCCGGTCATGAATGATCTGAAGGGAAATTTGTTTCAGCTTGTTTTGGAGGGCAAAGCCATATATATTTCGTTTTAGCAACTTCAATATGATGTACCTATCGTATTCTGTCAACATCAATTCCCTGATACGCTCCCATCTCGGCATAACGTTTTCTTCTACAGTGGCGAAAGCAAGCCGAAGATTTTGGGAAGCTTTTGGGGCCATAAAAGGTTGATCGCTTTCCAGAGCTTTTGTAAAAGCAACACCGGTTAACCCATCCTCAAATCGGCCCGACGACAATTTCTGAAGCACTGAACCAATACCCCGTGACTTACCCGGCATATCTTCTGCTGTGATGCCAGCGCCGGAGAGCAGTGTTAGAATTTTATCTGCCTCACTTTGCATGGTTCTTTCAAAAGTGTGGATTCTGCTGCTGATCCAGCTTTTAACCTGACTCAGTTCGTCCTCACCTGGCAAACCAGTCTCATCAGCCTGAAAAAAAGCCTCTTCATTCAGCAATTCCCTGATGTAATCGCGGAGCATCTTATCAATCCGCCAATCATTTTCTTCACCAATATTTTCAATTAAAAACTCAGTGATCAATGCAGTAACATAATCGTCATGACCAATAAACTGGATGAGTTCATTGCTCATATCCTTTGCCAAATCATCGCTTTCGAGAATGGTTTCAAAAGTTGCCGGCAGATTCAGGTCATGGGCAAAAGTACGCACAAGCCTATGAATGAAAGCATCGATGGTGCCAATGTGAAAATCGCTGTAACGGTGAAGAATGGCATTAAAAACCTTTGAAGCCCTTTGATTAACCAATTCTTCACTTCCAAAATCATTCTTTGCCAAGAGGTTGACGAGTAAGTTGTATTTTGGATATCGGTTATTATTCGGGTCAGAAATCAACCATAGGGCTTCTATCACCCTTGTCTTCATTTCATTAGCTGCCTTGTTGGTGAAGGTTACAGCGAGAATTTGCCTGTAATAAAGTGGGTATTTCAACACAAGGACCAGATACTCCAACACCAGTGTAAAAGTCTTTCCCGATCCGGCGGATGATTTGTAAACCTTGAGACTCATGGATGAAAAACAACAAAACTTTTGGCGAGAGTCCGTCCTTGTTGCACTACAATCAATGTATAGACCCCATTTTTGAAATGACTAGTTTCGAAAATCAGACTGCCTGCTTCGTTCTTAATGACATCATTAAGCGATTCAACTTCACGGCCAAATAAATCCAGTACTTTCAAGTGGGTTGGTCCTTGCGCTCCAAATGGAAGGTTTACAGTCAGCCTGTCGGTAACCGGGTTAGGAAAAAGAGAAAGTGATAACTCCTTTTTTTCAGTTACCTTGACTGACAAATCGCGAATTGAGTCAAGATACACGATTGTTCTTCCAAGTAATTGGTCGTCTGTGCATTGCAATATGGGTGCGGAATAATTTTTTGCCAACCACTTATACTCGATATAGTTTCGTTCAACTAAGATTCCCTGTGAAGCTGTATCTGCGAATAAGCTATCTCGCTCATAGACGACAGATTTAAGCCTTAGGGTCTCAAAAGCTCCAAAAGGTGTCAACAATGTTCCCCAACCATCTGCAGTGGTTGTTCGGTTTCTCTCGATCGACAGATAACCTAAACCCGGAAGCGTGAATTCAAGGCTGGCATCCGACGCATAATTATTCTCGTATTGAAGTGGGAAGTTGTACAATACATCCGGTGTTGAAAACTTCAGTGGCAATGGGATTCCTGAGAGAACTAAACCATAGCCAAAATCTTTATAGGCAGTTGAAGATCGGTGGAAAAACTGATACGCATCATCTAAAACAAGTCCCGGCAGGAGTTCTCCTGATCCCAGCCTAAGGGCCACATTGGCGCTCACAAGAAAACTCGGCCAAAAATAGGCTGGTGTCTCTATAACATTTCTAAATGTATCAAGCCGTTGATTAACAGGCTGTAAAGCTGTAAAATCCCAGGTATATCCTTCACCAGTCAGATTCATATCATAAGCTTCGACATCGAATGCAAAGCTGGTACGAATCGTGTCACCAGCAAAGGGCATATCGTTGGTTTCTATGACGATTTGTGATTGAATAGTAAGCGGCAAACTACATAGCATTGCCAAAAACAGGGAAAAGGTTGTTTTCATCCTACTTTTTAATTTTGGTCTTTTTCTTTCTGAAAATCTCATTAAAAGCGTCAAATTCTTGCCGGTAAGAGATCCCTATTCCCTGGGTGTAAGGCGAATAATTATCAAATACCCCATAACTCAACCAGGAACTGTGGTTTGAATGATTGAAAGCCCTGAGTCTGAAACTTCCGTCGGCATTAAGTTTAACACTCACATCCACATCACCTACGATATTGCTGGCACTTTGACTTACATTTTTATTGTTGGAAACACCAAAGTTACCTTCAATCGAGACTCTGTCATTAAAAAGCTGAGTTGACAAAGCAACCTCAAGTTCTTCATTGGTAAGAGCGTCACCGGGACGGTAGTTGAGTCCAATATCGAAGTCTTTGCTAATCTGCGAAAGCAATCCGCTCAGTTGTCCGGATATCATTTCAAAAGTTGAATTTGTCAGGGAAGAATTCCCCAGATTTGTTGAAGCAAAGCTACCCAGTACGAGTAATGAGACCATTTGCTGAGTCATGGCAGCATCGTTGGTGGTGTCAATCACGCTGAATACTTTCTGTTCAATATCGGCATCAGCACCGGGTAGTGCAAAACTGAAACCAATGTCAGGATTAAATAAGCCATTGGTAAGATGAATGATGCAATCCACATTGATTCTGTTTCTCAGACTGGATGTGGTGTCGATTCCAAGGCCTGCAAGAGATGCTTTGACCCTGTAGACACCTTTCACATCAAGATCGGCTTCATAAGGATCGCCAGTCCAGGTAATCCGTCCACCTTCCATCAGACTAAAGCGCTTTTTAAGTAAATTTTCGAATGTGAAAGTAAACAAACCATCTCTTACAAAATAATCCCCATTCAGAGTAAAGGCACCGGAATTGTTGACGCCCAGGGCGAGGTTACCGCTGCCGGTTGCTTCCAGTGTTCCCATATCATAAGGAAGGAAAATTTTAACTGATGCGTCCGGTGTTATCTCTGCATTCAGGTTAATATTGAATCCTGTTCCGCTTCCAACGATGGGTTTGGTGATATAAGTCATCGAATCGGATGCATCATACCTGGCTGTGTTCACGAAACGAATAAAGTCGCTCGATCCTACCGAGCCGGCTGTATTAAGTGGAATCACAATCGCCGTTCCTTTGTTGGTGAGCGCGGTTATACCCATCTCAATGTTTTCGAGCGGACCCTTTATCAACACATCGCCCGTTGCAACCGCAGAACCATAAAAAAGCTCATTTTGTTTCGGACCTGTATTAAGCGCAAGCAATGTGGAAGGCTTGATTTTCAAATCAAAAGCCCAGTCAGTTAAATAATTGTTGGTGATCTTCCCATTGACTGTTGCCTGATTCCCTGCTGAATCAAACATTATCAGATTCTCGATCGGTATCAACCCGGGTTTAACATCGATCTTGTGCTGCAGCGAATATTTCACGTTAAGATAGTCAATCAAAAAGGCAGTTCTGAGTAGTTCCAGACTTCCTTTAATAACAGGTTTATTAATGTCACCCCTGATTGTAAACTCACCGGATGCAATGCCCTCAAGCTGACTAATAATTCCCTGAAAAAACTGATTCAGAAACTTCAGTCTGAAATTCTCCAAAGTTAAATCGATCGAAAGATTGTCTTTTTCACGTGTCGGGTAATAAAATCCCCGAAGGTTTAAAACACGGCTGTTACTCCTGTTTCCTGTATTAATGATCTGAACATTGGCATAAATCGACTTATCGAGATTGCTCCAATTGCTCAGGAGCCTTGCTTCGCCGATTCGTTCATTATTCAATCCAAGACCATTGATGTGCAAATTGGATGAAAAGTAGGGATTATTAACGATGTTTGACAAAACAAGGTCACCATTAATGACCCCGTCCAGGTCAAATCCTGCGGTACCGGTCAAAACATCAAAAGCAGAGATATTCCATTCATTAAAGCTGACAATGAGTGAGTCTTCCTCCCTTAGGGGTATGCTACCCTGAAGGCCAAGTTGACTTTTACCCAATTGCAGGTTGAATTTTTCAATCCGTGTCACATCCTCCCTGAACTGAATCAGATTACCAGGACTGAGTTTTAAGACCGAGTCATTCACGATCACCTCGTTGAAAGCCAATGACAAATTTCCATCTTTTTTCTGATCAAGGAAATACAAGCCATTAACAAGTCCTCGGTTAAGCATTTTTTCACGCTGATTATCCCAACTCAACTTAAAATTTAAACTGTCGGAGGCGGCATTTAAACTGAGTTTGGGGCTCTGCATCCCAAAGTCAATGGCATCTTCCGATGAGGCCTTTTTCAAAATTAAGTCTTTCATTTCGAAATCCAGTCTGGCATCCCGCTCATCACTTTGGATCAGCAGATAGGGTGCTTCGAATAGAATCTCGCCCAATCTGATCCACTCACTGCGAAAAGTGGTATTGAGCGTATGGTTTCGCTGGGTAAAGACGCCTGAAAGACTTGTTTGATTGGCCATTGTCATCGTTGGAAACAGGAAAGCCAACACAGGATTGAGATTTTTAAATTTGAGGTTGAAATAAAAATCCTGTTCTATACTTTCTGGGGTTTCAATTGGTTTTTCAAGCACCTTAAAAGCCATATAGTGGTTCAAATACGACTTAAATGATGGAACAAGGGTGCTTAATTGAAAAATGCCTCCCATTTCGAAATCAAAAAAATCGGAAGCTACTAAAAGTTTCCTCCCAAGGTAGGCATCATCCATAACATTCAATTTCACCGACTTGACTTTTATCTCGCCTGAACTTGTTTTATAATCAAGATCACTGAGGCTAATCTCACCCGAGAAAGTATCAGGATTCAGACCCGAAAACTTTGCATGTAGATTTGTTGCCAGTTGACTGACACTGTCACCTTCAACAAAATTTAGGCTATGCAAATCGGAATTGTGTAGCAATGCGTCGATGTCAAAGAATGGCTGCTCTTGCTTCAAATCAACCGTAGCCAAAAATTCCAATCCTATCTCTGGTTCCAGAACCGAAAAACCAAGCTCCGCAAAACTGTCAGCGATTTCGGCCGTGATTTCAATGTTTTCAAAAACATTGTTTTGCAGGCCAATGCTCCGAACATTTGAAACAAGACGGGCATCAGCTGTCTGAGCCGTTAATCCACTTCCGCGAAGTCGGGCATCAAGATTGAGCTTGCCAAGCAAAGCGTTCTGATCCAACAGTATGCCGAGGTCAAGATTGGTTGTAACTACCGTTGCCGAATAATGTGGAATTCCTGTGCGTGGATTTAGCCTGTAAATAAGATCTGCTTTTAACTTTCCGATCTCGGTTTGAACAAACGCATTGCTTTTAAAATCTTCGTACTTACCTTCAAACCTACCTTCGACTCGTATTTGGCCGAGCGTATTAAAAACTGAAGGCAACTGAAGGTATCTACCTTCAATGGGTATAGCAAAGCTCTCAATATCAGCTATATTGGTTTCAAAACGATGAACATTTAGCTCAATATCTGAAGTAAAAAAATCGGGCAGACCTTTCAAAGAAATGTCACCAAGAAAAGAAGTAGACTCCCCAAAGCTGAAACTCATTTCATTTGCCTCAAAATCAGCAACTGTACCTTCCACATTGCCGGCAAAACTTACGACATCGGGCATCTCATACATAATCGCAGCAAAAGCACCGATTTCTGATAATTCTAAAGTCGAAGGCTGAACAGCTGCCTGAATTTGTACACTGTCGATAAAATCAATGAAATCACCGTAGCCGGAATAACGTAAATCAAGATCCATGTGAACTGCCGACTTTTCAGTGACTAATTTAAAGTCTCCAGCCTGTAGGCCATGAGCTCCCAACTTGAGATCAGCTTTTAGATTTCGAAGTTCAAGACCACTTTTTTCTCTGGCTTTTAATGCTCTTATGGAAGCATTTACCGAATCGCCCAACAATAACAAATCGCGGGCATCGAGCATTATGTCATTGATTACTATATTATTATAATCCATTCCGACAATACTGTCGCTCGTGCTTTCCTCAATTTGATAAACAAACTTTCCATTGTCAAGCAAGAGGTTCTGCACTGTCACAGGGTAAAGTTTGGCTACTGTAGAATCGCTTGTCCTTTCTCCTGCAAAAAAATCTGCGATAAACTGATAATTCAACGAGCTGTCTCCTGAATATTGAATCAGATTAACATCAAAATCGCTCAGTTGCACCTTTCCAAGGTCTAATGCCTTATCGATTCCAAGCGGATAAACCGAAACCCTGAGCTCACCAGCGCTTAACAGCGTATTGTTTTGTTTGTCTTTAATGTGTAAATCATTAATTCGTAACGACATGTCAATCCCCAGAAAAAATGAACCAATCGTGACATCCGTTTGAAGTTTTTCGGAAAACCATGCAGCAGTATAACGAGCCGCAAAAGTTTGGACATGTGGTGACCGCAAAATCACAAACAAGTTCACAGGAATCGAAAGCACTGCGAACAAGAGCAAGACAATGATATCTCTAAGCCTTTTTTTGATAATTTTGCAGTTTTACAAAGAATGAATATTTATATTTTAGGCATCGAATCTTCCTGTGATGATACTTCTGCTGCGGTGCTCAGAAACACTGAGGTTTTGTCCAATGTAATTGCCAATCAGGAGGTTCACGAGAAATATGGTGGTGTGGTTCCAGAGCTGGCATCACGGGCTCATCAGCAAAACATCATTCCTGTTGTTGAAACAGCCTTGCAAGAGGCAAATATAAGTAAAAAAGATCTTCATATTATTGCATTTACCCGCGGACCCGGTCTTTTGGGATCGCTGCTAGTTGGAAGCTCATTTGCCAAAGCTTTTGCATTGGCTGCCGGCCTTCAACTGGTTGAAGTGGATCATATGGAAGCACATATTCTGGCTCACTTCATCACAACAGCCGAACATCAGCCTGTACCTGCTTTCCCATTTCTGTGTCTGACCGTTTCCGGCGGGCACACACAGATCGTGCGTGTTGATGATTATTTTCAGATGGAAATCATCGGCCATACTATTGATGATGCTGCCGGCGAAGCCTTTGATAAAGCAGCCAAGATCATGGGTTTACCTTATCCTGGTGGTCCATTAATCGACAAATTTGCGGCAGGGGGTCAGGCAGATAGATTTCATTTCGCCGAACCCAAAATCCCTGATTTGAATTATAGTTTCAGCGGATTAAAAACAAGCATTCTCTATTTCATCCGCGATCAATTGAAAACCGATACCGATTTTATTGAGCGAAACAAAGCAGACCTGTGCGCCTCCATTCAGCAAACAATTGTCAGCATCCTGATGAAAAAGCTCATCATGGCGAGTTTACAAACCGGCATCAGACAAATCGCGATTGCCGGCGGGGTTTCAGCCAACAGCGGGCTGCGCAAAGCTATGGCAGAGGCAGCTCAAAAATATCAATGGGAGATTTTTATACCTAAACCGGGTTTCAGTACCGACAACGCCGCGATGATCGCCATTACTGGATATTTCAAATACCTCCGGAACGAAATGGCCGATCAGCAACTTAAACCGTATACAAGACAATCATCACGAAACAGTTAAAAAACTTCCGATGAACTGGGATCAATTACTATCTGCAAAACGCTACACCTCAACCACCCGACCAGAAGATATCCGCAGTCAGTTTCAGCGTGATTACGACAGAATTGTTTTCTCAAGTCCGTTTCGGCGACTTCAAAACAAAACCCAGGTTTTTCCGCTGCCAGGCAGTATTTTCGTTCACAACAGATTGACGCACAGCCTTGAGGTAGCGAGTGTCGGACGATCACTAGCCAATACCGTTACAGGAAAACTCAGGAAACTTCAAAAAATTGAGATAACTGACTCAATGGCTGAACTGGGATCGATCGTTGCTGCAGCCTGCCTGGCTCACGACCTTGGCAATCCACCTTTCGGACATTCAGGTGAACAGGCGATCAGTAATTATTTTCGCGAAGGGAACGGATCCAATCTGAAGCATCACCTGGAAGAAAGTAATTGGTCCGATCTTGTTTCATTTGAAGGCAACGCCAATGCTTTCCGAATTCTCACTCATCAGTTTCATGGAAGACGAAAAGGTGGTTTTGCACTTACCTACGCCACCCTTGCCTCGCTGGTAAAATATCCCTACCCCTCATTCCCTGAAGAAAAGGGTAAAAAGAAATATGGATTTTTCAATTCTGAAATCAACACATTCGCCGAAATTGCAGCTTCCTGCGGCATACCTTGTATAGATATTCAAAACCACGTGTATGCACGTCACCCGCTTGTTTACCTTGTTGAAGCAGCCGACGACATCAGTTATCTGATTATGGATATTGAAGATGCCCACAAACTTGGAATTCTGAGTACTGTTGAAACTGAAGAGCTGATGCTCGCATTCTTTAACGAAACTATTCATGCTGAAGCACTTAGTTATAAAGAAAAAGTTTATCAGGAGGTAACGGATACCAATGAGCGCATCGCTTTTCTCAGAGCCACCACCATCGGGTTATTAATTCACGAAGCAAGTCAGGTTTTTGTCAGTCATTATGACCAAATTATGCAAGGCAGTTTTGGCTCATCACTCGTTAAGGAATTGGGTGGTCATTACCAGGAGGCGCTCGACAGATGTCGAAGACTCAGTGTAGAAAAGATCTATCAGCATCCGAGCGTGGTAAAAATCGAACTCACCGGCTTCAATGTTTTGGGTGCATTGATGGACGAATTTACTGAAGCTACCTTGCATCCACACAAAAGCTACAACAGTAAGCTACTCTCTCTTCTACCTGAACAATTCAAACCATCAGATGGTAAACTGTACAGCAGGCTTCAATCGGTGGTGGATTTTGTTTCAGGTATGACAGATTTATACGCCATGAAATTATACAAAGACCTGAGGGGAATCAACTAAATCAGGCTGAATTTCACCACTTAAAAACAAAATCGTACCATTGCAACAGAAACGAATTCAATGAAGCACTTTCCTTTCGAAAAAGATTCTGAGCTGGACGGGTTTGAGAAGCTAACGATTCATCAACCCGATGATTTTGAGGGATCTGTGGTTTGTACCCTCATTAGAAAGACAGCTGAAAACAGGCCAAAGGATGTGATGCTCCACGTTCATGGTTTTAATGATTACTTTTTTCACGATCACCTGGCCAAACTTTGTTTTGAAAACCAGATCGACCTCTACGCACTTGACCTTCGTAAATCAGGCAGATCAATACGTCCGCACCACAAAATGAACAATCTCCGGAATATTCAGGAATATTATGATGATATCACGGCTGCCCTTAACATTATCGGGGAGCTTCATGATGGCAAAATCATTCTATCCGGCCATTCGATGGGAGGACTTATAACAGCTTTGTTTACAGCAAAATACCAAAAAGACAAACCTATCTCCGGGCTCTTTTTAAACAGCCCGTTTCTTGAACAAAACAAAGACATTCTGACCAGGAAATTGTTGATACCGCTTGTTGCCAGCCTGGGAAAACACAAACCAAACCTACTGGTCCCAGGTGGTTTTTCAAAATTCTATGGTCCCAGCCTCCATCGCAATTTTTATGGGCGCTGGCAATACAATCTTCAATGGAAACCGCACGTTGCTGACCTTGTTAACGCAGGATGGGTCAGAGCTATATACAAGGCACAACAAGCACTCCGGGCCGGCCTATACCTCCAAATGCCTGTATTAGTTGCCTATCCCGAAAAAAGTTATGCCGGTTTTTTCTGGAATGCAAAATTTATGCAAGCTGATGCTGTTGTCAATGTCAAACATATTGAAAAATATCAACAACACATTTTTTCACCTGCAAAACAAACTGTTGTTATCCCAAATGCGGTTCACGATTTGTTTTTATCTTCTCCCGAAGTTGTTGAAAAAACATTCACAATACTGCTTCGTTGGGTTCAACGCATACAATCTGAGAATCAACCGGAAAAACATTCAGGCCATGATGAATTTTAAATTTTCCCATATCCCTTTTAGCATCTTCTGTTTAGTTATCCTGCTGCTAACGCTTACTTCATGCACAGCCCGAAAAAAAACACTCAACAGTCACAGATCCGTTGAAAGTATTTCGGCTCACGATGTTACCAAACAAAAAAAAGAACCCCTGCCGAAAAATTTCGTTTTGAAACAGTCAAAACGTAAAATCCTTGGGCAGGAGTACTCTAAGCGTTAATCTGTCTGTTAAGATTCCTGCATAAACGGATAGCGGTAGTCAGTTGGCGGATTGAAATTTTCTTTGATTGTTCGTGGCGAAACCCAACGCAATAGGTTAAGATAAGATCCTGATTTATCATTTGTTCCACTTGCTCTGCCGCCACCAAAAGGTTGTTGTCCAACCACTGCACCGGTTGGTTTATCGTTGATGTAATAATTTCCTGCTGCATTGGTTAATGCCACATTGGCTTCTTCAATGGCAAATCGGTCGCGGGCGAACACAGCGCCTGTTAATGCATAGGGTGATGTTTTATCAACAAGTTCAAGTGTTTCGGTCCATTGGTCTGCAGGATACACATATACTGTAAGAACAGGGCCAAATAATTCTTCACACATCGTAACATAATGAGGGTCGTCAGCACGCAGAACAGTCGGTTGAATGAAAAAGCCCTCAGATTTGTCATACCCTCCACCAAAAACAACCTCAACAGAAGGGTCAATTTTCGCAGCATCAATAAAGGAAGCCAGTTTATCGAAGGAAGCGCCATCGATCACGGCTCCCATAAAATTGGTAAAATCCTCGACCGGCCCAACTTTGATCGTTTGTAAATCACGTATCATTAATGCTTTCACTTCAGGCCAGAGATTATCGGGAATGTAAGCACGCGATGCAGCCGAACATTTTTGACCCTGATATTCAAACGCCCCCCTGACGAGGGCTGTTGACACCGCTTTAGCATCAGCCGAATGGTGAACCACCACAAAATCTTTTCCACCGGTTTCACCGACAATTTTTGGATAGGTATTGTGAATGCTGAGATTATCGCCGATTGCCTTCCATATTTTTGTAAAAACTGCTGTAGAACCGGTATAATGTACACCAACAAAATCGGGATGTTGCGCCATGATTTTACCTGCTATAGGTCCGGGAACAAAAACCAGGTTAATAACACCGTCAGGTAAGCCAGCCTCTTCAAAAATATCCATGATCACTTTGGCCGAATAAATTTGGGCATTCGAAGCTTTCCAAACCACCACGTTTCCCATTAGAGCCGGGGCAGATGGCAAATTTGCTGCAATTGCAGTAAAATTAAATGGCGTCAAAGCATAGATAAAACCTTCCAGAGGTCTGTATTCCATCCTGTTCCAAACACCATGATCAGAAATTGGCTGCTCTTTGTAAATCTGTGACATGAAATAAACATTGTAACGCAAGAAATCTGCAAACTCACATGCAGCATCTATTTCGGCCTGATGTACGGTTTTGGATTGGCCGAGCATGGTTGCAGCATTGATTTTTGCCCGGTAAGGCCCAGAAACCAGATCGGCTGCTTTAAGGAATATAGCGGCACGATCCTGCCATTCCAAGGCCTGCCATTTGTGCCTCACAGCCAAAGCTTCGTTGATGGCCATTGTAATATGCTCGGCACCCCCCTGATAAAAATATCCCAATGTATGCTTGATGTCGTGTGGTGGATGAATGCGAATCTTATCTTCTGTTTTGATGCGCTTCCCCCCTATTACCATTGGGATTTCAATCTCCTTGCTGCGTAGTTCTTTCAGCATCGCTTTGATTTCGGCTTTCTCCGGAGATCCGGGAGCATAGCTTTTGACTGGTTCATTCCAGGGTTTTGGTATTTCGTAAAAGCCACTATACATAACGTAAATATTTGATTTGAAGAGGTTTATAAAATCAAGAAAGAAAGGCAAAGTTAGTCAATCTTTTTTAACAAGAATGATTCTAAATAGTTAAAAAGAAATAAATCGAGAAAATCGGCTATGGGGTCATATTGACGGTTTATACGCCAGCATCTTACTGATCCAACCCAAAAGAGTCAGCCCCCGGATAATGAAACTTCTCTTTCGCAACTTCCTCACTGAAAAGGTAATAGGTCACCACTGCCATACTGCAAAGATTGCCGGATTCGTTGAACAGCCTGGCTTCAATATCAACCAAGCGGTTGCGGTAGCCAATGATTTCTGCTTCTATCCGCAAGTTTTTTTCATGGGTATGCACCGGCTTGTGGTATTGTACCTTCATTTCACTGGTAACACCGGAGGTCCGACAAATAACCTGAACGACCCAACCGGCAACTTCATCGAGCAATGTTGCCTGAATACCTCCGTGAAGCACCCCGTGAAAGCCCTGATAACGTTCATCAGGCGTCCAATAACTTACTACCTTGTCGCCTTCCAAATTGAAGTTAAGTTGCAGGCCAATAGGATTTTTGGCAGAACAACCGAAGCAGAAATGCTGTTGCAGTAATGCATATGGATTTGTTATCTTCACTTAAAATCACAGTATTATGGTTAATTAATGAATCTCTACTCCCATTTTGAAATGGGTTTGCTTCAATAACTTTCCTTCCTGATCCAATTCCTGCCACACGCCATCTTTGAGGTCAGCCTTATAATTTCCAATTGTTCTGGGCTTGCCGTTGTCGAAATAATCCTGAAACTTTCCCTCTTTTTTATTGGCAACATAATGCAATTCAGACTTTAGGCCGCCCCCGGGGTAATAGGTAAATTGCTCACCGTCGAAAAGTCCCTCTTTATAGTGATAGGTTGCCAAGCGGTTGCCTTCTTCATCAAACCAATAACTTGGTCCATTCTTAACGCCTGAAGCAAACATTGCATCCTCCTGTATCTTACCCCGATCATAATACACCTTCCTTGAACCATGAAGAAGACCATCTTTGTAATTTTCTTCCAAAGTAATTTTGCCTCCTGTGCGAAATTTAAGGTACCGCCCGTTCAATTTATCCTGCATCATTTCAGCCTGAACGGCAATAAATCCATTCTTTTCAATCTCGACGTACAAACCATCAAGCATTCCCTGGTTAAAATATTGCAGAATGTGTAGTTGCCCGTTTTCGAAAACTGCTGTCCAGACCCCTGTCTGTTTTCCTTTACTGACCATCCCTTTGCATTTAACACCGCTGACAGTTAACTCATGCACCCCATCAGACAAATTGCTAACATCTGTTTGAAACCTTACCTGAGCCGTGAGTTGCATTGATAACAAGATGGTTACCGTAATCAAAATTCTTAATAATTTCATATTCAATATCTTATGCTTGAATAATAGGAATAATTTTTCACAAAGTTAACAAACCCATCCAACTTTCAAAAGCAGAAATCGTCTGCCTAAACAAAAAAAAGGCCTTCAGAATTGAAAGCCTTTTTTTACTAACCAAAATCCGTTCAAATAGAAAACGTTTATTTTCTCATGTTAAACATCAAATTGGTTACAACTATCGTACCAAAAAACCTCAAATTGGATGATTCTCATTAATCCTGCCGTACAAATCAAAATGATCCGCATCGATGATTTTAACCTGGTAAAACTGTCCTATCTGAAGTGGTTCGTCTGCTGCTATCAGCACCTCGTTATCAACTTCCGGCGAATCAAACTGGGTTCGACCAACATAAAAATCACCTTCCAGCTTGTCAATCAAAACTTTCTCTGTTGTTCCAATACGGGCAACGTTGATTTCCAAAGAGATATTCTGCTGAATTTCCATTAATCTTTCGAGGCGGGCTTGTTTTACCTCTTGAGGAACTGTGTCTTCCAGAGAGAAGGCTGCAGTGCCTTCTTCCTCACTATAGCTAAATACACCCATGCGGTCAAAGCGCGTTTCTTTGACAAACTCAACAAGTTCTTCAAATTCTTCCTCAGTCTCACCCGGATAGCCGACAATGAAGGTAGTACGGAAAGCAAGGCCGGGGATTTTGTTCCTTAAATCAGCAACAAGTTTGCTTGTTTGATCACGGTCGACCTGTCTGTTCATGGAACGAAGAATTCTGCTGTTGATATGCTGAAGAGGCAAATCGATGTACTTACATATTTTTGGGTTGCCGGCAATGGCATCCATGAGGCTTTCCGGAAAACCATGCGGATAAGCGTATTGTAAACGGATCCATTCGATACCCTCAACGTCCGAAAGTCTTTGAATTAATTCGCTGATTGATCTTTTCTTATAGATATCAAGACCATAATAAGTCAATTCCTGAGCAATCAAAACAAGCTCTTTCACGCCCATTTGAGCCAGCATCCGAGCCTCTTCGACCAAACTGTCAATACTTCTGGAAACATGTCCTCCGCGAATCAAAGGAATAGCGCAAAAAGAGCAGCTTCTATCACAGCCTTCCGAAATTTTCAGGTAAGCATAATGAGAAGCGTTGCTTAAAATTCTGTTGGTATTGCAAACAACCGTTTCTTCCGGTTGCATTTCAGACGCAAGCATTTCGCTGATCTTAGCGAGATCATTTACGCCAAAAAAATCATCGACCTCATGTATTTCGTCTTGCAATTCTTTCTTGTAACGTTGAGATAAACAACCCATTACGATAAGTTTCGAGATCTTTTTTCTCTTTCTCAATCGGGCATAAGAGAGAATTGTGTCAACAGATTCTTCTTTGGCATCACCAATAAACCCGCAGGTGTTAATGATCACAATATCTGACTTTTGTTCACTGTCGTGGTTCACAGCAAATCCATGTTTGAAAAGACTGGCACCAAGAAACTCTGAGTCAACCTTGTTTTTGGAGCAACCAAGGGTTACAATATTCACAACTTTTGACATAAACCAGCTTAGTCTTTACTGAAGAGACTTTCGACAAAAGCAGTTCGGTTAAATACTTGAAGATCGGTCATTTTTTCCCCGATTCCGATATACTTCACAGGGATTTTAAACTGATCCGAAATACCAATAACTACGCCACCTTTGGCTGTTCCGTCGAGTTTAGTCAGGGCCAGGGCATTCACTTCAGTTGCTGCTGTAAATTGTCTGGCTTGTTCAATGGCATTTTGACCTGTGGACCCATCCAAAACGAGCAGTATTTCATGCGGAGCATCAGGAACCACTTTTTGCATGACAGATTTGATTTTTGTCAGCTCTTTCATCAGGTTTACTTTGTTGTGTAATCGTCCTGCTGTGTCAATAATCACCACGTCCTTTTGTTGACTTACTGCTGATTTTAGGGTATCAAAAGCTACAGATGCAGGATCGGCACCCATTCCCTGCGAGATGACAGGCACGCCGGTTCGCTCACCCCAGATTTTAATCTGATCCACGGCAGCAGCCCTGAAGGTGTCGGCGGCACCCAAAACGACAGATTTACCTGCCTGCTTGAAGTTGTATGCGAGCTTACCAATTGTGGTCGTCTTTCCAACACCGTTAACGCCCACAACCATAATCACATAGGGATGTTTACCGGCTGGAATTTCGAAATCATCGCCATCACCCGAATTATTTTCCTGAAGTAATTGACCAATTTCTTCTTTGAGAATTCTGTTCAGCTCATTGGTCCCCAAATACTTATCTCTGGAAACACGATTCTCGATGCGTTCAATGATCTTGATTGTTGTTTGAACTCCCACATCCGATGTAATCAGAATTTCTTCTAATTCATCCAATACCTCATCATCAACCTTTGATTTCCCGATGATGGCTTTGGATAATCTGGAAAAAACATTTTCCCGCGTTTTTTCCAAGCCTTTGTCAAGGTCTTGCTTTTTTTCTTTTGTAAAAAATGAGAAAAGTCCCATGTTAAACTGATTTTTTGATTGGCTTGAGTAAATGAGTTAAAGGATTGCTCGCAGGAAGATGAAAAAATGCTGAACGGTATTTCCATTGTTGCTTTTTACAGAAAATAGAAATGAGCTTTCCCAAAAGTGATTGGAAAAGCTCATTCAATATCCGCAGGAGAACATTATCTTTTGCTCAAAAATTCCTGTACCTTATCGTTTGGAACGATGGTTTCGGTAAAGGTATAAGCCCCTGATTTGGGCGACCTTTTCATTCTGATTACCTTAGCAAACTCCTTACCGGCTGCCTGCAGGGTTGCAACTACTTTCTTTGCCATGTCTCGTATTATTTAATTTCTTTGTGAACTGTCATCCTTTTGAGGATCGGGTTGTATTTTTTCAACTCCAGTCTCTCAGGAGTATTCTTCTTGTTTTTTGTGCTGATATACCTCGACGTACCAGGCATACCGCTGGTTTTGTGCTCAGTACATTCCAGAATAACCTGAATACGCGCTTCTTTCGATTTCTTAGCCATGCTATTATCTTTTCAATTTTTCGGACGGCAAAAATACATATTTTCCCGAATCCAACCTAATTATTTTACTTTTTTTTCTGTCTGACAGAATGTTTTTCAATCTCTTGCCTGTTTTGATCAATTCTTTTAAAGTACTGACTATGGTAATGACAAAATTGTTCGCACATAAGGCGAAATACCTGTGAAGAAGAATTCAACCGCGATAACCATAACGATCAGACCCATTAACTTCATCATCACTTTATTTCCGGTTTCACCAAGCACTTTCATGATCTTGGATGCACTGAGTAAGATAGTCAACACAATGAGACAAACAACCAAAATGGCAGTGATCAGCACCATTTTTTCATTGATTTGCTTGCTCTGATCCATCAGAATAATGGCATTGGTGATCGAGCCCGGACCCGCAATCATGGGAATACCCAAAGGTGTGATCGAAATATCTTCAACATAATTTTTAACTTCTTCCTCACTGATTTTCATTCGGCTGAGCCGGGCATTGAGCATATCATAACCCATAATAAAAAACAAGATTCCCCCGACAACTTTCAGGCCTGAAACGGAGATGCCAAAAAAATCAAATAACATCTGTCCGCCAAAAGCAAAAACGATCAGGGTAAAAAAGGCTGTCATTAATGCTTTCAGCGCTGTCCGGCGTCTTTGTTTTCGATCCAAACCCGAAGTCATCGACATAAAAACAGGCATCACCCCGAGTGGATTCATCAGGGTGATAAAGGAAGTAAAGTAGAGAAGCCAAAGTGTGAATAAATCTGTCATTTTAGTTTACATCTTTTCGATGGTGCTGTTAACGATGTTCAGAATTCGCTCTTCAGTCATTACTGCATCCTGACGCATGCGATTGGCTTTGTCGAGCATGCTGATAGCCAAATCTTTATCTTCCAGACCGCTGGCATTGATCTTCACATTCAAACAAGCACCCAACACAGCCGAGCGGGCACAAAGTGCACCCACGCCAGCATCCGAAACCGAATTCGGATTGCCATCAATTGCCATCGCTTCGATCACTTTCATGGATTCAAGGGCCACGCGCATCACACGAAGCGGTACCTCAATGGCATATTTGGAAGCTTCCTGAATGGCTTCTGCCCGTGCTGCTTTCTCCGATTCAGTCTTTTTTGGCAGTGAGAAAGCGTCCATGATTTTGTTGAAAGCACGGGTATCTTCATCAACTAAAAAAAGCAGCTCGTCTTTCAGTTTCTGACCCTGCTCAGCCCATATTGAAAACTCCTCCCAACGATCGTCCCACCCCCTTTTAGGAGAAGAAAGGTTTGCAACCATTGTTGCAAGAGAAGCGCCGAGAGCTCCCAAATAGGCTGCAACTGATCCACCACCCGGGGCAGGCGCTTCAGAAGCGGTGAGGTTAGCAAAACCTTTGGCTGTCAGATCGATCAGCCGTGCAGCTTTGACGTCTTTTGCCAATACATATTCAATAATTTTCTCATCCGGGTTGAAGGGCTTGAGTTCGTCCAATCCCATCGACTTCACAGCAATCTTAATCAATTCGGCTTCATCAACACCTTTGGAACGCTGTTGCCTGCCCAGAAAAAACTTTCCGGCATCGATCATCGATTTCAGAGGAATCAATCCCACCAACTCAGAACCGGTCACCCTTACACCCCTTTCAGCAGCTTTCTTACAAACTTCATCAAAGGCAATGTGCACCGGTGTGATTCCGATATTTGTCAGGTTCATTGATATCTGTGCTATGCCATACTCCTCGATAAACCATCCGATGGCCTTGACGGCTTTCAGACTTCCGGGCACATATACCTGGTTTCCCTTTTCATCTTTTACCACTTTGCCGGTAATCGGATTACCTTCACGCAAAACACGTCCACGTTCGCGCACATCATACGCTATTGAATTGGCTCTACGGGTGGAGGTTGTATTCAGATTTACATTGAAAGCAACCAGAAAATCGCGGGCGCCAACAGCCGTTGCTCCCGACCTTTCATTGAAGGCTACCGGACCAAAATCAGGTTTCCAATGAGGGTCGCTGAGCTTTTGGGGCAGACCTTCATATTCGCCCGACCTACAATTGGCCAGGTTTTTTCTTTCGGGAAAATAGGCTGCCTGCTCATAACAATACACGGAAATAGCAAGTTCATCGCCAATCCGCTGAGCAAGTTTGCGGGCATATACTACAGTTTCTTCCATGCTTATGTTCGAAACCGGTATTAACGGACAAACATCTGTTGCACCCATTCTGGGATGCTCTCCCTTGTGAAAACGCATGTCAATCAATTCAGAAGCTTTTTTAACAGCCTGAAAAGCAGCTTCAATTACCTCATCAGGTGTCCCGACAAAAGTAACCACCGTTCGGTTGGTGGCTGCTCCCGGATCAACATCAAGTAATTTTACACCTTCAATTTTCTCGATCTCATCTGTGATTTGTTTGATCACACCCATGTCTTTTCCCTCACTGAAATTAGGGACACATTCAATCAATTTCTTCATTTCGTATCAATTTATTTTTAATTACTTTACAATTAAACAATTAAGAAACAAGCCCTGTTCTAAAAAGATAACTCTTTGCCTTTTACAAACATCTTGCTCACTTTGTTTGACCCATAATAATAAGGCATATAGGCCAGGCCGGGAATTGGTTGTGTGATATAGAAATCGGCTCTTTTTCCAATGCTGATACTGCCTGTTTCGTGACTTACATCCATTGCATAAGCACCGTTGATAGTAGTGGCATTAAAGCCCTCTTCGGGTGTGAGGCGGTACAGGATGCTCGCCATAGACAAAATCAATTGCATGTTTCCCGAAGGAGAAGAGCCTGGGTTAAAGTCACTTGCCATGGCTACCGGAAGTCCGTAACGAATCATTTGTCGGGCAGGCGCATAAGGCATGTGAAGAAAAAAAGCTGCGCCGGGCAAAATCAGTGGCATCGTCTCACTTTGACTGAGGAGTTCCATTTCTTCCTCTCCGGTAAATTCAAGGTGATCAACAGAAATTGCGTTGTATTTGACACCAACTTGTATGCCACCTGACCGAGCCAATTCGTTGGCATGAATTTTCGCCCGTAGGCCGAATTTCATACCGGCATTCAAAATCCGGTCGGTATCTTCCACCGTGAAAAATCCCTGATCGCAGAACACATCAATAAAATCGGCTAAGTTTTCAGCAGCAACCAGCGGAATCATCTCATTGATAATAAGATCCACATACTCGTGCTGTCTGCCGCGGTAGTCGGGCGGTACAGCGTGTGCACCAAGGAAATTCGCTTTAATCAGAAGGGGTGAGTTTTCCTTAAGCCGTCGAATAACCCGCAGCATTTTAAGTTCGGCTTCAGTTGTTAGTCCATAACCGCTTTTTATCTCAACAGCAGCTGTTCCCATGGATGCTATCTCCTGCAAGCGGTGCCATGCCGACTCGAACAACTCCTCTTCACTGGCATTTGCCATTGCTTTGGCAGAATTTAGAATCCCGCCTCCACGTTTTGCGATCTCTTCGTAACTCAATCCGTTGATCTTATCCACATATTCCAGTTCACGACTTGCTGCATAAACCAAATGGGTGTGCGCATCACAAAAGGCAGGCAGAACAAGACCCTGACCGGCATCAACAAACTTCAATTCAGTTTCTTCCTGCAGGATGAGCTGATAACCTGAATCGCCTTCCTGACCAAAACCTGCAATCAAACCGTCCTTCACATATAAGTAGGCGTTTTTGATACTACCCACCTGACCCATCTCCTTACCCCGTAAAAGGCGTATTTCAGGATCGAGAATACCGAAAAGTTCTTTGATGTGATGAATAATCAAACGCATAGACAGGGAAAATTTTCAAAAACCGTGCAAAGATAGGTAAATTGCCCTAAAGTTCGCTTTTTAGCGTCCACGCAGAAAGAATTGCAAACGATTTCGGGAAAAGCAGCAATTGCCTTATTCTTTGTAGTTTTCTTCACTTAATATGTTCCCTTGTTCATCCCAGCTGATCCATTTGCCCGTTTTCAAACCAGCTTGATAAACCCCTTCAATCTGTTTTTGGCCGTTTTCAAAATAAAACGCAAAAGTACCGTCGGGCACATCCTCGGCATAATGGGTTAACGACATAATGGTTCCATTTTCATAGAATTTGACTGATTTACCATGACGAACTCCGTTTTTAAAGTAGGTTTCTTCGGCAGGCTGCCGTTTTCCGGGAAAAAAAATCACGGTCAGACCGTCGAGCTGATTGTCCTGATAAGTTTCTTCCGCCAACAAAACCCCGTCAGCATCGCTGTAGATACGCCATACACTGTCCTTCTTTTGATTAAAATATATGCCCTCCGCCACCAGAACACCACTTTTGCTGTAAGCTTTGTGTCTTGCTTTTAATCCATCTGATTCAAATTCGTTCACTGCCCTGAGTTTGCCATCCTCATAATAATATTTAAAAACACCTACAGGTTTGTCGTGATGAAACCTACCCTCATAACGCAGACTACCGTTTGGCCAGCGTCCTTCCCACCTGCCAAATTTCTTGCCATCGTCATCTTGCTGGTTGATATCCATCTGACTGAATGCCACATAAGGAATAAGAAACAGAAACAAAACAAGCAAGTGACTTTTCATAAAAAGGTTTTTAAGTGATTGAAACGAGAAGCAAAATTACGAAGCATATTTAAAATACCTATTTTTGCCAAAACGTAAAAATTGACAGAATATTCCTCAACCCTACTGGAAAATGCCGTAAACGAATTGTCGCGTTTGCCCGGCATCGGAAAAAAGACAGCCTTACGTCTTGCCCTTCATTTGCTCAGAGAAGACGGTTCACGCACCGAAGCGCTAGCCCGCTCTTTGCAGCAGCTGAGGGAGAAAATCATTTTTTGCCGCCGCTGTCACAATATTTCCGACCACGAAATCTGCGCTATCTGCAGCAATCCCAGGCGCGATGAGGGTCTTTTGTGCGTTGTTGAGGATATGCGTGATGTCATGGCTATTGAGCGTACAGCCAGCTTCCATGGGCTCTATCACGTTTTGGGCGGTGTGATTAATCCTGTTGAAGGCGTTTCACCTAATGATTTAAATATCAATGCTTTGATTCAAAGAATGAAGGAGGAAAGTTTTCGGGAGGTGATCATGGCTCTGCCAGCCACTATCGAAGGTGACACAACTGCCTATTACCTTTTCAGGCAGATCAGCAAGGAAAATTTGAAAATAACCTCAATTGCAAAAGGTGTGGCCATTGGCGATGCCCTCGAATATGCCGATGAAATTACACTGGGAAGGTCTATTCTGAACCGAATTCCGTTCGAAAGTCGTTAAGCCTCATTCAGGGCTTGCTTCACCAAAGTGGCCGGGGTGCTGTCGTTAAACAAATCAAGCTGCCTTTCGGAAACATAGTATTCTTTCGGAACCTGAATATCGTAGCCATTGGCAAACTTGTCGATGCTTTTTTTAATCAGCTTAATAACTGTTGTTTTTCTGGCCTTGCAATAATTTGTCAGGGATCGGTACTGTTTTTCCGACAATTTGAACCTAACTTCCTTGAATTTTATCTTGCGTTTTCGGTTCTTTTTTTTCGATTTGCCCTTTTTCTTCATAAGCAGCAATTTTAAGGCAGCAATATAATACATTTCCGGCATTCAATATTCAGGCGTGAAAAAAATGACTTAATCACCCTTTTTCCGACATCCAGCGAAGCAGCAAATCAGCAAGTCCGGCAGCTCTTTCCGGGCTTCCGGCTTCAGAATAAACCCGGATGATGGGCTCGGTATTTGATTTGCGCAAATGTACCCAGCCTTCCTCAAAATCGATTTTTACCCCGTCGATGGTGCTGACCTTTTCTTTTGAAAAATCAGCAGCAATTGATGCAAGTATTTGATCTACATCTGTTTCAGCAGACAAATTGATTTTATTTTTCGACATAAAGTAATCAGGGTATGTCTTTCTTAATTCAGAGCAACGCATTTCCGAATGAGCAAGATGTGTCAGAAACAAGGCGACACCAACCAGGGCATCACGGCCGTAGTGCAGTTCAGGGTAAATGATACCTCCATTCCCTTCCCCACCGATTACTGCCTGCTTCTTTTTCATCATTTCAACAACATTTACCTCTCCAACTGCTGCTGCAAAATATTCCATTCCATGGGCTTTCGTAACATCAGCAAGTGCACGTGTCGAACTTAAATTGGAAACTGTATTTCCCGGCTGATGCTTCAACACATAATCAGCAACAGCGACGAGGGTATATTCCTCACCAAACATATCACCATTTTCATCGACTATGGCAAGCCTGTCAACATCGGGATCGACAACAAATCCAAGATCGCTTCCTGTTTTTTTGACGAGCGCCGAAAGCTCGGTGAGATGCTCAGGCAGTGGCTCGGGATTGTGTGGAAACAAGCCAGTCGGGTTGCAATATAATTCATGAACTGTTTCAACTCCAAGTGCATGAAGCAAGGCAGGTAAAGCAATTCCGCCGGTAGAGTTTACAGCGTCGACAACAATCTTAAAATGGGCTGCCCTGATAGCTTCGGCATCCACAAGCGGCAAATCCATCACCATTTGAATGTGTTTATCGATCCAACCGTGATACTTATTATAGGAACCTAATTCGTCCACTTTGTTGAAATGAAACGAAGGATTATCAGCTATTTCGAGTAATTCAGCGCCTTCGGCACCCGAAATAAACTCCCCTTTGGCATTAAGCAACTTAAGTGCATTCCACTGCCCTGGGTTGTGACTCGCAGTGAGGATAATACCAGCATCAGCATGCATGCCTGGTACAGCTATTTCAACAGTTGGTGTTGTGGAAAGTCCAAGATCGAAAACATCAGCACCCACCGACATCAAAGTACCGCATACCAGGTGGTTAACCATTTCACCGGAAACTCTGGCATCCCTGCCAACCACCACCCTTAAAGCACGTTTTTCGTGTAGCTGTTTGCGCATCAAGGCAGCAAAAGCAATTGTAAAACGCACTATATCAATAGGTGTAAGGTTTTCACCAGTTTCGCCTCCGATTGTGCCCCTGATTCCCGAAATGGACTTAATAAGTGTCATAATTGGTAAAATTTGCCGCAAATGTACCTATTCTTCATTGCTTTATATCCAAGTCAACTAAATAATTCAACAATTAATACAGGCAGAAATTATTCAATCTTTTTCCAGTAGATAGAATATTAACAAACGAAACTAGAATGATGGTTAATAAAAAAAAAGTGATTTTGATAAAAAAATCATTCCTCGATAATATCTTTACAGCCCGGCTCTGTGAAAAACGTAAGGGACTTTCGGACTGATTCATTTAATATTTTGTAAGTCAGACGGTTAATTCCAGTATACCGGACAGCATGACTAGAATAAACCCCTAAAAAGGGTCATGACAGTTAAATTATTATTTTTGCAACGGATTTGTAAGAAATAAAAAAATGGGTGAAGAATTTCAGTGGGACGATGATTATCAGGTAGAAGGTCTTGCCGAACGCTTCGAGCAAATGCTACGTCAGCATGATGACATCTATTTTGATTCAGAGGAGTTTGAATTGCTGATTGAATTCTACCACAATCAGCTTAACAACGAAAAAGCCTTGCTGGCTCTGTCGATAGGTTTGGAGGTGCATCCTGACAACAACCGGCTGAGAATTATTTCAGCCAGACAAATGGCTTCCGAAGGTAAATACGTTAACGCGCTGAACCTTCTCAATGAAATTGAGACCAAAGAGCCTGCTGATGTTGATATTTTGATGACCAAAGGATCAGTATACAGCATGATGCTCGACTTTTCGAAAGCAGTTCAGGAGTACGAGAAGGCATTAGTCATTGTAGACGAAGATGAAGTTGAAGAAATTTATTCTTCCATCGCCTATGAGTATGAGAATATGGGTGCCTACGACACCGCTTTGATTTATTTAAATAAAGCATTGGAGATCAGTGAGAATCCTGAACAGATCTTATTTGAAATCGGCTTGTGTTATGAGCTCGCCTCCAATTTCGATGGCGAAATTGAATTTTTCCTGCACTACGTCGACAAAAACCCGGGCATAGCAGCGGGCTGGTTCAATCTGGGCTTATCATACAATCACCTGGAGTTATACGAGAAAGCCATCGATGCTTTTGAATATGTGATTGCTATAGACGAAACCAATGTGCCTGCCTACATTAACATGGCACAAGCCTGGTCGTCGCTGGGTCAATATCAAAAAGCACTCGAATTGTATCATGAAACGGCTGTTTATGAACCTTTTGA
The DNA here is from genome assembly GCA_024709145.1 of Bacteroidales bacterium. Lineage (GTDB taxonomy): Bacteria > Bacteroidota > Bacteroidia > Bacteroidales > F082 > JALNZU01. The sequence goes on along the minus strand of JANJXG010000010.1, from coordinate 51,968 downwards.
GGCCATGACACTCTATTTTATCGGCGAATGTCACGAAAAACTTCAAGATTATGAAAAAGCCATGGATTTTTACCAGCAGGCCGTCATTTCGGATGAGATGCTACCTGATGCCTGGGCAGGCCTTTCGGTAATTTATGATGAACAAGGTGATACTGCCATGTCTATTTATCACATCGAAAAGGCCATCGGATTTGATGATCTGAACACCGAATTTAAGTTAATCGCTGCCGACCTCTACATCAAAACCAAAAGGTATGATAAAGCCAAGGAACAGTTTCAGCGTATTGAGGAGCTTGACCCGCAGGATCCTGACCTTTGGAAAGAATACGCCTATATGTATATTATTGAAGGAGAAACAGAAAAAGCAGTGCAGGTGCTCAAAACAGGCCTTATACACCAGCCTAGAAATGCCAGTATCATATACCGGCTTGTCAGTGCGCTTATCCTGAACAAGAATCTTTCTCAGGCCTATTTTTATCTGGAATCAGCTTTGGAACTAGATTTTGACCAACATCACGAGTTGTTTGAATTTATGCCGTCAATCAAATATAATCCGAAAGTAATTGAACTGATTACGCAATACAAACCGGCAGATAAGGTAGAATAGCTTATTCAAAGCATCAGGTATATGCCATCACCAGATTTACAAACCCTCATTGGCTTTCAAAAAAAGTTTTTTGAACAGGGCAAAACGATTTCAGCTAATTTCAGAATTGAACAGCTTCGAAAACTACGCAAACTCATTTTAGCCTGCGAAAATGATATTGCCACTGCGTTAAAACAGGATCTCGGGAAATCAGCCTTTGAGGCCTATGCAACTGAGATAGGGATTGTGCTTGAGGAATTAAGATTATTTATTAACAAAACGAAACGCTGGTCGAAACCGGCCAAAGTAGCTGACCCACTCGCATCCTTTCCATCAAGTAGTTTTATTTTTCCAGAGCCACACGGTGTTACACTTATTATTTCACCCTGGAATTATCCTTTTCAGCTCGCCATCGCACCACTTGTTGCCTCCATTGCTGCCGGTAACTGCAGCATCATCAAACCTTCAGAAATCAGCACACACACCAGCAAAATCATCGAGAAACTCATTAACGATCATTTTGAACCGGAATTTCTGCATGTTGTCAATGGTGATGCCAGTGTAAGTCAACAGCTACTACAATTACCTTTTGACATGATTTTCTTCACAGGCAGTCCACGTGTTGGTAAGTTGATAATGAAAGCTGCTGCCGAATTACTTGTGCCAGTTGTATTGGAGTTAGGAGGAAAGAGTCCGGTTTTAGTCGATGAAACAGTCAACATTGACCTGGCAGCAAAAAGAATCATGTGGGGAAAGGGCATTAATGCAGGGCAAACCTGTATTGCACCTGACTATGTTTTGGTTCATCATTCAGTTCATGACAAGCTTGTAGATGCTATGCAAGAAGCTGTTGTGGAAATGTATGGGAAAGACCTGAAGAAACATCCCGATTTTCCTCGTATCATCAACAGAATGAATGTTTTGCGTATGCAACAACTGATGCTGGGAGGAAAAATAGTATCCGGGGGTGAGATAGATGAAGCAGAAAAATATGTGCCGCTTACCATCATCACCCATCCCAACATTGATTCTGCTCTGATGCAAGAGGAGATTTTTGGACCTCTTTTACCTGTAATCAGTTATCAAACAACTGAAGAGGCGATTGCTTTCATCAGGCAAAAGCCAAAGCCGCTGGCATTTTATGTTTTCACAAACGACCGCAAAAGATTGAAACTGATTCTTACCCGAGTCAGTGCAGGTGGAATCACCGTGAACGACACCATTATGCATTTCACAAATGGTGCCCTTCCCTTTGGTGGTGCAGGTTATAGCGGTATTGGCAGTTATCATGGCAAAGCGGGATTCGCTGCCTTTTCGCACCTGAAGCCTGTTATGAAACGTGCTACATGGCTCGACATACCGCTGAGATATCCGCCATTTGGTAATAAACTAAAGCTCATTAAGGCAATATTGAGATAAGCAGAAAAAAATATGAAGGAGAGTATTCTTTTGATCATGAAGGGTGTTGCCATGGGAGCCGCCAATATCATTCCGGGTGTTTCCGGTGGCACGATCGCTCTGATAACAGGCATCTTCGAACGGCTGATTCATGCTTTTAAATCGATCAATCCTTCAGCTTTGAGATTGCTTCTTCAAGGAAATTTTAAACTTTTTGCCCTTCAGACCGATTTATGGTTTCTGGTAAAAGTTTTCAGTGGTGTTTTAATTGCTATCCTGAGCCTTGCAAGGCTTTTTGAAATACTTTTCACGCTTTATCCTGTTTATATCTGGGCCTATTTTTTTGGGCTTATTGTGGCGAGCGTTTACTTTGTGGGGGTGACTGTCCAAAAGTGGAGCCTCGCAGCCTTCATCAGCTTGGTCGCGGGGGCAACCCTTGCCATTGCAATTACCTTTATGACGCCTGCAGCTGAAAACCGTAACTTTTTCTATCTGATGGTTTGTGGAGTGGCCGCTGTTTGCAGCATGATCCTGCCCGGGATTTCTGGTTCGTTTGTTCTAATTCTCATGGGAAATTACCAGCTGGTTGCCATTGAAGCAATTAACAATTTAGATTTCAGCATCTTAACACCTGTTCTCTTTGGGATGATTATTGGATTGATCCTGTTTTCTCATTTCCTTTCCTGGCTTTTTAAGCGGTATAAAGACCCGACCATTGCGCTACTCACCGGTTTTATTTTCGGTTCGCTGGGTGTGATTTGGCCTTGGAAGGAAAGTGTTTTTGTAAAAGACCAGTTTGGCGAAATTCTGATAAAAAACGGTGAATCTGTTGTTGAGCGCTATGAAATGATTCTCCCGACACAATTTGGCCCAACCGAAATCATGGCTGTCTTGTTGATGTTGCTTGGTATATTGACTATTTGGCTGATAGAAAAAAGCGCTTCCAAACCAACTGAAAAACATTAAAAATGACAGCAGTTTACGGGTTAATCGGCAAGCCCCTATCACACTCCTATTCCAAGAAGCATTTTACTGCCAGGTTCGATGCCAATAACCTTGACGCCAGATATGTGTTATTTCCGCTTGACAACATTGCCGAATTGCCCCTGTTGATCGAAGCTAATCCGGATTTACGCGGATTAAATGTGACGATACCCTATAAACAGGAAGTGATGAGCTATTTGGACGAAATTGATTTCGGGGCCAAAGTAATCGGCGCCGTCAATACTATTGCCATTAAGCGCCTGAAGAACAAGGTAATACTTAAAGGCTACAATACAGATGCCTATGGATTTGAGCTTACCCTCAATTCAGTCATTAAGCCGGATACCAATATAAAAGCTTTAGTTCTTGGCACCGGCGGGGCAGCCAGGGCTGTGCGTTATGTACTTAGAAAAGCTGGAATTCCTTTCCGGTCGGTTGGAAGACACAACCTCAAGTCAGACCAGTTGATTTACGGCTTGATCACACCCCCTGTGATGGATCAGTACAAATTGATTATCAACACCACGCCGGTTGGCATGTATCCAAACATTGATCAGGCTCCCGATATCCCATATCATTTGATTGGAAATGAACACGTGCTCATTGATGCAATTTATAATCCGGAGGAAACACTATTTCTGAAAAAGGGAAAAGAACGCGGAGCAAAGACTGCCAACGGCGTGATGATGTTTGTTATGCAGGCAGAAGCATCCTGGAAAATCTGGCAATCACTATGAACATGAAAAAATATTTTTCACTGCTCGGTCCGGGCTTGTTGTATGCAGGAGCAGCCATCGGAGTTTCACACCTGGTTCAATCCACACGAGCTGGTGCCGATTTTGGTTTTGAACTGATGTGGGTACTACTTGCAGCCAATATGCTGAAGTTTCCTTTTTTTGAAATTGGAAGCCGGTATGTGCTTGCGACCGGAAAAACATTGGTTGAGGCCTATTTCGAGACGGGAAAATGGATTCTGGTATTGTTTTTTATTCTGTCGGTTCTAAGCATGTTTCCAATACAGGCAGCTTTAACGATGGTCACTGCGGGTTTACTTAACTACATTTTCGCTTCGCATTTAAGCGCAGCAGCCATGAGTAGTATCCTGGTTGTTTTGACCATGGTTTTATTGATCGCCGGTCATTTTAAGATGCTCGACAGGATGATCAAAATTGTTATTGTTTTACTCACGCTCTCTACGCTCATAGCTGTTTTCGGCGCGTTAAATCTTAACAGGCCAATTCCTGAAAACCTGCCTTCGTTTGACATTTTCAACAAAACCCATCTTTTCTTTCTGATTGCCTTTATTGGCTGGATGCCGGCCCCGATTGATATTGTGGTATGGACATCACTTTGGAGTCAGTCGAAGTTTATGCACATGGATGAAAAACCAGACCTGAAATCTGTTCTCATCGAGTTTCGTGTGGGTTTTTTCGGAACCATGCTGGTTGCAGCTGCCTTCCTTGCTTTGGGAGCGCTGGTGATGTACGGGTCTGACCAAAGTCCCTCCCCCAATGGTGCCATCTTTGCCGGTCAGTTGATTGGTATGTATACCTCAACGATCGGGCAATGGGCTTATCCCGTAATTGCCATTGCTGCCGTGACTACGATGCTGAGTACAACACTGACAGTAACAGATGTTTATCCCCGTACACTTACTCACAGCAGCCTGTTGTTGTTTTCCGGAATGCCCGGACTGGCTAAAAGATTAAACTACAAATTCTGGATTTTCCTGCTTTCTGCCGGTGTCATCGCTTTGATCTGGATTTCGGGCAGCACCATGCGATTGATGGTTGATTTTGCAACAAGCGTTTCCTTTGTTACCGCCCCTGTTCTGGCCTTTCTCAATTACAAAGTAATCATGTCACCAAGGATCGATCAGGCTTTTCAGCCTGCTTTTTATCTCAGGGTTTGGTCGTGGATAGGCATTGTCTTTTTAACAGGCTTTACACTCTTTTATCTTTATTGGCTCATTTTTATGTAGTTAATCAAAAAAAAGAAATTTATGACCGACATTTCACGACTCCAAAAAACCTTCACAGAAAAATACGGAGGTGAAGCAACAGCTGGCTTCTTTTCGCCAGGCAGAATCAATCTTATTGGTGAGCATACAGATTACAATGGTGGATTTGTTTTTCCCTGTGCCATCAGCTTCGGCAATTACTGCATGATCCGCAAAAATGACGACGGTAAAATCAGGCTGAAATCAATGAATATGCCCTTTGAAGCCGAGTTGGATTTGTCAGAACTGAATCAGAAAGTTGATCAGGAATGGGTAAATTACGTGATTGGAGTCTTTGCTCAGTTTTTGAAAAAAGGCATCCGTTTCAACCATGGAATCGACATGCTTTTCTATGGAGATGTTCCTGCAGGAGCAGGGCTGTCCTCCTCAGCTGCCATTGAAGTGGTGACAGCAGTTGCCCTCAACGACACTTATCAAACTGGATTTGATGCCCCTTCGCTGGCTCTGATGAGTCAAAAAGCGGAACATGAGTTCGCAGGGGTTCAATGTGGTATTATGGATCAGTTTGCCTCAGCCATGGCAAAAAAAGACCATGCAGTTTTCCTCAATTGCGACAGTCTTGCTTTTGAACAAGTTCCGCTTCGCCTGGATGGGTATAAGATTTTGATCAGCAATACCAACAGTCCCCACAAACTCGACAGCGGCCTTTATAACCAAAGGGTATCTGAGTGTGGAAACGCCTTGCAAATTCTCAGACAATCGGTCGATATCAGTAACCTCGCTCAGCTTGGCAATACTGAATTCGAGTCGTTGCAACACACCATCACTGACCCCGTCATCCGCAGACGCGCCAAACATGTGGTCACTGAGACAGAACGAACGAAAAAAGCAGTCAACTACCTCAGGGAAGGAAATCTTCGCGCATTTGGCGAGCTGATGAAAGCCTCTCACCTTTCGTTGAAACACGATTACGAAGTAACCGGCCACGAGCTTGATACCATGTTCGAAGAGGCACTTAAAATAGAAGGTGTGTTAGGAAGTCGCATGACCGGAGGCGGCTTTGGCGGCTGCACCGTGAGCATAGTAGCATCAGATGCCGTAGATGATTTTATTGGAAATGTGGGATCAGGTTATTTGAGAAAAACCGGATTGGAGCCATCTTTTTATGTGGCTGAAACCAGCGATGGTGGGAAAAGAATCTTTTAGTTTAAAGCCCAAAACCAAATCCTATTCTAAACATGGGATTTTCGTAGGGAGAGTCAAGTGTTTCGTTGAGATTGTATAAGATCATGATACTGGCAAAGCTGTTAGCAGTGAAATATTGTCTGTAGCCACCTCCTATGAAGATTGAATGCACTGCTATCCTTTCTGTTTCCACCACAGCATTTTGAGAAATGATTGCTCGTTCATAGCTTAATAATTCATTTTCGGCATGTGCAAAAAGGCCTTTGAAGATTACATAAGTTGTATAAAGCCCACCTCCATAATTATGGGAAGAAAACTTCAGTGACCTGTCTTTATAACTGTAATAATTATAGGTAAGCCTGACACCACCTTCCCAGGCAGGTGTAATTTTGTAACCTGCCGTAGGTGAAATGAGTACATTTGAACCATAGGACGAAAAACCGAGTCCGAAGTCGCCTCCGAAAACCCACCTGCTTTGTTTTTCCGGTGCACCGGCTACCTGCTGAGCCATCGAGGTCCCGTTAAAAAAAAAGGATAGCAGAATGAATATAGTCAGCCTTCTGATAAGTGCAAAATTTAAATTGCGATGCATGTGCTTGTCGTTTTGTTCGCCAAAGATACAATAAAAGGGAAAATTCGGCGCTTTGCAATAGTTAACTAACTTTGCAGCCTGAAGGCAACATAGCCCACATCGCCATGAATCGACAAATTGTTTGGTATATTTCTTTTATCTTTATTTTATCCGTTGCAGGCTTTTCCTGTAGAAAAGACGACATTATCAGTGATGATAAAAATATAAGTTTATCTTTTTCAACCGATTCGGTTGTTTTTGACACGGTGTTTACGTCCATTGGAACAGTTACAAAGCGGTTAATGGTATACAATAACAGCAACAAACGCATTCGCATTAGCGATATCAGACTTGCTGCCGGTAACAATTCAGTTTTCCGAATGAATGTGGATGGAGTATCAGGTATTCAAATCAGTGATATAGAACTTGCTGCCAACGATAGTTTGTATGTACTTGTCAAGGCAACAATTGATCCTCGGGATGAATCAAATCCTTATGTAGTTGAGGATGAGCTCAGCTTCCTGACCAACGGAAACAATCAGACCGTAAAACTTGTTGCATGGGGGCAGGACGCTAATTATATTATCGCAGATCAGCAGGTTGGCAATTTTCCGAAATTCAAAATTGTTGCAGACAGCCTCGAAACTGTTGTTTGGACTGCCGGAAAGCCCTATGTAATCTATGGATACGCATTGATTAATTCCTATGGGACGTTGCTAATTGAAGCCGGAACAAAAGTTCATTTTCACGACAAATCAGGTTTGTGGGCCTATGTTGATGGTGTGCTAAAGGTTGAGGGAACACTTGAAGCACCGGTCGTTTTCCAGGGCGACAGGCTCGATGCTGAATACAGAGACCTTCCAGGACAGTGGGATCGTATTTGGCTGATGGAAGGCCGTCAGGGATTCAACCATGAGATTAATCATGCCATCATCAGAAACGGATTCATTGGCATTCAGGCAGAATCTTTTCTGCGCGCCACATCAAATCAACTGAACATCAGCAATACAATCATCGAAAATCATTCCGGTATTGGTATCTTAGGCAGGCTATTTGCCATAGATGCTGCCAACGTGATTGTTGCCAACTGTGGCAACTATGCAGCAGCCTTAACAGCAGGTGGCGCATACAGATTCAGGCACAGTACCTTAGCCAACCAATGGACCTATGGAGTTCGAAATACCCCTGCATTGTTTTTCAATAATTTTCTTGTCGACAGCCTCGAAAATCCAATCCCCGTTAATTTGTACCTCGAATTTGCCAACAGCATTATTTATGGTTCCCTCGAAGATGAAATAGCCAGGGAACTCGTTGCCGGTGCCGACACCAATTACTTGCTGGATCATTGTTTGATAAAACTTACCGATAGCTGGAGGTCAAATGCCGTTTTTGAGAATTGTCTTTTCAATGAAGACCCACTTTTCAGGGATTATGAAAATTTCGATTATGAACCCGATTCCTTATCCCCTGCACTTGGTGCAGGCAAACCTGAAATAGCGGCTGAGCTTCCTTATGACCTGAAGGGTGTTGACCGGATCAATCGACCTGACCTTGGTGCTTTGCAATTTGTAACCAGGTTACAAGAAGAAAAATAATAACCATTGATGCATGATAATAGGAATCGGAGGCGTCAGTACAGCAGGTAAAACGACCCTGGCCAGGGAGTTACGTGAGCATTATTCTGATAAAAAAGTGATTACACTGTGTCAGGATGATTTTATCAAAGCCATAGAAAACATTCCCTTGATTCGGGAACGCATTGATTGGGAGCATCCGGATTCCATTGATCATAGCCGATTTTTACAAGCTATTCAGAACGAGGCACTTGTGAACGAAATCGTTATTGCCGAAGGCTTGATGATTTTCTGGAGTCAACCTCTGTTGACACTTTTGGATAAAAAAATCTTTGTTGAGCTGACGCACCCCAAATTCATGGAAAGAAAATCGCTCGACAACAGATGGGGCCATGAACCAGACTGGTATATTGAACACATCTGGAACAGTTACCTGAAATATGGACAACCGCCTGCTGTTGACAACACCTTCAGGGTTAATGGCAACTTCAAACCTGCACTTAATCATATTATTGAATACCTTGAAGCACAATGATAAAAGCAGAAATACTTCAGCAGACCCGTCTTTTTGTGGAAGAATCACTTCAAAAAGCCGAAGCCGGCCACGATTGGTGGCACATAAAAAGGGTTACTACACTGGCAATGGATATGGCCGGTGAAACGGCAGCTGATGTTTTTGTAACAGAGATGGCCTGCCTGCTTCATGATATCGGGGATGCTAAATTTCATGATGGAAACGAAAACATCGGACCAGCTTTAATCAAGAACTTTCTTCAAACACAAGCTATTGACAAAGAAACTGTTGATAAGATTATGTTTATCATTGAACATATGTCATTCAGAAAATCCGACAGCTTCTTTGGCGAAAAAAGCATCGAATTTCAGCTTGTTCAGGATGCCGACAGACTTGATTCAATCGGCGCAATCGGCATTGCCAGAGCCTTCAGTTTTGGTGGATTCAAAGGGCGGCCATTTTATGACCCTGAAAAAGAGGCTCCAACCGCTACCTACCAATCCGGACAATCGGCTACAATTAACCATTTCTATGAAAAACTGCTCAAGCTTAAGGACCTTATGAATACTGAGTCCGGGAAAAAGAGAGCTGAGGCAAGGCATGCTTTTATGCTTCAATTTCTTGATCAGTTTTATCTTGAATGGGATGGAAAAGTCTGAACGGACCAAATTCACTTCCTAATAAGCCAGAAAATCATCGTATAAAACCTGGAGATAAGCTTGTCCTTCCAACAAAAAGCGTTCGGCATCCGCCTCAGGTAATTGTTCTTGATAAAACCTGTTTGAAAATTTATCCCAAACAAAATAACCCTCGTCCCGCTTCCAGCCAAGTCCTTCGTTGAGCTCGAAATATGCAAATGGTTTGTAATAAGGGTTCAGAAGGTTTTTACTCCAGAAAAAATCAGCCGCATCAATCCCAAGCTGATGAAGCAAGGTGGCAGGCACATCTGTGTTTCCGGCAATTCTGGCGTAGGTTTTCCCTTTCCATTCCTGCTTGAGCGGTTCGCCATAAATCAGTAAAGGAATATGGTGATACTCAAAACTTTCGAGTGGATGGTTGCGATAAGAATTCTTACTATGGTCGGCCATGATCAAAAAAATGGTTCGTTGATACCACTCCTGCTTCCGGGCCAGTTCAAAAAACAAAGCCAAGGCGCGATCGGTATAATGAGCACCGTTCACGAAAGGCTTCTCCATCAAGGGCCAGTCAATCACATGCTCCATCGGAAAATCGTAAGGTGCATGTGAGCTCAGAGTAAAAGCAGTGGCGAAAAAAGGTTCCTGTAAAAGTTTCAACCGGGTTGCAACATAAGGAAGGAAATCGCCGTCGTGTACGCCCAGTCTGCCACGCTCGAAAGACTGAGGTAAATCTTTTCCTTCCTCAATCACATCCAGGTCATTGGAGATGAGATAGGAAAGAATATTTCCATAGTTCAGCTGCCCACCAAAATAAAATGCTGACTGATAATTATATTTCTTCAATATTTTGGAAAGAGAAGGCAAAGCCGCATACTTATCCGGGTGATCGGTAATCGTCGTAAAGGGGATTCCGGGTATGCCACCAAACAGCGAGCCCATGGCTTGCTGCGACCGGTTGGCATTGGCATAAAACCGGGTGAAAAGTAAGCCTTCCTTTTCCAAAAGATGAAAATTCGGTGTTATGCCAGGCTCCCCACCCAAACTTTCTATCAAATCGGCCGACCAGCTTTCAAGGAGCAACACGACGATATTGGGCTTGTCGATTTCAAAGATTCTAACAGTCGTATCCTTCTGAATCTGATGCAGTTCACTAACAATTTTGCGGGCTTGCTCTTCAGGCATCGTTTTAAAGACATTCTCCTTTTCAAGCTTTCCTGCATTAAGCATGCTGAAGGCAATGTTGTATAGTGGATTGACGGCAGCAGCATTCAAAATGGCATGACGGCTGAAGTAGGCCGAGCTAACACTGACAGGGATTGCTGAAAAACCACCTCTGACTCCAAAAAACAAAACAGGGATAAGCCAAATAACTGCCAAAGCATCCCGTTTGCTTTTACCGAAAGCGTTTGCTTCCGGCCTGAAATACTTTCTGTATAACCAGACACCCGAAAGTGTAAGCAAAAGCCACAAGGCAGTCAACAACATAAACTGTGATACTCCAGCAGTTTGAAACACTTCGCCGGGTTGGCGTAAATAACTCAGTGCTTTGGCCGAAAGCTTTGTCTTCCATTCAGCATATAAGCCAATTTCGGCACTCACAGTTAAAGCATAGATAATGATAATAGAAGTATTGAAAAATTGAACCAGTTTAAATAACAATTGCCTTTGGACAATAATAGAAACGAAATACAACAACATGGATATCAATCCAATGTAAGAAGCTGTTGAAAAATCGAGCTTCAATGATTGAATAAACACCTGCAACAGTTCACCTGTTTCAATTTCGCCAGCCCGGATGCTTTTGGCATAAAAGCCAACAAAAACCAACCGAAGCAACTGGAAATAAACCATCCAGAAAATTAACAACCTGATTAGCGTGTAAGTATAATTTTTCATAAGGCAAAAACTTGACAAAAATAAGGCTTTGTGCTTTGCCCGCAACAGCTTATCTGTACGCTGACCGGGAGACATTTGTCAGAATACCTTATTTTTGTCGGACAGAATTTCGAAAAAATCCGTTAAATGCTTTCTCCATGTCGTTGATCAGCGAAAACCTTGAGAAAATCCGGCTTCAAATCCCTGACACCGTTCGTCTTGTTGCCGTTTCCAAAACCATGCCTGCAGAAAATATTGCTGAAGCCTACGCAGCCGGACAACGTCATTTTGGCGAAAACAAGGTTCAGGAACTTGCAGCCAAATATGAATTACTGCCCAAAGACATTCAATGGCATTTCATCGGGCACCTTCAAACCAACAAAGTTAAATACATTGCTCCTTTCGTACAGCTGATTGAGTCGGTTGACAGTCTGAAACTACTTATCGAAATCCATAGGCAAGCTGTTAAAGCTAACAGAAAAATCAAATGTTTACTTCAGTTTCACATTGCAGAGGAGGAAACCAAGTTCGGCCTTGATAAAGAGGAGGCTATTGTGCTTATTGAACAAATGAGACAACATAATCTTGACCATGTTTTGATATGCGGCGTGATGGGAATGGCCACTTTTACAGAGGATGTCGTTCAGGTTACCAAAGAATTCAGGTATTTGAGCAGCCTATTTTTTGAATTAAAATCCGATTACTTTAAACATGATTCCCTTTTTAGCGAAATCAGCATGGGAATGTCAGGAGATTATTTAATTGCAATCAAGGAAGGATCAACCAATGTAAGGATAGGCAGCAACATCTTTGGTCTCAGAAATGTCAGGTAAGTTTCACATCATGACTTTACTGATCTCCTTTTTAAGCGGGAAGCGAAAGGTAATTGGCTGGACTTTACTCATAATTCTTGTACAATATGTTTCAAATCAGTCTCTTGCACAAAATAACGAATTAGCTTTCGGAAATGGAGAAACACTTGAATATACCGTTTCTTACCATTGGGGCTTCATTTGGGCAGACGCAGGTGAAATTCGCTTCAAAGCGACAAAGTTAAAAGATCAAAGGTGGCATTATCTGTGTACGGCAAGTTCGTACCAGCGCTATGACTGGCTTTTCAAAGTGAGAGACACTTTTGAAACCATCAGCAAAACTGAGCCTTTGCTGCCCTCCGTTTACCGGGGCCGAACGATGGAAGGCTCTGCCGAATCAGTCAGTGAGTATTATTTTAATGAACAACATACTTCTGTGTTAATCAAGAGCAGGGAATCTGGTGAAGTGATCAGTAAAACACTAAAAATTAACGATCAGATTTCGGATGTACTCACTGCAACCTACAAAACACGATCCCTGGACTGGCAACAATTCACTTCGGGCGAAGGAGTCATTCTTCAAATGATTATGAACAATGCTTTTTTGCAACTGCCTGTATATTACATGGCAAAAGATACACTAAAGCTTACGACCGGTGAAACCTTTGCTTGTTTACAGTTTGATGCCAACCTGCCGGAAGGAAGTATTTTTATGGCAGGAGAGGCTATCAGAGTTTGGGTAAGTGATGATAAAAATCGTCTGCCGGTGAGAATCGAGGCCAAAATCAAAGTTGGAAGTATTGATATTCAATTGGTAAAGTACCGGCATCTCGCACATCCACTTCACAGTTTGCAAAACAAAAAATAAAAAAACGCCTCTCAGCGAAAGGCGTTTCTCAGGCTGAAGAGGGAGTCTAAAGTTTCTTAACGCTCGAGGCGCCTGAAGTATCTATTGTAAGCTGAGGGTTACCTTTGTAACGGACATCGGAGGCACCGCTACTTTCCACATCGAGTCTCTCGATCACCCAAACCTCGCCATAGCTTGCGCCACTCAGTTCCAAACTAGCCGTGGATACCTGCATATCAGCAAGATAAAGTTTGGAAGCACCTGAGCATTCAATTTCCATATTTTGGGTATTACCCCTTAATTTAACGGTAGAAGCCCCACTGAAACCTGCTGTCAGATTTCTGATGTCAGCTTCAAATTCCAATTCACTAGCACCGCTGCCATCAATCGAAAGCCTGTTAAACGTCAGCTTATCCTTCGCTTTCACGCTCACTGCCCCACTAATGTCTATGTCTTCGAGATTTACAAAAGTGAGGTAGGCCACCATAGGGGTGCGGGCCGATACGTTGTCGCGGGTGTAAATATTTAATTCTCCACCTCTGACTTCGGTAATAATATGCTGCATCAGATTGTCATCTGCCTCAATCACAAGGCTTTCAACTGTTCCCTGTGTTAATACAACCTCAAAACCTCCGCTCACATCCAAACCTCTGAAACTACCGATTTCACGTTTTTCACTGGCTTTCGTCCCACTTCCTTTGATTCCAAAGGTGTTGGCAACCGTGCAGGAGCTGATAAACTGTGTAAAAACAACCATCAAAACCATCATGGTGGTTGCTGAAAAAGCATGCTTAGTCTTCATATCAAATGTTGTTAAAATTCAAAACTAATGACGCATGAGGAACAAATAAGTTACAATTCTCAAAAAAATAATCGACAGAAGGGTGTTATTCTAATCAGAAGTAACCTTAAAATATCAGTCCGGGAATAGAAACTTACTGATGTTATTTGGATTTGTTAATCGGCTAATTTTGCAACATGATAAAAATACCGAAAGAAAAAAATCTCACTGTCCATCTGAGTGCCCTTGCCGCCATGTTTATCTGGGGTGTATCTTACATCTGGATGAAGCAACTTTTTGATCACATGCAACCGGCAACCATTTTGTTTTACCGCTTGATTATTTCCGCCTTTTTCCTGTATATAATGCTCATTATTTCTGGAAAGCGTGAAGTTATCAAGCTTAAACACATTCCCTATTTTCTGTTGTCGGCACTTTTCAATCCTTTTTTATATTTCATGGGCGAAAGTCATGGTCTGCAATTGGTTTCGCCGACCATTAGTGCCGTAATCATTGGAACCATTCCGGTATTCACACCTTTTTTTGCCTGGCTCGTTTTGCGTGAAAAATTGAGTACTTTGAACCTTTTCGGACTGATGGTTTCTTTTGCAGGAATACTTATCATGCTCATAACAAAAGATTTTTCCCTGTCTGCTGACCCGATGGGCGTACTCTTTCTTTTTGGGGCAGTGGCATCTGCCATTATTTATGGTATCTTACTCAAAAAACTCACTTTGCTCTACCACGCCTTGACCATCGTATGGATACAGAACTTAATCGGTATTTTTTATTTCCTTCCCGTAGCCCTCATCAAGGAATATGATAGCTTTACCGAGGTAAGTTTTAGCGTTGATGTACTCCTTCCGATGGTATTTTTGGGCGTTTTTTCCAGCTCGCTGGCCTTTGTGCTTTTTACCACCTCCGTAAAACATCTTGGAATAGCCCGTGCCAACATTTACACCAATATGATCCCTGTTTTTACTGCCTTTTTCAGCATCTTGCTGCTGGCTGACCAGCCCGGACTGAAACAATGGTCTGGCATGTTGCTCGTGATTGGTGGTGTGGTATTGTCGCAAAAAAGAAAGCAAAGCTTAGCCTGATTCACAATAACCCGTTTTATCACAAAACCATGGAAAAAGAAACGAGGTATTCATTTAAAAAAAACTAATTTTGATCAAATTTAATTTCCACATGAAAAAGCAAAGCGTATTTATCCTGGGAGCAGGACTTATCGGCAAACCTATGGCCGACGATCTGGCTGCCAATGAAGCATTTGAGGTTGGTATCGCCGACATCAGTGCTGATGCTCTTCAGGCATTTGAAGGCACGAGAATCAAGACTTTCCGGGCAGATTTACGCGATTCACAATCATGGCTCGAAACTGCATCCAATTATGATTTTTTCATCAATGCAGTACCCGGTTTTATGGGATATGCCACGCTCAAGGCATTGATTTTGCTTGGAAAACCAATTGTTGACATTGCTTTTTACCCCGAAGACCCGCTTGCACTCGACAAGCTGGCAAGAGACGCTGGCAGTTGCGTTATTTGCGACATGGGTGTTGCGCCAGGCATGAGCCACCTGCTCAGCGGATATGCAGCTTCCAAGCTGCGCGAAATAGAACATCTCGTTATTTACGTTGGCGGCTTGCCAGTGACACGCACCTTGCCCTGGCAATACAAAGCAGTTTTCTCGCCCAGTGATGTGATAGAAGAATACACCCGACCTGCCCGACTGATCGAATATGGCAAGCTAATTGAAAAAGAAGCTTTATCAGATTCAGAACTAATTAATTTTGAACCCGTTGGAACATTGGAGGCATTTAACAGCGATGGCCTTCGTTCATTGGTATACACGCTCAAAGCCAATTTCATGGCCGAAAAAACCTTGCGTTATCCAGGCCACATTGAATTGATCAGGCAACTCAAAAAGAGTGGTTTTTTCAGCGAAGAAATTGCCACGGTTTCGGGCCAGGCAGTTGTTCCTTTGGAGTTTACCAAAGCACTGTTGTTTAAGCAATGGAAATTGGAAAAAGGTGAAGCCGACCTCACTGTCATGCGGGTGATGGCTGATGGCACCAATCACAGCGGTTCATATGAAAAAATCACTTTCGACCTGTACGATCAACCCGACCCAAGCAAAATGGTTCACAGTATGGCACGTACTACTGGCTATGCAGCGACCTCAGCCCTTCGGTTGCTGGCTGCAGGTAAACTCACCAAGGCCGGCATTCACATGCCCGAATTTCTGGGAATGGATGAAGAAATTGTTGATTTCATGCTGAAAGATCAACAAGAAAGAAACATCCATTACCGGCTTAAGGTAGAGAATTAACTTCCCTTGAGTTATGATCAGCAGCAAGGCCAATCCGAAAATAAAAAATATCATTAAACTCCAGAAGGGAAGCGAACGACGCAGGCAAGGATTAACTCCGGTTGAAGGGTTGCGTGAAATTGAACGCGCCCTCAGAGCCGGCTGGGACGCTGACAGCCTCTTTTACTGCCAGGAAATAACAGGAAAAAAAATCGAAACCCTCCTGCCCTTGCTGGGACCGAAATGCCAGACTGAACTCCTTACAGAAGGTGTTTACAATCACATTGCATACAGAGACGGAAGCGATGGAATCCTGGCACTTTTCAGACCCAAAACACTTTCTATCAACGAGATAAAACTCAGCAGTAATCCTTTGGTGGTCATTCTTGAAGCAGTTGAAAAACCGGGGAACTTTGGTGCCGTTTTGCGTACTACCGATGCTGCAGGAGTTGATGCCGTTATCATTTGTGATCCACTGGCGGATGTACTCAACCCTAATGTCATCCGTTCGAGCCTGGGTTGTATCTTTTCGCAGCAAGTGGTTGCAACCAGTTCGGAACAAGCTATCGAATGGCTGAAAAAAAATAATATTAAAATTCTGGCCACCTCTCTGATTGCAAGCAAGGACTATCTGACCGCTGATTTCACGCTACCTTCAGCCATTGTCATGGGAACTGAATCCACAGGGCTTAGCGATCAGTGGATCAATGCATCACACGAAAACATCCTGATAGAAATGATGGGTATTGCCGATTCTCTCAATGTCTCAGTGGCAGCAGCAGTGGTTGTTTTTGAGGCCATCAGACAAAGAAAGCAGCGTTCAGGAAAAATTTAAAGTGGATCTACCCGACTGAAGTATTTTTGACTTTCAACATCGCAATCGACTGCGAAATTGGTTGAAATATACGTTTCTGGTTTTTAGGGCAGTTCTTCTATGCGACTCATTGTCTGTTAATTATGAAGTTTTAGTGAGATTTGGGTAAAATATAAAATTCAATTAAGTATTTTACTTTAAAAAAAAATCATCCGCTAGGATAAAAATGAAGCGGTGCTACATACTTTTGCGCCGTGAAATTTGATGGACTCATCCGGTTATTAAGCAGGCTTACAATCATTTTAGCCGTTGCTCTTACGCTGACATTGATGCTGGCGTTTTATTACAACGAAGAGATTTTACCCTTTGCCCTGCCTGCAGCCATCAATTTTTTGGCTCATTTTATCCTTCAACGAAAAATCCGAAATAAAGCTCCAACCCAGTTTAAGAAAAAGGAAGCATACCTAACCGTTAGTTTGGCTTGGTTTCTGATGGCAGGAATCGGGGCTTTACCATACATCATCAGCAGGGAAATTCCCTCAAATGTGGATGCCTGGTTTGAGTCCGTTTCAGGTTTCACCACAACAGGCTCATCCATCCTTACTGACATAGAAATCCTGCCAAAGTCGATTCTTTTTTGGCGTAGTCTTACCCACTGGATTGGCGGCATTGGCATTATTTTACTGGTAATCATTATCATGCCGGGGGCAAAAATGAATAATTACGCCATTTTCTCACTCGAGTCGTCTGTAAGGGAAAAAATCCATCCTCGCATTCGATCAGTTGGATTCAGGCTGTTAATAATCTATGTACTGCTCACAGTTGGTGAAATTGTCTTACTGCTTTTGGGCAAGATGAACCTTTTCGAAAGCGTCTGTCATGCTTTTGGCACTGTTTCAACGGGCGGATTTTCCCCGAAAAACACAAGTATTATCGCTTACTCTCCTTACATACAATATGTTGTGTCGATTTTTATGATTTTGGGCGGGACAAATTTCATCGTTCATTATTATATTCTGCACAGGCAGTTTGATAAAGCATTCAAAAATGAGGAATTGAGGTTTTACCTGAAGACAATTCTTTTCACAACGCTTTTCATCACCTTTTTCCTTGTTTTAAAAACAGACAGGACAATTGAAAAGTCGTTCAGAGACGCCTTTTTTCAGGTTTCATCCATTGTTACCTGCACCGGCTTTGCTTCTGATGACTACCTGCTTTGGCCGGGAGCAGCTTCGCTGATGATTTTTATCTTACTCTTTGCCGGAGGCAGCACAGGATCCACGTCCGGAGGAATTAAGATGGCCCGACACCTGCTTGCGCTCAAATCGACACAGAATTACATCCGTTCACAGATACACCCAAATGCCGTGTATGTGTTGAAACTGAATAATAAAACCGTCAGCAATGCTGACAGCAATGCAGTAATCGCTTATATCTATTGGTATCTGCTTGCTTTTGTTATTGGCAGTGTGATGCTTGCCATGATGGGCGTTGACCTTATCAGCTCTACCAGTGGAATTGCTACCGCAATGGGCGGGATTGGTCCGGGGTTTGGAACGATCGGGCCGGTGTCCAATTTCGCTCATTTGCCTGATTTAGCAAAGCTTACCTTGTCGCTTTTCATGATACTCGGAAGACTCGAGATTTATACTGTTGTGGTTATGCTCTCGGCCACCTTCTGGAAAAAGTAAGCAAATCAAATCGTTTTTTGAAGCGGAGATTTCACCAGAGCAAAATTTTCAGTACATCCAATGTCAGGCAAGGAAGGAGGTTTGAGCCAATTTCTCCAGCGATACGGCAGTGTTTACTTTTTGTCACACAGACATTTCAGAAATCTCTATAAAAAACCAGCATCAAAAGATGAATTGAGAACTCATTATTCACCTGAGAGCGTTACATTTGTCTGAAAATATGCTTCGTATAATGGCTATTTCTGACAACGTCTTACACCGGGAATTTGACAGGCATCATTATTTCATGTTTGCTGCCAGTGTAAGTCTTTTAAGTTTCTCATTTTACGTGCTTACTCAAAAAATCAAGCGCTATTTAAAGGTAGGCTATTTATTACATATCATGACGATAGCCGGCATCTTATTATCCGTATATTTTTTTCGCGTGGTAATGAGTGAGGGGGTAAAACTGTTCAGCTTGAAGTACTTTGTTTACCTATATCTGGCAATCTACGGCGCTACGCTTCCGGTTTTCGCTCAGCTTGACGCCCGAAGTCGTTATCAAAACTACAAACTGATAAAAGATAAGCTTTACAGATATGGGTTTTCATCACGGCTTATTGAGCCACTGAGCTGGTCGCGATGTCAGCGTGATGCCATCCGTGTCGCAGCCAAGGATCTTGGTTACGGTCCGGAATTAGATCGGGCCCTAAAAAATCTGGGATTCAGGTGGTTTCATATTATTCCGCGGATTCTGATCAAAAATCCATTATTGCTATTCGATAAAAATTACTGGTACCGAACCCTTTTCGTCAAGCATTACCGATTGAAATCATTTTACTTTTAACAATGCAAACTTCTGTTGACAAAATCATTCACTGCTTAGTAATTACAATGCTGCTCCTGGTGATTTCTTCAGTTCACCATTCAACAATAGGTCAGGTAAACTCGTCAAAATCAGTCATTACATGTTATTCTGACACAAAACCATTTATCCGAAAGTTTGACACTCTGATTAACGTAAAAATTAACTTCAATAGTGATTTTGAACGTTTTATCATCAAGTCCGATCAATACAACATCGATCTCAGACCAAATGTAGCGGTCTCCAACAGAGTCTATTTCAGTTATCGCTACATTTCGTTTGGTTTTGGATTCCGATTTCGCTTTTTACCCTTCAACAACGATGATGATCTGCAAGGCAAAACAGACGCCTGGTCGGTTGGTGTCA
Organism: Bacteroidales bacterium; assembly: GCA_024709145.1. Classification (GTDB taxonomy): domain Bacteria; phylum Bacteroidota; class Bacteroidia; order Bacteroidales; family F082; genus JALNZU01. The sequence continues at coordinate 32,215 of JANJXG010000010.1, read as the reverse complement.
GCATGAACAGTCGGTGGACTCAGGACCTTAATCTGGGATACATTAAGGGATTCTATCTTAAAAATATGGCAAGCTTTGATGATGATTGGATTGAAGGTAAGGACCCTTATCTTCAATTTCCGGAAACCATTATTTACTATCTGAATGGTCAAACAGGTTATAAATTTAACCCTCATTTTTCGCTCAAGGCGATCCATAGTCAATCAGAAAAACAATTACGCAACGCCGGCAGTTTCATTCCGGTTTTGAGCTACGATTATTATGTGTTTGACAACCAAAATGAAGCAAATCAAACTTCCAGCCAGCAAAGTGCAAACCTCCGCATGATTCTGAACCCCGGCTATGCTTACACCTTTGTTTTAAGGAAGCATTTTTATCTAAGCATTCATCTGTCGCCTGGGATCGGTTTCCAGCACACCCGATTATTAACCCGAACTACAACGGGAGATTTAACCAATCGTTACACAGATGCTGTTTACCGGCTGGCCGAAAGGGTGGGAATCGGGTATGTGGGAAGTAGGTTCTTTGCCGGCAGCGAAGTCCTTTTCTCACAACTTAGTAAGCGTATTTACCATTCCGGACTGCATCAGTCGGCCAAAAGAACCTATTTTCAAATCTTTGCCGGATATCGCTTCAATGCACCACGATTTCTTAAAAAAGCAGCCGATGAAGCCAAAGAACTTGTTCCGGACCCAATTCAGAATATTCTGGAATAATGGCTGATAAAAGAGGTTTTAATAACTTCACTTCTTAACCGGCTTCAGCAATATTCTTAGAATTATTCTTATCGAAATCTTTAACCTATTCATAATCTATAGGTATATCAGGTATCGGAGGAACCTCATGCAGTTTGATAGCTTTCTCATATTTGCGCTCCTGAGCCTTGTTCGACCTGACACCCGTATTTGTCAACACACCACCGATGACTGCTTTCAGCCAATAGTTTACAAAACCTTTCTCAGGATCGCGTTCGGCATAAACCTCACCAACGCCTGTAGTATTTCTTTTCCTTACAATCTTATTTGCTGACCAGCTGATCAGTCGCGTAAACAAATTGGCTCGCGTGCTATCTCCTTTTCGCAGGTACTCAACTTCCAGATTGCGATAATACATACGCATGGCACCAAAAGCAACGTATTTTCGTCCAACAACACTCATGCGTATGGTGTCGAGCCTCCCACTCACAATTTTTGCCGAAGCAAATGCCCCCAAAATGGGATTCAAAACAGGGATTTCAAAGGCATTAACAATCAGTTTAAGGTGAAAACCATAAAGGCTGTCAAGGTAGGATTGCTTATAGGCAAAACGAAGGCTGACGGTATCAGAAAGCTTTGCCATTCCTTTAAAAATCAGACTGTCAGATTCATTAGCCTTGTTTGTTTTCAGATTGTTGGCAAGTGCGCGGAATTCAGCTAGCCTGATTTGGCCAAGTTGACCGGTCTTGTCATTTTGCTCTTCATATAAAATCTCACCGGCGCGTAAAATAAGGCTGTCAACCTGCATGGGAAAACCAATGTTCATCAACATTTCACTGAGCATTGGTTTTTCGAAACCATGCCGGAATGGAAGGTTCTTGTCCTTGTATGCATACAACTCCATCTCTCCCAAATCAATTTTTCGGAAATAAAGTAACTTCTCATCCAGCAACCTGCTAAGATTCAGTCCCTTTAGCTTGATTTTTGATCCATGAATACTTAAAAAGGATTGCTGATAAGGGAATGAAGCAATAAAGTCATCTCTTTTTTTGGCAGGTTGAAACTGTAGGCTGTCAATTGTAAATCCAGCTTCAGATTGATTCAGCCCAAGATTGTGGATACTTAATATGGACCGGTCATTTTTAAAACTCAGGTATGCATTACCTAATTTAAATCCTGCAGTGTTTTTTTCAATGAGTTCCTTTAATCCCTCGCGGGCACTGTAGAGCTGCAGGTTGCTCATGTCAAGACTGTGAATCTGAATGGTGTTACCTGAGCCGATTTTCGAAAGGGTTATAAATTCAAAGTGATTGATGGCAAGTTCTTTTAGTAGAAAACTCCATTGAATACTATTTTTATTATTCTTATTTAAATTTATCTGATGAATGCTGGCCTCAAAAGAACCCTCTCCTATTCTGTTGCTGGTTATCGCTTCAGTGCTCAACGAAGGCTGCTTCATCTGCAAATTGATGCTATCGAGGCGAATGTGGCTGCTATCTGAAACCAACCCGCTCATCAGGAGCATCATCTCGCCGGGATTGAGCACCAGGTGCGAAGCTAAGGCCTTAGGAAAATGCCTGAAAATTGGCTTGTCAATTAGGATTGAATTGATATTTACAACCGGAAATCCTGCCCCCTTTTCCGTATTTGAGGTTATAAGATCGATTGATTCACTCTCAACTTCATGATCCACATCAAAAATTGGCTGATAAATATGCAGATTTCTAATCACAGGAGTTTTGTTAAGAAGGCTTTGAACATCCGGTATAAAAGTAATTTCCGGAAATTCGATCATCAAGGTTTCATCTCTACCTACGAAGCTAAGAAAAGCATCACCTACTCTGGACTTTCCAAGGTCAATAATCTCAAAATCAGGAATATTCAATTCAATTTGCTTGCCATTACTTAATTTAAATGACTTACCGTAAGTCCTGATACTACTGATTAAGGGTGTTTTACCTGCATTCATTACCAGGTTTGCAGCAGTTGTATTATTCAGCAGAAATGAAACATATAGCTCTTTATTTTGAAAAATGAAATCAAGTTCATTGATTCCCAATTGATCAATTTCGAGCAACCCTTCGCTCTTTTTAGCCTTTATCTTTCTTGGCTCGGATGCAGGGTCAGCTCCCATTATTCGCACCTTACCATTTTCGCAGTCAAGCGAATTCATGGATAAATAAGCGAGTGAACGTATTCTTAACCCTTTAATTTTTAAATCAGTCAATTCCACACTGGTTCCTTTATCATTCTCAAATTCTAGTTTTTTTAACCGAATCAGCGCAGATTCCCGTTTGAAAGTTCCGGATCTGGCTCGAAATTTTTTATCATTCAGCGAGGCAGTCAACGAATTTAATCTCACATCATCAAGCCCATTCAGCATATCGAGTTCATTCTGTGCATTCAAAACCCGATTTGGGTTAAGCCTGAAACTGATGCCATCAATTGTTATCTGTTGATTTGCGGGTAAATTAGCATGAATCACGCCATCCTGCAATGTCAGACCATTGATATCCAACACATTCTTTAATTTTTCCAATACTGGAAGAATCAGGATGCTATCCTTTTTTTCAGTATTTTGAACCTCTCTAAAACTTAGTTTCATTTTAGGATGATCGAACAAAGCATGGCTTGCACGAAAACGGTTTGCAAGCAGTAATTCCAGCCAAATAACAGAGTCGAGCCTGAAAACAGGCATTGTCAGGCTCCTGATTGGAAAAGGCTTATCCTCCTTGAAAGGAACCATTTTAAAGTCAATCAGGCTTAGGGAATTGTTCTCTATCCCAAGTTCGCTAAAGGTAATAATCAAAGAACTGTCGGCAGTAATCAGCCGGTTGTTGTTCAGTCCAAAACTTAAACTCTCAACACCAAGTTCCTGGTTTTCATTACCAAACACAACACCCTTGATGGTAGCATGGCTGTGTTCGATGCTGAACCGGTTAAGTTTATCCGGTTTACCGGCAGCCAGATCAACCGATGCATCAAAAAACACCAAATGCTGAATATTGATTGCATTAAAAAGTCGGGAAAACTTTTCATCAAATGTGGATGTATCAGGTATGATGGCACTATCACCTTTCTTGTTCAGAAGAAGCTTTAAATCAAGATCAAGGTTTGTACAATAGGCTGAATCACAGTTTAAATGGTTGGTTCGTGCAAAAGCATTAAAATCAAATTCATCAACCCTGAATTGATCAAATGAAAGCAGAAAGGTGGAAGCGGCAGAATCCGTTGAAAGAAGTTCAACAACACAGCTATCAATCTTTAGCTCACGCGTTTGACTTCCTGCATATAACTTTTTAAAACGAATATTTTGTCCTTTGCCTGGTAAGTGAATGTCGGCATCAAAAATTTCGAGGGTGATATCGTCAGCATACAGGAAATTCTCATCAGCCTGCAATCCATCTTTGGTTACTTTATCAATCTTTAAATGAATATGCTTTACTTCCAGAGGGTTACTTTCACTGTCTGAATTATTTTGTATCAAAAAACCAGCATCCTCAATTCTAAGGTAATACAAATTAAGCACATCCAATATCGCTTCGAGTTTTTGATACAAAAGATTCATTTCATCCGACAAGGAAACTTTCTGAGACTGTTCTTGCCGAACTTTCGTCAGTTCGATCACAGGTTTAATGACGACTACCGAATCAATGTAAAGATGTTTGCCAAAATAGATAGCAGTTAAAGAGCTGAAATCAAGAAACAAGTGCTCAGCCTTCACTTTGTAGGCATTTTCAAGGCCGGTGGTATCCGTAGTTCTTATCTCGATATTGGAAAAATCGAATCTCAATTGATTAAAATTAAACCTTGTATCACCAATGCTAAGGGAGAGTTTACCTTCGCTCTGTGAATCGACAAGCACATAGAGAAAGGAATTCAGTCGGGTAACTGTTAAAAAATAGAAGGCAGCCGGAATCAGGATGATCAATAAAATGATCAAAGTCTTTCTGTAATACTTCTTAATATCATTCAGCATTGAAATCAAACGGAGAGGTTGCAATTTATAACCAAAAGTAATCGAAATCACTTACATACCAAATATTTCTTTACAAACCAGACCAAGAAAGGGCTTGAAGGATCAAATATTAATTGTTATGCAATTCACATTTCATTTTTATCTGGGTTGAAAAAAAAGTTATCAACAATGCAACCCTGTTTATCAATGCTATAATATTGATAATCATTTTTTTAAAAAAATCACTTATAGAATTAACATCAAGAGACGTATCAAAAGAAAACTATGTAATGAGTAAATCCTATATTTGCACGGGCTTACAACACTAAAACTAAAATTTTAAAGCTTTGGAAAAAACCAAAATCACTGAAATAAATGGCATTCAGCTATACAATAGTTTCATTGCCGGCGCTCAGCGTATTTTCGAAAACCAACAATTGCTTAATAAAATCAACGTTTTTCCGGTCGCTGATGCCGACACTGGCACCAACCTTGCGAGCACGATGCGCAGCATCGTAAATGCGGCTCAACCTCAAGCCAACCTGAAGCTTACGGCAATTTCACTTGCAGATGCTGCTTTGACAGGGGCCCGTGGTAATTCGGGAATCATTTTCGCACAGTTTTTATATGGTTTCAGCAATGAAATCAAAGAAGAAGAAACCTTATCGGCCAGTGCATTTGCCGAATACATGAAAAATGCTGTTCGTTACGCCTACGAAGCCATCGCCAATCCCATGGAAGGAACGATGATTTCCGTCATCAAAGATTGGGCTGAATACATCTACCAGTTAAAAGACCACATTGAAGATTTTCTGAAGATGTTGCTCGATGGTTTGATAAAAGCTGTTGAATCGCTCAACAGCACAACCAGCAAAATGGCTGTATTGGCAAAAGCCGGTGTGGTGGACGCCGGAGCCAAAGGATTTGTTGTTTTTCTGGAAGGCATGTTTGACTACTTTAAAAGCGGTCAGGCTGAGATACATATCAATCCTGATGCCATCGTAATTGAAGAAGCGGTGGATGCAATCAGTCATGACGATATTACCTTCCGATTTTGTACCGAAGCCATGATCAGCGGCTCCAACCTGAAAAGAGAGGATTTTGCACGCGTGATGGAAGGTTTTGGCGATTCAATGGTTATTGCCGGATCGCCATCCAAAATGCGCATTCATATTCACACCGATGAACCATGGAAGCTCTTCGAGGAAATTGCCAACATCGGAACGATCACCTATAAAAAGGTAGACGATATGGTCATGCAAAACGACATTGCTTCCAACCGGAAATACCCTATTGGTTTGCTCACCGATTCAACCTGTGATATTCCTAACGACCTTCAGGAAAAATACCAGATTCAGGTCGTCCCGCTTACAGTTCATTTTGGCGATGAGTTCTTCATCGACCGTATTACAATACAACCTGAACAGTTTTTTAAAAAACTTGAAACATCTAAAGTGCATCCCACCAGTGCACAACCTACTTTTCCGGAATTCGTAAACCGGTATAATTACCTTTCTTCTCATTTCGATTCGGTAATTGGAGTTCATATTTCATCCGGGATGAGCGGAACCTGGCAAAATAGCCTGAATGCCTCCAGAAAGGCAATGGAAGAATCAAAGAAAAAGATTTCGGTTGTCGACAGTAAAAGACTGTCGAGCGGCTTGGGTTTGGTCGTGTTGAGAACTGCTGAAGCCATCGCTGATGGGAAAAGCCACGATGAGATTGTTGCGGAAATGGAAACCTGGACAGCGAAGTCAAAAATACTCGTAACCTCCCGAACCATGAAATTTATGGTCAGAAGCGGTCGCGTCAGCCAAAGTAAAGGGCTTCTTGGAAAGCTCTTGGGTATTAAGCCGATTGTTACAGTTCTCAACCATGGCAAGACCGAAGTATTTGGGAAGCCTTTCTCCGAAAAATCAAGCATGCAAATGGTGATGCAGGAGATGAAAAGATTCATCGGTGATCAGGCTGTGTGGGGTTATGCCATTACACACTCTGCCAACCTCGAGGCTGCTAACTGGTATGCCAGTCAAATGGAAGCTGTTACAGGTCAAAAACCAGTATTTATCAATCAGGCTTCGCCGGTGTTGGCAGCAAATGTTGGTACAGGTGTTGTAGCACTTTCTGTTTTGCTTCGATAAGTTAGAATAATAAAATATCTTGTTTAGCAGGCTATCAGCCTGCTTTTTTTTTTGAATCATTCTAAATTCATCACAAAGGATAGTCAGCCGACAGCAATTGTATACTTTTGCCACATATTGTTAATTTACAAACAGCAAAAAAGGCAAAATGATTACAAAGCAACTAACCCATCCCGAGAGTATTGTTGTTGTTGGCGGATCAAACGACGTCAGCAAACCCGGCGGAAAGGTTCTCAAAAACCTGATTGATGGCGGTTTCAGAGGTAAGATTTACGTACTAAACCCCAAAGAAACGATGGTTCAGGGAATCAACAGTTATCCTGATCCACATCACCTACCCGATTGCGACCTGGCTGTGATTGCCATTGCTGCTCGTTTTGTCCCTGACCTGGTTGACGAACTGATTACCCATAAAAAAACCAGGGCTTTCATCATTTTGTCAGCAGGTTTCAGCGAAGAAAGCATTGAGGGTAAGATACTCGAAGACAGAATCGTAGCATCCATTAATGCGGTTGGAGGCTCATTGATCGGTCCAAACTGCGTTGGTATTCTTACCCCGCAACACCATAGCATCTTTACCTGGCCAATTCCGGAACTTACGCCAAAAGGCTGCGATTTCATTTCAAGCTCAGGCGCTACGGCTTGCTTTATCATGGAAGCAGGCATCCCCAAAGGACTTCGTTTTGCCAATGTATACTCAGTGGGCAACTCAGCTCAGATGGGTATCGAACAGATTTTACAACACATGGACGAGCATTTTGATCCGGAAAAAGACGCTATGGTGAAGCTCCTTTATATGGAAACCATTTCGCGCCCGGATTTGCTTTTAAAACACGCACGTTCACTGATCTCAAAAGGCTGTCGCATTGCCGCCATCAAAGCTGGAAGCAGTGAAGCCGGAAGCAGGGCTGCTTCCTCACACACAGGAGCACTGGCCAGCCCCGACCTGGCCGTTGATGCCCTTTTTCGAAAGGCTGGAATCGTGCGATGCTTCGGCCGTGAAGACCTCATCGCCGTTGCCTCACTTTTTATGCATCCCGAACTGAAAGGCAAAAAAATCGCCATTATCACGCATGCCGGCGGTCCGGCCGTGATGCTTACTGATGCGCTATCGGCAGGAGGAATGGAAGTTCCTCATCTTGAAGGAATAGCAGCTGAGCAGCTGAAAGAAAAACTATTTCCCGGATCATCTGTAGCGAATCCGGTTGATTTTCTGGCTACCGGAACTGCTGCGCAACTTGGACAAATCATTGATGCCATCGAAAATGACTTCCCCCAAATTGATGGTATGGTCGTTATTTTTGGAACACCAGGATTGACACGAATTTTCGATGTATACGATCTTCTCGACCAAAAAATGAGGTCAGGCACCAAGCCCATATACCCGGTTTTACCTTCAATTGTTACGGCAGCAGAAGAAGTTGCTTTCTTTCTATCAAAAAACCGAATCAACTTTCCTGACGAGGCCATTTTAGGCAATGCCATCTCAAGAGTTTATCATACGGCAAAACCTCAATTAACACCGCCTCAGCAACTACCGGTTGATTATATACAAATCCGCGAAGTGATTGATTCAAGTCAAAATGGCTACCTGACACCCGAAAAAGTTCAGGTTCTGCTGGATGCTGCCGGTATTCAACGTGCCGGCGAAGCTGTTGTGACGAGTCAGGATGCGGCAATCACAGAGGCACAGCGGCTGGGTTTTCCGGTGGTCATGAAAGTGGTTGGCCCCGTACACAAATCAGACGTTGGCGGTGTAGTTTTAAATGTACTGGATGTTCATCAAGTGAAACAGGAATTTGAACGAATGATCAGGATCAAAGACACCCATGCTTTAATGATACAACCGATGCTTTCAGGACTAGAGCTTTTCGCAGGTGCAAAAAAAGAAGGCCTCTTCGGACATATGTTGCTATGCGGACTTGGAGGAATCTTTATTGAAGTACTCAAAGATGTGTCTTCCGAACTTTTGCCAATTGACCAAATCACTGCTGGTGAAATGATTAAAAAACTCAGAAGTTTTCCTTTACTGCAAGGAGTGCGGGGGCAACAATCCATTGACATTAAAGCCTTTGAGACGATCCTGGTCAAACTATCTGCCCTTCTCGAAGCTGCACCTGAAATCGCCGAAATGGACTTAAATCCCTTACTCGGCACAAGCAAAGGAGTTACAGCCGTGGATGCCCGCATCAGAATTGAAAAATAGCGTAAGATGAAAAAAAGTGACTTCATGGTTGTGACCATTGTACTGTCAGTTGTATGCGCGATTGCATTCTGGCCGCCTCTTGCAGAGCTCTACAACAGTTTCAACCGGGAACATGGCATGTGGATGAGTTTTATAAAATTTGCCTTGCTGGCCACCTTTGGCGAGTCACTGGCACTGAGACTGCGCAGCGGGCAGTACAATGCACAAGGATTTGGACTGATGCCCAGAGCGATCGTATGGGGTTTTCTTGGCCTTACAATCAAAATGGCATTTGTAATCTTTTCGTCCGGCACACCGGCCTTTCTCGCCTATCTGGGGTTTACTGAAGCCGGCATAGCTTTGAAAGGCGGAATTAGTCAGGAAAAACTAGGCGTTGCTTTCAGCATCAGCACAGCCATGAATCTCATTTATGCCCCGGTTATGATGACCTTGCATAAAATCACTGATATGCACATTCAATCTACTGGAGGAAGTATTTCAGGCTTGCTTTCACCAATCGAATTCCGAAAACACTTCAACTCACTTGATTGGGACAGACAATGGAATTTTGTTTTCAAAAAAACCATCCCTTTCTTTTGGATTCCTGCCCACACCATCACTTTTCTCCTGCCGGAACAGATACAAGTTTTGTTTGCAGCCTTACTGGGCATAGCACTCGGAATATTGCTCAGTCTTTCAGGAAAGAAAAAATGAGTTCAGGATCATTCTCTGAAGTCAGCTAAAAAGGTCATTTTTGGCTTGCTGTTGTAAAATCATTCTAAATTAGTAAAATAACGCAATCGTTTGCGGTCATATTGAGCTTTTTAATATATTTGTGCAAATGCTAACAATGAGATTGTTTTTACCTAAAACATTCACATCTAGCGAAATAATAATAACATGAAAATTACACCGATTGATTATTCAATTGTATCGCAAAAAATCAAAGAAAGCGGACTTAGCAGCCCGGGCAAAGCCTCAATCAGGGAAATTAAAAAACTGATCGACAACATCGAACAAGCCTCCGGTGAAAAATTTATCCGGATGGAAATGGGTATTCCAGGACTACCACCAGCAAAGGCAGGTATTGAAGGACAGATAGATGCTCTCAAAAGAGGTGTAGCTGCCGTATATCCGGACATTCACGGCATACCGGAATTAAAAAACGAAATTTCGAGGTTTGTCAAGCTTTTTATGAATGTTGAAGTGAGCCCTGAAGGCTGTATTCCTACAGTTGGCAGCATGCAAGGTGGGTTTGCCAGCTTTCTGACGCTGAGTCGAATTTGTGAAAAACGTAACACAACATTATTTATCGACCCGGGGTTCCCTGTCCACAAACAACAGCACAGGGTGCTGAATCTCCCCTTTGAAAGTTTTGATGTTTACAATTTCCGCGGTGATAAACTATACGACAAATTGAAATCATACCTTGATAAAGGTCACATTCATTCAATCTTGTATAGCAATCCCAATAATCCTTCATGGATATGCTTCACTGAAAAAGAACTTAAAATCATTGGTGATCTTGCCAATGCCTACGACATCGTGATCATGGAAGACCTGGCCTATTTCGGCATGGATTTCAGGCAGGATTTCAGCAAACCTGGTCAGCCTCCCTATCAACCATCGGTGGCTAATTACACAAATAAATATATCCTGTTCATTTCCAGTTCAAAAGCATTCAGCTATGCCGGCGAAAGGATAGGCATGATGGTGATCAGCGATGTAATGTATCAAACTCGTTATCCCGATCTAAAGCGATTTTATCCGAACGATCAGTTTGGTTACACCATGATTTACGGAACCCTTTATCCCTTAAGTTCAGGCACTTCACACTCCGCACAACATGGTTTGACAGCAATCCTGAAAGCTGCCAATGAAGGCAGGTTTAACTTTGTGGAGGAAGTTAAAGAATATGGTGAAAAGGCTGCCGTCATGAAAAAACTTTTTACTGACAATGGCTTCAACATCGTCTATGACAAAGATGAAGACAAACCCATTGCGGATGGGTTTTATTTTACCTATTCTTATCCCGGATTTACAGGAGTGGCATTGTTGGAAGAGATGCTTTATTACGGTATCAGTGCCATCTCGCTCGACATTACAGGGAGTGAAAGGCACGAAGGCATCAGGGCCTGCACTTCGCTCATTCAGCACAGTCAGTTTGGAGACCTTGAAAAACGTTTGCAACAGTTTAAAGCTGATCATCCGACAAGCTGAAATTTTCGTACTATCAAACTATACAGCAACCTGACGTGAACAGAACATTATAACTATTTAAACCTATTATAAATAAGACATTTACAAGCAAATAGAAGTCGTCACCGGCCATCCGGCTTTGATTGATTCAGTAAATTTGCAACTTAATAAAAAATCAAAAAATTAAGATATGGCTAAAGTCAAAGGTGCCATCGTAGTGGACGAAGCAAAGTGTAAAGGATGCGGGGTTTGCCTGCCTGCCTGCCCTACTTCGGTCATTGCCCTGGCAAAAGAAGTCAATGGGAAAGGGTATAATTTCGCTTATATGGAGCTTCCGGATGAATGCATCGGTTGCGCCAACTGCGCCATTGTTTGCCCCGATGGAGTAATCACAGTGTATAAATTAAAACTCTGATAAGGGTAAGCAAAAAATCAGGAAAATCATGGGAGAATTAAAATTAATGAAAGGAAATGAGGCATTGGCTGAGGCAGCTATCCGCGCCGGCGCTGATGCTTACTTTGGCTACCCTATCACACCACAATCTGAAGTGATTGAATACCTTATGGCTGAAAAGCCCTGGGAACGCACGGGAATGGTAGTGTTGCAAGCCGAGAGTGAAGTGGCAGCTATTAACATGGTTTACGGAGCTGCAGGAGCCGGAAAAAAGGTCATGACTTCATCGTCTTCCCCCGGCATCAGCCTCAAGCAGGAAGGGCTTTCCTACATTGCCGGGTCTGAATTGCCTTGTGTTTATGCCAATGTGGTGCGTGGCGGTCCGGGTCTGGGGACAATACAACCTTCACAGGCAGATTATTTCCAAAGCACCAAAGGGGGCGGACATGGCGACTATCGGCAGATTGTGCTTGCGCCGGCATCCGTTCAGGAAATGTCAGATTTTGTTAAACTTGGTTTTGAACTCGCCTTCAAATACCGTATCGCTGTGTTGATATTATCCGACGGGGTGATTGGGCAGATGATGGAAAAAGTTGAGCTTTTCGATCCGATACCCCGCATGACTGACGAAGAAATCACCGCGAAATACCCCTGGGCTACGACTGGCAAGAAAAAAGGCACCCAACGGAGGATTATCACTTCTCTCGACCTTGATTCGCACAAAATGGAAGAACACAATCATCACCTTCAGGAGAAATACCGCATCATTTCCGAAAATGAGGTTCGGTATGAATTGATTGACTGTGATGATGCCGAATACATCTTTGTTGCTTACGGCTCAAGTGCCCGAATTGCTCAAAAAGCTGTTCAGCTTGCCAGGGCTAAAGGCATAAAAGCTGGCTTGTTTCGGTTGATCAGCCTTTTCCCCTTCCCCGGAAAAGAGATGGCTGCCTTGTGTAAAAAAGGTGTAAAAGGTTGGCTTGCAGTGGAAATGAGTGCCGGACAAATGGTTGAAGACGTCATGCTTTCGGTGAAAGGCTGTGCCAAAGTAGGGCATTTCGGACGTTACGGAGGTATTGTCCACTCGCCGGAAGAAGTATTACATGCGATGGAAGAAAAAATTATAGGAGAATAAGACATGTCGACAGTAACACTCGAAGATATTATTAAACCTGAAAATCTGGTTTACAAAAAAACTGATCTGATGACAGATAAGTCGTTGAGCTATTGCCCCGGCTGCGGTCATGGTACTGCTCACCGCATCACCATGGAAGTACTTGAAGAGCTTGGTCTTGATGAGATTACGATTGGCGTTGCACCTGTAGGCTGTTCCGTGCTCGCTTATGAGTTTATGAATATTGACATGACTCAGGCTGCTCATGGCCGTGCACCGGCAGTTGCAACAGGGATTAAACGGGTTTGGCCGGAGAAAATCGTTTTCACTTACCAGGGTGATGGCGACCTTGCCGCAATCGGAACTGCTGAAACCATCCACGCCTGCAACAGAGGCGAGAAAATTGTGATCATCTTTGTCAACAATGGAATTTACGGTATGACAGGAGGTCAGATGGCACCAACAACACTGCCGGGTATGAAATCGTCCACCTCACCTTATGGCAGAGAAGTGGAAATGATGGGCAACCCACTCAAGATCACTGAATTGGTTGCACAATTACCCGGAACTTATTTTGTAACACGTCAGGCTGTGCACACTCCGGCTGCGGTGAGAAAAGCAAAAAAAGCCATTAAAAAAGCTTTCGAAAATCAAAGAGATAAAAAGCCCGGACTTTCTTTTGTGGAAATCGTTTCAAATTGCAACTCCGGTTGGAAGATGACGCCTACAGATGCAAATAAGTGGATGGAAGACAATATGTTTCCTTTCTATCCGCTAGGAGATATAAAAACAGACGGTCAGTTATTGAAATAATTGAAATTTAATAAGTAGCAAAATGACAGAAGAAATGATCATAGCCGGTTTTGGAGGACAGGGAGTGCTTTCAATGGGCAAAATCCTGGCTTACAGCGGCATCATGCAAGATCAGGAAGTGAGCTGGATGCCCTCTTACGGTCCTGAAATGAGGGGTGGAACAGCCAATGTTGTTGTCATCGTCAGCGACGAACGCATCAGTTCACCGGTACTCACTGTATTCGACACTGCCATCATCCTCAACCAGCAGTCAATGGATAAGTTTGAAAAATCAGTCAAACCGGGTGGCGTGTTGATTTATGATCCAAATGGAATTACCCACCATCCCGAGCGTAAGGATATCATAATCTACCAGATTGAAGGCGCGAGACTCGCTTCGGAAATGGGTAATGCTAAAATTTTCAACATGGTTGTTCTTGGTGCTTACCTCAAAGTGAAACCGGTAGTGCAGGTTGAGAATGTGATTAAGGGTTTAAAAAAATCGCTCCCTGAGCGTTATCACAAACTGATTCCAATGAATGAAGACGCTCTGAACATGGGCATGAACAATGTAGTGAAGCTTAACTAGTTAAAGATGAATCCTATACAAAAGCCATCCTTGCAGATGGCTTTTTTTTATTCTTTTGCAGTATGATGACAGACCTTAAAAGAAAACTGGAGGAGAGCTACGAGCTATACAACAACCCCGGTTTTATTCCCCATGATCCAATTTGCATCCCACATCGGTTCAATAAAAAAGAAGACATTGAAGTTGCAGGTTTTTTGACATCACTTTTATCATGGGGACAACGTAAAACGATAATTAGCAAAAGTCTTGAGCTGATTGATCGAATGGACAACAAACCTTACGATTTTTTAATGCATGCCAACGGCCGCGACTTTATCCGTTTCGAAAACTATAAACACCGAACTTTCAATGGCGATGACTGTCTGACCCTACTTCAGGCATTGCAACATATATACACCCACTGTGGAGGCTTGGAAGTTGTTTTTACAAACGGATTTTCGCAGGGAGGTGCTTTTACCGCCATTGAAAATCTCTATCAAGTCATTTTTTCCTTACCTCATCTCCCGCGAACCAGAAAACACATCGCACGACCTTCTTCTGGATCAGCGGCCAAAAGAATCAATATGTTTTTAAGATGGATGGTGCGAAATGATGGCAAAGGTGTCGATTTCGGGTTGTGGAAAGGCATCAGTTCCGCCCGGTTGATTTGTCCGCTTGATGTACACAGTGGAAATGTTGCCCGTGCTGCTGGCTTGCTTCAAAGGCAGCAAAACGACTGGAAAGCAGCTGAAGAGCTTACTGCCAACCTCAGCGTATTTGATGCCGGTGATCCTGTAAAATATGATTTTGCACTTTTTGGGGCAGGCGTTAACAAACAGTCTTTTTTCTAATTTTGGCCTACCTAGTCACCAAGACATGAACACAACCGAAGAGAAAGAATTATCCTGGAAAGAAAAATGGTATGTTATTATATTCCAACATCATACCAAACAAGGCCGGAGATTTGACGAGTTACTGCTTATCTTGATATTGCTGAGTGTGCTGGTTGTATTTGTCGACAGCATGCAAAAAGTGGCGCAGCCATACCGCCTATGGCTCCTGGGTATTGAATGGCTGCTTACCCTGATCTTTACAGCAGAATATATTGTAAGAATCATGGTAGTCCCACGTAAACGAAGTTACATCCTTAGTTTCTATGGTATCATCGATTTACTTTCTATAATCCCTACCTATTTAAGTATTTTTCTGGCAGGCTCCCAATTTCTAATCATTATCAGGGTGTTAAGACTGATTCGTGTTTTCAGAATTATGAAATTGTATGGATTCACAAAAGCCGGGGTATTTTTAATCCAATCACTGCGTAATGCAAAAGAGAAGATTCTCGTTTTCTTCGGTGCTGTGCTGTTACTTGTCGTTGTGGTTGGTACGATTATGTATCTGGTCGAAGGGCCCGAATCAGGTTTTACGAGCATTCCAACATCCATTTACTGGGCAATTGTGACCATAACCACTGTTGGATATGGCGATATCAGTCCCGAATCAGGATTGGGTCAGTTTATTGCCTCAATACTAATGCTAACAGGTTACGCCATTATTGCTGTTCCCACTGGGATTCTTACAGCTGAAATTTCTAAAAAACAGGATGATGAAGCAACTTTTCATGCCAATCATGAATGTGGGGTTTGCGGCCATAAACCTGCAGAACGCAAAGCAAAGTATTGTTCAAATTGTGGCAATCAATTACCTTCGTAATCCCAAAGGGAGTCATTGTAACATTTAAAATACAGTAGATTAATTATTTATCATGAACAAGAAACAACAATTTATTGATTTAATCAGTGCTGGCTACCAGCTTAAAGGGGCAGGCATCGTACTTGGTGGAGCCGTTTTGGACGGTGAAGCTATTCAAGGTCTTCAAATTCATGCCCCTTTAAAAATGCTCAACAGGCATGGATTAATTGCCGGAGCCACAGGCAGCGGCAAAACCAAAACTTTGCAGGGATTGGCTGAAAGCTTGTCAGACAATGGTGTTGCGGTGCTCATGATGGATATCAAAGGTGATTTAAGCGGACTTTCACAACCCGGTAACCCTCACGCAAAAATAGAAGAAAGGCATCAGAAAATCGGCACGCCCTGGAAACCTACGGCCTATCCCGTTGAACTTTTGAGTATTTCAAACGAGCCGGGCGTGAAATTGCGTGCCACCATCAGCGAATTCGGACCCGTTTTGTTAAGCAAAATACTGGAACTGAACGAAACACAGCAGGGTATGGTTGCCCTGGCATTCAAGTATTGCGACGATAAGGGTCTTCCCTTGCTTGACATCAAAGATTTCAGAGCTGTTCTGCAGCACATCAGCAGCGATGGCAAAACTGAAGTCCAGAAAGCCTATGGACTTGTGAGTACGGCAACCATTGGCACCATTATGCGTAAGTTGCTTGAGTTGGAACAACAAGGCGCCGAGTTGTTTTTTGGAGAGAAGAGCTTCGATGTGGAAGATTTGTTACGACTGAGCCCTGAGGGAAAAGGTGTTATTCATTTGCTGAGGTTGACCGACCTTCAGAGCAAACCCAAACTCTTCTCAACTTTTATGCTTTGCTTACTTGCTGAGATTTATGATAAGTTCCCGGAACGAGGCGATATGGAGCAGCCTGAGCTGGTGATTTTTATCGATGAAGCTCATTTGATTTTCAATGAAGCGAGCAAGGCTTTGCTCGACCAGATTGAGGCCATCGTTAAATTGATTCGCTCCAAAGGTGTGGGCATTTTCTTCTGTACTCAGAATCCTGGTGATATACCAGATGCAGTACTCAGCCAGCTTGGGTTCAAAATCCAGCATGCCTTGCGCGCCTTTACTGCAAAAGACAGAAAAGAAATCAAACAAGTAGCCGAAAACTACCCGACAACCAGCTTTTATCAGGTTGACACCTTGCTCACTTCAGTGGGCATTGGGGAGGCAGTGGTTACCATGCTCAACGAAAAGGGAGTACCAACACCGCTGGTTCACTGTCTTCTGCAGGCCCCAAAGTCAAGAATGGACATCATCACGGAAGAAGAGACCAGGCAGTTGCTTCGCAAAAGTCAGCTTATTGGAAAATACAACGAAGAAATCGACCGCGAAAGCGCCTATGAAATCCTCCAACGCAAGGCTTATTCTTTTCCTGATCAAGACTTTAAACCAACCTCAAGTCGTACGGAACGAAAGGAAAGGCAGGAGGAAAGTACTTTTGAAACAGTGATGAAAAGCCCTGTTACGAACACAATCATCAGGGAAGTAACCAGAGGATTGCTCGGCGTGCTTGGTATTTCCGGAACCAGAAGACGTAGGTAAGATTTCTTACATACACCGGCAAAACCGAGGCTCTAAATTGACTTCAGTAAAATTCACTGAATGAAGTTTTGCTTCAGGATTCCTAAGCCAGTTATGATTACTTTTGCCAAAAAATAGGGTGTTCATGGCGGAGAAAGTGATGAAAAAAGTCTTGGTGGTTGTTTTGATATGGGTTGGCTTCCTGATCCAGGCTGTTTCGCTTGCGCAGCAACCCGACACCATTGTAGTGCCAACACCTGTAAAAGTAAAAATCGACTCTACCCAAGTAAGGTATTTCAGCGGCAGCTTTGACAGCCTGACACTTGGTCACCTGCATTATGTTGACACAAACTTACTTTTTGTCACACGTTTTGATCCATTAAGCAATGCAACAGTGCTTTATCAAACTTTGAGCAATGCAGGCCTGGCCCATCAGGCGCTGCAGTTCAAACCGATTTTCTTAGAAGGATTTGATATGAACAGGCATCCCTACGAGCGATACGTTCGCAACGGGAAGCAAATTAAATACCTCGACCCCACTGCTGCGCTCACAGAAATTAGCTATATGATGGGCTCAAAAAAAGAGCAACAGCTGAAAGTCCTTTTTGCTCGTCAGCTGGCTCCAAGGCTATACATTGGAATGGACTTTGAATTGATCGACTCCAAAGGTCCATATAAAAATAATGGCACCTCAAACACAAGCGTTTATTTTACAGGTCGTTACAACACTAAAAACCAGCGTTACGGTGTAATTGCAAACTATTTCAACAACAAAGTTTCGGTGAGTGAAAATGGTGGTATTGTGAATGATTCTGTTTTTGAAAACAATCTGGAAACCGACAGGCGTGTTATTGGCGTAAATCTGGAAGATGCTACAGGAAAATACAAGCAATCAGGCTTTGGTTTTGAACAGTATTTTATCCTTCTGCCCGAAAATAAGCAGAAAAATGACAGTGTTACCGAAAAACGACGGTTTCAGCTTGGACGAATAACACATCAGTTTGATTACCAACGCAATCAATATATTTATCAGGAAAAAAGTCCGATGGCCGACTTCTACAAGCCTTTTGACATTGTGTTGGACTCAAGCTTAACTTACGACAGCACTTACCACGAAGTGATCAGAAACCGTTTTTTTTGGAGCAGCCTTGGATATAAAAAATACTCACGCGATGTACCCTTTCATCTTTATGCAGGCGTGGAACTTCTAAGCGGAAAGGAGTCTGACAGCATGACCTCGAAGAGTTTGTGGCAGATAAACCCTTTCGGCGGCATCAACATTTCAGTCCTGAAATCATTTTATGTCAACGGCACTGCCAAACTTATCGGAGGTAACAGTGCCTCAGGCGATTTTGAATTGTTTGGACAACTCAGGCAGTTTCTGGGAACAGAAGAAAAGAACCTCGGCAACCTTTTCTTCAGCATTCGCCTGATCAACCAGCGACCTTCCTGGTTTTTTCAGCGATACAATTCCAATCATTTTCGGTGGGAATCGGCAATGGATAAATCAACCTACCTGACGATTGATGCCGGTTATAAAATAAAAACCCTTGAGGCAGGTGCAAGCTGGAATGTGATCAACAACTATGCCTACCTTAACAAGCATGCAAGGCCATTCCAAACAAACAAAACAATCAGTGTTTTAAGAATTTATGGAAATTTCCACTTCCGCCCGGGGAAATTTGATATTCTCGCCAATGTGAATTATCAGGTTTCTGACCATGACACCATCATAAGTCTTCCTGCTCTTTCTGCAAAGTTAAGGTTAGCGTTTACTCAGCAGCTGTTTAAAAATGCCGCTACCTTACAGCCCGGAATTGAAGCCAGCTGGTTCAGCGAATATTATGCTGATGCCTACATGCCTGCGATTCAAGCATTTTACCTTCAACGGGAGAAAAAAACAGGCAATTACCCTTACGTTGATATATACCTGGCACTCAAAGTCAAGCGAGCACGGATATTTGTTCAATATGCCAATTTGTTTGGCCTGACCGGAAACTACACCTACTTTACAACTCCACATTATCCCATGCGCGACCCCAGATTCTATTTTGGAGTAAGCTGGCGTTTTTACCAATAAGCAGCCTGTTCAGTTTTTTTCCAGTCCTATTCCTTTTTGCCCGCAGGCACCAGGAACTTTTCACCTGTTTCTTCAATCACCATCCTTTTGTAAGTTTGTTCATAGCCAGGATGCTTGGGCGACTGAGGATAACCCCAGGGATTGCGAAGAAATTCACCATCTTTTTCAATTTTTACGTTGCCATCGAGGTATTTAACAAGCAGAAATTCGCTCAGTTCTTTCCAACGTTTGACGGTGTACTCGCCCATTGAGGCAGAATAATCGGTCAGAAAATTTCTGGCAAGTTGTGGGTCTTTTTCATAAAGGTGTAAAGCAGCTGCATCTATAGCCGGACTGTAATCAGTAAACTTTCTTTCAAGCTCGTCTTGTACCTTCTGAATATCTGGCATGACACGGTTGTAAAAAAGGTAAGCAAAATGGGCAACCCTGTTAAAAACCCAAAAAGCCGCATTCTCTTTGTAGGTAAGGATATCGCCATAACCCTCCGACCAGGATTGAGGAACGGTTGTGATACTGCTGTAAAAAGGCACGTACACCGTTGATCCGGCATCGTCAACCCCAAACCAAAAAATGCCACCCACCACATCGGGAAGCCAGCTCCGCATTTGTGCGATAAACGAAAAACCGGTTTGTTGTGTTGCTGTAACTCTTTCATGAAAATACTCCTTGTCATCAAATTTCCAGGTAAGCGGGCGCCAACGGTAAGGCAGTCCAAACGGGCCTGCACCAGCATCCTGCGACATATCCAGGGGCGTTCCCTGAAGGTAGTCACGTTTAAACCCCATTAAATCACGTACTGTAAGTTTTCGGTCGGGTTTGATAAAGAGCGGCATCCTGTTATTTAGCTCATTGCCAGTGGCATAATCCCAATAGTTGTTCATGTCGCTATTCACATGATTAAACATGCTCCACACCCTCAGCTCACAGAATCGGGCTGCACCAAAATCGAGTGGAGCATACACATCGCTGAAGCTGAATGTTGTGTCATCTCCTTGAAAATAATTTTTTGATCTGGCAAAACTAATCACATCATGGGCATATATCACCTCAAGGTCAGGCATATCCAGCAAATCCCATTGTTTATTGGTGATGCTGCTTTTGCCATTGGCCAAAGGAAAGGTCATGATTCTGGCATGATTGGCATGCGCCGAGATGTAACCGTCAGGAATTTTTACAGCCACCCAAACAGCACCTTTCAGGCTATTGGTGGTTTTACCTGATCGCTTATCGGTTTTTAACTCCGTTCCCTTTCCAATAATTTCCATGATCCAGACTTCATTTTTATCTCCGATGGAGAAGGACTCACCAGAGCTGGCATAGCCATGTTGCTCGACCAAATCGCCGATGACCCTGATTGCTTCCCGGGCTGTTGCCGACCGTTGCAGGGCAACGAACATCAGGTAAGCATAATCCATAATTCCGGTTGTATCCGTGAGCTCGGCCCGTCCTCCAAAAGTAGTTTCGCCGATAGCCACCTGATGTTCATTCATAAAGCCAATGGTTTGATAGGTGTGTGCAACCTGTGGAATTTGTCCCAACGGTTTGGCTGTTCCACGATCGTATATCGTCAGCATGCTGCCTGCCGGCCAATCCCTGGCTGCATTAAAATACAACTCACCGTAGCGTATATGCGAATCAGCGGCATAACTGATCATTGTTGAACCATCAGCTGAAGCTCCTTTGGTAATCAGGTAATTGGTGCAAGCCTCTGAATAATATGGCAAGAGCACCATTAAAATCATTGTAAAGGATTTAAGAAATGTTGACATAAAACAGTAAATTAATTGAAATTCGGGCTAAAATAATGATATTCTTATTTCAAATTTGGATTAACCAGTTTACGGCAACCGATAAATCAAAAGCCGAAAAAGACTACTTGCTAAAAAATGTTAGAATTAGGCTTTCAAAGTCATGCAGACAAACAATGGCCTATCTTTGCTCAATAATTACATAAACGCAACTCCTCATCATGAATCAGGACACCATTCTTGTCATTACTTTCGGACTCATCCTGTTCATAGCCTATCAGATAAGGCGTTGGTATCTTTTAAAACAAAAATCCTATCAGGTTTCAACACAGATTGCTGGCGGGATGGTTCTGACAATCAGCGATCACAATCCAAAGCAGGATAATGCTTCATTGAGTCTTCATTTCAAAAGGCCTCAGGAAACGGAATATAAGCCCGAGGCGGCCATCGAATTTCTTTTGAAAAAAGGCGATTTCGACCGACAAAGTTTTGAGAGCCTTGGCATTGAACCTACTTTTCAGGTCGTTGCTGATTCACCTGACAGCTGGGTGTTAGAATTTGAAAAAAGAGATCTTTTAAAGGCTGTCAGAGAAAAAGAAATCAAACTAAACCGCTTCCGGTTTGTTGTTATGCAAAACTCATCACCGGCAATCAAGTCACATGTTTTTATGTTTTCAGAAAAATTTATGCTGATTATCGTGGAACGCGGCAAACACAATTAAAAACCTTAGCATGTCATTTTCGATGAAACTCAACGAAACAGCCACAACAAACAAGCTGTTGCTCATATTGGTTATACCATTGATATTCTACCTTTTAAAGGTCTTTGGATTCATTTTCGCCCCCTTAATGCTAGCCTTTTTTATTACTTTGCTTTTCATGCCAACCATCCGCTGGCTCAGCCGGAAAAAGATTCATCGCATAGCGGCTATCAGTTTGGTTTTACTGATCGTTGTGATTGGCATTTCAGGGCTTTTCTATCTTATGAAGCTGAGCGGTCGCGAAATTATTGAAGGAAAAGATGCCTTGTATCAACTCCTCGACAACAAAGTTGGCCAATACATCGCGCCATTTGCTGAACGACTGGGTATCAAAACAACGACTTTTGACAGCCCGATCCGAAGCATCATTTTCAGCGAACAAATCAGTGAGATGATAATGGGGAGTTTTGGCGAAACGATTACAATTCTTCAGCAAACAACAAGTTTATTGCTGATGACACTGTTTTTTCTTGTTTTGCTGCTGGCAGGTTCGCTGAACCTGGAAACAATGTTGGGAGAAACCTTATTCAGCAATAAAATCAAGTCGGTGAGAACCTATATGGTCATTGAAAAAAGTATTGCACGATTTTTAAAAGTTAAATTTTTCATGAGTCTTTTCACCGGGATTGGTTTCAGCCTAATCGCATGGGTTGCAGGACTAAGCTTCCCTTTGTTTTGGGGCTTGCTGGCATTTGCATTGAACTTTGTGCAAATGATCGGATCAATTGTTTCCACCGCTATGGCCATTATTTATGCTTTTATTGAGATCAACCAACCGCACACCGTGCTTATCCTCGCGATTGGCTTCACGATGGTTCAGGTTATCTTTGGTTCGGTTATTGAGCCAATTCTTATGGGTAAGTCGTTCAAGATAAACATAATAGCAATTCTGGTGATGTTGATGTTTTGGGGCTATCTATGGGGCGTACCGGGATTAGTGGTTTCAATTCCGATGACCGTTTTGATTAAAACACTGTTAGAACAATTTCAGGGCACTCAAAAAATTGCCAAACTTATGTCATAGACGCGGTGTACTGTTGTTGAGTCCATTCTGCAAAAGTCGAAACATGGTGTTGTTTATCAAATGGTTAATCCAACTTAAATGCTTCAAAAAAAAGGACCTTATACAAAGATTATTTCATAGTTTTGCAACATCGGAAACACTGCCAACAGACAGGACGCCGGAGGAAGATCTTTTATTCATTTCTAATACCAATATTGCCTTATGAGAAAATGGCGTGTTGAAGACTCAGCTGAATTGTACAACATTAATGGCTGGGGAATCAACTACTTTTCAATCAACGAGAAAGGAAACGTAATCGTAACACCGCGCAAAGACGCTGCAGCTGTTGATATGAAAGAACTTATCGATGAGCTGATGCTCAGAGACGTTTCCACTCCGGTGCTCGTTCGATTTCCTGATATTCTTGACAGCCGTATCGAATTGATGGACACCTGTTTCAAAGTTGCTGCAGCTGAGTATGAATTTAAAGGTCAGAATTTCATCGTTTATCCGATCAAGGTAAATCAGATGCGTCCGGTTGTTGAAGAAATTGTTAGTCACGGCAAGAAGTTTAACATCGGACTGGAGGCCGGCTCCAAGCCTGAACTGCATACTGTGCTGGCAATCAACACAGATAACGACTCCCTGATTATCTGTAACGGGTACAAGGATGAAAGTTATATTGAGTTGGCATTGCTGGCGCAAAAAATGGGAAGGACAATCTTTATCGTTGTTGAGAAGCTCAATGAGTTAAAACTCATTACAAGAGTTGCCAAACGACTCAAAGTAAGACCCAACATTGGCATCCGCATCAAGCTGGCCAGCTCAGGCAGCGGTAAATGGGAAGATTCAGGTGGTGATGTCAGCAAATTCGGACTCACCTCCAGCGAACTGCTCGAAGCACTTGATTACCTCGAGCGCAATAATTTGAAAGAATGCCTGCGTCTTGTTCATTTTCATATTGGAAGTCAGGTAAACAAAATCCGCCGCATAAAAATTGCCCTTCGTGAGGCAGCGCAATTCTACGTTCAGATCTACAAAATGGGATTTCACCTCAATTTCGTGGATGTTGGCGGTGGTCTTGGCGTTGATTACGATGGAACCCGCTCAGCGAACAGCGGCAGTAGTGTGAATTACAGCATCCAGGAATATGTGAACGATGCCACCTTTGCCATGGTTGATGCCAGTGATAAAAATAACATTCCGCATCCGAACATCATCACAGAGTCGGGCAGAGCCTTAACAGCCCATCATTCGGTACTGGTTTTTGAGGTATTGGAGTCGGCGCATCTTTCCACCTGGGACGATGATGAAGAAGTAAAGGAAGACGATCATGAATTGCTGCACGAACTTTACACTGCCTGGGAAAACCTGAACCAGACAAAAATGCTTGAAACCTGGCACGACACCCAGCAAATCAGGGAAGAAGCCTTGGATATGTTCAGCCTTGGCTTACTCGATCTGAAAACAAGGGCACAGATCGAAAGGCTCTTCTGGACAATCGCGCGTGAGATTCATCAGATGGCCAACGAGATGAAACGTCCGCCTGAAGAGTTTCTCAACCTTCCTAAGTTGCTCTCAGACAAATACTTCTGTAATTTCTCTCTTTTCCAATCACTACCCGATAGTTGGGCAATCGATCAGATTTTTCCCATAATACCAATTCACCGTCTGGATGAAAAACCTGATCGAAACGCCACTTTACAAGACATCACCTGCGACTCCGATGGCAAAATCGACAATTTCATTGCCACGCGCAATTTTTCCCATCACCTCCCTGTGCATAGCCTGAAAAGTAAAGAATCCTATTATATTGGTGTCTTTCTTACCGGTGCTTACCAGGAAATCCTGGGCGACTTGCACAATTTGTTCGGTGATACGAACGCTGTGCATGTTTCAGTGGATGCCAAAGGCTATTATATCGATCAGGTAATTGATGGTGAAACAGTTGCAGAAGTATTGGATTATGTACAGTACAACTCTAAAAAACTTGTCCGCACCGTTGAAACCTGGGTTATGACCTCCGTGAAACAAGGGAAAATAACTGCTGAAGAAGGAAAAGAATTTCTATCAATCTATCGATCAGGCCTTTACGGCTATACCTATCTTGAATAGGATGCCACAGGTCATCGGATTTGGCGAAGTATTGCTCGACATCCTGGCTAAGGATGGAAAAGTGATGAAAGCGCAGGTTGGAGGCTCAGTACTCAATACTCTTGTTTCACTCGCACGTTCAGGTTACGAAACATCTATCATTTCTGAAGTTGGACCTGACGCACCAGGGAGTATCATTATAGAATTTCTTACCAATGAAGGCATTGCACAAAATTTACTTTCAATAAGTACTGAATGCCAAACGGCATTGGCCTTTGCCTTACTGAATGCTTCGGGCGATGCTTCCTATTCTTTTTACAAAAGATACCCTGTCAATCGATTTGCCATGCTTGAATTTAAACCTGACCGACCGGGTTATTTTGCATTCGGTTCAACCCTCGCACTTGATGAGAAAGTGCAAACAAGTCTTCAAGTCATTTTAAACAAAGCTGAGGAAAAGCAATTCCTGATCTGTTACGACCCTAACATCCGCCAGGTCATTGGAAGCCAAAGCCGGCAAGTAGATATTGCTTTGTCACACTTAAGAAGAGCTGATTTGGTAAGAGGCTCACACGAAGACTTTGAACAGCTTTTCGGGAGTTCTAATATCGAATCAGTGTCAGAAAAAATTGACGCAAAACATCCTCAATTACTGATCATTACATCCGCTGAACATACCATTCAGCTGAAATTTCAAAATCAAAATTTCTATGTTGATCCGCCTGTCATACAGGTTGTCAACACAATCGGAGCCGGAGATGCATTTAATGCAGGTGTCATTGCGTATCTTATTGACAATGGATTCACAAAAAGTAACCTTTCAACACTTACAATAGACCATCTCCATCTACTCTGTCAGAAAGCCATTTCATTCTCCTCAATAGTATGTCAGGAAAGTGAAAGCTACCTACCCAGAAGGGGCTAAGCAATTAATAAAGAACCGTATTCTGTTGAAAGATAGTTTGGTCATACCACTTCAGCAGCGGTAGATATTTTATCAACAATCAAAACATCAGAAAGTCAACACTTTATCACTGTCAACAACCCAGGTAGCAAGTTCATTCATGGTCGATTTACAGGCTCCATCAAAATAAGGATGATTTTTATGGATACCACAGCGCGACATACAAGTTCCGCAAACCTTCACCTGCACACCATTTGCTATCAATTCTTTAAGCATTTGCGACAAATCCTGGTCATAGTTTTCCGGAGCTTTACAAACATCCCTGGCCATATCTACAGCATCATTCATGAGAAAAATCCTCACTTCCTGGTTATTTTTTCTGAGGGTTTCGGCAAGTCGTAAACCATTCCAGGTCACATCAGTTTGGTCATAAGGTTCACGGTTAAAAATGATCAGGATTTTAATGAGTATCTAATTTATGGCAAATGAAAACATGTTTTTTTGTATACTATACTTTTTTGATGCTTTTTTCGGGTAAAAGATCAAAAACTCCTTCAGGCTTTTAGCCAAAAAGTGACAAAATCTCAATTTCAGCCTCTGAAAAAAATTGCAAAATGAAAAGTACTTTTGACTGCAACTTCCACATAAAAGGCATTAATTCTTTCTGATTGACTTGATCTGTTGCCAGTCGATATAATACAATAACTTAATGCTGAGACTATTACCAACAGGAGAATCAAAAGTCCGTTCGAGACTCCCAAAATAATCGGTTTTCACATCATCGCCACTGAAAAGTGAATAGACAGCGTTCTTC
The DNA here is from genome assembly GCA_024709145.1 of Bacteroidales bacterium. Classification (GTDB taxonomy): domain Bacteria; phylum Bacteroidota; class Bacteroidia; order Bacteroidales; family F082; genus JALNZU01. The sequence continues at coordinate 5,494 of JANJXG010000010.1, read as the reverse complement.
CAAACCAGAAGCAACTCGCTGCCGGGTGCAAAATTCCAGCGGTAAACCATGTCGATATTAAAAGTGCTCACGCTGAAATCATGTTGTTCGTTGTAGCCATTTGTTTGCAAGCTTCCCTCGTCATCAAGGTCAAAGAATCGGTTATAGTCAACCAAAAGCCAATAATGGCGCAGGCGAAAGGCGAGTGCTGAAGATGGTGTGAATACATAATCAAGGCTGATGGAGCTGGTAACATTGCGAAGGTTTCGTTCACCGAAAATGATGCGCTGATGATTGTCTTCCGTGAGGCTCGTTGTAAAACCGATGTCGTTCGCCGTATGATCGTAAACCAGGCTGGGAATAAGCATGAAATGATCGGCAATTCTCCACCGTGGGGTGAGAGAAACCCACCAGTTAAACAACTCCCATTCCGGAAAATAACGAAAACCCAGCCTGTAATCTATGAGAAAAGTCTTCCGGTAATCCGGCGAGCCAAAGATGCCCATATTAAAACTCAATGGTTTTTGAAAATACCTGCCTTTGGTCCTTGCTTCAAAGAAATCGAGTTTGCCTAATGGATAAAAGTTGAAATTACCACCAATAGTCAATTGCTTTTGGGTTGTAACACGGGATTCGCCTCCAATCTCAAGCATACTGAATTTCAATGGTTTAAATTGATAATAATGATTCAGGTAAATCCTGTTAAACCATCGGAGACGCCAGTCGCGGGGCTCGTATATGTTGTATCGAAGATTAACACCATGCCCAATTTCGTTGTTACTTTTCTGATAACCCATTTCATTGGGGTCGTAATGATCAGTCATCAGGTTAAACCAGGTATCAGGCCTGAATTGGCCGTTAATCTTTGAAAGGCTAAGTAGCAAGCGTTCTCCGAAAACTGGTTTTTCTTGTTTGTCATAATCCTGACTAACATTAATCATGGCATAAAACTCTCGCTTTCCGGATTGATCACGAAACGACATTTCAGTGCCAGTCACATTAGCCATACGGCTGGCATCGGGCCTCACAACATTGGTATTATAAAAACTGAGCTGAGAATTATAAGGTAACGATTGCTCTAAAACCAACATATTGTAATTGGCAAAGGGTTCGGTTAAAATTCGTTCGTTCTTTCCGTCAATCTCTACTTCGGCAAAAGTGTTGGCAGTGATCGCGTTAAACAACCCAACACCCAAACCCCCGGCTGTTTTACCAGATATTTTGGCCGCATTGATCAATTGAACGGTTTCCGGATTGCGGACGATCTGATCAGGTTCATAGGATTGAGCCACTTGTTGAAACTTACCAGGAACTGCGCCGATTCGTCTGGAGTAAAACACATTACCTTTATTAAACAGCTCCGTTCCTTCGGTAAAAAAAGGTCTTTTCTCCTCATAATACACCTCAAAAGGGGAAAGGGAATAAACCAACTCATCAGACTCAACCTGGCCGAAATCGGGAATTAATGTAAGGTCGAGTGTAAAACTCTCATTCAGCCCAACTTTGAGATCCATTCCATAGTTGTACCCAAACAACCAATTGTCTGTCCGGCTGTTATGGCTTCCCGAAGCAGAAAGATAAGGTGTAGCGCTCAACCTGACAGGTGGTTGCAAGGGTTCACCGATGAGCAATTCACCAAGTTGGGAAACCATTCCCTGCTTGTTTACATCCACCAGATTCCACGATGAATATTCTCTGTAACGCTGAATACTTCTGAAAAAATTGATTCCCCAGCGCTGTTCATCCTTATTGGGAAAGCGAAGGGCAGAATAGGGTATCGCCATTTCGACCGACCACCCATCAGAATTGATGCTTACAGCCGATCGCCAGACGGCATCCCAACTCAGGTCTTCTTCATCGTCCCAATTGTTGAACTTCATGTCGGACTGACCACCCCTCGCGGTGACCACAAAACCAAGACCATTTAATCCATCGTTGAAAGGATCAAGAATTAATCCGAAATAATCGGCTAAACCACTGTTGTCGCGTTCATGCAATTCGTAAGAAAGACTGTCGGGATGCGGATCAGTGATTACAGCACCTACATACAAGGCATTGTCGTCGTATAGCGTGTAAACCTTCGTATCAAACTTTGAAGGCCTTCCATTAAAAGGTTCCTGTTGCACAAAAGCTGTCGCTTCATTGGCTTGATTCCAGGCCCTTTCAGTCAGTTTACCATCTATCCTTATAACAGAGTCGACCCTGGCTGCCTGAACCAATTTTCTATCTTGCCCAAATAAACCACTGCCTGACATCAGGCTCAAAAAAAAATACAGGCCAAAAGGCGTCAAAATCCGCATAAATTTCATGTTCTGTTGCAAATGTAAGTCTGATTGACGGGCCTGCAATGTCTAGTAAGTTTTCGGTTCAAATCAGGCAATCAACGTTAAATCAGAAGGTAAAAGCAAATCTTTATATTTACAAACAATTATATATCAAATATTTATGCAAAATACTCATCAAAACCATTCTGCTACATATAATAGCAATTTCAGAAATGAAATACTGAACAGGATTAATTAGCTGTGAAATTCCAACCTTTTGGTGTTATCTTTGCGTTGAATCACTATTTTTGTCCAACATACCATCCACTCTATGCGAAACTACGATCTATTTTGCAATCCCGGAAAAAAAATCGCGGTGCTGATCGACCCAGATAAGCCTTCGGACAAAGAAGTAATGGCATTGGCTGCTGAAGCCCACCGATGTCAGGTTGATTTTCTGTTTGTCGGCGGATCGCTCCTTACCAACAATGGATTAGACAATTGCATCAAACTCATTAAAAGTCAAACAGATATTCCTGTCGTTCTTTTCCCGGGCAATACCCATCAGCTCAGCAATAGAGCCGACAGCTTTTTATTTTTGTCACTGATTTCGGGGCGTAACCCAGATATGCTTATCGGCACACATGTAATTGCCGCACCTTACCTGAAACTCAGCGGACTCGAAGTTTTATCTACCGGCTATATGCTCATCGAAAGCGGCAGGCCAACCACGGTAAGTTATATGAGCAACAGCTATCCAATCCCCTCTGACAAAAATGATATAGCCATGTGCACAGCGATGGCCGGCGAAATGCTGGGCATGAAGCTTATTTTTATGGATGCCGGTTCAGGCGCACTCAACACTGTGCCAAATTCGATGGTGAGCGCTGTGAAAGAGAGCATCAATGTGCCGCTGATTGTTGGGGGGGGCTTGCGAACACCAGAACTTGCAGTTGAGAAACTGCAGGCAGGCGCTGATGTCGTCGTTATTGGGAATACGCTTGAAAAACACCCCGATCTGCTGGCAGAGTTTGTTTCGGCAGTGCATAACGCCGGCTAATCTTACCGGTTTTTCATTTTCCTTGACTGAAGAGGCCTTTAACTGAATGAGCTTGACCGGATCATTGTTTTCATCTAACATTGTCTGTTTTAATTTTTAATCTGATCCAAATCACCATGAAAAGTATCCATCGCATCCTGATAGCCTGCCTCGTATTGGGTTCAATGGCTGTTCAAGCCCAGAAAAAGACTTTTACGCCCGAAGAAGTAGTAGGAATGAACCCTGGTCTCTATCCGAAAAACCTGGCCCAACTGCAATGGATGGGACAAACCGACCGCTATGTTTATGTTGCTAATAATGCTTTGATTGTTTCGGCTGAGAAATTCAAAACAGAAGATACTCTGTTCACTCTCAAACAGTTGAATCAACAGATGCTTCTTGCCGGTTTCGATAGTCTCAGGCGGATACCAGGCATAAAATGGCATAACGAAAATACCGGATATTTCCTCCAACAAAACAAACTTTACGCATTAACTGCCAGTCCGCTCAAGACACAACTGTTAATCTCCTTCCCGGATGACGCAGCCAATATCGAGCTTTCACCTTCAGCTACCAAAGCTGCTTATACGCTTGCCAACAACCTTTACATATACGATGGAATGAATCACCATGCAATCACAGCTGACGAGACCGGTATTGTGAATGGCCAAACAGTTCACCGCAACGAATTCGGGATCGACAAAGGAATTTTCTGGGCAGCTGATGAACAGAAACTTGCCTTTTACAGCATGGATGAAAGAATGGTGGCAAGTTATCCGCTTGTTGATGTAAGTCAGCGGATGGCTGCACTGAAACCGGAAAAATATCCAATGGCAGGCATGACGAGTCATCAGGTGCGTATCGGGGTGTATAATCTGGCTGAAGAAAAAACAAGCTTTCTTCAAACAGGTGAGCCAAAGGATCAATACCTCACTTCCGTTACCTGGCATCCCAACAGTCAAATCATATATACAGCTATCCTTAACCGCGATCAGAATCACCTTCAGCTAAAAGCTTTTGATTGCCAAAACGGACTTGAGAAACAGCTTCTTTTTGAAGAAAAGGACGATAAATACGTGGAGCCATCCAATCCACTTTATTTTGTTCCCGGAAAAACTGACCAATTTATCTGGATCAGTGAACGTGATGGATTTGACCACCTTTACCTTTATCAGACAGATGGCAAACTTTTGAAACAAATCACCAGTGGAAACTGGGCAGTGACAGATTTTCTTGGGTTTAGCCCAAAAGGTGACAAAGTGTTTTTTAATGCCACTAAAGAAAGTCCACTTGAGCAGCATAGTTATGCCATCGGATTGAAAACATTGAAAACGACCAAACTCACCACAACTAAAGGAATGCACCGCAGTCAGCTGAGCCACAGCGGCTTGTTTATACTTGACAACTACAGCCATGCAACGCTGAGTCGTGAAATTTTGCTGAACGACCATCAGGGCAAAACAATTAAAACCCTGCTTACAGCCCCCAATCCCCTTATCGACTATCAAATTGGCGAAACAAAACTAGTTGAGCTAAAGGCAGATGACAGTACGACACTGTTTGGCCGCCTGATTTTTCCTTTCAATTTCGACCCGGGGAAAAAGTATCCGGTGGTGGTATATGTTTACGGAGGACCCCATGCCCAGCTTGTCACGGAAAGCTGGCTGCAAGGAGCCAATTTCTATCTTCATTATCTGAGCCAGAAAGGCTACCTGGTGTTCACACTCGATAATCGGGGTTCGGATAATCGTGGCAAAAAGTTTGAACAAGTGATTCACCGTCACGTAGGTATTCATGAACTTGCCGATCAGATGAAAGGCATCGATTACCTGAAAACCCTCCCATGGGTTGATGCAGACCGAATCGGCGTGGATGGATGGAGTTATGGAGGTTTCATGTCGATTAATATGAAACTTTCACACCCGGAAGTGTTTAAGGTCGCAACGGCTGGAGGACCTGTTATCGATTGGAAGTATTACGAAGTCATGTATGGTGAAAGGTATATGGATCACCCTGATACCAACGAAGAAGGTTATGAAAAATCCAACCTGCTAAATAAAGTGAAACAACTGGAGGGCAAACTACTGGTAATACATGGCGACAACGACCCTGTGGTAGTTTGGCAAAACAGCCTAAGCTTTCTCAAAAAATGCGTTGACGAAGGCAAGCTTGTTGATTATTTTGTTTATCCGGGCCATGAACACAATGTACG
>JANJXG010000134.1 GCA_024709145.1 Bacteroidales bacterium | reverse complement strand
GGAGACCCGTACCTTCCGGTGACGGACAAAAGCTTTCGGTTCGCTTTCAGACCTATGGAAAGGGATATATGAATTACAGCCTTAGTTTCACCGAGCCATGGCTGGGTGGAAAGAAGCCAACTTCACTTACAGTTTCTCTTTATCATTCTCTCTATTCCAATGGATTAGCAAAATCAGATACCAACAGAGCTTCTTTCGTTATCAACGGACTTACCCTTGGAATCGGGAAGCGTTTGAAATGGCCTGATGATTATTTTACCCTGTATCAGGGCCTGAACCTGATGCGTTATGACTTGAAAAATTATTCTTCTATTTTTAAGGTAGGTACCGGTACAGGATCATTCAATGTTTTTAGTTACAATGTTGTTTTTGGACGAAACTCAATCAGTCAGCCGATTTTTCCCCGCAGTGGTTCAGATGTATCACTTTCAATGGAATTGACTCCGCCTTATTCCTTATTCGATTCGAGGGATTATACCACACTGGATGAGAATTCAAAATATAAAATGGTAGAGTTTTATAAATGGAAACTGAATTCTTCATTTTATGTTGAAACAGTGAATAAACTGGTTCTTGCAGCCAGACTTAAGTTTGGTTTTCTGGGTTACTACAACAATGAGATTGGTGTAACTCCGTTCCAGCGATTCTACCTGGGCGGTGATGGACTTTCAGGATATAATAATCTGGACGGCCGTGAAATCATTGGGATGAGAGGTTATGGAAATGAGACTATTACACCATTTTATTATGAAGATAAAAATATTGGCGGCAATATTTTTACCAAATATACACTCGAGCTCAGGTACCCATTCTCACTTAACCCAAGTGCTACAATTTACGGTCTTGGATTTCTCGAAGCTGGAAACTCCTGGCTCGGATTCGACTCTTTCAATCCATTCGATGTGAAACGATCAGCCGGGTTTGGTGTAAGGGTCTTTTTACCAATGTTTGGTATTTTGGGTCTCGACTGGGGTTATGGTTTTGATGAGATTCCTGGAATTCCTTCAGCAAACGGCAGTCAGTTCCATTTCTCGATTAATCAATCAATCGATTAAATCTGGCAGACTTTTTGGTATAGAAACCCTGTAATTTTAATATCAGAACACTATGAAAACTTTGAGAAACATCCTTATGCTGATGGTTTTTGTTACCATCCTGACAGTTGAAAGCCGGGCTCAGTTGCAAAATCAGAAATTTGCATATGTTGATACGGAATACATCTTGAAAAATATTCCTGAATACAATGATGCGCAGGAAGAATTAAATGCGCTTTCGCAGAAATGGGAGAAAGAGGTGAAAGCCGTTTATGACAAGGTTGAAGAAATGTACAAGGCCTATCAGGCTGAAGCAGTATTATTGCCGCAGGATTTAAAGAAAAAACGTGAAGATGAAATTCTGAAAAAGGAAAAAGAAGCTAAGGATTTACAAATTAAGTATTTTGGATCAGAAGGTGAGCTATTCAAAAAAAGAAATGAACTGGTTCAACCTATTCAGGAAAAGATTTACAACGCAATGCAGGAAATTGCCGAAACAAAAAACTACGCATTTATCTTTGACAAAGCTGCCGGGGCAACCATGCTTTATGCCAATCCCAGACTCGACATCAGTGATGAAGTGCTCGACGAAGTCGGAACCGTGATGCAGACCGTCAGAAAAGAAGATCGTAAATAATCAGGCCGTTAAAGCTTGTTAAGCTTAGGTGTTGAAACTGATTTTTTTATAGCAGATTAAAAAAAATCATTACTTTTGCGTTCAAATTATCATTAAACATATCTATCAGAAAATGAAAACTTTAACCCGTGCTTTTATTCTTTTTGCCTTCGTAGCCTTATTCAGTGCAACTCAGGCCCAGACATTAAAAATCGGTCACATCGATTCAAACGAAATTATGAGCATTATGCCTGAAAAACTTACGGTGGAAAATCAGCTGAAAGAATTTGAAGGCCAGTTGGAAACTGAATTACGTGCCATGATGACTGAATATCAGACCAAAATTACTGACTATCAGAATAACCTGGCTACAATGTCGAATCTGATCAAACAATCAAAAGAAAAGGAAATCACTGATCTTCAAACACGTATTCAGGATTTTCAGCAAAATGCTGACGCTGAGTTCGGCGAAAAAAGGGTTGAACTTCTCACTCCGGTAATCGACAAGGTGAAAAAAGCAATCGAGGAAGTTGGTAAAGAAAATAACTATACCTACATCATTGATTCTGCTACTGGAGTATTACTTCATGTTGGCACTGGTGCCGATGATGTGACAAAACTCGTTAAAGCCAAATTGAACCTGAAGTAGATCAAGACACGATAACAGTTCAAAGAGGCTTCTTGAGGCCTCTTTTTTTTTAACTTTTTATTTGGAAGTCTTTAAATAAATCAGCTTACTTTTGCCGCATTGAAACAGACTTTATGTTATTAAATATCCATCATTTGCATCATCATCATCGTTACCGCTCAGGTGATGTGCATTTGCGTTGTATAGAGTAATTCAAATTTATACATACATAAGTCCCGCCTGAACCCTCAGGCGGGACTTTTTTTTATCTCAATTTTATGTTAAAAATAGCTGTACAAAAGAATGGGAGACTTAATGAAGGATCCCTTAAATTATTGAAAGACTGTGGAATAGTAGTTGAAAACGGAGGTGATAAATTGAAGGCAGTTGCCAGCGGGTTTAGCCTGGAAGTGATTTTTTTAAGGAGCTCCGACATACCTGAATATGTAGCAGATGGTGTTGTTCATCTTGGAATTGTGGGTGAAAACGCCCTAATCGAAGAAAATGCCGGTGTTGAGGTGGTGCAAAAACTGGGTTTCTCTCGTTGCAGGCTTTCAGTTGCCGTACCAAAAGATGTAGCTTTTGAAGGTTTGAATTGGCTTGATGGAAAACGGATTGCAACGTCCTATCCAAGAGCTACCTCTGCATTTCTACAAAAAAACAACCTGAAGGCAAATCTGCATCTTATTTCAGGTTCGGTTGAGATAGCACCGGCTTTGGGTCTGGCAGATGCCGTGTGTGACTTGGTTAGTTCTGGTAATACGCTTTTTTCCAATGGATTGAAGGAAGTTCAGACCTTGCTTTATTCCGAAGCCGTATTGATAAAAAATAAAAATCTTGATGCTGATGCACTTTTTCTTGCTGATCAACTTTTATTCAGGATAACCTCCGTGCTTAACGCACGAAAATTTAAGTACATACTTTTAAATTGCAAAGAGGCTGACCTGCCGCAAATGAAATCTCTCATTCCAGGAATGAAAAGTCCATCAATCATTCCGTTAGCCACCACAGGTTGGGTTTCATTGCATTCTGTGATTCAGGAAGATGATTTTTGGGGAGTGATCGACCAACTGAAGCAAGCTGGTGCAGAAGGGATTTTGGTTGTTCCAATTGAAAAAATGGTTTTTTAAATGATTCAATATGATTAAGATAGTTAATAACCCGTCACTTGAGGAATGGACGAAATTGATTCAGCGACCAACTCTTGAAACAAAAAATCTGAGTGAGTTTATTGAAACCTTATTCAAGGAAGTTGAAGAAAAGGGTGACATCGCTATCAGGGAGTATGCACAACAATTTGAAGGGATTGTACGTGTTGATTTCAGGGTATCAGAGTCAGAAGTTGCAGCTGCCAAAGCGAAATGCCCGATAGAATTGCAAACCGCCATCAAGACTGCTGCCTGCAATATTGAAAAATTCCATTCGATAAGCCAGTCAATGACAGAAACAATTGAAACAACATCCGGAGTTTGGTGTTCCCGAAAAACACTTCCCATCAAAAGGGTCGGTTTATATATACCAGGCGGTACAGCACCTTTGTTTTCAACAGTGTTGATGTTGGCTCTGCCAGCTCGTTTGGCTGGCTGCGGCGAGATTGTCTTGTGTAGTCCACCTTCAAAAGACGGCAAAATACATCCGGCGGTACTTTTCGCTGCTGATATAGCCGGTGTCAAGGAGATTTATCAACTGGGTGGTGCTCAGGCTATTGCAGCTCTAGCTATTGGAACTGAAACCGTCAGGAGGGTTGATAAAATTTTTGGGCCTGGAAATCAATATGTTACTGCTGCCAAGCAATATGCCTCCTCCAAATGGTGTGCCATTGACATGCCTGCCGGTCCATCAGAGTTGCTCATCATTGCTGATGAAACTGCCAACCCTGATTTTGTAGCAGCTGATCTCCTTTCACAAGCTGAGCATGGTGTCGACAGTCAGGTGGTGCTAATTTCGAACAGTCCATTATTAGCAGAAAGAGTTCAACAGGCTTTGACTCAACAGATTATTACTCTGCCAAGAGCAGACATCGCTCGCAAAGCCTTGGAAAGCAGCTTGATTATACTATTTGATGAACTGAAAACAGCACTTGATTTCTCAAACGCTTATTGCCCTGAACACTTGATTTTGGCCACGGAGCAGGCTCAGCATCAAGCGGAATTTGTCACCAATGCCGGGTCAGTGTTTATTGGTCATTTCAGTCCGGAAAGTGTTGGTGATTACGCTTCGGGCACCAATCATACGCTTCCAACCGCAGGATTTGCCAGAGCTTTCAGTGGGCTTTCAACAGCAAGTTTTATGAAGACAATCACTTTTCAGGAACTCAGCCAGCAAGGACTATTAAATCTTGCATCCGTTGTTGAAACAATGGCTGAAGCTGAATTGCTTCAAGGCCATGCCAGTGCAGTAAATGTCAGAAAGAATTTCATACTTAGCAATTTTCGCAATGGAGATCAATAGATTATTTCGACGACACCTTTTAGCTTTACGGCCTTACTCCACTGCCAGGGATGAGAATCGGTCAAGGCACGGAATTTTTCTCGATGCCAACGAAAATCCTTACGATTGGCCTCAGAGCCGGTATCCCGACCCATTCCAAATGGATCTCAAACACGAAATTTCTCGTTTGAAAGGGTTAGATGTTTCAAATATTTTTCTCGGTAATGGAACAGATGAAGCCATTGACATCGTGATAAGAATTTTTTGTGAGCCTGGAATTGATGAAGTGATTATTTTGCCGCCAACCTATGGTATGTATGAGGTATCCTGCCATACACATGCAGTGAAAGTGCTTGAAGTACCGCTGGATGCTTTTTTTCAACCCGATGTTGAAGCCATTTTGGCGTTGGGGCAGCATGCGAAACTGTTGTTTATCTGTTCACCAAACAATCCTACCGGCAATGGTATTGATGTAATAAAAGTCGAGCGGCTACTCAATAACTTCTCTGGTATAGTAGTAATTGATGAAGCATACATTGATTTTGCTGAGGGCATCGGGTTTCAGCATTTACTTAGTCAATTTCCTAAGTTGATAATACTCCAAACATTTTCCAAGGCCTGGGCAATGGCGGGTGCGCGTATCGGAGTAGCGATGGCAAACCACCTGATCATCGAAATGATGAACAAAGTCAAACTGCCATACAACCTTAACAATTTGTCTGCTATGGCTTTGATGCAGCAGCTGAATAATAAACAGCGAATCATGGCTGAAATTGCTGCAATCAAAAAACAACGGGAATTCCTGACTTATTCTTTGAAAAAACTGCCATTCGTAAGAAAAGTTTTTCCATCGGAAGCAAATTTTATTCTGATCAAAGTAGATGAGGCACAGGCTGTCTATCACTATTTATTGAAGAATGGCATTGTAATACGAAACCGATCCAATTTAGTGGGATTGACAAATTGCATCCGGATTTCGATTGGAGCCGAAAAAGATAATGAATTATTAATCAGTTTATTAAGAAAGTATTAATATGCGAAGAATTTTGTTTATCGACCGGGATGGAACAATCATCGATGAACCACAAGATACATATCAGGTGGATAGTTTCGGGAAACTCAAATTTTTACCGAATGTTTTTCAATCCTTGATTGACATCAGAAAGTCGACAGATTTTGATTGGGTAATGGTCACAAACCAGGATGGTTTGGGAACACCTACTTTTCCTGAAAAGGATTTTTGGCCTGTACACCAATTTATACTCGAAACCTTGAGACTGGAAGGAATAGTTTTCAGAGAGGTTTTAATTGACAGAAGCTTTTCCTGGCAAAATCTTGACACCCGCAAACCAGGTACCGGTCTCGTGAGAAATTACTTCTCAGAATCTTTTGATCTGAAAAATTCGTTTATGATTGGTGACAGGATTTCGGACATAGAATTCGCTAAAAACGTAGGATGTAAAGCCATCTGGCTGAATGTCAGTGGTATGTTACCTGTAGAATTGGAAGAAATTGTTGCATTGCGAACAACAAACTGGCCTGAGGTTGCCGAATTTCTTAAAAACGCTGAACGGATTGCTGAGTTGAAAAGGACAACAAAGGAAACCTCAATCCAAATTCGGGTCAATTTGGATGGTAAAGGTGAAGGTATTATCGACACTGGAATTCCATTTTTTGATCACATGTTGCAGCAACTCACCAGGCATGGCAGAATTGATCTCGACATTCTGGCATTTGGCGATCTTCAAATCGACTATCACCACACCATGGAAGATGTAGGTATTGCTTTGGGCCAGGCTTTTAGAAATGCGGTAGCTGCCAAAGCCGGGATGAACAGATATGGTTTTGCATTGCCAATGGATGACGCTGCGGTAAAGGTGTTAATTGATTTCAGCGGGCGATTCTATTTCAAGTGGAAAATGCGTTGCATGGAAAAGTCAGTAAGCGGCATACAACTCAATATGTTTCAACACTTTTTCAGATCTTTTGCCGAGAATGCTGCCATTAACCTTCATATCAAAGCAAAAGGGGATAACGGACATCATTGCATTGAAGCAGTTTTCAAAGCATTTGCTCATGCCCTAAAAATGGCCATCAAAAGACAAAACAATTTCTTCGATCTCCCATCAACGAAAGGAATTTTATGAAAGTTGCCATCATTGATTATGGAGCAGGAAATGTAACGAGCCTTGCATTTGCCCTGAAGCGGGTAGGTGTTGAAAGTATTAGCATTACGTTTGAAGCTGATGAGCTTTTAAGGTCAGATGCTGTTATTTTTCCCGGTGTCGGGCATGCCGCTTTTGCCATGCATCAGCTAAAAAAATATCAGCTTGACAAGGTGATCCCTGAGTTAAAACAGCCATTTTTGGGTATATGTCTTGGTATGCAACTAATGTGTGAGCACACAGAAGAAGGAAATTGTGATGGACTTGGAATTTTTAATGTGAAAGTAAAACAGTTTCCCGATCACTTAAAAGTTCCTCATATGGGATGGAATACAGTTGTTCCATCAACTGACACCAGGTTAATTGAATCGGATGACTGGTTCTATTTTATCCATTCATATTATGCTGAAATATCGATACATACAGTTGGAAAAACTGATTATATGTTAGATTTTTCTGCGATTTTGCACAAAGATAATTTCATAGGTTGTCAGTTTCATCCCGAGAAGAGTGCTGTTCTGGGAGAAAAATATCTAAAGTCATTTTTAAATTTAGTCGAATGATAAATATTATTCCGGCCATTGACCTCATTCAAGGACAATGTGTCCGACTTGTTCAAGGAGATTTTGACAGAATTACTACTTACAATAAACCTGCTGATGAAATGGTAATTCAATACAGAGAGGCAGGTTTTTCTAGAATACATATTGTTGATCTTGATGGTGCCAGACAGGGTCGGCCTGTTCAAAAAGAGTTGATTAAATCTTTATGTTTGATCAAAGGTCTTGAAATTCAAACGGGTGGAGGTATTCTGGAACCCAATCAGGTAAGCGAACTGCTCGATGCCGGTCTGAGCGCCGTAGTAATTGGTTCACTGGCAATTCGCAATCCGGATGCCTTCAGGCTGCTGTTACGAAAATATGGTGGTGAAAAAATAATTCTTGGGGCAGATGTACGTAGAGAAAGCCTGCAAATCAATGGATGGAAAAAAAATTCGGGTATAAATATTTTCAGTTTTTTGCATGAATTCCTTGATGAAGGGCTTCAGTCCGTTATTGTTACTGATATTGAAAAAGATGGGATGTTGAAAGGTCCCGGATTCAATCTTTATAAAACAATCCTGGATCGTTTTCCTCAAATCCAACTGACTGCAAGTGGTGGTGTTTCTTCGGTAGCGGATCTGTTCAGTTTAAATGAGTTGGGTATCTCTTCAGTGATCGTCGGAAAAGCGTTTTATGAAGGGAAAATTCAAGCAGATTCAATCCTTGAAATACTCCGTAACCATGCTTGCTAAGCGAATCATTCCCTGTCTCGACATCAAGGATGGCAGGACTGTTAAAGGAGTTCATTTTATGAATCTGAGAGATGCCGGACATCCGGTTGAGCTTGCATCCTACTACGCTCAAAGTGGGGCTGATGAGCTGCTTTTTCTGGATATTGCCGCAACGAACGAAAACCGTTCAACACTTTTGTCACTGGTGCGCGAGGTGGCTGCGGCCATCAACATCCCCTTTACTGTTGGTGGAGGAGTCAGATCGATAAAAGATGCTGCCAGTTTGTTAGATAATGGTGCTGACAAAATAAGTTTAAATTCCTCGGCGATTGTCAATCCGGTTCTTATTGATGAAATAAGTAAAATGTATGGAAATCAATGTGTTGTGATTGCTGTTGATGCGGCTTTTATTTTAAATGAATGGAAAGTATTCCGTAATGGTGGTACGATTGAAACGGATAAAGAGCTATTCGATTGGGTGAAAGAAGCAGAGAACCGCGGTGCTGGCGAGGTGCTGTTTACATCAATGAACCACGATGGTACGAAGGACGGGTTCGCTTTGGAAGCTTTGAAAACAATGGTCGGACGAACAAAGATTCCAGTGATTGCGTCAGGAGGTGCCGGAAAAATCGAACATTTTCGCGATGTTTTTATGCAATGCGATGTTAGTGCTGCCCTTGCAGCTTCTGTTTTCCATTATGGCGAAATCGCCATTAACGAATTAAAGAATTATTTAAAACAAAATCAAATTTGCGTCAGATGAAACCAGATTTTAAAAAAGGTGAAGGCTTGATTCCGGTAATTGTTCAGGACAGTAAAAGCCTGATTGTATTAATGTTGGGTTATATGAATGTAGACGCCTGGAGAAAAACTGCTGAAACAGGATTCGTGACATTTTTCAGCAGGTCGAAGCAGCGTTTGTGGACAAAGGGTGAAACTTCGGGCAATTATTTGAAAGTCATTGATATGAGACCAGACTGTGACCTCGACACCCTTCTTGTAAAAGTTGAGCCTGCAGGCCCTGTTTGTCACACCGGAACACTCAGTTGCTTTGGTGATCAATCAACAGGATTGTTTTTTGGTGAGCTTGAAAAAATTATTCACAACAGGTCGATGGAAGGTTCTGATGAATCTTATACAAAAAAACTATTGAATTCAGGAATCGATCGTGTGGCGCAGAAAGTTGGTGAGGAGGCAGTTGAAACAGTGATCGCAGCAAAAAACAGCGACCGAAATGCTTTCATTGGCGAAGCCTCAGATCTGATGTTTCATTTGTTGGTTTTGCTCAGGCAAAAAGAAGTCACGCTCCACGAGGTAAGCGATTGTCTGAAACAAAGGCATTGGCAACGGGCGGTAAAGTAATGTTTTTATTGCCGTCAGGCCAACTGATTGAGGGCTTGATGCCTGATTTTTTACTACTTTTGCAGCCCATAATTTAGCAAAAACATGTTTGAAGGATTAAGTGATAAACTCGAACGTTCGTTCAAGATATTAAAAGGCCAGGGTCACATCAGTGAAATCAATGTGGCAGAAACTTTAAAGGAAGTCAGAAGAGCACTGCTCGATGCTGACGTTAGTTTCAAAATTGCGAAAGACTTTACTACTACAGTTAAAGATAAAGCACTGGGACAAAAGATCTTAACATCAGTCTCGCCAGGTCAGCTTATGGTGAAAATCATGCATGATGAACTAACCGAATTGATGGGAGGTGATGCCATAGACATTAATTTGAAGGGACAACCTGCCATCATCCTCATTGCAGGTTTGCAAGGCTCGGGTAAGACAACTTTTTCTGCCAAATTATCTTCTTATCTAAAGAAAAAGAAAGGTAAAAATCCGCTGCTGGTGGCATGCGACGTTTATCGTCCGGCCGCCATCAATCAGCTTAAAGTGTTGGGTGAACAAGTTGAAGTGGAGGTTTATTCAGATGAAACACAAAAGGACCCGGTACAGATTGCCAGAAATGCCATTCAGTATGCCAAAGATAAGGGCCGGAATGTGGTTGTAATCGACACGGCTGGCCGACTTGCTATCGATGAGCAGATGATGCAGGAAATTTCCAATATCAAAAAGGCTGTTCAACCGCAGGAAACCCTTTTTGTTGTGGATTCGATGACCGGTCAGGATGCTGTTAATACTGCCAAAGCCTTCAATGACAGATTGAATTATGACGGTGTTGTACTTACCAAACTCGATGGCGACACACGTGGTGGTGCTGCACTTACAATCAAATCGGTTGTCGATAAACCCATAAAGTTTGTCGGTATCGGCGAAAAAATGGATGCATTGGATGTTTTTTACCCAAAAAGAATGGCCGACAGGATTCTTGGAATGGGTGATATCGTATCCCTTGTTGAACGGGCACAGGAGCAGTATGATGAGGAGGAAGCCAAAGATCTTAAAAGAAAGCTTGCCAAGAATGAATTTAACTTCAATGATTTTCTGAAACAGATTCAGCAAATCAAAAAAATGGGTAACATTAAAGATCTCGCCGGAATGATTCCGGGAATGAGTAAGGCATTGAAAGATACTGAAATTGAAGAAGATGCCTTTAAAAGCATAGAGGCAATCATTTACAGCATGACACCCGCTGAACGCGAAAATCCAAAACTGATGAATGGTAGCCGCAGAAAAAGGATCGCAGACGGAAGTGGAACTAATATTGTTGAGGTAAACCGGCTCATCAAACAGTTTGAAGAAACTTCAAAAATGATGCGTTTGATGACAACAGGAGGTAGCCGAAAAATGATGCAAATGATGCAGCAAATGCGTCAATCCAAATAATACTAAGATGACAACATCAAAACTGATTGATGGTAAGGCTGTTGCGGAAACCATCAAGAAAGAGATTGCTGAAGAAGTGGCTGCAATGATTGATGCTGATTTGAAAGCACCTCATTTGGCTGCTATTTTGGTTGGCAATGATCCTGCAAGTGAGACCTATGTGGCATCAAAAGAAAAAGCATGTCATGCCGTTGGAATCACCTCTACAACATATCGCCTTCCTGGCTCAACAACGGAAAAAGAGCTCAATCAGGTAATTGATTTTCTCAATCAGGATGATGATGTGGATGGTTTTATTTTACAATTACCTTTGCCTAAGCATCTCAATGCCGATCATTTCATTGAGCGCATCCATCCTTCAAAGGATGTCGATGGTTTTCATCCTGTAAATATCGGCAGGATGCAACTTGGCTTACCTTGTTATTTGCCGGCTACTCCTTATGGCGTTGTTGAACTTCTGAAAAGAAGCAAAGTTGCCGTAGCAGGTAAACATTGTGTTGTGGTTGGCCGTTCAAATATCGTTGGAACCCCGCTGAGCATTCTTTTGTCGAGGAAAAGTGAATTCGGAAATGCTACCGTTACTTTATGTCACAGCCGAACAGCCAATCTTAAATCACTCACACTTCAGGCTGATATTTTGATTGCAGCCATCGGGCAAGCTGATTTTATTCAGGCAGATATGGTAAAACCTGGAGCCGTGGTTATTGATGTTGGCATTCATCGTTTGTCTGACACTTCGAAAGAGAAAGGGTACCGGTTAGCTGGTGATGTGAATTTTGAACAAGTAAAATCTGTTGCTTCATACATCACCCCGGTGCCGGGTGGAGTAGGGCCCATGACGATTGTCTCCTTGTTGCAAAATACACTTTCGGCATCACAAAACAGAGTTTATTCAAAACCTTAGCTATTTTACTGATGTTCAGACAAATCACACTTGTATTTGTATTTTTAGTCTTGGGCAGACTTTTAGCAATAGCTCAGCAGGAAGGATGTACCGATCCAAGGGCACTCAATTTTAACCCTTCTGCCAGTATCAACAATGGCAGTTGCGCTTACCCCGTAACCGTGGCAAATCCTCCTTTTCGTTTTGAGTTACCACAGCAAGTGAAAGAAACCAGTGGCCTTTTATGGTACAATGGAAAGCTTTGGACATTTAATGACAGTGGCGGAAATCCTGTCTTATATGCTCTTGATACAATCACAGGTGCTGTGGTTCAACAGATAACGGTTATGAGTGTTAGCAACGACGATTGGGAAGATATTACGATGGATGATCAGTATATCTATATCGGAGATTTTGGCAACAACGACGGAACCCGCACTAACCTTGCGATTTATAAAGTGTTGAAAAGCAGCATTCCGATCAATGGAAACTCCGGCGTTCAGGCTACTTCGATCAAATTTAGCTATGAAGATCAAACAGATTTTATCAAATCAAAGAATCATAATTTTGACTGTGAAGCAGTAATTGCTGCCGGAGATTCATTGTATCTATTTACAAAAAACCGAGCCGATCAACATTGTCATATCTACAGCCTCCCCAAGTCTCCGGGTACCTTTCAGGCCAAAAGAAAAGCCCGTTTTAATACCAATGGACTAATCACGGGTGCCGATTATCATCCTGTCACAAAACACGTTGTTCTAACAGGTTACACCCAGAAAACCTATATGCCTTTTGTTTGGATGTTATTTGATTTTGAAGATGATAATTTTTTTGGAGGCAATAAACGAAGGATTGAACTGGCCAACCTTTTTACAACTCAAATCGAAGGGGTAGCATTTAATGGACTTTTTAAAGTCGTTATTTCCGCGGAAAAGAGTCCAACGTTTAATGCAAGGGTGTTTGATTTTGAACATGAAAACTGGACTGGTTTTACCTCGACTGACGAGCTGAAAGAGGGGACAAACCAAAAACGACTCAGCGTGGTCGAAAACCCTGTAGTTCACGGTAAGCTTAAAATTAAAATTAACCTTCTCAAAGGTGACTTCAGGCTTGATATCATGGATTCAACCGGGAAAGTTGTCAGACAACTAAATCTTAAGCAAGAACAGGAAGAAGTGATTGAATTGGATGTAAGTAATTTAGCCAAGGGCTCTTATTTTCTGGCAGCGCATACCGGACGACGGACCTACAGCAGCATGTTTATCATACCTTAATGAAACCAATGAAAGATTTGTTCGACAATGGCCGAAAGCTGCCTCTGATGGAAGAGTTTTACACACTTCAGGGTGAAGGTCATAATATGGGTGCTGCTGCGTATTTTATCAGAATTGGAGGCTGTGATGTCGGTTGCAGCTGGTGTGATACCAAGCCTTCATGGGAAGCCGGTAATTTTCCACCAACCGATGCAATTGAGATAGCTAATCGGGCAGCTGTTTTTCCCGCAAAAACAGTTGTTGTAACCGGAGGCGAACCCTCGCTGTATCCCTTGGATTTTTTTACAGCTTACCTTAAATCACTGGGTATTAAAACAATGGTTGAAACTTCAGGGGCGCACAAACTTACCGGGAGTTGGGACTGGATTTGTTTGTCACCAAAAAAATACTCCCCTCCAAAGTCTGAAATATACAACAAAGCTCACGAATTGAAAGTTGTTATTCAGCACGAAGCTGATCTGAATTGGGCCGAACAAAACGCATCGCTTGTAAAGAGTAGTTGTTTGCTATATTTACAGCCTGAATGGAGTGTATCAGAAAAGATAATGCCATGGCTTACCAACTATGTAATGAACAATCCCAAATGGCGAATCAGCCTGCAAAGCCACAAATACATGCATATCCCCTGAAGCTGGTAATTTTCCTGATCTTTATACTGATCCATTCCGGCTTGTTGGCCCAGCTTGCCACCCAACTTTCAACTCACTCGCGTAAAGCAAAGAAAGCTTATACGCAGGCAGAATCAGCATTCTACCTTCAGAATTATGACAATGCCTTGAAAAATATTGAAGATGCTTTACGGAACGATCCTAAATTCGTCGAAGCCTGGCTACTGAAAGCGGAAACATTGGCTGAATTGGATCAACGGGAAGACGCCATCAAATCCTATCAAATGGTACTCAGTCTCGATAGCACCTCTTACCAACCGGTCTATTTATCAATTGGAGAATTATGGATGATGCAGGGAAAGTATTCAAGCGGTTTGGAATGGTTTCGACGGTTTCTTTTGCTGGAAAACAAATCTAAATCATTGGAATACAAAGCAATGGAGTTGCTTATACAAGCTAGATTTGCAGATAGTCTGGTTAAGAATCCAAGCGCAACGGTGCTCCCTAAGCCTGGTTTTCAAATCAACTCGCCTGCTGATGAATATATAAACGTTGTTAGAATTGATGGAAAACAACTGTTTTTTACCCGAAAGAATCTACTTTCCGCTAATACAGAAGTAAATGAAATTCAGGAACAGTTTTTTATCAGTACCAAACAACGAGATGATTGGGATACGGCTGTTCCCTTTCAATTCACGAAGACTCTTGGTAATCATGGCGCGCTTACTTTTTCTGTGGATGGACAGATGCTTCTTTTTTCGGGTTGCGGATGGCCGGGAGGCAAGGGCAGTTGTGATCTTTACAAATCTCAGTATAATAATGGTCAATGGTCAGACCCTGAGATACTTGGTGCGAGAATTAACAGTGAGCAATGGGATTCGCAGCCAGCTTTGATGCCAGATGGAAGTGAGATAATCTTTGCGAGCAACAGAAAGGGTGGTTTTGGCGGTTCTGATTTGTATAAATCTGTCCTTTTGGAAGATGGTTCATGGAGTGCAGCTGTGAATCTTGGAAATCAAATCAATACCGAAGGAAATGAAATGTCACCTTTTGTGCATCCGGATGGTAAAAGTCTGTATTTTTCATCTGGCGGACAACCTGAAACGATGGGAAAAAGTGATATTTATCTTAGCCGGATGGATTTAGCTGGAAGATGGTCGAAACCGATCAACGTTGGTTATCCGGTCAACTCGCCTGGCGAAGAAGTGAATTTGATAGTTTCAGCGGATGCTTCAACAGCATATGTTTCTTCAAAAAAGGGTGATAATACACATTTCGATATTTATACTTACAGATTGGGTGATCATGTGGCACCCGATCCCGTAACGAGTCTGGAGGCTGTTGTTCTGGATAAGAAGTCGTCTAAACCATTAAATGCCAGTTATATATTAACTGAATTGTCAAACCTGCAACCACTTTACCAAGGCCAGACCCTGAATGATGGACAGATTATCCTTCCTTTGCCTCAGGGGAGGCAGTATGCCTTACACGTTGAATCACCTGGCTATTTGTTTAACAGCTTTCATTTCGATATGGAATACCAAAATGAAAAGGAAGTTTTTAAGTTGATAATTGAATTGGAAAAACCTGAAGCAGGGATTGCTATCGTGTTGAATAATATTTTCTTCGACTTGAATTCTTCCATGCTAAAGAAAGAATCGGAAAATGAGCTTAATATGCTTTTTACAATGCTTCAGAAAAAACCGGAATTAAAAATTGAAATTTCCGGTCATACCGATTCAACAGGTGGCCAAGTGTTTAATCAAAGTCTATCAGAAGAAAGGGCCGAAGCTGTGAGACAATATCTTATAATGCAGGGTATTGACAAAAATCGGATTACTTCAAGAGGTTATGGTTCAGATAAACCGGTAAGCAGCAACGAAAGTGAAGTCGGCAGAGCACAGAACCGCAGAACAGAAATGCGAATTTTAGCAGAGGATGAATAATACTTTTTGTCAGATCAAACGCTTTAAACGTAGATTGAAACTAAGGTATTTCTTATCTCGCAGAATGATTAGAACAATGGGATGGCTTGTATCTGACCGAAAAAGACCATGAAGCTCTTCCAGTTCCATCTGACCGGCACCTTTGCCATCAACAGCCACGATGATATCTCCTTCCTTGATACCTGCAAGAGCAGCCGGAGAGTTTGCTGTAACGTGAAAAACTTTGAAAGTCCGGAGCGATTCTCCATCTGCTATCAGGTCAATACCACTGCGGTTATGCTCAAATCCGCGTTTGAACTGATAGTTTTTTTTGAGGTACATCACTTGTGATTTGTAGTCAAAAATAACCGAAAACCTACTTAAAAGTTCTCCTCCTATTGAGCCGATCCTATTGGGAACTGTCTTCGAAGCCGGTTGCATGCAGTCGCCGAATGAAGCCAAGGGATTTTTGAAGGTAAAGGAATGAATGGTGAATGACTTTAACCTTCCTAGCTTGCCGTTAATTTGTCCGCTTAATCCCCAACCAACAACCGTTGGCAAAGTTTTTTCCGGCAACCTAATGCCCTGATCAGCTGATGGATCAAGCAGCAAACTATGACTTGCTCCTGTATCTATCAAAAAAGTCCCTGAAGCCACAGATCCATCGAATTGGTTTGCAGAGGCTTCAACATAGGGTCTGCCGCCATGAATGAGGATGGGAACCTTGGTAAATTTGTCGGTCTTTACTTCTTCGATGGAGGTATAGACACTTATTTTTCGGGTGATGTAATCGATTTTGACAACAAAATGATTAAAGAAATCATATCCGATAATGCCATGAACCTCTTGTCCAAGATGGCTTTGCAGGTTGAGATAATCTTCGTCAAGCACGATCAGCGTTTGACCTCTGCCTGTTATTCCAGGTAATTGTAATTTTACATTACTGGCCACAAAAGCATCAATCTCACCTGAATCTCCCAAACCAGAAATTTTAACCGGCCTGTTGTAAGCAACGTCCAGATGGTTGTTGTTACCATCAGTCAGAATGGTAGTGCGCACACCTGTATCCAAAATGAATTTCATTTCCACACTATCGTTCATCAACACAGGAATCACCACCAGATTGTTGATAACCTGAAATGAAAAAACAGCTCTTGATTCCTGATTGTCTATACGATATCCAATGAATTGAGCATTAGACCGTAGTGTGAAAGTGCCTAAGAATAAAAGCAAACAAAAAAGGTGTACATTAAATGATTGAACAGGACGGTGTGTCATTTCAAGCCGGTATTTGCTTAATGACAAAAATAATCAGGTTTCGTTACATTTGAATGAAATTAAATTGGGGTATTTACCTTTTTCGGTTAATCAATTCTACGTTTGTTAAAACGAAATCGTATAGGTGTATACCTCAGGGGTCTTTACAGTTGGTTCCGTTTGTTTTTGGGAAGACTTTTCGGTGGGTTTCACAGAATATTGCAAGGTAGTTTGTTCAGGAAGTTTGAAATGAATGCTTGTTTTTCGGGTTGTCCTGACGCGCAATCCCTTGTTTTTGACTTTTTCATATTGAAGCAGGCTTACTACCCTGACAGCTTCTTCATCACAGCCATGACCTATACCTTTAATTACAAACGGCTTGTGGACAACACCATTGTCATCGATTTCGTAAGCAATGATCACTGTGCCTTCAATGCGTGCCTCCAAAGCGGCAGGCGGATAGTTGATTTCAGCACCAAGAAATTCATTCAATGCCTTTTTACCTCCTGTGTATTGAGGCAGTTTGATAAATTTCTGTTTTCTTTTCTGTTCAGCCATGGAATAGTTTTCTGCAAAAATAAACATTTTGGGTGCAGGTAAAAAAGGAAAGCCCGGCAACAAGGCTTGCCAGGCTTTCAAAAGGAACATAAAACCGGATGTTATTTCACGACTTCATTTCCTGCAGCTTTCCATTCATTGTAGCCATTGTCATAAATTTTCACTTTGGTGTAACCCAAAACTGAAGTTAGGACAAGATATTCTTTACTGGCACGAACGCCTGTTGAGCAATATAAAATGATGGTTTTGTCTTTGGTAATTCCTTTTTCGGCCAACATTTTTTCAATTTCTGCCTTTGGTTTAAGCATATGTTTGGCATCGATCAAGGTGGTGTGATCCCAGTTTACAGCACCCGGTAGATGACCTGTGCTTTTGTTTTCCATGCCTTTAAATTCTCCTGCTTCACGGCTGTCAACCAAAACAACATCAGCTTTACCTTTCGCAGCTTTTACATCAGCCATTGAGGCAATAAGCGCGGCATTAGGTTTGCCAATGAAAGTTGTTTTAGCAACATTGGATGGGTTTTTTGTTACAGGTTTTCTTCCCGCTTTCCAAGCCTCCAATCCACCATCAAGCACCTTAACGTTTGGTGCACCCATGTATTTCAAAATAAAATAAAGACGTCCTGAGTACTTCATCGAACCTTCGTCATAAACAATGATTGTCTTCTTTTCTGAAATACCGGCATTGCCAAGAATCTTCGCAATTTCATCGTTCGAAACAAGTAGTCCTTCAACGTCACCAGGTTTAAAAAATGCTTTATAAGAAACGTTTACTGCACCAGTGATGTGAACTTTGGCATATTCGGTTTCGATTTCACCGGAAACGATAACATAGTCAGGATTTTTAAGTTCTTTTGACAGATCGGCAACCGAAATGAGGTCTTGTGCCAGGCTGCCAAGGATAAATAAAAAGATAAGTCCAAGTGATAAGCCAATTTTTTTCATACTCATTAGTGTTAGAATTTTACTTGAAGTTGAAGAACGAATTCATCATTTTTGATTTCAGCAGGTTCTTCGGTGCGGTACACATAGTTTGCCTGGAGGCGTGTCCAGTCATTGAAGAAGTAGTTGATACCAAATGTCATATTTGATTCTTTATAGTTGTTGGTATGACCCGAATCGAAGAAGTCATACCTGAAAACGGGCTGAAGCTTCAGGCTTTCAACAAGATAGGCTGCTGTTACATAAGCACCGCTTCTTTTGTCGCCCAGTTCGATAAGGTTACCACTGCAGCCCCCCCCGAGGTCGCGGTTGTAGTCGCCCTGATCCATGATATACTCACCTAAAACAGTGAAATTTTTGTAGTTGGCTTGCAATTCAGCACCAAACGTGGTTCTGGAATCCTTTGTATTGTTCAGCGAAGGATAACCATAGCGAAAACTGGCACCAACCTTTAAAAAGTCGAGTGGTTTCAATACAACACGACCAACGATGTCTTTTTTGGTATTGTTGTCGAAACGGCCCAGGCCGCTACCATTCATAATAGCAAGCTGATAGGTAAGGAATGTGTTTTCATTGCCTCCCATTAATACCATACCCAAATCGCGGAAAGGAGCCACGGTTTGCAAGGTTACTGTTGAACGATAAGCAGTTATTAGACCGTTGCAGGCTGTATTGGTTTCAAGTCCAAAGGGAGTTTTGAAAGAACCTACGCTAATACGTGCCCAATCAAAGCGGTTGTAGCTGATGAAAGCATCCAGCAGATAAGGATTTGGAGAGATAAACGGGCTAAGTTCCAATACCACATAGTAGGAGAAATCATATGGGATAACTCCCTGTGCACCAATTCTGGCACGCTCGAAAGAGAAGGTACTTTTGTTGTTTGGTTCTGAGTTCTGAAACTCATATTGTCCCTGAATAAAACCAAACATTTTTAAACCTTCATCCGAAACAGGGCCACCACAACCTTGAGCTGCCAGTTTAAAACTACCGGCTGCTGCAAGGATCAGCAATAGAAAAGCGAATTTTTTCATATCTGATTTATTATGGTTTGCTGAACTAATTAGTTACCAACAACGATGGGTAAATTCTTTGCAACGCTGGCAGACCATTTGTTTGATGTCCAGGCTGAAGAAGCGTTGTTTAACTTGTTCATACCGAATAACATGCTCTTGGCATCGTAACCAATTACGCGAAGATAGGCGCTGATGGCTGCAGAAGTCTGTCCAGTGTAGCAATAGGGTACAACTGGCTTGGCAGGATCGAGATAATTCATGGTGTTGTCGCTGATTAGCAGCGGGTTGATGCGGTAGGCACCTTTGATGTGTCCGAAATTTGTGTAATCCGCTTCGCTGAAATAATTGTTAATGAAATAGTTTCCGGGATTTTCCAAAACTTCGGAAGCTGAAACAGTTTTAAAACCTTCGGTGAGGATCAAAGCAACACGTTCTTTCAGGATTTCAGCACCAGTAATACTGGTTGCAGAAAATTTTGGACTTGAGTAGGTCAGATTGGTAGGAGCCACGTCTGTTGTCCAGTTGGCATGTCCGGCAGCGATGCTTCCGATGGCAGGAGTCCAAACGTCGAGTGCCGAATTCCATCCGCTCATACCCCATTTCAATGCTTGTGCATCAGCATAGCCTGAAAGACGGAGTAATGTTGTGGCATGAGTAGCTGTTTGACCTGTTTTGCAAACAACAAGGATTGGCTTGGTAGCTTTTGCAGCTTCTGTCAAAATGTCGGCAAGATTCACCCTGTGAGCACCTTCGATATGGCCTTGGGCAAATTCATCTGCTGTGCGGATATCAATGATGTATTTAGCACTTACATCACCATTGTCGGGAGCGGGCATAACAAAACCACCAAGAATAGTGTTGAGATCAAGGTTTTGGGCAACGAGATAAGTTGTTAATTCCTTTTGTGCATCAAATGTATCTTCATCGTCTTTTTTACATCCGGTAAAAACCAAACTTGGGATGAGGAACAATGCGATTAAATAAAAAGCGATCTTTTTCATGATAAAATAAATTAAATTTGTTAGTAGTTATTGATTAATTTTCTGATTATTAACAGCCTCCGCTTGATGCGGGGGCACTTGAATTTCCACCGAGTTTACTTAAATCTTTTTCAAATACATCAGGATAGGTTAATTCCCATTTTTTCCAGCCGCCTTCAAGTGCATACACATTCGTATAGCCAAGCTTGCTAAGTGTTTCAGCTGCCAGAATACCTCTCTGTCCTTTTTTACAATAAAGTATGATTTTTTCTTCTTTTTGAGGCATATACAAACCAACGTGTTCCCACCAGGTTTCGTCACCAATATTGAATTCGAGACTGCCTCTGGCAATATTGACTGATCCAGGAATAAATCCATAGTAATGTTCAATTTCCTGCCTTACATCTATCAGGGTGTATACTTCCTCGCCACCACCATTCATAAGGGTGTTAAGCTCTTCAGGTGTGATAAGTTTAACGGTCTTCATGGCATTTGTGACCATGTCGTCAACCGTATTGTAAGCATCTTTTTTGCCGCATGAAACCAGCAGCAGGGCTGCAAAAAATGCGATAATAATGTTTCTCATGACTTTAGTTATTTTCAGATTGAAGGTTTGATTCTTTGATTTCGTTTCCCGTTTCAGGTTCTTTCTCATAACCTGAAATCATGGCTTTCACATTGGCCGACACACTATGTCCTGTGGTTGTCATATACATATGAACAATCACAAATGCAACAACGAGAAAAGCACCCATGGTGTGGGCATATACTGCCAGCGTAAGTCCTTCTGCATCAATTGGATTCTGTGGATAATGGTAATACATATAGGCAATACCAGTAATGATTTGAACCGGAAATATGAGTATGAGCAGGCCGGCATAGGTGATTCGTTGCAGTGGATTCAGTTTATTGAACAGTGTTTTGTGGGTAGGATGAGGCATGCCTTTAAAAATGCCTGAAGTGTAGTATTGTACCTGTTCTTTAAGTTTATTTTTAGTGGGAATAAAGTTCAGGTATTGTTTGGAAGTAAACATCCAGAAGATCGATAGTAAGGCCAACCCCATAAATGACCAAGCCGAAGCTGAGTGCAGCCTTACCGAATTTTCAAATCCGAAAATGGCATAATTTCCATGGATTTCAAATCCTGTGAGGGTGAGTAGAAGTACCAACAGCATTTGCGTCCAATGCCAAAACCTTTCAAATTTGCTGTATAAATATTGTTTCTTGTATTTCATGGTATGCATTTTTTTTGAATTAAAATATCCGAAGGATGGCATGTATCAACACACCGGCTAATGAAAGAATGATGATAGCGAAGCCGCTGATGTCGAGCAATTTGTTATAATCTCTTCCGGGTAGATAGAAG
>JANJXG010000128.1 GCA_024709145.1 Bacteroidales bacterium | reverse complement strand
CGAAACCGCAAACCCGGTTTTGAGCACCCTGCTGTTGAATTTTTTTCGCTTGATCTGATGGATACCAGGCAGGTTGCAGTATTTTATGAAGAGCAAAAACCGGTCTATGTGTTTGACGCAGCTGCCAAAGTTGGCGGCATCGTGGCCAATAACCTTTACAGAGCACAGTTTTTGTATGAAAACCTTGTTATTCAAAACAATATCATCCATCAGGCTTATGTGGCAGGGGTGAAAAAACTGTTGTTTCTTGGAAGTTCTTGTATTTATCCAAAAATGGCACCCCAACCCATCAAGGAGTCATACCTGTTGACCGACACACTTGAATACACCAATGAACCTTATGCCATTGCCAAGATTGCTGGACTCAAACTCTGTGAAAATTACAACCTGCAATACGGTACCAATTTCATTGCAGCGATGCCCACCAACCTTTATGGTCCTGAAGATAACTATGATCTCCAGAATTCGCATGTGCTTCCTGCCTTGATTCGGAAATTCCATGAAGCCAGGAAGAATCAGGCTGACAATGTAACGATTTGGGGAACCGGATCACCACTCAGGGAATTTATGCATGTGAATGACCTTGCTGCAGCTTGTGTTTTTTTGATGGAGCACTACAACGAAAATCAATTTGTTAACATTGGCTGGGGAAAGGATATTTCGATTAAAGAGCTGGCTTTGCTGGTTAAAAAAATTGTTGATTTCAAAGGAGAATTGGTTTTTGACACTTCAAAACCCGATGGAACACCACGTAAGTTGCTTGATGTTAGTTTGTTAAACTCTTTGGGTTTTGAACCTCAAATCTCCCTCGAGGACGGGATCAGGGATGCTTACCACGATTTTCTGAAAAAGTATGATCAGTCATAAAACCTGAAATGATGAGTACAAAAAAAACCGACCGTTTTGAAAGCTGGAGCATGGTGCTGCGGCCAAAAAAGAGCCTCTTCGAAGTGAATCTGATGGAGCTTTGGCAATACCGCGACTTGATTTCAATGTTTGTCAAGCGCGATTTTGTGGCTAAATTCAAGCAAACAATACTTGGTCCCCTTTGGTTTATCATTCAACCCTTGCTTACGACCCTGATGTTTGTGGTTGTTTTTGGTAATATTGCCGGTATTCCAACAGATGGTATTCCTCAAGTGTTGTTCTATATGACAGGTATTGTTGGATGGAATTACTTTTCGACTTGTCTCAACGACACATCGCAAACCTTTATAAAAAACGCCAGTATCTTCGGTAAAGTTTACTTTCCTCGTCTGGCGATGCCTGTGTCAATCGTAATTTCCAATCTGGTTAGCTTCATCATACAGTTTATATTTCTTTTGGGTTTTTTGGTTTATTTCATTCTCAAAGGAACGGATGTGATGCCCGGAATAGAAGTATTGCTCATTCCATTTCTGGTTCTGTTGATTGCCGGTTTAGGTCTGGGTTTTGGTATTATCATCTCTTCTCTTACGACGAAATACCGCGATTTGGTTCACCTGGTCACTTTTGGGGTCACTTTATGGATGTATGCCACCCCGATTATCTATCCCATGTCGGAAATCCCGGAGAAATACAAAGCTTATGTGATGGCTAATCCCATGACACCAATTGTTGAAACTTTTAAAACAGCGCTCCTGGGTGTTGGCACCGTAAATTATATGAGCCTGCTCTATAGTCTTGGCTTTACACTGGCGTTGCTCGCCATCGGTATTCTGATTTTCAATAAGGTCGAAAGAACTTTTATGGATACCGTTTAAAAATCCTGCTATTATTTATTCACCTTAAATGACATCATATGTCAGACGTTGTAATTAAATTTGAGGATGTTTCCAAGCAATACCGTCTGGGTGTTGTAGGGACAGGCACATTAAGCCATGACCTGAATCGTTTTTTTGCCAAAATTGCCGGCAAAGAGGATCCAACAAAAAAAGTAGGGGTATCCAATAAATTGAATGTTCGTGACGGCGACTATGTTTGGGCCTTGCGTGACATCAATTTTTCACTCAACGACGGCGAAGTGCTGGGTGTTGTTGGTAAGAACGGTGCCGGAAAATCAACCTTACTCAAATTACTGTCGCGTGTCACAGCTCCCACCACAGGTGAAATTAAAGTGAAAGGACGCATTGCAAGCCTGCTGGAAGTGGGTACAGGTTTTCACCCTGAGCTGACAGGCAAGGAAAATATCTACCTTAATGGGGCTATACTGGGCATGACAAAACGTGAGATCAAATCGAAGTTTGATGAGATTGTTGAATTCAGTGGCGTGAGTAAATATGTTGATACTCCCGTAAAGCGTTACTCATCAGGGATGTATGTAAGGCTTGCGTTTGCTGTTGCTGCGCACCTTGAACCTGAAATCCTGATCGTTGACGAGGTGCTTGCCGTGGGTGATGCTGAATTTCAAAAAAAGGCCATCGGAAAAATGCAGTCCGTTTCAAAAAGTGGAAGAACGGTTCTGTTTGTTTCTCACAACCTTACAGCTGTAGAACAACTTTGCACAAAAGGTATTCTGCTGCAGAACGGCACGCTGAAAATGGAAGGTCCCATTCACGACATTACTTCTGCCTATAAAAAGGCATCAGTGAATGAGAATGAGCTCAAAAGAAGCGGAACCCGCCATGTTGAAATCAGAAATTATCAAATGCTGAACAGCCTTGGACAAGCTATCGAAGAGGTTTTTTTGGGTGATAACTTTTACGTTGATGCAAGTTTTGCTGCCAGAGAAGCGGCTGATTACACTGATTTTACACTTGATATACGCAATGATGCCAACGAGTTTATTGGCCATGTAACCAATGCCGATGATTTGTTTGAGATTAAAAACCTGGCCAAAGATGAGCTTCGCCGTGTGAGGGTTGAAGTAAAAGACATGTCTTTTGCACCTGGAACCTATTACATTTCACTTTGGCTTGGGAATAAATACGGTACCTTTGACTACATCGAAAACTGTATCCGGTTTACCATAAAGCAAGGCGATCAGTTTATCAGACGTCCTTTTCCTTTTGACAAACGTGCGAAAACAGTGTTGCGATCGAATTGGAAAGAAATCTAACCGGATGCAGCCATGGAAAAGCAACCTCTTGTAAGTGTTCTGATGCCGGTTTATAATGGCCGGGACTATCTGAGACCTGCTATTGAAAGCGTGCTCAATCAAACCTTTACCGATCTTGAGCTGCTGATTATCAATGATGGTTCAAAAGATGATTCCCAACAAATCATTGAATCATACAACGATCCGCGAATCGTTGCCGTGATGCAGGAAAATCAGGGTGTGGCTCGTTCGTTAAACAACGGACTCAGGCTGGCAC
This sequence comes from Bacteroidales bacterium, assembly GCA_024709145.1. Classification (GTDB taxonomy): domain Bacteria; phylum Bacteroidota; class Bacteroidia; order Bacteroidales; family F082; genus JALNZU01. The sequence goes on along the minus strand of JANJXG010000128.1, from coordinate 4,986 downwards.
GTGGTAAATATGTCAGAAGACATGATGCTGATGATATTTCAGAACCGGAAAGTCTGAAAAGACAAATCGACTTTCTGGAGGCAAATCCTGATTATGTGATGGTTTGTAACCAACAGGCATTTATGACGTTAAATGGACATATTGCCCGCAATTTTCGTGTCCCGAACAATAAATTTTTCGAAGGTAAAGCGATTCGCGATTTGCGATTTGATGATTTTGCCACTGACCGTTCAAGTCCTGTTGTGCACGGTACAGCCTGCTTTCGAAAGCAAGTAGTACTTGACTTGGGTTGTTATCGGACCGAGTTTATAGTTTCTGAAGACAATGACTTGTGGCTGAGGCTGTTGGAGAAATATAAAATTGCCGTGATGAACGTATGCGATTATTATATGCGTATCCATCCGGGCTCTGCCACACATCGTCATGCGCATAAAATCCAACATTTCCGTAACCTACTTGTCGACTATTCACACCAAAGGCGAACCACAGGCAGCGACCCGATTATGCGTGGCGAGAAAGTCCCCCCACCGCCGGCACCGGCAATTGAAAAAGAAACAACCGAAGTTTCGAACCTAAAGGGGCAACATTTCAGAGAAGATTTAAGGTATATGTATAACCTGGTGAGTGATGCCGGCGACAGGAAAATCAGAAATAAGCTGGCACGTGAGATTATCCGCGATGGCTGGAAAGACAGCAGGACATGGAAAATGCTCCTTTTCCCTTTGATGGGAAAGCGATTCGTCAATGCAGGTGTGACAGTTAAAAAGTTTTTCAAAAAGTAATATTTACCGAATTAGATGGCATAACAATGGATAAACAACCGCTAGTTTCAGTGTTGATTCCCAATTACAACAGAGGATCTCTGCTGGCTGAAACTTTGCAGTCGCTTTTGCAGCAAAGCTATGCAAACTGGGAAGCCATTGTGGTGGATGATGAATCAAGTGATAACAGCGATCAGATTGGAAATGAATATGCTAACCTTGATAACCGGATAAACTACTTTAAGCGTAGCAGGCTACCCAAAGGCGCTCCAACATGCCGAAATCTTGCATTTGAACTTTCAAAAGGTGACTTTATCATCTACCTTGACAGCGATGACTTATTAGCACCTTTCTGCCTTGAGCAAAGAATTAACAAAGCACTTTTTTTACCAGATTATGATTTCTGGGTTTTTCCTATGCTGATTTTTAATGATGATCCGCAGCAGGCTACCATGCTTTGGAACAAGACAAACGAAAGGCCTGCATTGATACGATTTCTGCAACTTGATGCTGTCTGGCAAACTTCTGGGCCGATGTGGACACGAGAATCAATTTATGCCGTTGGAGGTTTTACCGAAGGTCTTGCCTGTTGGCAGGACGTTGATTTTCATTTGAAAGCCTTAACGAAGAACTTCAAGTTTATTGTTACAGACGACTTAAAACCTGATATTTACTATCGAAAACATATTTCCGAAAGCATCAGTCAGGGTGAGATAAATACCCCACCAAAAATGCAAAGCAGACAACAGATTTTTTTTGCTAATGCCCTTGCATTACCTCAACCTATGTCACAGGAAATTAAAAATGCCTTAAAGGTATTGGGCTCAAATGTGGTTGTTGGGGCTATTAAAGCTTATAACAGAACAGTTGCAGCAGAAAGCATGAAATTCGCAATGAAGCATAAAATATTTAGCAGAAAAGAATGGCTCAAATTTAAGCTTCTGCATTTTTTATACCTCAGCAGGCTTCATCGATTTCGACCATTTTCAGAATTTACCCGACGAATTATTCAGTACGGAAAGGTTGAATCTGGCATTGGCAAACATACATATCAAGCTCCAAACTAGCAACTGATGGAAACAAATGACATCGAATTTTCAGTCGTTATTCCTGTAAAGAATGGCCTCGATACGCTTCCTGCCTGTCTTGACAGTATTTTTAATCAAAGTGTAAGCGACAGGATGGAAGTGATTGTCATCGACTCCGGGTCAACGGATGGGACACTGGAGCTTCTGAAGAATTACCCTGTTAGGGTTCATCATTTAAATCCCAAAGAATTTAACCATGGTGAAACCCGCAACCTGGGAGTTTCGCTGGCCCAGGGCAAGTTCGTTGTCATGACAGTACAGGATGCTGCTGCAGTTGATTCACATTGGCTCGAACTGATGCGGTCGCATTTTGATGATCCTGAAGTGGCTGGCGTTTGCGGGCAACAGGTTGTGCCATACGATAAATCGAAAAATCCGCTTCAGTGGTTCAGGCCTGCATCCGAAGCCAAACCATTTTCTTATCAGTTCAAAGATCCACAGGTTTTTCTGAAGATGGAAGGCCCGCAACAACATCAGTATTGCAATTGGGACGATGTTAATGCGATGTACCGCAAAGAGTTGAAACAAAAACTTCCCTTCAGAAAGCTGATGTTTTCCGAGGATACCTTGTGGGCTAAAGATGCATTGGAGGCCGGTTACCGCATTGTATATGATTACAGGGCACGCGTGTACCATTATCATCATCAGCAATATGATTTCTACTTTAAGAGAAGCTATATTATTCTATATCAAAACTATAAGTTTTATAATTACATCAAGTATCCCCGTAATCCATTTGTCAAAACAGCAGAGATAAAAATAAGGCTACTCAAGATGAAGGAGTTAAGTTGGGGAGAGAAATGGAAATGGTTTTGGTACAACATAACCCTCGTCAGGGCTGCATGGGCTGCTGCTTTGATATTCAGCTATTATGCCCGTTTTAAAGGTATGGAAGGTGTGGAAGCGTCACAAAAGAAATATGTCGGTTATCCGCCTCAGGGTGTTCAATCCAAAAAATTATAATTCCCATGGAAAACAACGAAAAACCATTGGTAAGTGTTTTAATGACTACTTACAACCGCGAGAAGTATCTGGCTCAGGCCATCGAAAGCGTGCTTGCCTCGACTTACCAAAACTTTGAATTACTGGTTGTTGATGATCAGTCAAAAGACAAAAGCCTGGAAATCGCCCGTGACTATGCCAGTCGTGATACCAGGGTGATTTCGGTCCTCAACGAAAAAAACCTTGGTGACTATCCCAACCGTAACAAGGCAGCAAGTTTGGCAAAAGGGAAATATCTGAAATATGTGGATGCTGACGATATGATATATCCAACCGGATTACAAACTCTTGTGGAGGGGATGGAGCGTTTTCCTGAAGCGGGTTTTGGGTTGTCGTCTTTGCCTCAGGACAAATTAAAGATGTATCCTTTTGTATTAAGCCCGGCTGAAGCATACAAAAGACATTATTTCCAGCAGCAGCTGTTTCACAAAGCACCTTTATCGGCCATCATACTGAAAAAAGCTTTTGAAGAGGTGGGTGGCTTTAGTGGAAGACGTTACTTGGGTGATTTTGAAATGTGGCATCTACTTGCTGCCCGTTTTCCGGTGGTTTTAATGCAGCAGGGTGTGGTTTGGTACCGTGAACACGAAGAACAGGAAATGCAGCACAACCGGACTGATTTTACAGTACCTTTCAAATACATAAAATGTTCGGAAGAAATGCTTCTGAAAGAGGATTGTCCATTAAGTAGTGTTGATCGGGATCGTGCACTGAAACAGGTGAAATGGAACCAGGCAAGATATATTCTTGGAGTTGGGAAGAATCACTCAGTTTCAACCATGAGGGTATTAAAAAAGGAATCAGGAATGGGTTATACCGAGATCCTTAAACGTGTTATTTCCAAAGGAAAATAAGTCTGTTATTAGCGCTGATACGACATGAAAATTACCTCTGAAAAGATACAAGACCTCGTTTCCAATCCACTCAAAATATTTGTCTGGCTGATCACCCGATTGCCTTATTTCAGGTTTATCCGTGAAACGCAGGATCAAAACGACCGTTATACCTTTTCGCGCTGGTATAAACAGAAAGTATTGGGTTACAACAGAGAAGCCTATTGGCCCACTCATTTCACAAGCAGGATTCTGGGAGCTCACAATATTTTGGTTGGTGTTGGCACAAACCCAGGATTCATCCCTGGATGTTACATTCAGGGTTCAGGTAAACTGGTGTTTGGTGACTACACTTTTATTGCCCAAAATGTTGGCATCCTCAGTGGAGGCCATGAGATTTATGAACACATGAAGCAGTTTTCCAGTGAAACTCACATTGGCAGTTATTGCTGGATCGGAATGAATTCAATGGTTATGCCCGGCGTGGTTTTAGGAGATTTTACGATCGTAGGTGCCGGTTCGGTAGTTACAAAGTCATTTCCTGAGGGGAATTGTGTCATTGCCGGTAATCCTGCGAAATTGATAAAACACCTTGATCCTGAAAAACTTGTAAGGATGAATTATAAGCATCCATATAGAGGTTACATCCCTGCTCACCGGTTTGAGTCTTTTCGAAAAAAACACCTTTCACTTTAAGTATTAAGTATGATAACAGATATTAAACCATTGGTTTCTATAGTGATACCAGCTTTCAACGCTGAGAAGTATATTCAGGAAACGCTTGACTCTGTGGTGAATCAAACATGGGATAATATCGAAGTTTACGTGATTGATGATGGGAGCAAAGACCGAACAGTAGAGTTGGCCCGTAATTATGAATCCGCTAAACTAAAGGTGTTGACTCAGCCAAATAGCGGGGCATGTGTAGCCCGAAATAAAGGATTGAACCTGAGTCAGGGCAGGTTTATTCAGTATCTGGATGCAGATGATGTGCTTAGTACTGACAAAATAGAATCTCAGGTGGAAGTCCTGATCAGGAATCCGGGATATGTTGCAATCAGTCCTTCTGTCCATTTCATGGATGGAGAAGATTACCATAATATGAAGCCGCGCGAAGAGTCGGCCTGGATTTTTGATCAGGACGACCCTGTTGAGTTTTTGGTTCGACTTTATGGTGGATACGGACAGCGTTGGATGGTTCAAACAAGTGCCTGGCTTACACCGATGGATATTGCACGGATGGCTGGTCCCTGGGATGAGCGACTTTTATTGGATCAGGACGGTGAGTATTTTGCCAGGGTG
>JANJXG010000118.1 GCA_024709145.1 Bacteroidales bacterium | reverse complement strand
GGTAACATTCACATCTCCAAGTATTTTTGCAATAAACACAGGTGAGATGCACATGGCTCCAATGGGTTTTTTCAAGGCCGCCATCGCCTTCACCGCTGTTTCCACTTCGGCTAACACTGTTGCATCCGGACCGTCGAAAGCCACGGTTGACAGGTTTTTTGCTGCCCCAAATCCACCGGGGAAAAACAAGACATCATAATCATCAGCACGAAATGCCGACAAAGGATGGATGTTTCCACGGGCAATGCGTGCAGCCTCAATCAAAACATTTCTTGATTCGGGCATTGTTTCACCTGTGAGGTGGTTGATCACATGATATTGTTCCATATCAGGTGCAAAACATTGATATTCACCTCCTGCCTCTTTGATTGCCAACAAAGCAAGGGTAGCTTCATGGATTTCGGCCCCGTCATAAACTCCGCAACCGGCCAGCACAACAGCAAACTTTTTCATTTCTCTTACATTGATTTGTTACAAAAATAAGGCATTTGGAGCAGGTTTCGAATCGGATGCGACAGATTTTTAAGAAGTTTTAGCGGGAAATTTTTCGATCCTGTGAAAATGACATTGACAAGGCAGGATGAAACGTTTAATTTTATGGGATTAATTGCCGCGTTATGAACCTGTCACATGATTCCATGATCACAATCCGCGATCTGTCCTACAGCCGGGCTTTGCTGCTCAAATCCCAACTGGAGGCTATGGGAGTGATTTGCTATCTGAGCAACCATCAAACGGGCCTTGCCACTGCCGATCTTCATCTGGAAGCTTCCATGGCATTGCAGGCCACTCAATTGCTCGAAAGCTCAAAAACGCAGGGGTTCCGGGGTAAAGAAGCCGCTGTTACAAGACTCAGGGGTGTGAGGCGCATCCTCGTTCCGGTTGATTTTTCGGAACGATCCGTCAAGGCAGCACATTACGCGCTGGAACTTGCCCGTAGGCTCAAGGCCGAAATCAAGCTGTTGCATGTGTGGTTCAGCGGAGCCGGTGAGAGTTTCATCTTCAATGAGATGTTTGCTTTTCAAACCGATCTGGAACCCGTTATGCGCGAGATGGAGCAACAGGCGATGGATAAGCTCACAGAGCTGGCCGACATCCTCAACGGCCGCATCCGGGCCGAACGCATGCGCGGTGTCAAACTTGGCCTTGACCTTGTGAGGGGAAATGCCGTGGATTCAATCCTTGAGATCGCCTCAGATTATCAGCCCGGGCTGATTGTCATGGGCACAAGGGGTAAAAACAGGGATGCCCTGAGCCTGATGGGAAGCACCACCTCACGACTCATTGCCAAAAGCAGTTTCCCGATACTGGCTGTGCCGGAAGGTTACGATATCAGCAAATTTTTTGCCCCTCACAAAGTGGCTTATATCACTCATTTTGATGAAAATGACTTTTTAGCCATGCACCGGCTCATCACATTTGTGAAACCTTTCAAAGCACAGATTTTTTGCCTGCACCTGCTCTCGAAACCAGATGCCGAAGTGGACAGACTGCGGATGAAGCAGTTGCGCGATTACTTTAACACCAATTGTGCCGCAACCACCATCGAATGCGGCCTCATCGAAACTGCCGAACCAGTGGGAGGTGTCGAGGCTTTTGTGCAAGAAAAGCAAGTGGATGTAATCGCGATACTTTTCAGGAGGAGAAACTTGCTCGAACAGCTTTTCGAACCCAGTTTAACGCGTAAACTTTTGTATCAAACGCATTTGCCACTGCTTGTTTTTAGCGAATGACAGATTTCAGTGCGGTTGTGTTTCGTTGAAAACCGCGGATTTACGGCAGCAATCCCTGTAGTTAAGCCCTGCAATACCGGTGGGTATCAGCGCCAGAACAAATAGGGAAGTCGCTGTCAAATTTTGAGTCAATACCCAAAACAAAACAATTTCAATCAGGTATAACAAGGGAAAAAGAATGATCAAACCTGCAAACTTAATGGATGAAGTCCAGTGGTCGTCTTTGACGACTTTTTTTATCAGCAACTGAATCAGGAATAAGGCCGGAAAATGAGGCAAAAAAACAAGCAGAAAAAGTGGTTTGAGCCAGCTGCACCATCCCGGCTGCCGGCGGCTTTTGATGGCGGGCAGTTGTTTTGATTCTAAAAGACCCGAAATGAATTCCTTATCGGAGGTCAACCGTTGAAAAAGTTCCTTCGCACGTCCTTGCCGTTGCTGAACAGCGTTATGGTAGGCCGTATAGTTTTCGTCCACCGGGATATCAACGATCAATTTCTGCATGGCAGTTTTCAAATCCGCCATGAGCGCGTTGACGGCATGCGCCGGCTGGTTTTCGTAGAGCTCACGGTATGCTGTCAGGGTGATCGGGTTGCCAAAAGTGATGAGCACTTCACTCCTGCTGAGGAGGTGGTTTTCATACTGAATCCCGACCGGTACGATCTGCAATCCGGTAGTGAAACTGCTTGTTTGTTCGAGATCAAACGACATGCGGGCAATCCCTTTTTGCAATGGCCGCAACGACCAATGCCTGTCATGATTACCTTCAGGAAAAATGAGTATGGTTTGGTTTTGAAGCAAGAGCTGACGGGTTCGTTCCATGGCCTCATCATTTTTCTTCATATTGGCATGCCCGTCCCTGAAGCGGTAAATTGGAAGCATTTGAAGTTTTTGAAGCCACCAGCGGGCGGTTGCACTTCCAAAAACACTGGCTCTGGTGATAAACCAAGGGTTTCGGGCTGAGGAAACGGCAACAATAAGCGCGTCCATAAAGGCATTCTGGTGATTGATGGCAAAAATCACCGGCCCTTTCAAAGGCACTTTATCCTGGTTATGAATTTGAAAGCGGCGATAATAAATCCTGAATCCAAGCGGGACGTAGACTTTCAGGAAACGATAGAGCAGTCCGGGTTTCATTGCTGTGTGTTTTGGTGCTAATGCACTGCATAGATACACAAAAAGCAGTCATGATGTGAAAAAACAGAAGTCCGTACCGGTTCATTCTTCCCCTTTTCAACAAAACAAATCGTTAACAAATTATCTATCAACTCCTTACAATAAGGCGGCTTTGGGTAAGTATAAAAAGAAAATACTACCCTTGTTTTCTGTGCTTTGAACAGTCAGCCGGCCACCCATTCTGACAGCCATGTCGTGACTGAGCACCAGGCCGATGCCTGTACTTTGCTCGCCTTCGGTACCTGGTCGCGAGACTTTTTCGTTGATCCTGAACAGCTTTTGCTGCAAAGCAGGGTTCATTCCGATACCGGTGTCGCGCACGCTGATCCAGGTTTCCTGTTCTGTTTGACCGGCTTCCACAACGATTTCACCTCCTGCAGGTGTAAACTTGATGGCGTTGGTGAGCAGGTTTCGTAGGATCATATCCACCATTCTGAAGTCTGCCATTGCCGACAGTTCAGGCAAAACGTGCTGGTGCAGGCTGATGTTTTTGGCGTTGATGCCGGCAGCCTGAGTGGCCACTGCTTCAGCGATCAGCGGAGACAGGAGGATTAGTCCGATATTGGTTTTGAGGGTCCCCATCTGAAGCTGCGCCCAGTTCAGGAGGTTTTCGAGCAATTTGCTCATATTTGTTGCCGACTCATACAGGGCGTTGATAAAGGCACTTACCTCATCCTGGCTTAGCTCGTTGAACCGGGTAGCCAGTATTTCGGTTGCCATCAGACAACCATTGAAAGGGTTTCGTAAATCGTGGCTGATGATGGAAAAAAAACGGTCTTTTTCGGCATTGATACGGCTTAGCTGTTCGGCATCCTGCCTGATAATCTCATGCGATTCGTTCAATGCCTGGTTGAGCTGTTCAAGGTCTTTGTTTTTACGTGCCAGCTGATCACGCATTTTGCGCAGTTCGAGATGTGTATCAACCCTTGCAATGAGTTCTTCACTTTTGAACGGTTTGGTGATATAATCCACTGCTCCCATTGCAAAACCTTTAACAATGTCGGAAAGCTCAGATTTTGCCGTTAGAAAAATCACGGGAAGATCGTGAATATCCTGATTTTGTTTGATCTGATCAAGCACATCATAACCACTCAACCCTGGCATCATAATGTCGAGCAAAAGCAGGTCGGGCTGCCGGATGGCAAGGTATTTCAAAGCGTTCTCGCCTGTATTGGCCACCACTACTTTATACCCTTTTGCAGTGAGCAAACTGGAGATCAGCTGCAGGTTGCGCGGGTTATCGTCCACAGCAAGAATTGTAGGCGAGAGTTCGGAGGGAAGAAAATTCGGGTCGTTCATAGTCGGATTGTTTATTTCAATGAATGAAACTGATCGATCAAAGCAGCCAGCTTCGAAATATGGATGTGGTAGTTTTCGAAATCAAATTTGTTTTTATCCTGACGCAGCAATTCCAGTAAATCAACTAGTTGATGTAGTGCAAACTGCCTTGCCGTAAACTCCAATTCACGGATAAAATCCTCAAGTAGTTCAATATCCATAAAATGAAGCAGTTGGTTAAGCTTTTGCTGCAAGCCTGCTTCATTCCACAGCTGGAGGATGGCATTGCGTTGCTGTGCGCTGATGTGAAGATCGTCGCCACTGTTGTTTTGTACCGGTGAGTGAACCGAAAGCAATTCGTGAGGCAAATGTCTGGTGAGCACCCTTACCAGCTCGTTGCGACTGATTGGTTTTCTCACATAATCGGTAAATAGTTTTCTGATCCGCGGTTCATCATGTTTCATCGAGGAAGCCGTAAAAGCCACCACGGGGATATGGGCTGTGTTGGTCTGACTACGCAGGATTTCGGTGGCATCATAGCCATTCATCTGTGGCATACGCAAGTCCATCAACACAAGTTGCGGCTTACAGGCGTTGCAGAGTTCAACTCCTTCGATGCCACTGCGTGCTTCCAAAACCGTGAGTTTATGACTCTTAAGAAAACTCTTAACCAGTTCGCGGTTAAAATCAACATCATCTACCACCAGAATGGTAGATCCCTCAAACTTTACCTCAACGCCCGACCAATCAAAACTATCCTTGACTTCAGGCATTGCTTCAGTACGTTCGAGCCCGGGCAGGACAATGGTGAAAGTGCTGCCTTCGCCAACTTTGCTTTCAACCTGAAGCCGGCCTCCCATGATTTGAACCAATTTTTGTGAAATCGCCAGCCCAAGTCCTGTGCCATCGTACTTACGCGTATTGCTGCCTTCGACCTGGAAGAAAGACTGGAAAATTTTCCTGATGGCTCCCTCAGGTATGCCAATACCTGTGTCGGCAACACTGATGCTGAGGTCGATAAAGCCACCGGCTCCTTCAGCTTCACTGAAAGTAACATTCACAGTAACACCACCTTCATGCGTAAATTTCACTGCATTACCAATGATATTGAAAAGTATCTGCCTCAACCGCACATCATCCAGAACCATGCGATCGGGCAAACCGTCGGGCAGATTGATCTGCAGATAAAGCTGTTTTTCATCTACTTTTGGCAGAAAGACCTGACTGATTTCCTGAAATACAATCTTTAAATCAACCGGTTCCTCGTTGATTTCAAGCTGCCCGGCTTCTATTTTTGAAAGATCGAGGATGTCGTTGATGAGGGCAAGTAAAGTTTTGCCACTGCTGAGCACTGCATTGAGGTAAGTTTTGTTTTGATCGTTTTCGGCAGTATTGAGCAGAATTTCCGAAAATCCCAGAATAGCATTCATGGGAGTGCGAATTTCGTGGCTCATGGTAGCAAGAAATTCCGATTTGGCATGATTGGCCTCCTCGGCTTGCTGACGGGCATCGATGAGTTCGGTTTCAAACCTGGCCCGGTTAATGGTTCCCGAAATAATTTCACCTGCCAGGCGCAGCAAGGCAATGTGTTCGTCGTTCCACACGCGCTGCTGTCTGACGGCATCAAAACCAATGAACCCGTAAAAACGGCTACCATAGAACATGGGCAATGCAAGTAAGGAAATTATACCCTGAGGTTCCAGAATTTCCTTCTCAGCAATGTATTCGGAAGCAATTTCGGAAATTAACGGAATATACACATATTCATTGAGTGCAAACTTCTCTTTCCACCTGGGTACGAGATCGAATGGGATACCCTGCAGGTTTTCAATTTCAGGAGAAGTGCCTTCGTTGCACCACTCATACGTGTTGTTGACAACATCGAGTGATTGATCATGTTCAAAGATGTAAACCCTGTCAACACCGGCATACTCACCCAATCGTTGCAGCGTAAGCTGAATGGCCTGAGGCACTTCGGTTGAGGAAGCCTGCACAAGCATTGTCGAAAAGTTGATAATCAGGTTGTGTAATTCGTTGAGAGAAGCCAGTTGGATTTCACTTTTTTCAAGAGCGGCTATTTTTTCTCCGGCAGGCAGGATCATGCCGGCACCTTCGGTAATCGTTCCCTGCGATATGGTTGCATTGCCTCTGATTTCGATCCAGTGTGTGTTGTCGTAAAGCAGACTCAGATCCCAGACAGGATGGCTCTGGTCTTTGTTCAGAAGAAAAGCTTTCAGTTTGGCACCATCGGAGGTATGAAGATGGTCAAAAAGCGATTGCGGATCCTGCCCGAGTGAATGGCAGTGCAGTCCAGGCACAGCTTTGGCCTCGTTGAGAAAACTGATTAAAACATTGCCATCGGCAACATCAGCTTTGTAATGAAAGAAAAGGGCCGGAAAACTTTTCACTGTAAGCATGGGGGAGGATTATTGATATTGTTTTTTGATCAGTTCTTTTAAGTCGTCTGCTGTGAACGGTTTCGAGATGTAATCGTTACAGCCGGCAGCTATGCACGCATGCCTGTCATCGTTGGCCGCATAAGCTGTAACAGCGATAATGGGCAAATGTTCATGTGTTCGCCTGATAATCCGGGTAGCTTCGAGCCCGTCCATGACAGGCATTTTAATGTCCATGAGCACCAAATTGATTTCAGGATTCTCCATAACCAGCTTTACCGCTTCTTCCCCATTTTGTGCATACAACAGGTTGAAACCTGAGTTTTTGAGTATTCGTTTCACATACAGTACATTAAGCACCTCGTCTTCAGCGATTAGAATGGTAGGGGCCTGGCTGACCGGGTTCACCGACTGTGGCATGGTTTGCGGGTTGGTTCGGTCAACAGACGGGAGCTTAATTGTAATCTTTGTTCCATGTCCGGAGCCGCTTTCGAGTTCAATCTGACCACCGAGGAGCTCGGTCAAACCCTTGACAATGGTAAGACCCAGACCGCTGCCCTCATACTTACGCGTACTTGAGTTGTCTTCCTGCATGAAAGGTTCAAAAATTTTGCTTCGGGCTTCAGCTGAAATCCCGATTCCACTGTCCTCGACATATAGCACCAGCTCACGCTCGAGAAGCTGACAGCCAAAACGAACGAATCCTTTCTGGGTATATTTGATGGCATTTCCCACCAGTTCGTTGAGAATTTTTTGCAGCATCCCCAGGTCTGTTAAAATCTGAGCACCGGCAGGCAGCTGCTGTTCAATCACTTCAAGTTTGAGGTTTTTTGAACCAGCCTCAAAACTGTGTTTGCGATAGGTTTCATTCACAAGTGATTTGATATCAATTCTTTCGGGATGTACAATCATATTTCCCGACATAAGGAGCGACACATCCATGATGTCGTTGATGGTATCGGTAAGCCGCGAAACACTGGTATTCATAGCGGCTACAAACTCTTTTTTATCTTCAACCGATAGGCTGTCGTCGGTAAGGAACTGGGCAAAGCCGATGATGCCGTTAAGCGGGGTTCTCACTTCGTGCGACACATTATTAAGAAAAGCCGTTTTAAGCATGTCGCTGGCCATGGCTCGTTTTTTCTGGATGTCAAGCTCCGTATTTTTTGCAATGATTTCTTCGTTTTGCTGTCGGAGCAGGTTGTTTAGGCTCAACAGTTGTTCGTTTTGTTGTTGCAGCACCTCTTTGTTTTGAATCAACAGACCATCGGTTCGTTGCCTTATCTTTAGGTTAGTGAGAAGTTCGGCAAAAATGCGCAGGAGCGACAGTTCGGAATCGGTAAAGGCACGCTCCGATTTTACAGCATCGAAACCCACATAACCCAGACAACTTTTTCCTTCCATCAAAGGGATGGTGATTAGCGATTGAATACCTTGTGGTTCAAGTATTTGCCTGAGATTTTCAGTGGGGTTAAGCTCTGCAACACAAGGCACATGCGTCATTTGGCCACGGCGGTGAGCCATCACCCATTCAGGCAGGATGTCGTTCGGGATTTTCTGTAATTCATTGATAGCAGGGGGAGTATCATCCGAGCACCACTCAAAGGTGTTCGACATATTGTCATCTTCCCAGTTGTAATCGAAGATATATACCCTGTCAACACCCGCAAAAGATCCGATTTCGGCCAGGGCATTGTTGATTTCAACTTCAATCTGATTTACCGGCAGGTTAATAAAACGTGTAGCCAACATGGTAAGCATTCGAAGCAGCTCGTTGTTGAACACCAGTTCCGATTCGAGGGTGATCAGTGTTGTTGTGTCGCGCACCACCGATACCACTTTGTCGGCAGTCATCGGACTGAGTCTTGCTTCAAAATGACTGACGCGGTCACCAACGAAATAGTCGAACGAAACCACTACAGTTTCGCGCAGTTCCAGGCTTTGAGTGATGGCTTGCCTGATCCGCAGGGCCTGGTCTTCCTGAAAGATGTCGTTTACTGACTGTCCTTTTCTTGGCTGATATGCTTCGTGCGAGAAAAGTTTTTGGTTAATATAAAAATCGACATAGATACCATCTTTGTCGAGGATAAAAATCATATCCGGCATCGAGGCCAAGATTGCCTGGAGTTGCTCACTTGTTTCGAGAAGTTTGATGGCTGCTTTTCTCTGCTCGGTGATGTCGATCATAACGCCCACTGTTCCGATCATTTCCATTGAAGATGACATAAGAGGTGAGGCTGAAACCGAAAAGGTGTTAATGCTTCCATTGCTGTGGTAAAAATCGGCCTCATACTGATCGATGATGCCATTGAACCGTTGGAAGGTTTTCTCTGCCATCAGCTTGTAGGTAGATTCGGGAACAAACTCACTGAACAGTTTGCCAACAACCTCTTCTTTGGGATAGCCGAGCATATTGGCCATGGTTTCGTTAGAAAATACGATGCGTTCTTCAAGGTCGACGATGGCAATACCGGCATTGGCATTTTCGGCTACAGCCCTGTAGCGTGATTCACTTTCAAAAAGAGCCTGCATGGCACGGTTATGGGCCGTGGTGTCGATGAGTGTGAGCTGGACCAGGTCTTTTTCATAGATTGATAGCCTGAATGTATGCACCCTTGCATCCCAGATATTCCCGGTATTCGACCTGAAATGACAGTCGAAAGTTTTTTCACTGGCATTGGAAATGAGTTCCAGTTTCTCGGCAATTTGCTGCCTGTTAAAGTATAAATCATCTTCATTCTCAGGCGGCAGCAAATCTTCAACACTTTTCCCGACAAGTTCATCCCTGCTTTTACATCCAAAAGCAGCAAGGGCGGCATTGTTGAGATCGAAAACCAGCTGGGTGGTTTCTTCTATAACCAAAACAGGCACCGGGCTGTCATAATAAAGAGTTCGGATGTACTCCTCATTTTCAAGCAGTGTAAGTTCTGCCTTCTTTATTTCGGTGATGTCGCGATGGATAGCACCAAGCATATATTGATCGCCATATTCAACCGGAAACAGGGTGGTGGAAAGGAGCCTGCGGCTGCCATCGTTTTTCATTATTTCAGACTCCATGGTTTGACCGAGATACTCTGATTCTTTGCGTTGGAGTATATCAAGGATGCGGTTTTTCCCCTGCTCAAGCACCCCGGGAATGCTTTTCCGCATGGGTGTTCCAATGTCGAACATTACTTCCCAGATAAACCGGTCGTACACTTCACCGGCTGCAAGGCCTGTGATATCGGTCATACTTCGGTTCCAAAGGATAACCCGTCCTTCCGTGTCGATGAGTACGATACCTTCGTCGCTTTGCTCTATAATGCTTCTAAACCTGATTTCGCTCTTCGCCAGAGCCAGTTCATTGAGTTTGCTGTTGGTTATATTGCGTGAGAGGGCGATATATTGAAAACGATCCGTATCCTGATTGCGTTTGATCGAAAGTTCAAACCAGGATGGAATGCCATCGCTGTCGAAACGATAGGTTTTCCCAATCGAGGCGCCATGAATGTCAGCTTCATCAAGTGCTTCATTGATAACACTATATACATTTTCGGGTAAAAACTCCTCACATGGTTTGCCCAGAAAGACTTCCGGTGGGGCGGCCAGCATTTGTTCTGAGGGTGCGTGGTAACCAACGATGTGTCGCTGATGATCGAGCACAAAAAGCAGGTCGGGGATGGCTCCCAACACGGCTTCATGGTAGTCGTTTCCTTCGACGTGGAGTTGTGTATGTTTATTTGACTCCTGAAAAAGTTTGTATTTTTTTTGATTAATAACGAGCAGCTTTGTGGAAAAAATCATTCGATAAGACTGCTCAACATTTTTATCCAATGATTTGAAATGTAACAAAACATCTGAGTTATCCTCAAATACAGCTGTTGCAGAGGCCTGTTCCGGCACCATTATGTCGCCAAGCGTGAGTTGCCTGAGGCTGGCAGGCTCGCATTTCAGAAATGCGGCAAATGCAGGGTTGGCATAGACGATCCGGTTGTTTGGGTCCAAGACAAAAATCCTGCTGCTGAGTGCATCCAGCATTATTTGAAAATTCATTTCCTGCTCATCAGGAAGATTGTTTGCCTTCATGGGTGCGGGGGTGCTTGTTTAAAAAAAACGCCTGACATACCTGCGGTTGGATTGGTCAACCTTTTTTCCTGCAATCTGAGGGTAAAAATAGTGAAAAAAAATCCCTAAGTAAATGTTAAGAGGGAAAAATAACGGTAATAGTCAGTATAACCCCTTACATCCTTATTCAGCTGCCAGCATACCGGCGAGTTGCAAAAGCTGTGTCTCGAGGATTTTTGTCTCGAGCACTACCTGCAATAACCTTGTTTCGGCTTCGAGGTAATTTTTTTGTGCTTCTCTGAATTCCAGTCCCGATAGGTCGCCAAGGCTGTAACGTTCATCGGCAATCGAAAGATTTTCCTTTGCTGAAGCCAGGTTATGTGTTTCCATCAAGATAAGGCGCTGCCTGCTGACATAGCTGTCGAACGAAGCTTTCAGCTCAGCAAGCAATTCTTGTTCAAGCGCTTCTACCCGTAACTGACTGCTTTCGATCTGCAACCGCAGGTTCTTCTGTTCGCGCCTGGTATTGAACCCATTGAAAAGGTTTAAACTCGCCGTCAGGCCATAGGTGAGGCCCAATGACCTGTTCTCGGCCAAAAAACCTGATTCGCTCTGCTGATTGAGAAAATTGTAACCCAGGTTGAGTCCAATCTCCGGAAAATACCTTGCATTGACCTCTTTCAGTGCAAGGGCAGCCATTTGCTCGTCTTTGCGGCTGAGCAGCAAACTGGTGTTGCGGCTCAGCAACTGCTCTTCCAGCTGTTTCAGCTCAAGGCCTTGTCTCAGCTCAATTTGCTCATCAACACCAAAGCTGATATCGGCCTTTCGCCCAAGCAGGGTGTTGATTCTTACCTGCAAACTACCAATCTGGTCGATCAGCTTCAGATAAACAGCACTGTCGCTGTTGAGGTCGACCATAGCCTGCAACACCTCCAGTTTGGATCCTGAACCAAAAGCAAGCTTGTCTTCAGCCAGGTTAAGGCGCTCATTTCCAAGAGCAATTGTTTTTTCAAAAACACTTTTCTGCCGGTTAAGCTGAACAAGTGTAAAATAACTCTGATGGATGTTGCTGATGGTGTTCTCCACGGTAAGCAATAACTGCATCTCCCCCATTTCCTCGAGTTGCCGGAGCTGATCGCGCCGCGCAAACATCTTCATGCCATCAAAAATGGTCCAGTTGAGCTGGGCACCGGCATTGAAGGCGTCACTTTTTGCGCCGCTGCGGTCATTCACCTGTCCGGTAAGAAATGCCTGTCTCGAGTCGTTGACACTATAGGATTGCCCTGCAGTGACATTGAGTCGGGGAAGAAAACCGGCGTTACCGGGACTGTTGTTGTTCTCGGCAATTCCCAATTCTTTGCGTTCGAGCCTGATGCCGTAATTATGTTCAAGACCAACAGCGATGGCAGCCTTGATACTTAAGTGCTCCTGACCTTTGAGACTGTTGGCAGCAAGACTGAATAATATCAGCGAAACTAGAATCTTCTTCATTGGGCTTCCTCCTTTCCGGTCGCTATTGTTGACGTTTCATCGTTGGTGAGTTGACTGATATTGCTCACTGTTTTTTCTTTCTCGGAGATGTAGCTGTAAATACCCGGAATCACATAAAGTGTGAGCACTGTGGCAAACGTTAAGCCCCCGATGATAGCCGTTCCCATACTCACACGGCTTTCCGAACCTGCGCCGAGAGCCAGTGCAATGGGAACTGCACCCAAAATGGTTGAAAGACTTGTCATCAGAATGGGTCTGAAACGTGATACCGAAGCATCGAGGATTGCCTCCGCTTTTGAAAGACCTGCTGCTTTTCGCTGATTGGCAAATTCGACGATGAGGATTCCATTCTTTGAAACCAATCCGATGAGCATGATGATGCCAATCTGACTGAAAATATTGAGTGTTTTATCAAAATACCAAAGCGTTAGCACAGCACCTGCAAGGGCCAGCGGCACGGTAAACATGATGATGAGCGGGTCGCGGAAACTTTCGAACTGAGCCGCCAACACCAGATAAATCAGTATGAGAGCCAGCACAAAAGCAAAGGCAAGACTGGAAGAACTTTCTTCGAAATCTTTGGAAGTACCTGCAAGCGAGGTGCTGAAAGTATCGTCGAGCACCAGGGCTGCAATGCGGTCCATCTCGCGAATGCCATCGCCGATGGTTTTGCCATTGACAGGATTGGCCGAAACAGTGGCCGAAACATAGCGGTTGTAGCGGTAGAGTGCCGGAGGATTTGTTTGTTCTTTCACCTCTACCAGGTTCGACAGTTGGATCATTTGTCCGGTATTATTTTTCACGAAGAGGGTTGAAAGGTCAAGCGGAGCGGATCTGTAGGCCCTTTCAAGCTGTCCGATCACCTGATATTGTTTTCCATTCATGATAAAAAAACCAAAGCGTTGCCCGCTCAGTGACAGTTGCAGCGTTTGAGCGATATCCTGTGCCGAAACACCCATAGAGCGAGCTTTTTCCCTGTTGATCGAGATTTGAAGTTCGGGTTTATTGAATTTCAGATTGAGATCAGCAAACTGGAAAACAGGACTTTTTCCAACTTCTTCCATGAACTTTGGCAACACTTCACGGAGTTTTTCGAGGTTACGGGCCTGGATGACGTACTGCACCGGCAGTCCACCTCGCTGGGTGCTGATTGATTGTTCCTGTGTGATAAAGCTGCGAACCTGCGTGAGCTGCGACAACCCACGGGTGAGGTGATCGGCCACTTCCTGCTGGGAACGTTCACGTTGATCGGGTTCAACAAGCCGGATGCGGGCAAAAGCCGAGTTTACGCTACTCGCTGCCCCAAAGCCTGGTGAAGTGATCGTAATGAGCGAATACGTTTCGGGCACTTCCTTCTCTACCAGGTTGATGAGTTCCTGTACGTACATTTCCATGTATTCAAATGTAATACCTTCAGGTGCAGTCGAAAAAACCATCATACCCGATCGGTCTTCCATTGGAGCCAGTTCTGAGGGAAGCCTTCTTCCAAGGCTGAAAATGATAAGTCCGGATAGCAGGATAATAGCCATTGAAAGCCACTTATGCCTGAGAAAAGACTTGAGACTTTCTTCATATATTGAGGCAAGCTTGTTAAAAAACGGCTCAGTCCACTCATAAAAGGCATTGTGTTTTTCACGTCGTTTGAGCAAGCGTGTCGACAACATCGGGGTGAGCGTGAGCGCCACAAACGACGAAATGATAACCGAGCCCGAAAGTACGATTCCAAATTCCCTGAACAGACGTCCTGTGAGTCCTTCGAGAAAAATAACGGGCAGAAAAACTGTTGCCAGGGCAACCGTGGTGGCAATTACAGCAAAAAAGATCTCAGCCGAACCCTCGAGTCCGGCTTGCATTGGCGGAACTCCTTTTTCAATTTTTGAATAAATATTTTCGATCACAACAATGGCATCGTCAACAACCAGTCCGATAGCAAGAACCAGTCCCAGCAGCGTAAGCACATTGATTGAAAAACCAGCCACATACATGATGAAAAACGATCCAATGAGCGAGATTGGAATCACGATCACGGGTATGAGCGAAGTACGCCAGTCGCGGAGGAAGAAAAAGATGACGAGTACCACCAGAAGGAAAGCGAGGTAAATGGTTTGTTCCACTTCGGTGATGGCATGCCGGATGTAGTCTGTATTGTCGAACCCGATACCCAGCTCGATATCTTCGGGCAAATCTTTTCTGATTTTCTCGATGCGGCGGTAAAACTCATCGGCAATTTCCACGTGGTTCGATCCAGGCTGCGGGATAATGGCATTTCCTACCATTGGAATGCCGTCGCGGCGCAGGATGGTTCGTTCGTTGAGTGGAGCCAGCTCGGCAAAGCCTATATCGCTGAACCTGATAATGCCAGCCTCCGTTTCCTTGATGATTAGGTTATTGAAATCCTGGGGTGTTTCCAGCCGGCTGAGGGTACGTACTGTGAGTTCAACCGTATTTCCTTCGATACGCCCTGAAGGGAGCTCAAGGTTTTCACGCAGCAATGCATTGCGCACATCAAGCGGACTTAGATTGAAGGCCGAAAGCCGGGAAGGGTCGATCCAAAGGCGCATCGAGTATTCCTTTGCGCCCCAGATAGCAATGGAGCTCACACCGGGAATGGTTTGAAGGCTTTCCTTGAAGGTACGCTGGGCTATCTCGGTAAGTTCGAGTAATGACCGTTGTTCGCTTCGGATGTTCAGAAAAAGGATGGGGTTTGCATCAGCATCGGCTTTGGCAACAATGGGTGGATCGGCATCGGGAGGCAAATTGGATAAGGTACGCGACACCCTGTCGCGCACATCGTTGGCAGCTGTTTCCAGGTCAACCGAAAGATCAAATTCAACGGTGATGGTGCTTCTGCCATCACGGCTCACCGAGGTTAGAGTTCGGATGCCGGCAATGCCATTGATTGATTCTTCGAGTGGTTCGGTGATCTGTGATTCGATCACATCGGCATTGGCACCGGTGTAACCTGTGGATACAGTTACCACCGGAGTATCAACGCTCGGATACTCGCGCACACCCAGGGTTGAAAGCCCGATGACACCAAACAAAATAATCAGGATCGACATCACTGTGGCCAGCACAGGACGGTGAATACTGGTTGATGCTAAACTCATGGCTGACTGTTTTGACGAATTTCGACAGCCATACCCGGCCGGAGTTGCAGCAGACCACTGGTGATAACAGTATCACCGGCCTGAATTCCTGAAGTGATTTGTACCATACGATCGGTTCGGATGCCGGTGTTCACAATCACAGGCTGGGCTTTACCACCACGGTAAACAAACACTTTGTTCTGACCCATCTCGGGTATCAATGCTTCGGCTTTCACCTGAAGCACTTTGCTCAGGTTCATGAGAGGCAACTCTACCCTGGCAAAAGAGCCCGGAACTACAGCAGCTGAGGCGTTGCTATAGACAGCCCTTGCCGTGATGGCGCGCGACTGCTTGTCAACAACCGGTTCAATGGCATAGATGCTGGCCTGATAAAGTTCGGCGGTATTGTCAACACTGAAGTTAACACTGACGCCCTTTTTCACGTAAGCCACATACCTCTCAGGCACGCTGAATTCAATTTTAACCGGCTGGATGCGCGCCAGCCTGACCAATTTGGTGCCCGGGCTCACATAACTGCCTTCGCTGAGGTAGCGCAGGCCCAGCACCCCGTCAAAAGGAGCACGGATGCGGGTTTTTTCAAGCTGGGCTTCCAGCAGGCTCGCCTCTGCGCGAAGTGCGTTGAGTTCGGTGAGCACCTGATCGTAGGTCTGTTGTGAGATACCTTGTCGTTCGAGCAGTTGTCGCTGTCGTTCTTCTCTTGATTCAGCCAGGCGAAGCTGAAAATTATTCCGGTCCGCTTGTGCCAGCAGGTCGGCATTGTTTATGGTAGCCAGCAACTCACCTGCCCTCACAAAGCTACCTTCGGTGAAGCTAATGCTGGTGATCCGACCCGAAGCCTCGGCTGCCACTTCAACCTGTTCATCAGCCATTACGGTGCCTGCAGCTACAAGCACATCGTTCAGCGGAGCTTCGGTGGCTACCATGGTTTGAACAGGTAGCATTTGCGCGGCTCTGCCGGAAACAAAAGCCGAGCGGTCGTTCCGGCTGCTAAGCAAGCCGTCTTTATTGAAAAAAATCAGCGCCAGCAGTCCTATTGCCAGTGCAATGCCAACGATGCGTTTAATATGTTTCTTCATGTATGGATATTAACTTTGATTTGACAATCAGACATGGTGTTTGGTTCCTTGTTGGGTTAATTTACTTTAATTCATTGCCTCGGCATGGATGTCAACAGCAATGCTGATCTGGATTCCCGGGCTTGTATTTCTGAAGTTGAAAATGCCGTTCATCGATCGCACCCTGCTGATAATATTCTTGACGCCCATGTGGTTATCACTTTTTTCGATTGCCTGCTGCAGATCAAAGCCCCGTCCGTTGTCGCGATAATTCAGCAACAACTTGTGTTCCTGTAGACTTAGACCTATCTCAATAGTTGTGGCATGCGCGTGCTTGATCGTATTGTTGATCAGCTCTGTTGTTATTCTGTAAAAAATAAGTTCCATAGTCGGACTAAGGCTTCGGTCGAGGGAATCGAAACGGGTTGTAATGGTGAGCAATCCGGTGGCATTGATGGTTTCGGTGAAGGTGGTAAGCGCCTGCTTCAAGCCAAAATCTGCCAGAATTTTCGGGGTGATGTTGTTGGCAATGTTGCGTGAAGTGTCAACGGCTTCGTTAATCATCCGGTTGATGTGCTGGGTAAACTCTTTCTTTTCTTCACTACCATTTTCAAGTCCATCCAGCTCATTTACATATAGCTTGATGGCAGAAAGCAGCGGCCCCAGGCCGTCATGAATTTCCTTTGCAAAACGTTTGCGTTCCGTTTCCTCCGTTTCGATGATGGCGATTCTGACCTTTTTATCCAGTTCTTTGCGTTCGCTGATATTGCGTGCGATGCAGGTAATAAAAGGTTGATCATCTATTTCGACCAGGCGGCAGTTGATCTCAACCGGAAAACGCTGTCCGGTGCTGCTCAGGAGTTCTGTTTCAAATATGTGTTTACCCTTATTTTTAATTGAATGGATGTGATCCATCACGCCTTCGGCCGACGTACCTGCCTTGATTTGTCTGAAATGTTTATTAAGCAGTTCTTCCCTTTTCATCCCAAGTCTGTCGCAAGCCGAGAGATTCACTTCAACGATGTTGCCTTCCAGTGTGAGCACAAACACCTGGTCGGAGCTCGTGTTGAAAAGCATCTGAAAGCGCCTTTCGATGTTTTCCTTTGTTTTTTCAGCTGCGGCCAGACGTTTTAAAATGGTACTGATAAGGGCAGTACCTGTAAGCATCAGTAATGACACGGCCAGCCCGGCAGCATGCGGAATAAAGGAGGTATTGGCAAGTGAAGACACCCCGGTGAGAGCCAGCAACTCAAAAAGACTCTCAAGGGCCAGCAACACCATGGCTGCTGCAATGAGCAACCAGGCTTTGCGATGTCGGGAAACCTTATAATAATTGATTACCACGGCAAAAGTCGCCAACCGCAACAGCATAGAGCTGACGATGATGACAATCACTGTCACAGCGCTCAACTTTCGGGCTTATTCAGATAATCAATGGCTTTGAGTAAGATCGGGTCAATGTCCTGAAAAACGGGATAAAACCCTGCATCGTCGAGGATGTTTCGTCCAACATAGGCTTTAAAGAGTGTACGGATGTGCCTGCGTGCTTCAGGGCTCACAACAGCAGGCTGGCTGATGCCTTTGTCGGCAGCCATTTTGTAAAGCTCCTGCAGCTGCTGATCAGTCATGATAAACTGCTTTTTAAAACTATCAACATCCTTGAAACGTGCAAGCTCGACCCTTTTGCTGTCGGCGAAATCAAAGGCGTACTGAAAAATCAGTCCGCTGTTGGCCAGTCGGTTATAATAAAAAAGGCTGCTGTCGCTATCAAGTGGGACATAAATATCGGGCATGATGCCACCACCGCCATAAACAACTTTGCCTTTTGGTGTCAGGAATTTCACAGTGTCGGTGAGGTGAATACTGTCGGCGCTCATCATTTCGCCGTTGACATAGCGGTCGTAAGATTCGTGGTGATATTTTTCGAAATCGCCATCATAAGGTTTTTGGATGGAACGACCTGTCGGGGTGTAATACCGGGCCACTGTCAGTCGGAGAGCCGACCCATCGCGCATGGAGAGCTGTTCCTGCACAAGTCCTTTGCCAAAAGAGCGTCTGCCAATGATGGTGCCCCTGTCGTTGTCCTGTATGGCTCCAGCCACAATTTCACTGGCACTGGCAGAGCCTTCGTCGATGAGCACAACCACTTCTTCCGATTCAAGCAGGCCCGAACGGTTAGCAAAACTAAATGACTTGGGTCTGTTTTTTCCCTGTGTATAAACGATGAGTTTGCCCTGAGCAAGAAATTCGTCGGTGAGGTCGGTGGCGGCTTTCAAATAACCACCGGTATTGCCTCGAAGGTCAAGAATGATTTGTTCCATGCCTTCCTCCCGTAGCCTTGTGGCGGCATCGAGAAATTCTTCATAAGTGGTGGCAGCAAATTTGTTTAATCTGATGTAACCTGTTTTTCCATCAACCATATAGGCTGCGTCGAGGCTGTAGGTTGGAATTACATCGCGCGTAATGGTATAATCTGTCAGACCTTCCACGCCCCGGCGATGAATACCTACCTTTACCGTGGTGCCTTTCTTTCCTTTCAACTTACGCATGGCATCGCGGTTTGTGACCTTCACACCCGCCACCAGACTGTCATCGATAAACACAATACGGTCACCGGCCATAATTCCAACCTTTTCCGAAGGTCCGCCTTTCACCGGATTGATCACCGTAATGGTATCCTTTTCAATCCTGAATGAAACGCCGATACCTTCAAAACTTCCAAGTAAAGGGTCATTCATCTCATGAAATTCGTCGGCTGTAATGTATTGGCTGTGAGGGTCAAGCTTTTCGAGCATTCCTTTGATGGCATTGTTTTCCAACTGACTGCTGTTGACGGTATCTACGTAATCCTGCTCAATAAACTGTAGAATGTGATCGAGTTTTCCACCTTTTTGTACGGGCAAATAAAAGGCAGTCTCGTCGCCCGATGCTGCATTGGCTCCGATTCGGTACCCCAGATAAAGTCCACCGGCCAGAACGACCGACAACAAAAGAGGCAGGTAAATTTTGTATTGTTTCATGATGAATGACTGTTTACGGAAGCGCTAGGTTTAACTTCACGCCAAAACGCAAAAATAGTGTTTATTGTTCAGCTGCAAAGGCAGGCATCAGGAAGACGGTTGCACCGGATAAGCCTGCGGCCCGAAACAAAGAATACCTGCAAAACCAATGCCCTGCAGGTATTCTTTGTGTTGAATTTAATGTCTTAGTTTACCCTGATTTTTTGAACTTTGCCATAGGTATAGGTTCCAAGGCGAAGCACATAAACACCGGGTTCGGCATAGCTTAAGTCGAGCGGATAGGTGTAGCGTCCGTTTTCCTTGCTGATCCTGTTTTCGATCAATTTCTGTCCCAGGATGTTGTGCAGACTCAGCACCAGTGTTTCATTCAGGGCATCGCTTTGCAAACTCACTTCAAAACGGTTCTGGCCAAGGCTCCGAACCTCAAGGTTCGCTTCGCTCAGCAAGCGACTGGCCTGACTGGTGTAGATACCTATATTCACTTTGTAATCTTCAGTCTCGCCATATTCTGACACCTCGCAGGCATCATCGGGCACTGCCTCATTCCATGAAGTCTTGGCCCTCAGAAGGTGCTCGCCCAAGGCAACAGTATCGGGAATGCTGATGCTGAGCACCTGGGAATAATTGCCTGCTCCCTGGTTATCGCCCAACACGATGTTGTCAACGATGAGCTCGTTGGTTTCGAAAACAAAATTGTCATTGTAGTCAATCCAAACCCTAACATATTGATCGCCATAACCTGTGGCAACTTCGAGCTCATAGGTTTCACTTTGTTCGATGACGGCAACCTGATCGGTATAATCTCCGTAACCACCTTCGCTACAGCTACTTGGATTATTGATGTTGTTAAACCTGAACAGTGTTAATCCATCGCCATAGGAGCAGTCGGCACCCGGCTGACAGTTTGATTTCACAATTTCAACCATAGTAGTATCATTGGCTGTGTTGGCATCATCGCCCACCTGGGTAAACGCCTTTAACTGATAATTGCCCAACTGAGGAAAACTAACCGTTTGCTGGAAAGTAAAGGCAATCGTTTGTCCGGTTGAGACAGGTCCGGGCACAGTTTCGGTAATCAGGTTGTCCTCAAACAAATAACCAGCTGTGAAATTTGTCATTTCTGCCGTTCCGAAGTTACTGATATTCACTGTCACTGCTTCATCCTGCGATACACCAATACCTGAGACCGGAGAACTGATTCCAACTACACCAAGGTCACTGGTGTTGAGGTAAGTAACCAATTTCACAATGCTGTCGTTGAAAGTTCCCTCATCATTTTCGAGGGCTGTACCAACGGTGAGACTATAGGTTTGGCCAATGGTGCCCATGGCAGCTTTGGCAGTAAAAGTATATTCAGCCGTTGCAGCAGGCGGAAGGGTATCAGCAAAAATTTCCTGCACTGCCTCACCGCCGTCAACCCTGAAATAGACCGGTATATCACGCTGACCCTCGGCTCCGTAATTGAACAGGGTAACTGACACCGTTTCTTCATTAGAAAGCATCCCGTCGTTGGGTGCATTGATGGCGGTCATCCCAACGTCGTGATTGTTATCAGAAGCTATCTGAAAGACGCCAACAACATCTTTCCTGCCACTTTTGAAATATTCGGCTATGTGCCAGAAGGTTTTGTCGTTAGCGGGGTCGAGAGTGAGGTGAACATAGTCGGCCAGACGGTTTGAGGGATTGTTGTTTAGACCCTGTGCAATCAGTGTTTCGTCGATGGTCATCTGTCCGGGAGGATCCGAAGCGAAGCGGCCGGTGTAATAAATTGCAATTTTTTCAGTGCTGCTTACGGTTGTGTATCCCATGCCGATATTACCCTGACCGTCCATGGCCATACTACCCGAAAAAGCGTCTTTGTTTCCATAAGGAGACACATAAGTTCCTTCCTGATAAATCTGCCAGGGTTCTCCGTCTGCGGTTTGACGGAGTTCATACCACCTGATTCCGGCCAATTCACCGTTGGAGCCGTCGGTATCAACCACGAAATTAAAGATGGCGCTGTTATAACCCGGGAAACGACGGTATTGTGCCTGATTCATGATAGTGGCCTGCAACACATCCTGGTCGGGGCCAGAGGGCTGGGGACGATTAGAGAAAGAACCACCATCAAAGACGGAGATAAAAGGCGTTGTTTCTATCACCTGCGGTTCCGAAAGGGTTGATTGCGCCGGTGTCTGCCAGTTCACATTGGCTGTCCATATTTTCAGGTGGTCGGTCGAAACGCCGCTCCAGGCGTCATCCTGCATGTATACGATGCTGGCATTGCCGGCCGGGGGTAAGTCGCCATTGGTCACATTGAAAGCCTGTGGGCTATAAAAGCCTGATGTGCGGATACCTGTGAGTGGGAAAGCTACAAAACGGGCCGTGGTTCCAACCAGCGCTGAGTCGCGCTCAATCACAAAAAGACGGTTGTTGGTCGAGATATTGGATGTTACATAATAACCATCCGACCAAATGCTGAATTTGGGATAATCAGGAAACTGTCCTGTAGTAAATCCGGTTGTGTACACATACCAACCATCGTTCACAGGGTCTGATCCCTGACAAATTGCCACATTGAATCCGTTGGGACTTTGGTCAAACTCAGTAATGATGAACCTGTCGGCCTGAACATCGTAAAGTACGATCGGGTCACCAAGATTGTTACCCGGAAAAAGGGTCGAAAGTGAAGCGGTGGGTGTGAGGGGGTTTCCCTGCTTGTCAAAGATTCTGAAGCCGCTGTTCCATGCTCCGATAAAATGATTCGGGCCCACAGCACCTGTTGGATCAGAAGGAGTGTAAGAAGAAGTGTTGGCATCAAAAACCAATAAAGGTTCCCTGCCCTGCCTGCGCTGGGCATTTTGCTGATTTGCCACCAGGGCATCGTTTCCAAGAGGTAATCCTTTGCCAGGCACGGTCATGTTGGCACCACTGCGCTTCGGCTGACCAAGGCGGGCAGGTTCATCTGCGTCAACGCCGATAAAAGTACCTTCAGAAATTTGGCGGGCAATGCTTGCCACCTTAACCGGAGCCGGCAAATTGCCGCTCGAACTGGCTTTCACAGGTCCTTCTTCCTGCGAAAATGCCATCAAACCTGTCATTATAAATGCCAGGATGAATGTAAATTGCTTCATGTGTGTAGTTTGAAATTTGTATTCTGTGTCCTGTTCTTTCAATTTTTTTTATCCTGCAGGCTGCTGAATATTATACAACAAAAAACTTATGCGGCCTGCCCCGAAAAAACAAACCGCAATAATAGCCAAATTAATCTGGAATGAATCTAAATAGTTTGATATTTATGCACTTTCAGTCGATAATTGCAAAAAACGAATCTTATTTCTGCAACTTTTTACATATTTCTGCGGTATTGTCCTCCCACCTCGAAAAGCAATCGGGTTATTTGCCCCAGTGAAGCCACCTTGGTCGTTTCCATCAGTTGTTCAAACACATTTTGGTTGTTTAAAGCAGCTTTTCTGAGCTGAGCCAGTTGCAGGTTTGTTTCTTTTTCCCAGCTTTGGTGCAGTCGGTTGAGCATTTCAATCTGATATACTTTTTCTTCTGCTGTGGCTCTGATCACCTCTCCGGGTGTCACAGTCGGAGAACCTTTGCTCGAAAGAAAAGTGTTTACACCCATGATAGGTAAGGCACCGGTGTGCTTCAAGGTTTCGTAATGCAACGACTCTTCCTGAATTTTGCTTCGCTGATACATGGTTTCCATAGCCCCAAGCACTCCTCCACGCTCCGTGATGCGGTCGAACTCAGCCATCACAGCTTCCTCTACCAATGCTGTAAGCTCTTCGATGATAAATGAACCCTGCAGGGGATTTTGGTTTTTTGCCAAACCCAGCTCATGGTTGATGATCATTTGAATGGCCATGGCGCGTCGTACACTTTCTTCAGTCGGAGTGGTGATTGCTTCATCGTAGGCATTGGTATGCAATGAGTTACAGTTATCGTAAATAGCGTAGAGTGCCTGTAACGTAGTCCGGATATCGTTAAAATCGATTTCCTGCGCGTGCAATGACCTCCCGGAGGTCTGGATGTGGTATTTAAGTTTCTGTGAACGTTCGTTTGCTCCATATTTGTTGCGCATCGCTTTTGCCCAGATAATTCTTGCCACACGGCCAATGACCGAGAACTCAGGATCGATGCCATTAGAAAAGAAAAACGAGAGGTTTGGAGCAAAATCATCGATCAGCATACCACGCGAAAGGTAATACTCAACATAAGTAAATCCATTGGCGAGGGTAAAGGCGAGCTGGCTGATCGGGTTGGCTCCGGCCTCAGCAATGTGATAGCCTGAAATGGAAACAGAATAGAAATTCTGCACATTGTTATCAATAAAAAATTCCTGCACATCACCCATGAGTTTGAGTGAAAAGTCGGTTGAAAAAATACAGGTATTCTGTGCCTGATCTTCTTTCAGGATATCGGCCTGCACGGTTCCGCGCACCCTGCAGAGGGTTGCGGCCTTGATGTTTTGATACACTTCGGCAGGCAAAACCATGTCGCCTGTCACACCCAGCAGCAGTAGCCCGAGACCATCATTTCCTTCGGGTAAAGAACCCTGATAGGTTGGTTTTGGCAAGCCTTTCTGCCGATATATTTCATCAATGATGGCTTCAGTTTCTTTCACCAGACCATGCTCCCTTATGTAGATTTCGCATTGCTGATCGATCGCGGCGTTCATGAAATAGCCCACAAGTGTAGGTGCCGGGCCGTTAATGGTCATGCTGACCGATGTTTTTGGATCGGCCAGGTTAAACCCTGAATAGAGTTTTTTGGCATCGTCGAGGCAGGCGATGGAGACGCCTGCATTGCCGATTTTTCCATAAATATCAGGACGCCGATCGGGGTCTTCACCGTATAAGGTGACTGAATCAAAGGCAGTTGAAAGTCTTTTGGCCGGAAGTCCGCGCGAAACGTAATGAAACCTTCTGTTGGTACGTTCGGGCCCGCCTTCGCCGGCAAACATACGGGTTGGGTCTTCTTCTTCGCGCTTAAAAGGAAATACACCGGCAGCAAAAGGAAAAGCACCCGGAACATTTTCCAGCAACGACCACCGGATTATTTCGCCCCAGGAACGGTAGCCCGGCAGGGCAACCCTTGGAATCATCAGATGAGAAAGTGTTTCGGTGTGTGTTGCAACCTTTATTTCTTTGTCACGGACCTTAAAAATATACCATGGTCCGGCATATTGCCGCTTTTTTTCATCCCATCCCTGAAGCAAATCAGCCACATAAGGGTCAAGTTGCCGTTCTTCGCGCTGGATCAAATCAGACAATACAGAATCACCCTTGTTCTTTTCTATCTGCAGAAGGGCGGCAGTTTCTTTCAGCGACTGCAGCCGATGTGCTTTTTCAGCTTGCTTTTCGGCCCAGCTGTTATATCCCCTGACTGTCTCGGCAATTTCGCTCAAATACCGGGTTCTTTTCGGTGGGATGATAAAAATCTTCTCCGACATTTCTTCGGGATGTTCCATCGAAGTCACGAAACGGGCACCTGTACGTTGGTTAATTTTTGTCAGAAGGGCAAGATAAAGGGCATTCACACCGGGATCATTGAACTGAGAGGCAATCGTACCAAAAACAGGCATCGAATCAGGGTCTTCATCAAAGCGTTTATGATTGCGCTGGTATTGTTTTTTTACGTCACGCAGGGCGTCAGCAGCACCCCTTTTATCAAACTTATTCAAGGCAATGAGGTCGGCAAAATCGAGCATGTCGATTTTCTCCAGTTGTGTGGCAGCGCCATACTCGGGTGTCATCACATAAAGCGAGACGTCGCTGTGATCGATAATCTCGGTATCGCTTTGCCCGATGCCTGAAGTTTCAAGGATGATGAGGTCAAAACCTGCCAGTTGCAGGATTGACTCGGCATCGCGAACATATTTCGACATCGCCAGGTTGGATTGTCTGGTAGCGAGTGAGCGCATATAAACGCGTGGGTTGTCGATGGCGTTCATCCGGATTCTATCGCCCAGCAAAGCACCACCGGTCCGGCGTTTGGAAGGATCAACGGAGATTATGCCAAGATGGAGGCCTGGTTGATCGTGGGTAAAACGCCTGACGATCTCATCTACCAGGCTCGATTTTCCAGCCCCGCCTGTTCCTGTGATGCCCAAAACAGGTGAGCGGTGGCTGAGCCTCGCCATTTCGCTGGCGATAAAATCCTTTACGCCCTCCGGGTAGTTTTCGGCAGCTGAGATGAGGCGGCCTATGACCCTTGCATCTCGTTTTCGCAATGCTTCAAGATCGGTTGGGACATCCTTCCCGGTTGGGAAATCCGACTGGCTGAGCAAATCGTTGATCATCCCCTGCAAACCCATAGCGCGCCCGTCGTCGGGTGAATAGATCCTGCAGATTCCATAACGATGCAGCTCTTCAATCTCTTCCGGAAGAATAACACCGCCACCTCCGCCAAAAATACGGATGTGACCACAGCCTGCCTCCTGAAGCAAATCGTACATATATTTGAAATATTCCAGGTGTCCGCCCTGATAAGAGGTGATGGCAATGGCCTGCACATCTTCCTGCATGGCAGTATTGACAATTTCGTGTACAGAGCGGTTGTGTCCGAGATGGATAACTTCGGCCCCGCTGGCCTGAATGATCCGGCGCATTACGTTGATGGCAGCATCGTGCCCGTCGAAGAGGCTGGCTGCCGTGACAATGCGGATGTGATAAACAGGCTTGTAGGCTTCAGCTGATGGTGGTAACATAACAGATTTTTTATCAGCCACAAATATATAAAAGTAGTTGGATATGTTTTAATGTCCTGCCCTATGCAGGAAGAGGAAAATGCCGGAAATCAAGCCTGACGCTGATAACCCATCACGATGCGAAAAGTGGTACCTTCGCCCTGAATAGAGCTTTTCACAAAAATTTTGCCTTTATGATAATCGGCTATGATTCGTTTTGCCAGTGTCAGACCAAGGCCCCAGCCGCGTTTTTTACTTGTATATCCTGGCTGAAACACTGCTTTGATGGCTGATTTGGGGATGCCTTTGCCTGTATCGGCGACATCGATTAACACATACTTCTCTTCTGTTTTTACAGTGATGTCGATGCGTCCTTGTCCATTCATGGCATCGATGGCATTTTTACACAAGTTTTCGATTACCCACTGAAAGAGGGCTTCGTTCAATGGAAGGATGATGTGCTGGCCTGTTTGCACATGAAGACTGTAAAGGATTTTTTTGGAAGTTCTGGGCCGAAGGTAGGCCAGTGTTTCTTCGAGCAAACGTATCAGATCGGTTTGTTCAAGCACCGGTGTTGATCCGATTTTTGAAAACCGTTCTGTGATGGTCTCCAGCCGGGCTACATCCTTTTCCATTTCAGCGATACCGGCAAAATTGCTGTCTTCCATTTTAAGCAGTTCAATCCAGGCAATGAGACTCGAGAGTGGTGTGCCTATCTGATGGGCTGTTTCTTTGGCCATGCCAGCCCACACCTGATTCTGTTCAGCTTTCCGTGCATAGCTGAAAAGCAGGTAAGCAATCATCAGAAACAGCGCGATAATCAGAATTTGCAGCAGGGGAAAAAACTGCATCTTGAGCAGCAATGGGGAGCTTTTATAAAAAATATAGGTTTTTCCGTGGTCGAGAAAGGTGATTTCGATGGGTTGGTTCTCCGAGCGCATCAGGTCGATCTGGGTCTGCCAGAATCCGGGTTCATCCTGAACAGGTACATCAAGATTGCCATATTGCAACACATTCGTGCCGGTACTGTCGGTGATGATAACGGGCACACTGGAGGCATTGGAGGCGACATCGGTAAGAAATGAGCTCACAAGGTCGTCGAGAACCCTTTTCAACTCACTGAAAATGATCGATTCACGATAGTAAAGTAATTGCCTGGTATCGCTGATAGGGATAGGGCTGTAGGCAGCAAACGATTCCTTCAGCTCACCTTCGAATCGCTGCTGATTGCTGAAGCGCGGATCAAGATTTTGCCTTTCAAGTATGTTGCCCTGAGCATCAACGATGATAACAGGAATGCTTGTGTTGTTGCTGATGATTTCGAGGTAAAAAGTAAACTCATCTTCCAGCGATCCATACAATACCTTTTGGTAAGTTTTGGCAAGCAATTCAACCCTTTCGCGTTCCTGCTTGCGAAGAGCCAGAAAAAACTTCTCCTGATAACGCATCAGGCTGGCACGCCTCTCAACAGCATCGGCCCAGGTACGTACCTGATTTCGCTCCTCGTTGGCAAACTCACTCACCAGTTTGTTGGTGTAATAAATCGAGGCACTGATGATGATCAGTGCGATGGTGGCCAACACAATTTTCCAGCGTTTTTTGCGGCTATAGATATTCACCTGCGTGCTTTTTCCTGTATAACGATTTTGATTGCGTAAAAGTACAATTATTCCACAGGGAACAAAAAAGCCTCAGGTCATTTTCAGGAATTGACTTCAAAACCGGGAGCTGCCAAGCTCAACATAAGGTTTTCAGCATAATCTAATTAGTCGTAAGCTACAAAAAAAACATTACAAAAACCGTTGAACCTCAGGCAAAAACCACCTGAACAATGATCATAGCTTACCGGCTGCTTTCTGGGCTGGGTATTTCAATCGTATTAAGAGTTAGCCGGCGAATCGCCAAAATCCCTAATTTTGCCAAAAAAGCTTCATGCAACAAATTTGTGTTTTCTGTGGTTCGAGTATGGGCACCGGACTCCATTACAGGAAGGCAGCCGGTGATCTTGGTAAGTTATTGGCTATGAAGGGTATTGGATTGGTTTATGGAGGTTCCAACGTGGGATTGATGAAAATAATTGCTGATACGGTGCTCCAAAACAATGGCCGCGTCACAGGTGTAATGCCTCATCATCTCATCAGCCGCGAAATCGCCCATACAGGCATAACCGAAATGTTTGAGGTTGATACGATGGCTCAACGCAAAGAAATGATGATCAGTATTTCTGACGCCTTTATTGCCCTGCCGGGCGGTTACGGAACCCTGGACGAACTTTCGGAGGTGCTCACTTTTAATCAGTTGCGTATCACCGACAAGCCACTCGGACTTCTAAATACAGGAGGTTATTTCGATGCCTTGCTTAGGTTTTTCGATCACGGCGTCAACGAAGGTTTCATCCGCAGGGAGCATCGCGACAACCTGATTGTGGCTGAAGACACCGAAAATCTGCTGGATTTGTTAGCACAATGGCAGCCCGTCCCAACCGGAAAATGGATCGAAGAAATTCTTAGGGAAAGTCAATCCTGATAATGGAAATCTGAATGGACACAACAGCCAGACATAACTTAAGGATCATCGGAATCACCGGGACACTTGGTGCCGGCAAAGGAACCATCGTCGACTACCTTGTGAACGAAAAAGCATACCTCCATTTTAGTGTACGCAGCTACCTGGTTGATGAAATCAAGCGCCGGGGTCTCCCTGTTAATCGCGACAGCATGACCTCTGTCGCCAATGATTTACGCTCCAGGCACTCACCCGGTTTTATCACCGATCAACTTTACGAACAAGCCATTCTGGCGGGAAAAGACTGCATCATTGAAAGCATACGGACTCCCGGAGAAATAAGCTCACTCCGTCAAAAAGGAAACTTCATTCTCCTGGCCGTTGATGCCAAAGCCGAACTTCGCTATCAGCGCATCAGGCAACGAAAGTCGGAAACAGATGCTGTTGATTTTGAAACTTTTATGGCCAATGAACAACGCGAGATGCATGCAACTGATCCCAACCATCAAAACCTTTCTGCCTGCATCAGGCAGGCTGACTTTGTGTTGTACAACGATGGCAGTCTGGAAAACCTGCATCAACAAATCGACCTCATCCTTCAAACCCTGAACTGAAATGACAACTGAAAACCCGATTCAACACCTGCGCCCCAGCTGGGACGAATACTTTCTTCGACTGGCTGATACCGTGGCCAGCCGCGCCACCTGCGACAGAGGAAGAAGTGGATGCGTCATTGTGAAGGACAAACAAATTCTTGTGACCGGTTATGTGGGTTCGCCCCGCGGATTGGCACATTGTGACGATGTCGGACACCTTTTTAAAAAGGTAATTCACGAGGACGGCAAGGTCACTCAACACTGTGTCCGTACCGTTCATGCCGAGCAAAATGCCATTACACAAGCTGCCCGAAGAGGCATCGCCCTCGAAGGCAGTACCCTCTACTGCAGGATGACTCCTTGCCGGACCTGCGCCATGCTTATCATCAATTGTGGTATCACCAGGGTGGTTTGCGAAAGAAAATACCATGCCGGCGTCGAATCAGAAGCAATGTTTGCTGAAGCAGGCCTCAGCCTTACCTTCTTTCATGATGAAGTGCAACAGTATGACGGGCAGCAGTAACTCTTTCAAAAAAAAGCGATTAACCGTCGTTAAAATTAGTATCCTGAACCTCAAATCACCACATTAACTCCAAATCATGTCAACAGCAATTATCATTATCGCAGGCTTGCTGCTTCTTCTTTTCGCATTCAATGCCTACCGCCGCTTTATGCTCATGAAAAATCACAGCCCTGAAAAGGACAGTGAACACCTGATCATTTTAACCGACCAGAATTTTTCGAAAAACATTGCCAAAGGACTCGTCCTGGTCGATTTCTGGGCTCCCTGGTGTGGCCCCTGCAAGATGGTTGCGCCAATCGTCAGTCAGCTGGCCGACGAAAATCACGGCAAGCTGAAGGTGGGTAAAATCAACGTTGACGAAAACCAACAAGCTGCTGCAAAGCATGGGATCCGGTCGATTCCAACGCTCATTCTTTTCAAAGACGGCAAAGCAGTCGAGCGATTCACCGGTGTCAAACCCAAAGGTACCTTTCAAAAAGCCATCGACAAATATCTGTCCTGAAATTGCTATCCCTCATTTTTTTGGGTTGTTTCAACACAAAAAAAGGCCGCCCTTTCAGGCGACCCCACATATTAGAACCAAAACAACGATGCCTATTCGGTGAATGTTGCAGCTGCACTGGTAGTAGCTGAGCACTGGCAGGCACAAAATCCCTGACCAATTTCCCAGGCCGAACCGGTAATCTGATCAAACAGCTCCTGCGAAATATACTGTGGTGTGTAGGTGATATTGCGAAAAACCAGGTGAGCATTGAAAGCCCGCATGTGGTTGCGCGAACCCTTGTAAAGCAGTTCAATGGCATAGCCAAGGTCCTGATTGTCGATGTCGTTTTCGAGGTGATCAATCAGATCAGCAATGTCAACATCTTCGATGGTTGCTCCAACCGTCAGTGCGTTTCCGATGCTTTGCGAGCCAAATGCCACAAGATCAGTGTACAGCTGTTGTATCTGTGTGTTGGTAAACACACCTGGCTGATGGTCAGCAGCAGGATCGGGAAGGTTATATTTGTCAAGCAGCACTTTCATGGCATAAGCATGCAGACTTTCGCTGTTGGAAATGAAGTTGAAAACCGGCACCGGGTAAAGGGCATAAAGCGCCTGATACACATCGTGCGCCAAGTATTCTTCTTCCCTGACATAGGTCAGTGTCTCTATTTCAGCAGCAGAAAGTTCCTCAGCAGGAAGGGCATTCAAACAATCGTAGGCACATTGCATCAAGGTTTCGAGGCCCTCAACGCCGACTTCCGATTCCAGCGCTGTATCAAAAGCAGTGATGGAAGCGCTTTTGTCCAAAACAACCACTGTTGCATCGGTGGCAGTTTCGGTTTCGGTTTTGCTGCAGCCGGTCACTGCAACCATCATGGTGATCATCGCTGTGATAACCATGAAGACAAGACTTTTTTTCATTTTCAATAGGTATTAGTATAACAAAAAGTTAACACGGCAAAACTAATCGCAGGTTGATTCTCAAGCGTTATGCTTTTCAGACTTTGTTTTATAAGATTTTCTCCGGCACATAGACCTCATCGCTATAGCTTAGCAGGCAGAACAGAACTTACACAGGCACTGTTGTGACATTCACTTTATATTAATTTTTGCATCCATGCTGGCTGCTTCAGCTGATATGTGCAATTTTACATCCTAATTTCTCAGACATGCGTATCACCATTCTGAACGGCGATCCACAAACGGGTTTAAGCCCGCTGACGACAAAGCTTACATTGCTCGCAGAAACACTCAGCACAAGCGGACATCAGGTCGAAATAATTCAGCTCAACAGCCTGAAACTGCATTACTGCATTGGTTGCTGGACTTGTTGGTGGAAAACACCGGGCCGCTGTGTGCACCATGATGACGGTGAAATGGTTTTCAGGGCCGTGATCCTTTCCGACTTCTTTATCTTTGCATCCCCACTGATCGCAGGCTTCACCTCAGCCCTGCTGAAAACTATCACTGACAGGCTGATTGTGTTACTTCACCCTTACATCATCATCCGCGAAGGAGAGCTCCACCACCGAAAACGTTACGACCGTTATCCTGATTTCGGCTTGTTGCTGGCAAAAGAAGCCGAAACCGACGATGATGACCTGAGAATTGTATACGAAATGTACAAGCGGTTTGCACTCAACTTTCACGCCAATATCCGATTTATGAAACTCATCGATGAAGAAAAAACGGAGGATTTAGCCCATGTCATTCACCATCTATAACGGCTCGCCCCGCAACAAAAAAAGCAACTCAGCCATCCTTGCCGGGGAATTTCTCAAAGGATTCGCAGCGGCATCGACCGAGACTTTTGAACTGCACCACCTGGCTTCGGCACGGCACAAAAATGAACAGCTGGAAGCTTTCGGCAAAGCTACAGTGATATTGTTTATTTTTCCCCTTTACACCGACTCGATGCCGGCTATCGTCAAGGCTTTCTTCGAAAAACTCTATGAGTCGGGCTACCCTGGCACCAAAAAAGTGGGTTACATTGTCCAGTCGGGCTTCAAAGAATCCATTCATTCGGTGGCACTTGCTGCCTATCTCGAAAAATTTACCCGAAGATTGGGTTATGATTACCTAGGTACGGTGATCAAGGGTGGAGTGGAAGGAATTCAGATAATGCCTCCCCGAATGACGGAAAAACTCTTCGGTGACTTTTACCGGCTGGGCTTGTATTTTGGTACCCACACAGCATTTGACCCTCAGCTGACGGCAAAAATGGCAAAGCCCTACAGACTCTCAAAAGTTTCGCAATGGATGATGAAACTTGCACCATCATTCATGATAAACTTCTACTGGAACATGAATCTTCGCAAACACAAAGCTTTCAATCAACGATTTGATCAGCCTTTTAAATCCTGATTGGTTTCGATTTACATCATCTTCAGGAAATGGGCAATCAGGTATCCCAGATAATTTCCAACCACATAGCCAATAATACCCATTGTGATGCCGGGTACGATAATGTCCTTGTTTTTCAGCGCACCTGCCACTACCGGAACAAAAGGCGGACTGCAAATCATTGCAGTGCTTGTGATGATTACAGTGTCGGAATCAATTTTAAAAACGCGTGCTAACAGCACCTGCAAGGCCAGTGAACCAAAAACTGCCATCGTCACATAGGCAAACAAACCGGGTGTAATTCCTGCAAAATTGCGAATATCTGCCATTGACGATACTACCAG
This sequence comes from Bacteroidales bacterium, assembly GCA_024709145.1. GTDB lineage: Bacteria > Bacteroidota > Bacteroidia > Bacteroidales > F082 > JALNZU01. Next base: position 31,206 of record JANJXG010000118.1, on the reverse strand, counting down.
ACTGAAGATAAGGATAAGATACATACCCGATTCAAAAGTTTTTTCAATCCTGTTGATCGAACGTAAAAGTGAAGCCAGCAGGCCAAGCGTGGTGATGCTCAAAATCACGACAACCATGGTCAGATGGTCTGGTGCAAGCATGCTGAGTCCTGCCGCAACGCCAAAAATAAGCAGCGCAAGCCCGTAAGCTTTGAGAAGAGGCACAAAAACAGGTCTGCGGAAAATGCCCCAGAAAGGGTCTTTCCCGTCCAGATCACGGATGCGTACATCGTCCTGTCGGTAAGGATAAACAGGAAGAAATTTATTGAACAACCGCTGACCGATACTCATTAAAAACGAAAGATAAACCACGCCAATAATCAGGTCGTAGGTATGCGTGAGAATATAGGTGTTGGCGTCGACATCGAGCATCATTTTTAGTGAAGCCAAGTTGGGTGTGCCTCCCGTATAAACACCAACCAGCATGCCCGATACCTTCCAAAGATCATGCATTCCAAAACCCCTGAAAATAAAAAAACCGGCTACCACCACTACTACCACCGATGCGATGCCGGTGAGTAACGCAACCAGGTTTTTGCCTGCCATTTTACCCCACTGACGCATATCAGCCGAAAATAAAATAAGTGGTATGGCCAGCAAAATGGTTATACTCATCAACAGGTCGCGCAGTTTATAGATTTTGAAAGCCAGAAACTGTCCAGCCGAAATGTCGCCTGCTGCCAACAATGACGCTATCTCCTGCTCCGATGCCTTGGGATGCAACAACATATACTCATTGAGCACAGTGCCCATTCCGGGTAACAGTCCGATGTTTCCCAACAACAAACCAATCAGATAAGCAATGATCACCGAGCCAAGTTTGTTGACAAATGGAAAACGATGACATAAATGCAGGATTAAAATCGGGGTAAGCACATAAAACAGTGCCAGCGCTATGAGTGTGATGTCCATACTTGAAGTAAATAGGCAAATATATAACAGCTTTCTTTTCAAATAACAAAACACACTTTCCTTTTATAAGGGATGATGTTTTTGTGAAATATTTCACACATACTTGCCGGATGCATCGAAAATGCTTTTCTTTGCAAGCGATATGCAAAAAAATCATAACGGTTAAAAATTAAATTGAAACATGAAAACCAAAACGATTCACTTGTTTTTATGGCTGCTTACAGCCGGATTAATTTTCACATCCTGCAAAAAAGATGACGACAACACGCCTGAAAAGAACATTGCCAAACTTGGTGCCCAAGCCAATACCACTGCAGGCGGGTTCCTTTCGGTGAGTCAAAAAGCAGTCTTTACTATGGCAGAAGCTTTTGGAAAACAGGCGCAGGTCGACATCCTTTGCTTCTTTGAAGAAGCTGGTGGCAACAACATTGCCATTGCTGCACCCGGAACGGGAATCACCGGCATTTTTACCGGAGACCAGGCACCTGAAAACTGGACTACCAAAAACCAAACCTATTTCACTGATCCGGCTACGGAAATCACTGTGGCTGAATTTGATCAGCTCAAAGATGGTGATGCGGTAATTCAGGGGTATTATGATGAGACCGTGACCAGTGGCAACAGAAAGAAGAAAGATATGAAAACCGGTGATATCTACGCTTTTAAAACGGCTGCCGGAACTTACGGTTTATTCAAAGTGATTGCTGTTGAACAGGGTGCTGCAGGTTTTGTTGAATTTGAATACAAACTGAAGTAATCACTTCTGGTACTCACACTTTAACAAGTATTCCTTCCCTTTAACCATTCAACCCAAGCTTGCAGCTATGCCACGTTTCCTGATTTTGGTCTTGCTTCTGTTCTTTGCTGCCGGATGCAGCAAGACCTCCGAAACAACCGTGAAACCACTGCTTGTTTTAAAAACAGGCACTTTCACTGTCAACGGCAGCGAAGTGCCTGTAGGCGGGAAACTTTCCTTTGGGATCACGGCAACCGGAGGCAGTGCTCCCCTCACCAACCTCGTCATCAGACGGCAGTTGCAAGATGATACCATCACCGAGCTTGACAAGGGTTTTTACATCACAGAAGGTGGTCTTGACATCATCTTTAATGCTGTCAAAAGTGCCCGTGAAAGGGAGGTTTGGTCCTTTACGGTGATGAATGCCAACCGCGACACCGTGAGCCGTACGCTGGAAGTACTCCTTGGCGAAGGATCAGCTTATGGTGAAATTCTTCATTTTCCGGAAATCAACCTTGGAATGCAACACCATCAGCAACTTCCACAATACCTGGATCTGCACACCGGCACGTCCTACACCGCAGCAGAGGTTGCCGGACATGAAGCAGAAATCGACCTTGTTGCTTTTGTTTATTACACTTCGGGAGTAATGTCGCCCACACTTTGCTGTCCGGCTTATTCAGGCAGCAGCTCGGTGACAGGCCATTATCCGGCCATCGGTGACTGGACTGTGCGAAATGCCACCACATTCGACTATTACACCTCCGACAATCAGTTGATCAGTCCCGAAACCTTTGAAGCTGCCATTAACGACAGCCTGCTTGTAAATACCTATAAACCAGGCAATGTGAGTGGATTGTGCAAGTTTGCCTACAGTGGCCGCGTGGTACCTTTTCGAACCGAAGATGGAAAATACGGCCTTATCAACATCAAACATGCCGACGAAGTGAGCGATGGAACCATTTCACTCCAAATAAAAATTCAGCAATGAAAACTCATTGTTATTTCGTCCTGATCGCTTTTTTACTGTTAAGTGGCAGTGTGATGGCACAGGTTAACATTGAAGGTAAAGTAAGCGAAAAAGCTACCGGACAGGCAATACCAGGCGCTCACATCAGGCTTGGAAAATGGGTGGCTGTCACCAATGCTGAGGGTTATTATAATTTGAATGATGTTAAACCTGGTATTTATGAATTTGTTGTGACCGCGATTGGGTTTGAGAACCATCAAACCGAATTGAAAGTTTCAGAAGCCGGCCCGAAAATGCTTAATCATGTTGCATTGATCGAAAAAACACTTAGGTTGAACGAAGTTGTTGTAACAGCAACACGAACTGAAAACAAGATCAGTGATTTTCCTGGACGGATCGAACTTATCAGTTCAGAGAAACTGCAATTAACAGCAAGCCATTCAGTTGATGAAGTTTTGGCGCTACTGCCGGGGGTTACGGTAAGCCGGTCTTTTGGCTTGTTTTCCCACAAATCAACTGTATCCATGCGGGGTATGGGAGGCAATGAACAAGCCCGGACACTGGTGCTTGTTGATGGTGTTCCGGTGAACAAAGCTGATGGAGGTTCGGTGAACTGGAACCTGATTTCCTTGCTTGATATTGATCGGGTGGAGTTGCTAAAAGGACCGGGTTCAGCCCTCTACGGAGGCAATGCCATGGGTGGAATCGTGCAGATTATCCGAAAAAAACCAAGTCTGAAAACACAGGCTGCTGTTGGTCTGAGCTACGGAACCTACCAAACCCGCGGAATCAGGGCGCTTGCAAGCAAAAGGCATCAGTCGGGTTTTTACTGGTCGGGAGGTGCCTTTGCCAGGGCTTCAGATGGTTATATTACCCAGTCATGGGCCGATCAGCAGGCAAACCCTTACATCGTCCCTTCTTCCTTTGCCGAAAAGATGCTCGCTTTCAGGGCCGGATACAATAAAACTGAACAATTCGAAGCCAGTGTGGATGTGACAGTTTTTGACGACCGGCGCGAAACCGGTGAAAAGGTGAATCAGCCATACGGCAACAGCACCGATCACGACAGCTGGCAGCTGAGAGCGCTGTTGTCTGGCAGGCAAAATGGCTGGGAATGGAATGCCTCTGCCTTTTACCTGAACGAAAGGTATAAAAGGGTGAGTGAGTGGCAAAAAGATGACTATACCTGGTACGATGTGCTTTCGGTACGCGAAGATTATGGCTTGCTGACCTCGCTAAGCCGCAATGCCGGAAGACACAGATTTTCGGCTGGCATTGATTTGCGACATGGTGCTGTGGATGCATCAGATATTTACTACACTTCAACAGATCAGGTAGATAACAAAGGTAAGATACGTTTTCTCGGATTTTACGTTCAGGATCAGCTGCATTTTTTTGAAGACAAATTTCAGCTCATCGCCGGCCTGCGTTACGACGATGCCAGTTTCTATGACGGCGCTTTTGTGATCCATCAGCCCTCTGCCGAAACGAAATTTATGGAACATTATCAGTTCAGTGACTTACCCGGAGAACATTGGGGAGCCTGGAGTCCAAGACTTTCGGCACAATACAAGCCTCAGGACAATTTCAGGGTTTTTCTGAGCTACGGCAGGGGATTCAGACCCTCCGTTCTTGACGACTTATGTCGGTCGGGAAGGGTACGCGGCGGGTTTAAAGTGGCGCGGCCTGACCTTAAACCCGAACACCTCGATAACATCGAAATCGGCACTGACCTTAAACCCTGGGATGCGCTGCGCTTGTCGGCTGGCGCTTTCTATTCCGTTGGACATGATTTTCTGTATTATGTTTCAACTGGCGACAGCATCGACATGGGATTTGGTAACCGGCCCATCATGATCCGTTCCAATATTTCGGAGGTCAATATCTACGGTTTTGAAGCTTCGGCCAATGCCAGCCTGTGGCGCTTTGTAAATCTTTCGGCTGCTTATGCCTTCACGGTTTCAAAAATCAAACGTTTTGAACCAGAAAAGGCTTCCGGATATGTGGATCTTACCGGAAAATTTCTGGCCGACGTGCCCAAACACAGCTTTTCTGCAACAGCTTTTGTTCACACTGACATCGTTCATGCAGGCATCACCGGGAGATTTACAGGCAAAATGTATGTCAATGATCAAAATATTACGGATGATATTGTGCTAAGCAACCAATATCCCGCAACCTTTACCCTCGACCTGAAGCTTAGCCGTACGTTTTTCAGACATTTCGATCTTGGCCTGACCATACAAAACCTCCTGGACGAAAAAATCTACGAAAGCAAAGGCGCCGTGGGGCCCGGAAGATTTCTTTTAATGGAGTTGGCCTATAAGCTTTAAGTCATTGATATTTAATTTTCTAAATCCAATTCTGGTTCAGAAATCTGCTGCAATTCCTGAAGCAAATCCTGAAAAAGCTTTTCCAGTTCAGGATTGGCCTGGGCATAGAGCAGATCGAAAAACGCCACCATCTTCTCGCCTTTACGGGTGAGACGAGTCGAACCTCCGTGTTCACCACCCCGACTTTTTTCGATCAGCTGAAAACCAAGTCTTTCTTCCAGTTTCTTCAGGTTATCCCAGGTCTGACGATAGGCATATCCGCGTTTTTTCACAGCCGACTGCAACGAGCCGGTGTCTCTGATCGCTTTCAGGAGCAGCCATTTACCTTCGCCCATCAGGCTTTCTCCTTCGGCAGTTTCGAGCCAGAATTTGAATTTCAACTGAAAACGATTGATTTCACTCATTTCAATTTTTTTGGCAATGATAACAATATTTCAGGCCTTGTTTTTCATCTTTGCTGCAAAGCTTGCATTCCCCCGGGAATGGCTTCAGGCTTCATTTTTATTCAGACCTGACAGAAAGCCTGCAATCTTAGCTGCAATAACCCTTAGAGCAAACTATTTCAGCGATTTATATAGTGCTTGTCTTTAAAGTCCGATGGCTTCGTTATGTTCGTCATTCATGTCAGTCATATACATTAGTAAACGCCTGACATTCATTCCGCACATGCCTTGCCCTCGAACTTTAAAGCTCAAGCACCTGACATTATGGACAGACACTATATAATCCGGACAAGGACAATGTATTTGCTCCGACCCCAATTCAGAATGACTTTAAATTAGTTCAAAATGACAAAGATACCCTTTAAATTCTCAATTTTGCGATATGCAAAATTTACATAACGATTTATTCCGATGAAATTATTCCTGAAAATTCTGTTACCGGTGGCAGCACTGGCGGTTTTGGTCACAATCTATTTCAATCCGATGCAGGGTGTTGATGCTTCAACAGGAGCCACGCCTTCGAGAAATGGCAACAGCGTCTATCATCAATCCACAACCTTCAGCATGAATTGCGGCCGGCTGGAAGTTGGCGGAGAGGTGGCCAACCCGGGCCCTGTAGATCTTAAAACGCTTTACCTGCACGAAGTGGTTGTGAAAGAAACAAGCAATGCAACTGATACAGCGGCTTTTATTGGAGCCTACCGCTATACAGGTTTTTCTCTGCTCGACCTGTTAAACCCATTCATCCTTCAAAAAAAGAATGAATCTGTTTTCAGGCCTGCTACAGATATTTACATAGAAATCGAAAACGACAAACAAGAAAAAGTTGTATTTTCATGGAGCGAAATATTCCATGTAAACAAACTCCATCAGGTGTTAATCGCGACCGGAGGCAGCCAAATTGATCCTCACAAACGAAAGGTGGAATATCCACGCACTGAAACATGGAAGCTGGTAGCTGCCGGCGACCTGAGCAATGCCCGTTATCTGGACAACCCTGTCAGGGTGACAGTTAAAACATTCGATCGGAAGGACTATCCCGTTCAACGCAATATGCCTTCAATGTATAGTCCTGATGTTAAGCTTGTTATCGAAGGTAAATCTGAAACTTTTCTGACTGAAGATGCTGGCACCTGCCGCAATAAGCATGAAACCATCTTTTATGGCATGGGACAGGGTTATCATCCGGTTGGAAGTTTTGAAGGCGGATCGCTTGCCGGATTGCTGAACAGCATTTCGGACCCGGCGGATCATGCTTTGCAACAGAAAGGCTTGGTCTGCTTTGCAGGTCATGACGGTTACCGCAGCATTTTCAGCTTCAGTGAATTATTCAACCGTAACGATGCAGTGGAAGCCATAATGGCAACGACCGGGGAAGGCGTCGAAGGTGGTAGATACAGGATTTTTCACCCTGCCGATTTTTTTGCCGACAGGTCGGTGAAATCGCTCAGTGAAATCTACTTTTTTCAAGCAGACTAATTGCTGCTTCAAAGAAATCCAAGCTCAAGTTTTGCCTCCTCGCTGAGCATCTCCTGATCCCAGGGTGGTTCAAAAGTGAGCTCAACCTGAACGCTGCGGATATTTTTTACAAGAGAGGTTTTTTCCTGAACCTCCTGTGGCAGGCTCTCTGCAACAGGACAATTGGGTGAAGTGAGCGTCATTAAAATTTTTACATCAGCATCATCGCTGATGGCAATCTCATACACCAGTCCCAGTTCGTAAATGTTAACCGGAATCTCGGGATCATAAATGGTCCGTAAAACCGTGATCAGATCTATTTCAATGGCACGTCTTTGTTCGGTAGTCATAACTCAGGCATTTGAATAATTAACAAAATTGACCAACAGCTGTTCAGTTGTCAGGCAAGAACTTTTGTAGTGGGGACAAAATTACCGAAATATTTCGTCCCTGAATTCAGATGCTCATTTCAGGAATCACACCCTCAACGATCAGGGGGGCGGCGGTTTTCGAAACGATTTCATCGACACTTACACCGGGAGCCCTTTCGATGAGCTTGAACCCTTTGTCGGTTATTTCGACAACAGCCAGATCGGTAACGATTTTTTTCACGCAGGCTATTCCTGTCAGCGGAAGTGTGCAGGCTTCAAGGAGCTTCGAATTTCCTTTTGGGTCGGTATGTGTCATGGCCACGATGATATTTTTGGCAGAAGCCACGAGATCCATGGCGCCTCCCATTCCTTTCACCATTTTGCCTGGAATTTTCCAACTCGAAAGGTCGCCTTTTTGCGAAACCTCAAAAGCACCCAGCACGGTGAGGTCGATATGACCGCCCCGAATCATGGCAAAACTGAGGCTGGAATCGAAAAAGGCTGCCCCTGTGGTATAAGTGATGGTTTGTTTTCCGGCATTGATCAGGTCGGGATCTTGCTCCCCTTCGAAGGGGAAAGGGCCAATGCCGAGCAATCCGTTCTCTGACTGCAGGATTACCTGCATGCCGTCGGGAATAAAATTGGCAACCAGGGTTGGAATGCCAATGCCAAGGTTGACATAAAATCCGTCGCGTAGTTCGCGGGCGATGCGTTTGGCGATGCCGTTTTTATCGAGTGCCATGCTGTATTGGTCTTAAATTTTGGGTTGGGTTGTGATGAATTCTATCCGCTTTTCGAGCTCGGTAGCCTGGAAGATGCGCTGGACAAAAATGCCCGGTGTGTGAATCTGATTGGGATCGAGGGAGCCGGCCGGCACAAGTTCTTCCACTTCAGCGATGGTTATTTTGCCAGCCATAGCCATTGACTGATTAAAGTTGTTGGCAGTATGGCGGTAAATGAGGTTTCCATATGTATCGCCTTTCCAGGCCTTTACGATTGCAAAATCAGCAGTAAGCGCATGTTCAAGCAAGTGCATTTTGCCATTGAAATCCCTGGTTTCCTTTCCTTCGGCTACCTCGGTGCCATAACCTGCAGGCACATAAAAAGCTGGTATTCCGGCTCCTCCTGCCCTGCATCGCTCGGCCAGGGTACCTTGCGGAATAAGTTCCACCTCCAGTTCGCCACTGAGCATCTGCCGCTCAAACTCAACGTTTTCGCCCACATAGGAAGAAATCATTTTTTTTATTTGCCTTTTTTGAAGCAACAAACCCAATCCAAACTGATCCACACCGGCATTATTTGAAATACATGTCAGGCCTTTTACGCCACTGGCAACTAGGGCAAGAATGCTGTTCTCGGGTATGCCGCAGAGGCCAAACCCGCCCACCATCAGGGTCATATTATCCGAAATACCTGACAAGGCTGCTGCTGCGTTGGGAAAAACTTTGTTCATTTTCAATTGAATTTAATCGGTAAAACCATTGTAGTTATGTGTGCCATCGCAATATGGCCGGCTGTGCGAACTTCCGCAGCGGCACAGGGCAAAAAGGCTGTTTTTTTGCTCTTTCCGGCCATGCTGATCGGTGATTATAACAGGACCCTGAATGAGTGCAGGACCGTTAGCTACGATTTGTATCCTGAGTTTTGGAAGTTGCTGTTCTGAATCAGATGTTTTTGTTTCCATCGATGGTGAATTATTTAATGAAGGAGGTGTTGAAGAAAACAGGCACAAGATAGCGCTTTTTTCCTTTGAGTAAAAAACACACCTGTCAGAAGACAGAAGAGTTTTTTTTGCTATTATGAAGTGAATGTTGTTAAAAAGTATTACTTTTGCATCCCTGTGAAAACAGGCACAGAGGCCCGGATGGCGGAATTGGTAGACGCGCTGGTCTCAAAAACCAGTGAGGTAACACTCGTGCCGGTTCGATCCCGGCTCCGGGTACGCCGAAAAAAGACAGTTGAAAAACTGTCTTTTTTTTTATGCCTGTCAGCCTGCAACAGTCCATGAAGCATAGGTATTTTAACATTAATCAATGTTTTAGGTAATTTTTTTCTTTGATTTTTATGCATACCAAAGAATTATCTTCCGGCTATACCTTTTGTTAAGCCCCGGTTGCCTATTTTTGCCATTGAAAGCTATCTTTCTATGATCGAGACCCTGTTGCATGAGTTTAGTCTGCCTTTGCAAAATCCTGTATTGGTTTTCGGAGTGATTCTGCTCATCATCCTGCTTTCTCCCATCATTTTGCGCATGCTGAAAGTGCCCGGAATCATCGGTTTGATTCTTTCAGGTGTTTTGGTTGGTCCCTACGGGTTAAACCTCCTCGAACACAACTCTGCCGTTGATCTTTTCTCAACGATCGGCTTGCTTTATATTATGTTTATTGCCGGACTTGAGCTCGACCTGGGTGAATTCAGAGCCAACCGAAACAAAAGTTATGTATTCGGCTTTTTCACTTTCATCCTGCCTTTGGCTATTGGTTTCCCTGTTTGTTTTTATCTGTTGGATTATAGTTTTTATGCCAGCTTATTAATCTCCAGTATGTTCAGTACTCACACCCTGGTAGCTTATCCAATCGTAAGCAGGATGGGTGTGGCAAAAAACCAGGCAGTTGCCATCACAGTTGGCGGAACCATTATTACGGATACAGCCGTATTGTTGCTGCTGGCCTTTATCATGAGTGCCGAAAAAGGAAGCATCGAACCAGGTTTCTGGATTCAGATGCTGATATCCATGGTCATTTTTTCCGTTATTCTTTTTTGGTTTGTGCCACGCATCACCACCTGGTTTTTCAGGAAAATGGAAACCGAGAAATACAGCCATTATATATATGTGCTTGCAGTGGTGTTTCTGGCGGCATTTTTGGCTGAGATTGCAGGTGTTGAGCCTATTATCGGGGCATTTGTATCGGGACTTGTACTTAACCGCTTCATTCCGCATTCATCGGTGTTGATGAATCGGGTAGAATTTATTGGATCATCGCTTTTCATTCCCTTCTTCCTGATCAGTGTGGGCATGCTGGTGGATGTCCGGGTTATTTTGCAAGGTCCTCAGGCCTTGATTATTGCAGGAATATTAACAAGTGTGGCCCTACTCGGGAAATGGCTTGCAGCGCGTGCTACCGGTCTGAGCTTTGGTTACAGCAAATCGCAGCAGCAACTCATTTTTGGCCTGAGCAGTTCTCATGCTGCAGCCACCATCGCAGTGATTCTGGTTGGTTTCCAGAGTGGACTGATCGATGAAAACATCCTGAACGGTACAATTATCCTCATTCTTATCAGCTGCATTGTGGCATCGGTAGTAACCGAAAGAGCTTCAAAAAAGATCCTGCTTGAAAGTGACCATGAACCCGATAAAAATACAGTAGCAAGCCCTTTCAGCGAAAAAATATTGCTGCCTATTGCCAATTTCAGCAATATGGAAAACTTGCTCGATTTTGGTATTTATATCAAAGACAAAAAGCAGTCGCAACCCGTGACCATTTTTTCGGTGGTTCCCAACGATACAGAAGCAGAAAGCAATTTGCGAAAAGCCAGAGAAAGGCTTCAGGGTTTTGCCAGACATCTTTCGGCGGCAGAATCGAAAGTTGAAATTTCAGTCACCATCGACCACAATGCTTCTGCTGGTATTGTGAGAACGGTGAAAGAATTAATGGCAAGCATCATCCTGCTGGGTTGGCCACAAACCGAGGGTTTGATTGAGAAAATTGCCGGTAATAAAATCGACAGCATCGTCAATCAGATTGATAAAACGGTATTTATCTGTCATTTTTCAAAACCCCTTGTCAACCACCAGCGACTGGTGATTGCCGTGCCACCACTGGCAGAGCTTGAGCAGGGGTTTACGATCTGGATGCAAAAGGTTTTGCAACTTGCCTCTGAGATAGGAAGCAGCCTGCTTTTCTATACCAATTTGGAAACACGGAGAAAAATGGAAGAAAACAAGTTGTTGAAATTGTCAGGCAGGAAAATATCTTTCATCGAATTCACTTCGTGGGACAGTATCCTTCTGCTTTCGGGCGACGTAAGAAACGGCGATATGCTTGTGCTTGTTTCAGCACGTAAGGGCTCTGTTTCGTACCTGAGTGCCCTTGATCATTTGCCTGATAAAATGGAAAAACAATTTAACAACCTCAGCCGGATCATTATCTTCCCGCAACAGCATCACGTTGAATATGTTAACGATCGCTATAAAGACATCGATGCCGAACCCTTGCTTCGCGGGGTAGAAACCCTCAACCGTTTAGGAAAAGGGGTAGGAAGTTTCTTCAAGAAAGCTGAATAACAAATCAGACAGGCAACAGTCTCAGTTAATTTACCGTTGAGCTTTCAAATCCAATACCTTATCTGTTAAAATATGTCATGGCTTCGGGAAGCCATTTCTTAATTTGGTCGATGCGGGTAGCATCAGAAGGATGGGTACTTAAAAATTCAGGAGGTGCCTGACCTCCCTTCATCGAGGCCATCCGTTGCCAGAAAGCCACAGCTTCCTGTGGGTTGTAGCCGGCCATTGCCATAAAGATGAGACCCAGTCTGTCTGCTTCGCTCTCGTGCAAACGGCTGAAGGGCAGCATCACTCCCACCTGACTCCCAACACCAAAAGCTGTCATCCACAATGCCTGTGTTTGCTCGGGTTTTTCCTGCAATGCCACGCTGAGTGCCATCCCGCCGAGTTGTGTAAGCATTCCCTGACTCATGCGTTCGTTGCCATGTTCAGCAATGGCATGAGCCACCTCGTGTCCCATGACCACCGCCATGCCGGTTTCGTCTTTGGTGATGGGTAAAATTCCGGTATAAAAAACCACCTTTCCTCCTGGCATACACCAGGCATTGGCTTCCTCACTTTCAACAAGGTTAAACTCCCAATTGTAACCTTTAAGTTCATGGGCAAGGCCTTTACTGGCAAAATAATCTTCAACAGCGCGCTGAATGCGTGAACCGACCTTCTTGACCAAGGCAGTTTGTGTTGTATTGGTCGAAAGTTTATTTGTTTTTACAAATTCATCGTACTGCTGAAAACTCATGCTGAGCATTTGTGAGCTGGGCAACAGATTGATCTGCTTGCGTCCGGTGATGGGCACACGGCTGCAGGAAAACAACAAAGCAACAAATAGCAGTGAAACTAAGGCTGTCCAACCGAAAATAGTTCTCGTTTTCATAGGTTTTCAGGATTATATCATTGATGTAAAGTGGATGACAAAATTACTTCAAAAACGTATCAAGTGTCAATCGTTTGGATTTAAAATACTCAGGTTACAGCACTATTCCTTTGTGTTTTGTTTGTTACCTAAGTACTTTTCGAGCCAACTGATCCATTCCCAGTGCATGTGCAATACCGATTCTCTGGCCCGGTATCCGTGACTTTCGTGTGGCAGCAACACCATACGGGCTGTTGCGCCTAATCCGCGCAGGGCATCGAAATATCGTTCGGTTTGAAGCGTAAAAGTACCTGAATTGTCATCAGCAGCACCATGAATGAGCAGTAGCGGACTTTTCATTTTATGTGCATGGACAAAAGGTGACATCTCCTGATACAAAGCAGTGGCCTCCCAATAGTTGCGTTCCTCACCCTGAAACCCAAAGGGTGTCAAACTGCGGTTGTAAGCACCGCTGCGTGCAATTCCTGCGGCAAACAGCTTAGTGTGAGTAAGCAGGTTGGCCGTCATAAATGCACCATAGGAATGACCGGCGACAGCCACACGGGCCGGATCAGTAACTCCCATCTCAACCAGTTTATTTATGGCGGCGCTGGCATTGGCAACCAGCTGAGGGATAAAGGTGTCGTTGGGCTCTTCGTCACCTTCGCCAACGATTGGGAAACTGGCATCGTTAAGTACAGCGTAACCCAGAGTGGCCAGCATAACGGGCGATGTTGCCCCTATGCGGGTAAAGGTATAGGGAGAAGCTGAAAGTTGGCCGGCGGCATCAGCACTTTTAAACTCATTCGGATAGGCCCAAAGCAAAGTTGGCAACGGTTCATCAATACCCGGCCGAAAACCGGCTGGCAGGTAGAGTGTTCCTGAAAGAGGAAGGCTGTCATTGCGTTTATAGTGAATGATTTCCTTCGACAAAGCCCTTAGGGCAGGCATTGGATCAGGAAAAAAGGTAATCTGTCTGAGTTTAGTTTTCCTTAGATCACGGATAAAATAATTGGGTTGCATCACATTCGATTCTCTGCGTGTAATGATCATCCCTTCGCGGAGGTTGATTATTTTCACAGGACTCTCGTAAAAAGGTGCTTCACTGCGCCAAAGACGTTTGGTTAAACCTGTATTTATATCGTACGAATCAACAAAGGGTCTGTTGCCTTCGGGAGAGGCTCCCTGCCCGAAAAGCAAAAGCGATTTTCCTTTATGATCAAAAAGTAAAACGTTGAATCCGGCTTCATTATTCTGGGTTTGAAATCTGCCCGGATCATTGTACTGATCTTCTGAGGAGCGCTCAAAGACCGTCTTTAACTGGCTGTTTTCGATTGTCGGGTTGAAGCTGGAGGTACGGGTTTTACGGTCTTTTCGCCAGTATTCAGTTACCAGTGCAAAGCCGGAGTTGCCCCATTGCAGGCCGCCAAAACGAAATTGCAGCTTAGCCGAGGCGACAGGCATTCCATCAAAAGGAGCCTTTAAAAAATACATTTGTTCACGAAAACTGGCTTTGGCTGCCGGATCTCCTTCGTCGAGCGCTTCAACCCAAAAAAGTGTTGCTGCTTCGTCAGCTCGCCATTGCGGGCTACGAATGCCTTTGCGCACTGCATCGAAACCCTGAGGAAGGTTGTCGGCAACAGGAATGCTTGCCAGGTGATGAATCAGGTCACCTTCTGTATTTATTATGTCATACTGTAGGGCAAAACGATAGTATGGAACGATGTAGGAATAGGGTTTCACATATCGTGTTGACAGGATGAACTTACCATCGGGCGATGGATTCAATCCGCCATATACTGCTTTTTTGCCAATTAATCCGGTTGACCCATTCAGTTTTACGAAGTAGATTTCGCTGGTTGCATAGTGATCGAAAAGGGCTTCATCAGCAGGGTTTTTGAGCAAATCCTGAAAAGTTCTCACTGCAGCCTTGCGGCCGGTATTTTCCTGCACTACCGGTCCTGTTGGTAAGGTAGTAACAGGTGGTGGTGTTTCGGATGTTGCCAGCCTGGCTTTAACAAGCAAGGTGTGGCTGTCGGGCATCCAAACAAAAGCCTGACCAAGTACTTCGTTCATTTTTAATGAGGAAAGTTGTCTTGCCTGAGCATTCTGCACATCAGCCACCCAAAGCTCAACTGCATCGGCCGTGGTGTGCGTAAAGGCAATAAACTGTTCGTCGGGCGACCAGCTGATATTTCGGATTCTGGCTTTGGCAGGGAGGCCGGTCACAGTAACTTCATGGCTTCCGTCGAGACTGCTGAGGCTGAGGCTGCGTGAATAGGCAGCTCTTGAAGGACTATAGGTAACGGGGTCGATTCTGATGCCGGCAAGCCGGAGCTCTGGGGCAGCTAAATCTTCAATATCAGGAAGTTCGCTGCCGTGTATCAGCAAGATCTTTCCAGCCTTAATTCCAATGGAAATGTTCGGTGTGGCCGGTGCATCAACCAATTCAATGATGGATTGTGGGGGCAGTTGGTATGTAAACTCCTGCGCAGCAACGGCAACCCAAATCAGGCTTAAGATTATACCGGTTATAATTTTAACCATTCGCATAAGATTCGGTTTTTAGGGTAAATTATAAATTTCCCGGGTCAAGGGATGCATCAAGGGCAAACTCTTTCCCGAAAGGTAAAAATACTGCTTTGTTTGAAAGGTGAAAACAGTTTCTTGTGAAATATGTTTTTTGAACTCCGCAGCAAAGCAAGATAGCTTTACCTTTGCAGCCGAAAACCCGAAATAGGCCCATGGAGGGAAAAAAATTCAACGAACGTCGTCAGATTATCACCCTCATCATCCTGATTCTGGGGGGTGTTTTTGTTGTACGATTGTTTTTCCTTCAGGTTGTCAATCAGTCTTATAAGCTTTCTTCTCAAAATAACGTACTTCGTTTTGTCACCCAATATCCGGCGCGTGGTACCATTTTTGACAGAAATGGGGAGCTGATGGTTTACAACGAAGCAGCCTATGACTTGCTGGTCATTCCGAGGCAGGCTGTCATAGGCGACACACTGGCATTTTGCCGGCTGCTGAAGATTGATCTGGAATCGTTCAGAAGCCGCTTTGAAGCAGCCCGCACTTATTCCCGCTATCGACCTTCGGTGTTTCTCGAACAGATTTCGAAAGAGGATTACGGCTTCATCATCGAAAAGCTATACAATTATCCCGGCTTCTTCTTCCAGGCCCGAACCCTGCGTAAGTATCCACGCCCGATAGCCGCACATGTTTTGGGCGATGTAGGGGAGGTTAACAACAGTGAAATGGAACGTGACGCAGTCTACAAAATGGGCGATTACATTGGCAAATCGGGGCTGGAGAAATTTTATGAAAAAACCCTTCGCGGTCACAAAGGCATGAAAATCATGATGGTTGATGTGCACAACCGTGAAAAAGGGAGTTATCACGATGGTATTTATGATACCCTGCCTGTGACCGGAAAAAACGTTTATCTCGGGATGGATGCCCGTTTGCAGGAATATGGCGAGAAACTCATGATCAACAAAACGGGCAGTGTGGTGGCCATCGACCCTGCTACCGGCGAGATACTGGCGCTGATCAGCAGTCCTACCTACGATCCCAATCTTTTGGTTGGAAGGGCACGAGGCAAAAACTTCAACGATCTGCTCAACGACCCGCAAAAACCTTTGATCAACAGGGCAATCGGCGGGACCTATCCTCCCGGATCAACTTTTAAGATGATCAACGCACTCGTTGCCTTGCAAACCGGTTCCATTGACGAAGGGACACGCTTCAGTTGCCAGGGAAAAGGAAGCTCTCCCATCAAATGTACCCACAGCCATGTGACGCCCCTTTCGGTTCAGGCTGCCATCGAAAATTCCTGTAATCCATTCTTTTGGAACACCTTTCGGAATATCTTGAACAACTCCTCCCTGCGCGGACAAAAAAACGCACTGGAATTCTGGCATCAGAAAATGCTTGATTTCGGCCTTGGTCACCGCTTTAAGACTGATATCCCCTTTGAGGTAGCTGGAAACATTCCCTCCCGTGAATATTACGACAAAGTATACAGGGGAAGTTGGAATGCAATGACCGTCAGATCGTTGAGCATCGGACAAGGTGAAATACTCGTGACACCGCTTCAGCTGGCCAACCTGGCTGCAGTGATTGGCAATGAGGGTTTTTATTATCCTCCCCATCTGGCCAGAAAGATCGGCGAAGAAAACGACAGCCTGCCGGCTCATTTCACGCAACGCATGGAAACGGGCATCGACCGTCGCTATTACAGGCTGGTAAAAGATGCCATGCTCGACGTGTTTGAAGGTGGCGGCGGAACGGCAAGACGTTTCAAGGTGAAAGAATTTCAGGCTGCGGGCAAAACCGGCACAGCTGAAAACCCACACGGTAAAGATCACTCGCTTTTTATGGCTTTTGCCCCGGTAGACAAACCTACCATTGCGATTGCCGTGGTGGTTGAAAACGCCGGTTTCGGTTCAACCTGGGCTGCACCCATCGCCAGTTTGATGATGGAACTCTACCTGACCGGAGAAATAAAACGACCTGAGCTGGAAAAATTCCTGCTTGAAAACTATCCCGACCCTGTGGAACATGAGAGAGAATAAAAGTATTTTTTCACAGATCGAACTGCCGGTCGTGCTGCTTTATCTGGCACTCACCCTCATTGGCTGGCTTAGTATCTACGCTGCCGTGTACGACGAAGATCACCGAAGCATCTTTGACATCTCACAACGCTATGGAAAACAGCTGCTTTGGATTGGCCTGGCACTTGTGCTTGGTTTGTTTGTCTTACTCACCGATACACGCTTTTTCAATGGTTTTGCTTTTGCTATATACCTGGCTACCATTGTTTTACTTATTGGGGTGCTTCTTTTTGGCTCCACCATTGCAGGGAGTAAATCGTGGTTTCAGATTGGAGGCTTTGCTCTTCAACCGGCTGAATTTGCAAAATTCAGCACGGGTTTAGCTTTGGCAGCTTTTCTCAACCGACTGGATACACACATCAGCCAAATGAGAACAAAAGTGATCAGCCTGACAATTATCCTGCTCCCGGCTTTACTCATTTTGCTCCAGCACGACACAGGATCGGCACTCGTTTTCAGCGCTTTCATCATCGTATTATACCGTGAAGGATTGTCAGCCATTCCATTAATACTTGGACTTATTGCCGTGGTATTGTTTATTCTCACACTCTATTTTGGAGCTTTTTGGGTCATCGCAGGCCTGGCAATTCTGCTGTCAGTATCACTATTTTTTACAAAAAAATCCCTTCAAAACATGGCAAGGCTCGTTGCAGTGCTGGCTGTAGCTTCTGTTTTTATTGTGAGCGTGGGCTATGTGTTTAACAACATTCTTGAGGTGCATCAACGAACCAGAATCAATGTTTTGCTTGGTCTGGATGAAGACCTTCGGGGTGCAGGCTACAACGTACACCAATCAAAAATTGCCATTGGTTCAGGAGGATTTGCCGGAAAAGGATTCCTTCAGGGAACCCAAACCAAATACAATTTTGTGCCGGAACAAAGTACCGATTTCATCTTTTGTACGGTGGGCGAAGAATGGGGCTTCATTGGAACTACTGTACTGATCGGTCTGTATGTGATGCTTTTTCTGCGGCTCATCCGCATGGCCGAACGACAGCGGTCAACATTCTCGCGGGTATATGGCTATTCGGTAGTAGCCGTTTTGTTCTTTCATTTCGCAATCAACATCGGCATGACCATTGGCCTGGCTCCTGTGATCGGCATCCCGCTGCCATTTATAAGTTATGGAGGATCAAGTCTTTGGGCATTCACAATCATGCTTTTTACCTTTATCAAGCTCGATGCCAACCGTCTGAACGTGCTTTAGTTTTCAATATTCGTCGTAATCTACTTTGTTGATCGCTTTACCAAGTTCTTCAGGTAGTTTGATGGTATTGCCGGCAGCAGGCTTCACCTCGTTGGTTGTGATGCGTGTTTTCTTTCCCTTTGGAGTGATGGTCGTTATTTCGAGAATAAACCCCTGGGGATTAATTTGTTGATAGTACTTACCCATTTTCGAAACTTTAAAAACACCTGCCTCATTGGGCCAGTCAAGTTCTTGGGTTATCCACAATTCTCCGCTGAACTCATCCGTTTCGAAACGAAACTGACTGCACTCGAAACCTGCCACTTGCTTTCTTCCCCCGGTTGCCTCCAGGGGAAGGGTTTTGGGCTTTTTTGCTGATCTGTCTTTCATTTCGGCAACACTACCCATCGAATTTTCGCCTTCCCTGATGAGGATATAACACTTGTTGGCAGCTTGATCAAAAATGGTTTCATAAATTGTTTTGCCCCTAAGCTGCCGAATACAACTTTGCTGAAAATCATGGCTGATAAACGTTTCAAAAGGTGTTGTCTGAATCAGCTTTTCGTTTTTATCGTAAAAATTTGCCTCCATTGAAATGGCAGCGCTAAAATGAAAAATTTGCTGCTGCTTTTCTTCTTTTACCAATTCGGATTGACCGGAAGAAATCTTTGAAAGGAGGCTCAACGAAATAAGAATAAACATCAGGGTTTTCATAAAAATCAATTAAATGCCGGTAAATTTACTGAGAAATGAATTGGAAATAAGCCGAAATATCGCAAAAAAACTGCTGTTTAAGCTAAGACCCTTATTTTTGTGTGCCGTCGAAAAAAAATAACAAACACTTGCCTCTATGAAAGATCTCAAAACGGTTGTAATTGTAATAAGTGCCTTTGTTGCTTATTACATCTTGAATCAACTTGGGTTTGCCTGGCTTTTTAAAACCTTGTACGCAACCTGGAACGAAAAAATATCTTCTTTCCTGCTGGCTTACCTGCTTTGCGGCAGTCCGATCTTTGTGGCAGCCTATTGGTTGCATCGCCGTAATTTTATCGAAGCGTTGGGACTGTCATCAAATTTTTTCAGGGCTTTTGTGGCAGCCTTCGTTTTCAGCATGCCGATGCTTGTGGGTTATGCATCGACCTTGTCATTTCAGTCGGACACAAGTCTTTGGGATATTGCCAAAGGTGCTGTTTTTGCTGGCTTTTTTGAAGAGTTGTATTTCCGTGCATTCTTTTTTGGGCTGTTGTTCCGATATACCAGATTGGGTTTCATCCCTTCTATCCTGTCAGGAGCGGTGGTTTTTGGGAGTCTGCACCTCTATCAAAGCAACGACACAACGCAGCTGATCGGAATTTTCATGACTACTTTTTTGGGAGCAGGTTTTTTTGCCTGGGTTTATTCCGAATGGAAATACAACCTCTGGGTTCCAATCTGGCTGCACCTGCTTATGAATCTTTACTGGATGCTTTTTGAGGCAGGAGAAAATGCACTTGGACCCTTACCGTCGAATGTTTTCAGGGCTGCAACCATTGCATTTACCATCGTGGCAACCATTTGGCTTAAGCGCAAAAGAAGTGAAGGAATGGCAGTGAATCGACACAATATTTGGACGAAAACTAACGAAGCAAAGGAATCCTGAAACGTTCTTCGATGTATTTGAAATACCAGTAAAGCCGGCGATTGACTTCGAGACCGTAGTCAGTACCAGACTGGTATTGCAAGTAATTGGTGATTACCCTGGTATAGCGGCCGGTGTTGAAGTATTGATTCCAGTTCATTGCGCCAATGCGGTTCATCGAGGCATACAGTTCATTGCTTCGGTCGAGTGCCTGGTTGTAGCGCGACAAATACCAGCGCTCAAATTCGGGATCGATGATGATGATTTGATGCTCAACGCTATCACTTACATCAATTCCTGAAACATCAGCTCCGGTTTTTTGAAGCTTACGCGAAGGTGTGCATGCCAGAGCCAAACTCACAGCAAACACAGCTATGATCATTTTTTTCATCTTTCAGGGTTTTATAGAAACAAAACAAAATTTATGCCAACCCGGCTCGTTTCAGGCCGATGCCACTTTTAAGCCAATGATGGATGCTATGAGTGTGAAAATAAAAAAAAGGCGCCAAAAACCTGTGGGCTCCTGAAAGAAAACAATCCCCATCAACACCGTTCCGACAGCACCTATGCCAGTCCACACTGCATAGGCTGTTCCCATCGGCAAGCTTTGCGTCGCTTTGTAAAGCAGCAGCATGCTGAGCGTCAGGCTGACCAAAAAACCAGCCAGCCACCAATAGGATTGAGGCGCTGTGGTGCTTCTGGCTTTTGCCAGACAAGAAGCAAAAGCCACTTCAAACAAGCCGGCAGTAATGAGTATAATCCAGTTCATCGGACAAAGATAATCTTTTGGCTTTCAAGCAGCGAATGCAATTTAACAGTGTTTTGAAAAAAAACTTGACAAATCTTTGCGATCGTTGTATCATTGCAACTTATTAACTATATTTTTAGTTATAAAACTACGACTTCAGTTTATGAAAGAATTAACAAAGGCCGAAGAGCAAATAATGCAGTTGTTGTGGGAGTTGAAGCAAGCGTTTGTACACGACCTGATCGAGCGCTTGCCCGAGCCCAGGCCGGCCTACAATACTGTTTCGACTATTGTTCGGATTCTGGAAAAGAAAGGCTTTGCAGGCCATGATGCTTTTGGAAAAACACACCGCTATTATCCCCTGATCGACAAAAAAACCTATTCGCGTCATTTGATGAAGGGAGTAATGACAAATTATTTCAGCAATTCATTCCCACAGCTTGTTTCATTCTTCTCGCACGATAAAGCGTTAAGTCTGAATGAATTGGAAGAGATACGACAATTGATTGATTCAGAAATTCAGAAAAAAAGTCAAAGCTGAAAAACCCTTTCCGATGGAAACAATGGCAGGTTTTATTCTAAGGTCATCTGTCTATCTGATGGTTTTTGCCCTTGCTTACAAGGTTATGTTCAGCCGTAAGGTGCATCCAACCTTCAATCGTTTTTATCTTTTGATGAGTATGGTTATTACCCTGTTTTTGTCGTTGATCAGTGGCATCGCTATTGAAGTGGAACATGAGGTTCAGGAATCAGCTGTCATGACCCTTCCCGAAATCATCATCAGAGCACAGACAAACTACACCCATACCTCGAACCTTTTTTCGTCGTCGCTTGCCGCAGCCGGCAGTTTGTTATGGATAGCGCCGGCAGTCAGCGCAGCCATGTTGTTGCTGCTGATTTTGCAAAGCATCAGGTTGTTTGTGATCGCCTTTCGCTACCAAAATCCCTCCAGGGGAGGCCTGACTTTTGTTCCGCTTCCAGAGAAGAACAGGCCGTTTTCATTCTTTCATTGGTTTTTCTTTCCGGCACCTTTGATGTTTAACAGCAATTTCGACAAGGTGCTTGCTCACGAAATGGCTCATTTCAGGCGGTATCATTCGGCTGATGTCTTGTTTTTTGAACTTTTGCGGGTGATTTTTTGGTTTCATCCCGCCTATTATTATCTTCGTCACGAACTGAAAGCCATGCATGAATTTGAGGCTGACAGCCTGGCTCTGACGCAATTTGCCAGAACCGAATATCAAACAAGTTTGCTCGAGCTCCAGCTAGGCGGCACACTGATCCCATTGACAAATCCATTTAATGTTTCACTCATCAAAAAAAGAATGCTCATGATGAATCGTCAAAAGTGGCAGAAACCGGCCCGTAACTGGTTTAAAATGATTGGATTGATACCTGTAATGCTGATTCTTGTTTTCGTACTGTCGTGCGAAACGAGCCCAAAGGAAAAGGAAACTGCAGTTGCTGCAGTTTCTGAAAAAGATGTTCCCGAATCAGCTGTGGCTCAAAAGACAGAGACTGTCGAAGAGGACGAGGTATTTATGGTTGTGGAAACCATGCCTGAATATCCGGGCGGCACCGAAGCCATGATCAAGTTCCTTTCCGAAAACATCCGTTATCCCGAAGAAGCAAAAAACAAGAACGTGCAGGGACAGGTTTTTGTGAATTTCATCATCGAAAAAGATGGTAAAGTTGGTCAGGTTAAAATCGCCAGAGGCATCGGAAGTGGTTGTGATGAGGAGGCTTTACGCGTGGTGCGCATGATGCCCAACTGGAAACCTGGTGAACAAAGGGGTGAAAAGGTGCGTGTAAGTTTCAACTTGCCAATCCGCTTTGCTCTCAGCTAATTTTTTTTACCTATTATAACTAAGGTTTTAGTTATAAATCTGAACACAAAAGCCGGTACAAGCAAACGCTTTGCCGGCTTTTTTTCTGGGTAAAACTCCCGACTACTGTTGCGAAGTTTCCAATAAATCAGTTCTCATTTTCAATTTGAAAGACGACTTTTCCAGGAAGATCCTGCTGTAATCAGCTACTGCTGTATAACATCCTTTCCGGTAATACAGATATTGCTGATTCTTACTTTCCATTTTCAATTTATTCCTCCTCCCGGCAGTGAAATGATGTTTGAGGGCTTTCTCTCAACCCTGCAAGCTAAAATTGCTGATCTTTGCAGTTCAGAACGAAATCTGTCCGCTGAATGGAACACTATCAAATTCAACTTCTTCAATCAGTAGCTGTGCTGCTGACGATGGTTATCATCAAATTTATCCTCCGATTGCTCGTTAACAACATCATGGTAAAATTCCATTTTGCCCTCGAAAGAAAGCGCATCATGAGCAAAATCATCAACCTTCTCATCATCCTTGTTGCCTTTATCCTTTTCACAGCAATCTGGGGTGTTGATTCGAAACAGGTAACACTCTATATCACATCGGCTCTAACCATACTGGGCGTGGGGTTTTTTGCCCAATGGTCAATCCTGTCTAACCTCACTTCGAGTATGATCCTGTTCTTCAACCATCCGGTGCACATTGGCGGAAGAATCAAAATTTTGGATAAAGATTATCCCATTGAAGGAGTAGTTGAAAACATTTCATTGTTTTTTATGTATATCCGCACCGAAACCAATGGGTTGGTAACCATCCCCAACACGGTGGTCTTGCAAAAAACGATCGCGCTCGAAGCGCAGGATATTGAAAATGAGGCCTGAGGCTTTCTCAGGGTTTTTTCTCTTCCAGGTGGTCAGGCTCTTCAGGTATCAGCTCCTGCATTCTTCCTTCCCGAATGAGTTGTTCGTTGTAGGCACGGCGATTGCGTTCGAGTCTCCGTTGCAGCCTCGCCATATCGTTGAAGAGGTCGTAAAGTGTTTGGATCGGACCCTTAAAAGTCATGGGGGCTGGCCGCACATAAAGTAAAATGTCCTTGAGCTCATCTGTAACACTCGATAGATCAACTGCCTTGATGGGTGTCATATTCACAAAAATATGCTTAAATGTTGGCCAGTCATAAAAAGATCGCACAACTACTTCTTCCATCATCACTGTATCTTTATGGAGATAAACTTTCCAAGGCGTTCCGGCTTCATGATCCCATTCCCTGTATTTCCTGATGGTGTAGCCAAAACCCACCGCACTGAAATAAACTGTGTCAAAAGGGTAAGCCCTGAGGGTGAACTTGCCATCGGGATTGCTGATGGTGCCGCTGCGGGTGAGCCGACTGATCACATGCACATTTTTCAGTGGCAGCAAGCTGTCGGCCGACAACACCTGACCTTCAACCCAGATTGGGCTTTCCTGGGCTTTTACCGTGAGGGCTGCTGACAGCAGACAGAATATGAAAATGATTTTTCGCAAGGTGCAGGTTTGAGCAGCGAAAGTAAGGCGAACTGCAGGATAAACAATCTACAGCAAGTTTAAAAATTGTTAAGACACTAAAGCTGTGACTGTTAACAAATAACCAAAAATTAGTTTTTTTGAAAGCCATAAGCTTAAAAATGTCTGTCGGTTCAGAAGCTGCATAAAACCCGATGATTTGCATACCGTCACAAAAAACAACCTTGTTTTCCAATCCGGTGATTAATGTCTGATTGATTCAAATGATGTATTTTAGCTGACTGAAACTGAGAATATGGATGTTGAAGAAGATAAATTCCATCAAAGAAGGCTCACCGGCTCCTACCTGACTTCGGTAGTAAGCATTTCCCTGGTGCTTTTCACCTTGGGTATGTTTGGTATCATTGTATTGAATGCCAGTAAATTAAGCGATTTGATCAAAGAAAATATTGGATTTGAGATCATCATGAAGGGTGGTGTTCGGGAAGCCAGCATCATACAGTTGCAAAAAATGCTCGATGCCAACCCTCATGTCAAATCAACCTATTACATCACCCGTGAAGAAGCTACGAAAAGGCTGGCGCAGGATTTGGGTGAAGATTTTCTGCAGTGGCTGGGCGATGATGAAAACCCGCTGTTGCCATCCATCGAAGTGAAATTCAGAGCCGAATGGGCCAACTCCGACAGTCTGGCACTGATCGAACAAAAACTGATGCAAAATCAGGATGTTAAAGAAGTCTATTACCAAAAGTCACTCGTTGACCTCATCAACCAAAACATTCGTCGTATTGGTTTGGTGCTTCTTACCTTTGTTTTACTGTTACTTTTTATTTCGGTGGCCTTAATCAACAATACGATCAGGCTATCAATCTATGCCCGACGCTTTTTGATTCGCAGCATGCAACTTGTTGGTGCTACCGAAGGTTTTATTCGCAAACCTTTTGTTGTCACCGGCTTGATTCAAGGACTCATTGGTGGGTTGATTTCGCTGGTGCTGCTTTCGGGCATGCTTTATCTGGCTGTGAAAGGCATTCCAGAACTCTCTCAATTACAAGATATTAAATCGATTGGCTTGTTATATGCCTTCATTTTAATTACCGGCATGTTGCTCACCGGCATGAGTACTTATTTTGCCATGAGAAAATATCTGCGCATCAAAACCGACAAACTGTTTGTCTGATTCTGCGATTCTTTTCTGATTCAGTGGCTTTTTATCGGGGGTAATAAAACCCTGAAGCTTTTGTCTGTTTGTTCAATTGTGGGCTGCAGACCTGCAAAAGTCTGGTATCGCTCACGAATGTTCCGTAACCCCAGACCTGTGGAGGCTTCCTTGCTGCTGCGAAGCTGCAATTTGTTGGACACTACAACCATGTTTTCCTCGAAATAAATTCTCAATTCCAAGGGATTATCCTTTGAAGCAATATTGTGTTTGAGGGCGTTTTCGGCCAGCATTTGCAGCGTCATGGGCGGTATGAGGGTAGGAAGGACGGCATCAGGTAGTTCAATCCGGGCCACAAAACCTTTTCCATAGCGTTTTTGTTGCAGGAAGAGGTAAGTCTGAAGTAGTTGCAGCTCTTCGCTGATGGTGATAAAGGTGTCGTCTCGGTGTTCGAGTATCTGACGGAAAAAATCGGATAGTTTCTCCACGTAAGCCACGGCATCATTGCCCTGATTTTCGATCAGGGCGATCAGCGTGCTAAAGCTGTTAAAAAGAAAATGTGGATTGACCTGACTTCGGAGGTTGCGGTATTCGAACTCCGATTTCTCACGCAACAGCCGTTGCCGGGCATTGATTTTTGCCTCTCGTGCCTTTATCCAGTAATAGATGAGACCTGCACCAGCAATCAGAAACAAGATGATAAACCAGGTTTGCTGCCACAAAGGTTTCCTGATTGTAAAATCAATTTCGAGCGCCTCGCCATTGTTTTCAGCATCGGCTTCCTGAATGCCCAACTTGTAGACTCCGGCATCCAGCTTGCCAAAATGTAACGTTTGATCACGGGTTTCAAAGGTGGTCGTATCTCTGCCGCTGAGGCTTACACGAAAACGAATCTGTTCGGGTTGCGGATACCACAAGCCGGCGAATGAAACACTCACCTGCCGCTGATCAGGTAAGAGACTGATTGGCCGACTATAGTCTATTGCCTCAAGATTGGCTGTAATGCGTCTCAGTTGAATCAAAGGTTCTCTGTTGGCGAGATCTCCAATTGATTCGAGCCGGAGGATGCCCTCAATAGTTCCAATGAAAACTGTCCCGTCAGCTGCATTTGTTACAACGCCCAAACCGCTCTGAGCCGAAGGCAATCCATAATGCTTGCTTCCGCGCACCACTTTACCGGTCCATGCGTTGATGAGATTAAAACCGTCGTAACCCACAGCAATCAGGTATGGACTGGCCGTTTGAATGATAGAGGTAATGGTGGTTGAGCTCAAACCATCAGATGCGCGCAGCCACCAAAGGCTATCGTTCTTTAACCGTACCAGGCCTTTTTCAGGGATGGCGGCCCATATGGCTCCATCAGCGGCTTCTTCAAGGGTGTAAACCACTTCCCGCCTCAGGCTGTCGGGCAACACCTCAACGTGCCTGCCTTTTTCTACCTTTCGAATTCCCTGCCCGTCGGTTGCAATCCATAAGTTGTTGCGGTGATCAGCAAGCACATCATAGATATAATTGGTGCCGGCGCCTGCAGCCTGACCTTGCAGAAAAACCAGCTTGCCTGCCGGATTGATTTCAGCAACTGATAATCCCCCCAGCGTAGCAAACCAAAGTTGATTGCCTTTACCCGAAACCGAAAGAACATTGTTGTTCACAAGCCCGTCTTTTTCCGTAAAATGTTGAATGCTGAAGTCCCTCCCATCAAGCATAAAAACACCCTCGTCGAGTGTTCCTACCCAGATATTGCCTTTTGAATCTTCCCAGATCGAAGAGGCATATGTGGCCTTTCCTGTTGGTCCGAGAGCGATTTTTCGGGCTTTAGTCAGTTCAATACCAGTATTGTCACACACAAAAAGTCCGCCTTCATTGCTCCACCAAAGCCTGTTCCGGCTATCTGCAAACAAGGCTGTTGTTGCCTCGCTGTTCAGCCCGTTGATTTGTTTGTGTAGTTCAATCTGCCGCCCTGTTGTCCAGATTATTTTCTCCGGTCCTGCCATCCAAAATCCCCTCAGGGTGCTTCTGGTGAGTTGAAAAATTCGTTGCGGTAGTTCAGCGGTCTCATTTTCAGGCCAAGCCATCAGCTGCCGGTGATAGAGATGATAGGCGAGCATTCCTTGCCCGGCTGTGCTCATCCAAAGATAGTTTTCCAACCGGATAATTTTTATTACCCTGCCGGCTTGCCAGTTTTCAGCTGCTTTAATACGCTGGGCTTGATGACTCACCGGATCGAAAGAACAAAAACCTCCATCCTGAAATCCAAGCCAGAGCTGATTTTCCTCATCCAGGTAAAGACATGTTACCAGCAAATCGGGCAAACCTTCTGTTGGTCCAAACACAGCCATTTCGAAGGCCCCATCCACACTGCTGATCTGAAGTAAGCCGCCATCAGTAGCAGCCCACAGCTTCCCTGCATCATCGGCATGCAGGTCGTACACCGACTCGTCGGGTAGTTTGTCTACTTTTGTAAACAGGGATTTATCATCCACCTCACTTCGAAACCAGATACCGTTTCCATAGGTTGATATCCATGTATGCCGGGAATTAAAAACCATATCAGTGACCGGAGCCCCCGCCTGCATAAGCAACTCAGGCAACTGATCCATTCCGGTGTTTGTCCAGCATAAAAGTGCTCCGCTGCTCAAACCTGCAAACAATTGCTGACCAGCGTCAGCCAGCATGCTCACATCATAATGTTTCAGGCTGTCGGGAAAGGGCAAAGGATGGTAAGCCACGCCGTCAAAACCATAAACTCCGCCCCTGACACCCAGAAAAACAAAGCCTCGGCTGTCTTCCGTCATCGCCGTAATTTTGTTACCATCGATTTGGTAGCCGGGCTGAAAGTTTCGGTTAAAGAGTTGCTGCGAAAACAGACCCTGTGTTGCCGAAAAAACGGGAAGCATAACAGCCAGGAAAAAACCCGCTATTCGGGCTGTTGCATTGCTTCCTTTCATCGGTCTGCTTTTTCAGGGCTTACCTGGTGGGGAAGCATCACGGCATCCACTTCAATCCTGATTTCCTGGGCAATCTTCTTCGAAACGACTTTTGGTATCCTGATGGCATGGTCATCGAGCAGAACATTGAAACCGGCAATAAGTCTGCAACGGTCGGCTTCATACACAAGAGTGGCCTGAATGATTCGTTCCTGTTTTACGCCATGAAGGTCGAGTATGCCTTTGGCTCTGACCGTCTGGGATTGACCGTTTTTCCATTCGAGGGTCTCGATGATTTTACCTTTGAAGGTTGTCTGCGGGTACCTCTTGGTTTCCATGTAGTTTTCGTGAAAGTGCTCCTGCTGTAGAGGACTGTTAAAGCCTTTAAAGGTAGCATTCTCGAGTATAAAAAGAAACGTTTGCTGCTTGATATTAATGGCTCCCTTCAACGAAGCAGAGGCTGCTTTGATGACTTCAAGAGGAGCTTCGGAAACGAAACTCACGCGGCCATTCTCCGTAACACAGCTTTGAAAATCCTGTCCGAAAGAATGCCATGAAGTCAGCAGAAGTAGCCACAAAAAAAAGTATCTCAAACGAACGGCAATCATTATTATTGAAGTAAAATCTTTATTCTGACCGGATTATGATCGCTGTGAACAAAGTCCAGATCGATGGTTTCGACCCCGAGCACACTGATATTCGGCGAACTGATATAAAAATCGATCGTAGTGGTTTCGTTGTCACCCTTGAGGTAAGCCTGATGCAGTGAGCGGTTGGTAGGGGCTTTACTATCGAAACTAATCTGCCATCCTTCAGGCAGAAAATCATCTTCGATTTTCACAGCCACTGGCTTATAGCGGTGTCCGCCATAACCATCAACGGGATAAAATCCTGCTGGATTCATATTCCAGTCGCCACCTGCGATTACATAATTACCCAACTCATACTCGCTCATCATCTTGGCGTGGATTACGTCGAGTTCTTGTTTCATCAGCCGCTGATTGTCAATAAAAGCTGAGTTGTGCGTATTGAGCACCACCAGTTCACGACCTTCCCCCAGGTTGAAGCGCATTTCGATAAAACATCTGTCGAGTAAAAACATTCTGTCGGGCCAACCTGCGATCAAAGGGTAGGCGTATCTGCGGCTCAAACGTGGAGAATAAGAAGAAAAACTCATCATGCCTGCACGAACATGACCCATGGGTTCGGTTAGTGGAACCGGTACAAAAGGCACCACATAATTGAGGGCACTAACATAGTTATAGTTGGGCAAAGTGTTGGCCAACACAATGCTTTCATCCAGCCCATAGGTTCTTTTAGCCTTGAAATCTACCTCTTGAAAAAGCCAGAAATCAACCTGGGGCTGAGAGCTGATAAACTTGGTGATACCCTGCATATAGTGCTCGGTCATGGCTTGTGTGGTGCGGGTTTTCTTGCCTTTGTCATAGAAAAAATCCATCTCTTTTCCAAGTCCGGCATAGCCAATATTCCAGCTGATAAGCTCGAATGACTCCTCGGTAACGATACGGTTGCGTTTATGAATGATTTGTAGCTCTTCGATGGGCTCCGGAATGTAATCCTTGTAATTGATGTAAAACAAAAATAATCCCAGAAGAAAAACCACCGTAATGAACAGACCTATAACGATTTGAAGCATACGTTTGAAAATTTTTTTCATAACCGAAACATTGAATTTGTGCATAAAAGTAATGTTTTTCTGTCACCGCAAGAGCTTTCTTCGAAAAGCAAGCCCTGGCAGATACCTTGCGTCTTTTTTGTTTCTAAATTTGTTCACCGAAATTCCTGTATTAAATGCAACAGTCCTTTTCACAACTGGCCGCCATACGGCAAAGTGTCAGAAAATATTCCGCGACATCTGTTGAGGTCTCAAAACTGATGATGTGTATCGAGGCAGCGCGCCTTTCACCATCTGCAAGCAATGCTCAACCCTGGACTTTTGTGGTGGCTGATGAACCTGAGCTTTTGAGGAATCTCGCAATGGCCTGCCGCGGACCTTTGGGTTCGTTTAACCAATTTGTTGCTCAGGCTCCGGTAATTGTAACCATCGTGATAGAAAAAACAAAGGTATTAACCGAAATGGGCGGAAGACTCAAAAAGAAAGAATATCCATTGATTGATATTGGCATTGCTGCCGGACAATTTTGCCTGCAAGCCGCAGAACTGGGTCTTGGCACATGCATGTTAGGCTGGTTTGACGAACAGCAAGTGAAAAACCTGCTCCGGATTCCCGATGACCGCAGCATAGGCCTGATGATTACAGTTGGCTATGCTCCGGAAAATTATCCCTTGAGAAAAAAAACAAGAAAAGAAATCCAAAACATCCTCCGGTTCAACAGCTACACGTCTGCTACCTAATTTGACGGGCAAAGAATTCGAAAAGACTACGGGATTTCATCACACAAATACCAAATCTATAAAATAAAGTAAAATCGTCCTTCGAGGATTCGTTGCTATCATCAATCGGGCCGGATCGCAATAGAACAGACATTTCAATTCAGTCAATATCATTGGTATAAACAAGACAATTTTATCCTAAATAACCTTCCATTCCGAAATCCTTCCTACCTTTGCCGCATGAATCAGATTGAAATCATGGCACCTGTGGGTTCATATGAAGCCCTCACTGCCGCCATTCAGGCGGGAGCCGGTTCGGTTTATTTCGGGGTGGGTAACCTGAATATGCGCAGCAAATCATCGCAAAATTTCAGCCTCAGTGATCTGGCTGAGATTGCCGCCATTTGTCGTCACCATAATATTAAAAGCTATGTAACCATCAACACTGTTGTGTATGACAGTGAGCTTGCAGCCATGCGCTCACTGGTGGATGCCGTCAAATTAAACGGAATCAGCGCAGTGATTGCAGCCGATCAGGCAGTCATTCAATATGCCCGACAATGTGGTGTGGAGGTACATATGTCAACCCAGTGCAACATCACCAATACCGAAGCCGTAAGCTATTACGCCCAATATGCCGATGTGATGGTAACAGCACGTGAACTTTCGCTTGAACAGGTAAAAGCCATCACGACAGCCATTCGTGAAAAGCAGATAAAAGGTCCTTCCGGTCAGGCAGTCAGAATCGAGATATTTGTCCACGGAGCCCTGTGCATGGCAGTATCGGGCAAGTGTTACCTGAGCCTCGACTTACTAAACTCTTCGGCCAACCGCGGTGCCTGCCTGCAACCATGCCGCAGAT